>NZ_SZXG01000029.1:16686-206387 GCF_005281305.1 Citrobacter sp. wls706 | reverse complement strand
GGCGGGGTTTTCTTCAACTTCCAGGCGATTACGCGCGAACGAAGTCGATGTGAGTCAGCTTCGGCTTGAAAGCGTGACGCTGTACAGCCTGAGCTTTAACTTTAACTTCTTTACCGTCAACAACGATGGTCAGAACTTCGCTGTAGAATTCAGCTTTAGCTTGCATGTTCATAACTGCATCGTGATCCAGTTCGATAGCAATCGGGGCTTCTGCGCCACCGTAGATGATTGCCGGGAACTTGTTAGCGGCACGCAGGCGGCGGCTCGCACCCTTACCCTGCTCTTTACGTACTTCAGCGTTGATAGTAAACATTTAAATCTCTCTTTAATAATTCCTGCTACAGGCGACCCAGCAACAGGTAAGTGATCTGCTTTGCGTATGCAAAAGCGGGCGAGATTCTATACTCAAACGGCTGGTACATCAATCAAAAGTACAATTAACCGCGTAATTCATGTGCCCGGCGAAAGCGACCTTCATAATCGAAGACCTTTTCACGCACCTGCCAGTACTGACCTTTCATACGCGCAACCACGAAATCAGGATGGCGCAATAGCGCCTGCTGGGCGAGGATATCGGTGGCGGTTATCCAGCGTAAGGGAATACCGGGAGTTCGGGTGTGTGGGCGAATAAACAGTTGTTCGAATGCTGTACGCTGCGCAGGAGTATGTAGACGAAAACGTTCGCTGACGTCGGCCCCGTCTTCATCGTAATAGGTGATTTTTAGCCATTCGCCTTTCTCATCCTGGCCATTTTGTAACACCATCCCGCTACAGCGCAGGACCAGCGCATCTTTTAGCCTCAACGCCGCTTTTAGCATGTCATCCGGATCGACCAGCACCGTATCGCATTCACGACAGCGGCGGGCAGCAATGTCATTTTCCGCGTTGCACTGCGGGCAATTTTTAAAACGGAAACGAAAGTCGCACTGTTCGCGATGGCCGTCATCATCTTCAAACCATCCCTGGCAGCGGCGACCAAAATGTTCAATCAGCGTACCGTCAGCCGTTGTTTTGCCCCAAAAGGTGTTGGCAAATCCGCAGGCAGGACAGAATACCTGCACCGGCACGTTGTCGCTTTTTCCCTTCGGCGCGCCCACTTCCGGGGCGTACAGATCGTGGGGATTGCCCGCGTAATCGAGGATCAGACAGTCGGTTTTACCTGGGGCCAGGCGCAGTCCGCGACCAACAATTTGTTGGTACAGGCTGACTGATTCAGTCGGGCGCAGAATAGCGATAAGGTCGACGTGCGGGGCATCGAAGCCGGTAGTCAGGACCGACACATTCACCAGAAAGCGAAAACGCTGGGCTTTGAACTCTTCAATCAGCACGTCACGCTCCGCGCCTGGCGTATCTCCGGTGATAAGCGCGGCATCGTCAGCAGGCAGCAGGCCCAGAATTTCTTTGGCGTGTTCAACGGTGGCGGCGAAAATCATCACCCCTTTGCGCGACTGGGCAAACTCGACAATCTGGCTGATGATATGCGGCGTGATTCGCTGTTGCTTTTTTAATTCCCGATTAAGGTCCGCCTCGCTGAACAGGCCGTTGCTCTGCGCCTGCAGACGGCTGAAGTCATACTGCACGACCGGCATGTCGAGGCGTTCCGGCGGCGTCAGATAGCCGTGTTTAATCATGTAACGCAGCGGTAATTCATAAATGCAGTCGCGAAACAGCGCTTTTTCATCGCCGCGCACCATTCCGTGATAATGAAAGTGGTAAATCCAGCCTTTACCCAGACGAAAAGGCGTGGCGGTAAGCCCCAGCAGGCGTAAGTGGGGATTGACGTTGGTCAGGTGAGTGAGGATTTGCTGATACTGACTCTCTTCATCATCACTGATGCGGTGGCATTCATCGACGATAAGCAGGGAAAACTCTCCCTGAAAGGCGTCCAGATTGCGCGCCACCGACTGTACGCTGCCGAATACCACTTTCCCGTGGCTCTCTTTACGCTTCAGCCCGGCGGCAAAAATATCTGCCTCCAGCCCCAACGCGCAATATTTGGCGTGGTTTTGCGCGACCAGCTCTTTGACGTGCGCCAGTACCAGCACGCGCCCACGCGCCACGCGGGCCAGTTCCGCTATCACCAGGCTTTTGCCCGCGCCAGTTGGCAGGACGATAACCGCCGGCGTGCGGTGGTGGCGAAAATGGTTGAGCGTGGCGTCCACGGCTTCTTTTTGGTACGGGCGAAGAGTAAAAATCATGGGCTCACTAAGGTAAACAGTAACAATGAATAGTATGCCATGAATCATTTCCCTTGAGGGATGGTGTAACGCCGCTATACTGGGCGGATAACAGTCCCACTTTTCGGGCGCAAACCCGATTCTCGTATTTTTACAGGCAAAAATCACACTCATGCGACTTGATAAATTTATCGCTCAGCAACTCGGCGTCAGCCGCGCTATTGCCGGGCGTGAGATCCGTGCTAACCGCGTTACCGTCGACGGTGAAATCGTCAGAAATAGCGCCTTTAAGCTGCTGCCAGAACATGACGTCGAATATGACGGCAATTCCCTGATTCAACAAAATGGCCCGCGCTATTTTATGCTGAATAAGCCTCAGGGCTATGTTTGTTCAACGGATGACCCGGATCACCCGACGGTTCTTTATTTCCTTGATGAACCCGTCGCCCACAAATTACATGCGGCAGGCCGTCTGGATATCGACACCACCGGACTGGTGCTGATGACCGATGACGGTCAGTGGTCGCATCGCATCACTTCACCACGTCACCATTGTGAGAAAACCTATCTGGTGACACTGGAATCGCCGGTGGCGGATGATACCGCCGAGCAGTTTGCCCGTGGTGTACAACTACATAACGAAAAAGACCTGACAAAGCCGGCCGTGCTGGAAGTCATTACGCCAACTCAGGTGCGATTGACCATCAGCGAAGGACGCTATCATCAGGTGAAACGCATGTTTGCCGCCGTGGGGAACCACGTTGTAGAACTGCACCGTGAACGGATCGGCGCCATTAAGCTCGATAATGATCTTGCGCCAGGTGAATACCGTCCATTAACTGAAGAAGAAATTGCCAGCGTTAACTTAACCCCGCGTTAATCTCAGGAGCTAAATGTGACCACCCGGCAGAACTCGTCAATTGCCATTGTCTTTATCCTTGGCTTGTTAGCCATGCTGATGCCGTTGTCGATTGATATGTATCTTCCGGCGCTGCCTGTTATCTCTGAGCAGTTTGGGGTGCCTGCCGGTAGCGCGCAGATGACCCTCAGTACCTATATTTTAGGTTTTGCGGTGGGGCAGTTGCTGTATGGTCCAATGGCAGACAGCATTGGGCGTAAACCGGTAATACTGGGCGGAACGCTGGTGTTTGCGGCGGCGGCAGTTGCCTGTGCGCTGGCGCAAACTATCGATCAACTGATCATAATGCGTTTCTTCCATGGTCTGGCGGCTGCGGCAGCGAGCGTGGTTATCAACGCCCTGATGCGCGATATCTATCCGAAGGAAGAGTTCTCGCGCATGATGTCATTCGTCATGTTGGTCACCACAATAGCGCCATTGCTGGCGCCCATTGTGGGCGGCTGGGTGCTGGTATGGCTGAGCTGGCACTATATCTTTTGGATCCTCGCTGTGGCGGCTATTCTGGCTTCAGTGATGATCTTTACGCTGATCAAAGAAACGTTGCCCGTAGAGCGTCGCCAGCCATTTCGCTTGCGCACGACTCTGGGCAACTTTGCCTCGTTGTTTCGTCATAAGCGCGTACTGAGCTATATGCTGGCCAGCGGGTTCAGCTTTGCCGGCATGTTTTCTTTCCTTAGCGCCGGGCCTTTTGTCTACATCGAGATTAACCATGTTTCACCGCAGCATTTCGGTTACTACTTCGCGCTGAATATTGTTTTCCTGTTCGTGATGACCATTATCAACAGCCGCTTTGTCCGTCGGGTAGGGGCATTGAATATGTTCCGTGCAGGGCTGTGGATCCAGTTTGTGATGGCGGGCTGGATGGTTTTCAGTGCGCTGTTCGGGGTAGGTTTTTGGGCGCTGGTGGTGGGCGTGGCGGCATTTGTCGGCTGCGTGTCGATGGTGTCATCTAATGCGATGGCGGTCATCCTGGATGAATTCCCGCATATGGCGGGAACGGCATCATCTTTGGCGGGGACGTTCCGCTTTGGCATTGGCGCTATTGTTGGGGCACTGTTGTCACTGGCGACCTTTAACTCGGCCTGGCCGATGATTTGGTCGATAGCGTTTTGCGCCACCAGCTCTATTCTCTTCTATCTCTACGCCAGTCGCGCTAAAAAACGGTGATCTAATACACAACATGGAGGTCATAAGGCCTCCAGAGTTGATGTATATCAACCGCAAATCTATCAATTCTCCTGCTTATGTTTATTTTATGTAAAATCAATTTATGTAAAAAGTCACATCATTGTAGTTAAAAAGGTTGAGTTAGATCGCAGAAACGAGTACATATAGCCCGGAAATTTGCCAGAACCATTGAATAAATTTAAATACCTGGTTCGGAAAGTAGCATATGGACATGGGTGTAAACGTTTACCAACTGTTTAAAGACGTTTTGTCAATGATGTGTTAATATTGATGTAAAATAATTGTGAAGTGATTGTGCTTCCAGGGAAAGAAAGTGATGACATTACAACTCTCAATCGTTCATCGTCTGCCGCAGTGCTATCGTTGGTCGGTGGGTTTCGCAGGTTCGAAAGTTGAACCGATTCCGCAGAACGGCCAGAGCAATGAGAACAGCCTGGTGGCGCTCAAATTGCTCAGCCCGGATGGTGATAGCGCGTGGTCAGTTATGCATAAACTCAGCCAGGCCCTCAGTGATATTGAGGTTCCTTGTTCCGTGCTGGAATGCGAAGGGGAGCCGTGCCTGTTTGTGAATCGTCAGGATGAGTTTGCTGCGACCTGCAGACTGAAAAATTTCGGCGTAGCAATTGCAGAACCTTTTTCAAACAACAATCCGTTTTGAGCGTCAGCTTAGCGCGAGCAGCTGACGCGTATAGGCCTGTTGTGGCGCGTTGAATACGTGCTCGCATTGCCCCTGTTCCACAACTTCTCCCTGCCTTAGCACAATAACCTGATGGCATAACGCGCGTACGACATGCAAATCATGGCTGATAAAAATATAGGCCAGACGATGCTTTTCCTGTAAGGACTTTAACAACATCAGGATTTGCGCCTGTACGGTCCTGTCGAGTGAGGATGTCGGCTCATCCAGAATGATCAGCGAAGGTTTTAGAATCAACGCCCGGGCAATGGCTATGCGTTGACGTTGACCACCGGAAAACTCTGCGGGATAACGATGCCGCGTTTCGCTATCCAGCCCCACTTCTGTCATTACCGCTTTCACCTGCGCTTCACGTTGTTCGGCAGTAAGTGTAGGTTGATGAACGCGTAGTCCCTCCTCAATAATTTGTAGCACGCTTAAGCGTGGGTTTAGCGAGGAGTTAGGATCCTGAAATACTACCTGAATGCGGTGACGTACGGGTAACAGTTGGCGACGATTTAAGGTATGCAACGCCTGGCCATCGAACACAATACTCCCCTGCGATGTGATTAGCCTCAGTAGCGCCAGTCCGGTGGTGCTTTTTCCGGAACCTGACTCACCGACCAGTCCTAGCGTTTCACCGGGCCGCAGGGAAAAACTGACGTCGTTAACCACGACGTTATGGTCTACTACGCGCTTCAGAATGCCTTTGCGGACAGGGAAGGCGACGCGGAGTTTTTCCACTTCCAGCAAGGGAGCTTGCCCTACAGGTAAGGGGACCGGGTCACCGGAAGGTTCGCTGTTTAACAATTTCTGCGTGTACGGATGCGAGGGCGCAGAGAGCAGCTGTGCGGCACGATTTTGCTCTACGCACAGGCCGTTTTGCATGACCGCCACGGTATCGGCCAGCTTTTTCACAATGCTGAGGTTATGGGTGATGAACAGTAATCCCATATTCAGCTCTCGCTGTAACTCCCGTAACAATTGCAGGATCTGTGCCTGGACGGAGACATCCAGCGCGGTGGTGGGTTCATCGGCAATCAGCAGTTCTGGCCGCGTTAACAGCGCCATGGCGATCATTACACGTTGGCGCTCACCGCCAGACAACTGGTGCGGGTAATCTGCGAGACGTTTGGCCGCCTGACGGATCCCGACGCGGTCCAGACAGGTCAGAATCTCTGCTCGGGCGGCCTCGCGACGCATTCCCCGATGCAGCGACAGCACCTCGTAAAGCTGTTTTTCTAGGTTGTGAAGCGGGTTTAGTGACACCATCGGCTCTTGGAAAATCATGGCGATTTTGTTCCCTCGTACGCTGCGAAGCGTCTGCTCGTTGGCGTGAAGCAATGATTCACCATGGAAACGAATATCACCGGCAAGATAAACCGCGGGAGGGGACGGTAATAAGCGCAGAATAGAAAGCGCGGTCACACTTTTCCCTGAGCCAGATTCGCCCACCAGCGCCAGCGTTTGCCCGGCATCAACCCGCAATGAGAGAGTGTTGACTACGGTGCGCACGGTCTCTTGTTGGCGAAAACCTACCGATAAATTCTCAATAGCTAACAGAGGTTGTGTCATTTTAAATTGCCTTATTGGGATCAAACGCGTCGCGTACCGCTTCACCAATAAAGATCAGTAGCGATAACAGCAGGGCAACGGAGATGAACGCAGTGATCCCAAGCCACGGCGCCTGCAGGTTATTTTTACCTTGTAACAGGAGTTCTCCCAACGATGGCGAGCCAAGCGGTAAGCCGAATCCGAGAAAATCCAGCGAGGTCAGGGTAGTGATCGAGGCGCATAATATAAACGGTAAAAAAGTCAGGGCGGCGACCATCGCGTTGGGTAGCATATGACGCAGAATAATACTGCGATCGCTGACGCCGAGCGCCTGCGCGGCACGAATGTAATCAAAGTTTCGGGTACGTAAAAATTCCGCACGCACCACGCCAACCAGACTCATCCAGCCAAACAGCACGGTAATGCCCAGCAGCCACCAGAAGTTTGGCTGAACCACGCTCGACAGCAGAATGATCAGAAACAGCGTCGGCATACCAGACCAAACCTCAATAAATCGCTGTCCCCACAGGTCCACCTTGCCGCCATAGTAGCCCTGGATTGCGCCAGCCATGATCCCCATCACGCTGGAGCACAGGGTTAGCATTAATCCAAACAGGACAGAAATACGTGTGCCGTAGAGGATCCGCGCCAGCACGTCACCGCCATTGGCGTCAGTGCCCAGCCAGTTTTGTGCCGAAGGCGGGGAAGGGAAGGGCTTATCGGTGGCAAGGTTAATGCTGGTGGCCCCAAAGCGGATTGGTGCCCACAGGATCCAGCCCTGGTTTTCCAGGCGTTGCTGTAGCCACGGATCCTGATAATCAGCCTGGGTCGCCAGCGGTCCGCCGAAATCGCTTTCGCTGTAGTTTTTGAACAGAGGGAAATACCAACTGCTGTCATAGCGCACCAGCAGCGGCTTATCGTTGGCAATCAGTTCGGAACACAGGCTCAGGCCAAACAACACCAGAAAAATCCACAGCGACCAGTAGCCGCGGCGGTTATGGCGAAAACGCGCCCAGCGGGTTTGATTGACGGGGCTTAATCGCGACATTAGCGTCCCTCAAAATCAATACGGGGATCGACCAGCGTATAGCTGATATCACTAAGAATATTCAGCAGCAGTCCGATCAGGGTGAAGATATAGAGCGTGCCAAACATCACCGGGTAGTCGCGTGATACGGTGGATTCATACCCCAGTAACCCCAGTCCGTTAAGCGAGAACATGACTTCAATCAGCAGCGAGCCGGTAAAAAACATGCTGATAAACGTGGCCGGGAAACCTGCTATCACCAGCAACATCGCGTTGCGAAACACATGTTTCCATAGAATGTTTTTCTCGCTTACTCCTTTGGCGCGCGCGGTGACGACATACTGTTTGCGGACTTCATCCAGAAATGAGTTTTTGGTCAACATGGTCAGCGCGGCAAACCCGCCAACCACCGTCGCCAGCACCGGCAGGGTAATATGCCAGAGATAGTCGGTTATTTTTTGATACCAGGGGAGAGCGTCAAAATTAGCGGAAACCAGCCCGCGTAGCGGGAACAGATCGTAATAGCTTCCCCCGGCAAAAAAGACGATCAGCAAAATCGCAAACAGAAATGCCGGGATGGCATAGCCAATAATAATGAATGCACTGCTCCACACATCAAATCGACTGCCATTGTGAACCGCTTTGCGGATACCTAGCGGTATCGACACCAGATAGATGATGAGTGTGCTCCACAGCCCCAGCGTGACGGAAACGGGCAGGCTGTCTTTTATAAGCGTCAGCACCGAAGCGCTACGGAACAGGCTGTCGCCGAAATCGAAACGAATGTAGTCCCAGAGCATTTTGAAGTAACGCTCATGAATAGGCTTATCGAACCCGTAGCGGCGGGTGATTTCTGCAATCACTTCCGGGTCAAGACCGCGGCCTCCGCGATAATTGCTGTCGCTGATGTTACCCACGCCGGTTTGCGCGTGGCTGGCGCGAACGCCTTCGCTGCCCGCGCCGGGTAAGGCTCCACTTTGCCCGAACTCAATAGCGGCGACGGCCTGCTCAACGGGACCGCCTGGGGCAATTTGCACGATAAAAAAGTTAATGGTGATGATGGCCCAGAGCGTCGGGATCACCAGTAGCAGACGTCGAATCAGATAAGCGCCCATTTACTCTCCCTGCCGTCTGGCTGCGGGTAGCTTCGCCGCTTTGTTGACGTCATACCACCAGTTATCGAGGCCGATGGTGTAAATTGGGCGAATAGCAGGATGTGAAAATTTATCCCACCAGGCGATACGATCCTCGGCCATGTACCACATTGGCAACATGTAGTAGTTCCAGGTTAATACCCTGTCCAGCGCCCGTCCCAGCGGGATCAGTTTGGCTTTATCACCTTGTGCCGCGATGATTTGATTGATCAATTTATCAATCACCGGGCTTTGCACGCCGGGAGCATTGTAGCTGGAGTCAATGTATTCAGAGGCCCACAGAATTTGCAGGTCTGAACTCGGCCACGGCATCGCGCGATACAACCTCGGCATCATGTCATAGTCGCGACTGCGCAGACGGTTCGTGATTTGCGAATTATCAACCTGGCGGATGTTCATGGTGATGCCTAAGCGCTGCAGGTTGTGCTGGAACGGCAGTACCCACTGGCTGTTACTGCCCGCCGGGAGCAACAGTTCGAAGCTCAGGGGTTTACCGCTGGTGCTGTTCACGCGCTGCTGTCCCTTTAGTACCCAGCCAGCCTGTTCCAGTAAGGTATTGGCTTTCAATAAGTTGTCCCGATCGTAACCATCACCTGTTGATTTCGGCGGCTGATAAATTTGGCTGAAGACCTCAGGGGGGAGATCTTTTTTCAATGGCGCGAGTATCACCAGTTCATCCGCATCGGGGTAATTTTTTGCGGCATACTCGGTATTCTGAAAATAGCTGTTTGTCCGGCTCCAGGCGTTATAGAACAGGGCTTTATTCATCCATTCAAAGTCAAAGGCCAACGTGATGGCTTCACGTACGCGTCGATCGCTGAATACCGGACGCTGAATATTAAAGGCCAGCCAACGCGTATCCTGTGCGGATTCGTTTTTCTGCTCATCTTTGATGATGTAATGATTTGCGAAATTTTTGCCTGTATAACGTGTCGCCCAGTTTTTGGCATCATTCTCCAGACGCAGATCAAACGCACCGGCCTTAAACGCTTCAAACGCGACGTTGTCATCAAGATAGTAATCGTAGCGGATGGTATCAAAGTTCCAGCGCCCGCGGTTAACGGGCAGGTTCGCGGCCCAATAATCTTTGACACGCGAATAGACAATATACTGGCCCATTTTCCACTGGGTGATACGGTACGGGCCACTGGCAAGCGGTGGGGAAGATAAGGGATCGCTGAGTTTATGATCCTTCCAGTATTTCTCAGGCATCACGGGTAATGAAAACAGGCTGAGCATATCCTCTTTGCCCGGTTTGGCTAATTCAATACGTACGGTTAACGGTGCAATGGCTTTTACCGTTGTGCCTTTGTAGACGAGGCGAAACTGCGGCACGCCTTCAGTCATAAATTTGTGAAAGGTGAAGGCGACATCGCTGGCGGTAATGGGGGATCCATCATGAAAACGCGCCCGCGGATTAATAGCGATTTCTACCCAGGAATAGTCGTCAGCATAGCGCGCGCTGTCGGCAATGAGCGGGTAATAGCTGCCAGGCTCGTCGTCAGAGGTGGTAAATAGCGTATCGTATAGCGTTTCTGTACGCGCGCCGGGGTTGCCACGCATTGCATAGCGGTTGAAGTTATCGAACGTACCAATCGCGGAGAGGGTGATTTGCCCGCCTTTGGGAGCGGCTGGGTTAACGTAATCAAAGTGGTTAAAGTTAAACGCGTACTTCGGTTCGCCCAGTACGGCAAACGCATAGCTTTCTTTGATGGATTGCGCCTGGACGCTAAACCCGATGAGGGCGATAAACAGCAGCAGTAGGCGAGGGATCATATAAAAGCGCTTTCCTTTTCCTGTCACAACCCGACGGGCATCATGCCTGAGAGATAAGGGGTGTGGCGGCGAGTAAGAGTATATGAATCGCAAACTGCGATCACCACGTTGGCTTATTGGGCTGTGCCATCCAACGCACGAAATCAGCAAGCTTTAACGGTCGGCTAATCCAGTACCCCTGGAAAAAATGTACTCCACGATCGCGCAGCCAACGAGCTTGCTCAGGTGTTTCTACCCCTTCAGCAACCGTCAGCATATTAAGACGCTTAGAGAGTGTCAACACGGCGTCCAGAACCGGAGAGGTCAGAGTTTCTGTGCCGATGGCGTTAATAAACCCGCGATCGATTTTCAGGTAGTCAACGGTGAAGCGTTCCAGATAGATAAGCGCGCTATGACCGGTGCCGAAATCATCAATAGCAATTTCAAAGCCAACAGAGTGTAGCCATTCAAATAGCTGGGTCGCCTCGTGTTGATTGAGCATATCGCGTTCAGTGATTTCCAGCACTAACTGAAAATGGTTCGCGGGAAGCGAGGCGCGCAGTCGTCGAATATCGTCTTTAAAACTCTCGCCGTGCAGGTGCGTTGGTGCGATGTTAATCCCCAGTTTGGCGCCAGCAGGAAACACTTTTTGCAGCGTCGGGGCGTCCTGCGCTATCAACTCAAAGAGATGTTGGGTCAGCGGGACAATCATTTTCTGCGATTCTGCGTAATGAATGAAGGCATCCGGGGGGATCTCACCCGTTGATGGATGATGCCAACGTAATAACACCTCAACACCTTTTACCTCCAGCGTTTGCATCTCTACGACGGGCTGGTACACCACATAAAATTGATTATGTTTGATGGCGTGGAGGATATCTTTACCAGGGCGTAACCGGATAGTGAAGATGTAATACCAGAGGAGAACCCCGGTGATAATCCCGGCCATGCATCCCAACATAATCGCGTACCAGATGTCGTTGTACGTCCACTCTTGCGCATACAAACGAATTTTCAGCGGCACCTCTTTAAGCGTCGCCTGGCGCCATGGCGTGTTAGGTAGCGCAGAGACGTCCATAATTCGGGATGAAAATGTTGAAATAGCCGTGTCGCCAGCAATAACGGCAATACCATTAAAATTATCTTCGCGGGCGGTATAAAGCAGATAGGGGGCCAGGTTGATATTCAGTGAAGAAAATACGCCGCTGTTATGGAGTGAGTGATTGCGGTGCCAAATCATTATCGCGGGTTTATCCGGCATCATGGGCGTACCGGAAAGTATTTCCACATCAACATCTTTGTTGATATTCAGCTTGGGGATCAGCGACAAAATGGGGGCGTTCATTGCGCCTGTTGCGGAGGAGCAAAAAGCAATACCGTCTTTTACCAACAAAAAAGCACGAACGTTGAGGTTAAAAGCCGCACTGGAGGTAAGTTTTGCAGCGACTTGCTGGCAGTTCTTTTCCAGCAGGGGTTGAAGCGCATCGGTGGTGGTTTTGAGATCTGCAAAGTAACTACTGACATAATTCTGGATATCGGCAAGCAGCGTTTCGTACTTAACCTCTCGTTTATGCCAGGTGACCAAAAATTGCAGGGTACTCACAAGGATTGCGACGATAAGCCCCGTTATCATACAGGAAAGCAGGATTTTCCGACCGGATGAAGAGGAGCGTCTGAACATAGATCCTTATTTTACCTGATTTAACCGCTTATTCTGTATGAATATAACCTGAAATGACTCACCATGTGAGATTTTTCTTAGTCTCAAGGCAACGCAAAAAAAAAAGCACCGCCGTAGCAGTGCTTTTCAATATGTCTCATCAGGATAGCCAAGGGATAGCTGCCAAACGAAATTAACTGCGGCTCAGGACCCGGCGAGCTTCGTTGTAACGCTTTTTCCAGTAAGGCTCGTTCATGCTGGAAATGATAACGCCACTGCTGGTCGAGGCATGTACAAACTGGTTGTTACCGATATAAATACCGACGTGACGGCCAGTAGAACCAGCACGGAACAGAACCAGATCGCCTGTGCGCAGATTAGTGCGCGAAACGGATTTGCCCGTTTCCTGTTGTTCGTAGGTTGAGCGCGGAAGCTCTAAACCAAATTGCTCACGGAACGTACGCTGTACGAAGCTGGAGCAATCAATACCTTTTTTGGTGCTGCCGCCAAGGCGGTAACGCACGCCTTTCCAGTCAGCATACTGATCCATAATACGTGATTTAACATCGATATTACGGACCATATTTTCAAATTCATCCTGAGAGGCTTGCAGTGAAGAGTTATCTCCATTGCCCACAGCATGCGTCTCAGAATGCATATTCCTGGCGGTGTTCGTGGTACTACATGCGGAAAGCAGAACCGCAACTGCTATCGCGGGTATGCCCCGCAAGATATATCTCAAAATCGGTTGAGATTTGACCATTTTGTTTGTTTTCCCTTGAAGTCCTTAACGATAAATATCGTTATAAAAAATGCCAAACGTGACGAGACTAATTACCATCGCACGATGAGACAATTCCTTAAGGTCAAATCTGTGGCAGAACGCACAAATTTATTCAGAAAGGGAATAATTGTCCCGCGAGGCAAAACGAGTTCGAGGTTACCCGATCGCCCCAGTCATTGCGAGAGATTTTATGTGATTTCTTATAAGAAAAATTGATACAGAAAGTGAATAAACGGCATTGACTAAATTAAGAACAATTAGCGCAAAAAATACGCAAGTCATTCATTCTAAACATGAATAAGATGACAGGAGAATGACAATCAGAATGATGGAATATTGGTCGGCATCATCAGGGAATCAGAAGTATCCCTGATGATGTTAATTATTTTGCGTTATTTGTTTGAAAATTGTTTGTTTTTGCCGGGCAGATAATTCACAAACAGCGTGACCAGACGATCGCTTAATGGCGTCATTAGCCACCAGGGCAAACCAATCAGCACAACCGTCATGGAGCCGACCACGATATCGGTGAGCCAGTGAGCGCCGATCATTACACGCGGAAAGGCAAAAACCACAGCGATAATAAGGCCGATTATACCTGCAACTTTTCCGAAATAACGCAGCATAAATGCGGAAAAAATAAGCAGCATCATGCCGTGATCGCCAGGAAAACTGTCTCTGGAGGCATCTTTGGTTGGAATATGCAGCAGTTCGCTGACGCGATGAATATTATCCAGCATCAGCGTAGGACTGGCGCGTTTAACCGGAATAAGCGCCTGGCCCAACTGATTTAATACCACTGCGGTGAGCAGCATCACCAGACCTATAGCCACAATACGCCGGCGACCTTCCGTCGTATCCTTCAGCCAAAAGTGCAGCATCAGTGCGCCCATCGCCAACAACGAGCAGCCATCAAATGCCCGGTTATTAGTGATCGCAACAATCCACAGGAACAGCGGGCTTTCAACCAGCTTCTGGTTGAAGAAACGGAAAACGCCCGTATCCAGTGAGGACCAGAACCCGTGCCCGGCGGGAATATACCAGGACAGAAACAGCGCTATACCTGCAATATTGAGCAGAAGAATAAGAGGGTATCGGGTTTTCATCGTCGTTTACCATTGCTATAAAACGAAGGCAACCTTACGCGCTACCGTCTAAACGAAGTCTCAACAATGCGCTCTGTAACGTATTCCAGTCGGTGTCAGTATCGGAGATGAGTTCAATACGGCTATCCGGCGGAGCGACGTTTTGCGTCTCAATATGCCAGTCCTCTCCCTGACGGTTAATGCGCACCAGACCCTCTTTTATACGCATGACTCCTTTTACACGCCCTACGGGGGCAAGGCGCGACCATTCCAGCAGGCCGATGGTATCGAACACCGTATCGGCGTCAAAAATCCAGCCGCAGGCCTGATGACCCTGACCGCTGTTCAGGCTGCGACGCCAGCGCTGTTGTGCGGGCAAACTTAACGCCGCCAGCCCTTTTTTGTCAGCATGACTATGGGCGTGCTCGGCGCTTGCGGGAAGCTGCGCCAGGTTTAGTCGGGGCAAATCCAGTAATTGGCCAGCAATATTTCCATGATCGGCATGAACCAACTGACGATTGCCGCCATAGTGCTGCCACCAGGTTTGCAGGGCGTTTTCGCTTTCCGTTGTGGCGCGGTCGGCTTTGTTGGCGACGATGATATCGGCGGCAGCCAGCTGATCGCGGAAATTGTCATTGGCGACGCTTTTTTCATCCAGTAGCTGGCGAGGATCAAGAATACAAAGGGTCGCGCGCAAATCAATCCACGGTTCGTAAACCGGCGCGGTGAGTAAATCCAGAATCTGTTTGGGATGTCCGAGGCCGGTAGGTTCAATGAGCAGTCGGTCGGGTTTTCCCTGACGCAACAACGTATTGAGGCCAACCTGCATTGGCAGGCCGTTAACACAGCACATACAGCCGCCGGGGATCTCTTTCAGCAATGCGCCGCTGTCGGCTAACAGGGCGCCATCAATACCTACTTCGCCAAACTCATTGACCAGTACGGCCCACTTCTCTGCGGGATCTTTGTTTGCCAATAAATGAAGAATAGAGGTGGTTTTGCCACTACCGAGAAAACCGGTGATGAGATTGGTTTTAGTCACATTTACTCCAGAATCATAAATTGCCGTAATGGCATTTAACAATCCTGGCGAAAAACGGGGAAAAAGAGAAGGGGTGAGAGGACGAAGACGCGCTTCGTCCTGATTAATGGCAGAAATCGTTAACTTTTTAACGTCTCAATGACAGCCTGATGCGCACCATATTGGGCAATACGTTGCCAGGCGAGTTGAATAGCCGCAACAAACTGCGGATTCTGTACGAGATCGGTGGCGAAAATCTCATGCAGAGAAAGCAGAGCGCTGACGCGTTCTGAGTCTGTACTCTGCTCCACAAGAGCGCCGATTTTCTCGCTCAATGGATCGCGAATATCAATGGCCGCACCTGAATCATCCACTCCGCTCACGTAACGCATCCAGCCTGCGACGCCAAGCGCCAGCAGCGGCCACTCGCTGCGCCGTGCTAAATGTACGCGGATCCCTTCCAGCATACGCTGGGGTAATTTTTGGCTACCATCCATCGCGATTTGCCAGGTTTTATGCTTCAGCGCCGGGTTGGCAAAGCGCTCCAGCAGGTTAGCGGCATACTGGTCTAAATCAACATCGGTGATTTGCAGCGTAGGTGCCTGTTCGTTGAGCATCAGGCGGTAGGCGGCTTCACGAAATGCGCTGTCCTGCATGCAGTCGCTGATGTGCTGAAACCCAGCCAGATAGCCGAGATACGCGAGAAACGAATGACTACCGTTCAGCATCCGCAGTTTCATTTGTTCCCACGGCAGAACGTTTTCAACCATTTGTACGCCGGCGGTTTCCCACTGCGGACGACCACACACAAAATTGTCTTCAATCACCCACTGGATAAAGGGCTCACAACTGATTGCGCAGGGATCGGCCACTCCCAGCTCGCGGGCGATTTCAGCCAGTGACTCTTCGGTAGCGGCAGGAACAATCCTGTCCACCATGGTACCCGGGAAGCTGACATGTTCCTGGATCCAGTGTGCCAGCTCAAGTGAGCGTTTCTCCGCCATTCCCAGTACGGCGTTTTTTACCACATGGCCATTGTCCGGGATATTATCGCAGGAGAGGACGGTAAAAGGCTGCAGCCCGCGTTCACGTCGGCGGTGCAGCGCTTCAACAATAATACCGGGTGCGGAGTGTGGTTCAGCCGGAGTCTGTAGATCATGAACAATGCGTGGATGAGAAAGATCCAGCGAGCCTGTTGCCGGATCGATGCAGTAGCCTTTTTCCGTAATGGTTAACGAGACAATCGCCACCTGAGGTTCACAGAATTTTTCGATAATGGCCGCCAGTGAATCCAGCGTGGCGTTCAGGCATTCTTTGACGGAGCCAATAACAATCGGTTGGTTACCATTCGCCCCTTTTTCTAACACGGTAAATAAATGATCCTGCTCGCGAAGCTGACTCATTAGCCTATCGCCGCTGAATAGACTTATTTCGCAAATTCCCCAGTCCCCACCCTGTGCATTCAGTACCCGGTCGGTCAGTAATGCCTGATGGGCGCGGTGAAAAGCACCGAAACCAAAATGCACAATCCGCGTTTTTAATTGTTGGCGATCGTACTGCGGCATCATGACATTTTTCGCGAGCGGCGCTGAGGCAATAGTTTTCATTCAATACACCTGATTAACCATTAATTAACAATGGCAGTATAAAGTTATATGACAGCAAATTGAATTGGTGTGCCTCATTTATCCGGGGAATGTGAGCTGGATCAACCAATCATCGCGGATTCGTTGATCCTCGCCCAGATGCCTGTATGGTAGTCGTCATTAAGTGAGTTTAATTTGGTATAACAACTTGTGAGGTGAAACAATGGAACAAACCTGGCGTTGGTACGGACCTAACGATCCAGTATCGCTTGATGATGTGCGTCAGGCTGGCGCAACGGGTGTTGTGACCGCCTTGCACCACATTGCCAACGGTGAAGTCTGGCCGGTAGAAGAGATTAAAAAGCGGCAGGCTATTCTTGCTGAAAAAGGGCTGACCTGGTCAGTGGTGGAAAGTATCCCCGTCCACGAAGATATCAAAACGCACTCTGGTCAGTATCAAACGTGGATTGCTAACTATCAGCAGAGTATCCGTAATCTGGCGACCTGCGGCATCGATACCGTGTGCTATAACTTCATGCCGATCCTCGACTGGACGCGTACTGACCTCGAATATCAGTTGCCGGACGGCTCCAAAGCGCTGCGTTTTGACCAGATCGCTTTTGCTGCCTTTGAGCTGCATATCCTCAAACGTTCTGGGGCCGAAGCAGATTACACCCCGGAAGAACAACGCCAGGCGCTGGACTATTTCAATGCCATGAGCGAAGCCGATATTGAAAAACTGACGCGCAATATTATTGCAGGTCTACCCGGTGCCGAAGAGGGATATACCCTGGATCAGTTCCGTGCGCGCCTTGCTGAATATGACGGCATCAGCAAAGACGACTTGCGCAATAACATGGCGGTATTCCTGCGGGCGATAGTGCCAGTGGCAGAAGAAGTCGGCGTCCGTCTTGCCGTACACCCGGACGATCCGCCGCGTCCGATCCTTGGCCTGCCGCGCATCGTTTCAACCATCGAAGATATGCAGTGGCTGAAAGACACCGTCGACAGCATCAATAACGGTTTCACCATGTGCACCGGCTCCTACGGCGTACGCGCCGATAACGATCTGGTGAAAATGATTGAAACTTTTGGCGATCGTATTCACTTCACGCATCTGCGTTCAACTTGCCGTGAAGATAACCCGAAAACCTTCCACGAAGGTGCGCATTTGCAGGGTGATGTGGATATGGTATCGGTGGTGGCGGCGATTCTGAGCGAAGAGCAGCGTCGTAAACAGGCGGGCGATCTACGTCCAATCCCGATGCGCCCCGATCACGGGCACCAGATGCTTGATGATTTGCATAAGAAAACCAACCCGGGCTACTCTGCGATTGGTCGTCTGAAAGGCCTGGCGGAAGTCCGTGGCGTTGAGCTGGCGCTGAAACAAACGCAGTTTCGCGATCTGCTGTAAGGCGAACAACAGGGATTGAGCGGCAGGCTCGATCCCTGTAATCCATCAAGGCTGCGATAGCGCCTGTTCCAGTACTGCCAGGACTCTTTTTATCTGCTGTATCTGCAATCCACCAAAACCAAAAAACATGACTGCATCGCTGTTCTCCTTACGCCATGTGGATTCTGATCCATTCTCTATATCTGGCAGGGTATCAAAACGAATCCCGGCCAGCAGGCAGCGTTGTTGCAGCCTGGCGATAGTTTCGGGGGACCAGGCAATGCGTAAAGAGAGGTGCAGACCTGCCGTTGCACCAGCGATTTTCCCTTCCGGAAACAACGCGGACAGGCCGTCGCGTAATAGCGTAAGACGTGCCGCATAATTGCAGGCCAGCTTGCTGATATGCGTATAAAACACCTGATTTTGCATTAATTCGGCCAAAAATTGCTGCAACAACCACTGGCTCCCGTTGTTGTTGAGCGCTTTCATATTCTGTACGGCCGGAAGCAGTTCGTCAGGGCAAATCAGATAGCCAAGACGTCCTCCTGGTCCCAGTGTTTTGGAAAATGTCCCCATATAGATAACCCGGTTGTGATAATCCATGGCTTTCAGCGCGGGAAGGGGATTTTCTCCATAGGTAAAAACGGCATCGTAATCGTCTTCAATAATGTAAGCGCCGACGCGCTGCGCCCATGTTAATAATGCCTGACGCCGCTCCAGTGACAGGACGCTACCCAGCGGATACTGATGCGCTGGAGTAACATAACAAAGCTGGGTGGCATATTCCGGTAAATTATCTGTTTGCAGTCCGTGGTTATCGACGGCAATTGGCGTAATGTCTGCGCCGTAATAATTAAACAGATGCCAGGCACCCGAATAACAAGGGGACTCGGTTACAATATGGCACTTTTTTTGCTGACTGAAAGTATGATGGTTAATAAAGAGTTGAGTGAGCAGTGATAGTCCTTCCTGAATCCCGTTAGTAATAATGATGTTCTCTGCTCGAGTATTAATACCGCGAGATAAATTAAGATATCTGACCAATTGTTCACGCAGTGAAAATAATCCATTTGGTGAATGATATCGGGTAAATAATTGTTCCTTGAGGATGCTGGGGGCGTTATTCCATTTGCGCCAGCTTGACCAGGGAAAAGCATTGGGATCGGGAACGCTCATTTGACAATAGCACTCTCGTCCAGGCTCTACATAAACATCGGTGGGGATCCCAGCCGCTTTAGGTTTCATCGGCGGGGAACCCTGCGCGACGGGCACGATTGCTGGCGTTGTGCGTACAGGTGTGGTGAAGATGACCTCGTAGCCGATACCTTGTCGACTCTTAATTAATCCCGCGGCCATGAGCTTATCATAGGCCATCACGACCGTTATTTTGGCAACGTTTAATACCTGCGCCTGCTCGCGAATAGAGGGAAGTTTATCTCCACAAAGCAAATCACCGCGCTGAATGGCCTGGAAATAAAATTGAAATATCTGCAATTGCAGCGGGGTACGGCTTTCTCGATCGAGAGTCAGTGTTAGCATGAGAAATTCCTTATGTATAATACGCACTATATTACGAGCTTCTCTTCTTTCCGCTTTGATGCACCTCATAGAGTAGATGCTGTTCCTATAAGCTGCTTTTGCTGTCTCTATTTTTGATTTTTATGATCGCTTAGCGTGTCGCTATTAAAAAAATGGAGGCAAGCATGTCGTGGATAAAAAAGAACGCACTGTGGTGCGCATTCGTCGGGGCAATAGCAATGGCCCTTGCAATTTGGGGGACGTGGCAAGGCGTTCATTACACCAGTACCACCGAATTTTGTTTATCGTGTCACTCGATGCGTACACCAGGAGAGGAATATAAAACCAGCGTGCATTTTCGCAATGCTTCTGGCGTGCGTGCTGAGTGTAAGGATTGTCATATTCCGCCAGGGATCGTCCCGACGCTGGTTCGTAAAACGGAAGCCTTAAACGACCTCTACCACACCTTTATCTCTCCTTCGATTGATACCCCGGAAAAATTTGCCGCAAAACGAGCGGAATTGGCCCAGCGAGAGTGGGCGCGAATGAGCGCTAACAATTCGGCGGCATGTAAATCTTGCCACAGCTATGAGGCGATGGATCACGGCAAACAATCTGCGAATGCGGCGGCGCAAATGACCGCGGCGGCGGCAAAAGACAGCAACTGTATTGATTGCCATAAAGGTATTGCCCATCACAAACCCGATATGAGCAGCGGTTTCCGCGATCGCTATAAGCAGTTGCAGCAGCAGGGAGCGTCTGTATCGAATGCGAGCACGCTGTTCTCGTTAAGCGAAAAAGCATTGACGGCAACGGCCGGAAGTCCCGCAGGTAAAGCGCTGTTATTTCCCGCCACCGAGGTCAAAGTGCTGCAAAAAGAGGGCAGCAACGTGCAGCTTGAACTGACGGGCTGGCGTGAAAGCAAAGGACGTGGGCGGGTGATAACCCAGTATATGGGTAAGCGCGTTTTTTCCGCCGTGCTGGATGACTCCCTGATGGCTAACGTCAAAGTGCTGCAAACTCAGGTCGATCCTGACTCACATCAGCAATGGCAGCAGGTGAGTGTGACCGCATGGACCTCTGCCCAGGGGCTTATCAGCGATATTGCACCGATCTGGGAATATTCGGAGCAAATGCTGCAATCCACCTGTAGTGCCTGTCATAGCACTCCTCCTACGACCCGATATACCGCCAACGGCTGGATCGCCGGATTGAAAGCGATGTCCACCTATTACCGACTTAATCCGGTGGAAGAACGTACGTTGTTGAAATACCTCCAGACCCATGCCAGCGATGTGTCTGAACCTAACAAAAATTAAGGAAAATGTATGGATATTCATGATTTTAACCCGTCTCGCCGCCGTTTTCTGAGCGGTATGTTGGCGGTGGGCGCAGCCAGTGCTCTGGCACCGAATCCGCTGATCTCAAAAGTATGGGCGGCGGGAGAAAACCCCGAAAAGTGGATTCAATCCGGTTCGCATTATGGCGCTTTTGAAGCCAAAGTGGTCAACGGCGAGTGGCTGGAAACCCGGCCTTTCAAACATGACAAATACCCTTGCGATATGCTGAACGCGGTGCGTGAAGTGGTCTATAACCCGTCGCGGGTGCGTTATCCAATGGTTCGTCTGGACTGGTTACGCAAGCGTGAGAAATCGGATCGCAGCCAGCGCGGAGATAATCGTTTTGTGCGGGTAAGCTGGGATCAGGCGCTGGATCTGTTTTACGAAGAGCTGGAACGGGTACAAAAAACCTACGGCTCATCGGGGGTATTTACCGGGCTGGCCGACTGGCAAATGGTGGGAAAATACCATAAAGCGGGCGGGGCGATGGACAGAGGACTTGGCCTGCATGGTAGCTATGTGACGACCGTCGGCGACTACTCTGCGGCCGCGGCGCAGGTTATCTTGCCGCATGTGATTGGTTCGCTGGAAGTTTATGAACAGCAAACGTCACTGCCCCTGGTTATCCAGAACAGCAATACCATCGTGCTGTGGGGTTGCGATCCGATCAAGAACCTGCAGATCGAGTTCCTGGTCCCCGATCACGATGCGTTTGGCTATTGGCAACAAATTAAAGAGGCGGTTGCGCAGGGTAAAATGCGTGTTATCAGCGTCGATCCAGTGCGTAGCAAATCGCAAAACTATCTTGGCTGCGAACAACTGGCGCTACGACCACAAACCGATGTCGCGCTAATGCTGGCACTCGCCCATACGCTGTATGAAGAAAAACTGTATGACGCGGCGTTTATTAACGATTACACCGTGGGTTTTGAGCAGTTTTTGCCCTATCTGCTTGGGGAGAGTGATAAGCAGCCGAAAAATGCCGAATGGGCAGCGGAAATCTGTGGCCTGACGGCGGAGCAGATCCGTGATTTCGCCCGCCTGCTGGTTAAAGGCCGGACCCAATTTATGGGCGGTTGGTGCGTACAACGCATGCATCATGGCGAACAGTATCCCTGGATGCTGGTGGTGCTGGCCAGTATGGTTGGGCAAATTGGCTTGCCGGGCGGGGGCGTAGGGTTTGGCTGGCATTACAACGGCGGTGGTACGGTGACATCCGCCGGACCTGTACTCTCCGGGCTGGGAGGGATCGCGAATCCTCCACCGGCGAAGTATAAAGCGGATTTTCGCGGCGCATCGGAGCATATCCCCACCTCACGCATCGTTGACTGTCTGCTTGAGCCGGGCAAAAAGGTTGCCTTTAACGGCGAAACGTTAACCTGGCCTGATATCAAAATGGCGATCTACAGCGCGGCGAATCCATTCCATGCGCAGCAGGATCGTAATCGCATGATCGAGGCGTGGAAGAAGCTGGAAACCGTGGTGGTATTGGATCATCAATGGACCGCGTCGTGTCGATTTGCCGATATCGTCCTGCCCGTGACCACCCGTTTTGAACGCAACGATATTGAACAGTTTGGTACGCATTCGAATAAAGGGCTGATGGCGCTGCATCAGATCGTTAAACCGCAATATGAAGCCCGGCATGATTTTGACGTTTTTGCCGGATTATGTAAGCGCTTTGACAAAGAAGCGGTGTACCGCGAGAACCGTGACGAAATGCAGTGGATACAAGCGCTCTATGACGAAGGCGTGAAGATGGGTGCGTCGCTCGGCGTCTCTTTACCAGACTTTGCGACATTCTGGCAGGGTGAAGGATATATTGAATATCCGGCCGGACTGCCGTGGGTGCGTCACGGTGAGTTTCGCGACCAGCCAGACCTCAATCCTCTGGGAACGCCTTCAGGTCTGATTGAAATCTACAGTAAAACCATTGCTGGCTTTGCCTACGAGGACTGTCCGGGTCATCCGGTATGGATGGAACCGTTTGAACGTAATCATTCCGCTAAAAAAAATAAATACCCGCTGCATCTGCAATCCTGCCATCCGGATAAACGTCTGCACTCTCAGCTGTGCTCAAGCGAGGCGTTTCGCAACACCTATGCGGTTGCCGGAAGAGAACCACTTTATATCAGCGCGCAGGATGCCGCCGCCCGTGGCCTGAAAGCAGGTGATATTGCACGCGTCTTCAACGACCGCGGTCAGGTGCTGGCTGGGGTGGTGATTAGCCCTGATTTCACTCCAGGCGTAATCCGCATTCATGAAGGGGCGTGGTATTCCCCGCAGGAAGGTGGAAAAGCCGGGACGTTATGCACCTATGGCGACCCGAATGTCCTGAGCGCCGATATTGGTACTTCACAGCTGGCACAAGGCCCTTCAGCGCATACCGTGCTGGTGGAGGTCGAACGTTATCAGCAGAAAGCCCCACAGGTAACGGCATTCGGTGGCCCGGAGACAGTAAAAGAGGAGGGGGGAAGTGCAGCATAACCAAATACATCAGCAGCGGGCGGACATGTACCAGTGGTTCTCGCAATTGCTATTCCGTGAGCTGGACGAAAAGCAACTTGCCAGCCTTGAAAACGGCGATAATCGGGCGTGGATTATTTCACTGGCGGTGATTCCTGGATTGTCTGGCAAGGTTAAGCATTTTGAGCGTAGTCTGACCCGGGTTTTGCGTCGTGATTCCCGACAGCTGGAACTCGCCGCGGATTTTGCCTCGCTGTTTCTGCTGGCACCGCCTGGCGGAGTTTCTCCCTATGCCGGGCACTATCCGCATACGACCGCGTCAGCAGAACGTCAGCAAATGAATGTGCTGCTGATCGAACACGGTCTGGCCGCGCGGGAAAATGAGCCATCCGATCATATCGCCATTCAACTGGCATTGATGGCGAAGATGGTTGCTAAAGAGGAGGCGGTATCTGCGCAGTATTACTTTTTGCATCACCATATGATGTGCTGGGCGCCATTGCTACGCGATGCCTGCCTGGCGCGAGATGAACAGGGGTTTTACCCGCAGGCGGTCAACCTGATAGTGAGTTTTATGCGCGAGGATGAACAGTATCTGGAATCGCTGTTAATGGATGATTTTTATCTCAGCAGCCAGCGTTGAAAATGAAAAGGGACAGCTGGTGCTGTAATGCCAGCCAGTCAGCGCCTCAGTTTCAGAAAGTATCAACCTGTACTGGCGGAGGTAAAGAACATGCTATCTCGGAGAAAGCGTTCCGTTCACCTCATGTTCATCGTTTCTCTGAAGCACCGATACCCGTGAACGTGTAAAGGGCGTTCTCCGCCACGCCCTTTACAATCCCGGCTCCCGGCGGGAAAATTGCCACTTCGTGGTTCCCTCCGCTTTTTCCTTCAGGCTTCCGGGCCGGGCGCGAGGTAGCGTCCTTGCAAAGCGCGCCCTGAGCCAGCATCCATGCTGGCTCTCTCGGCCTTACGGAAACACGTCGGCAATTTTCAGCCGGACCAGCCCACACCTGACCATTTGCGTTTTTTGTTTAAACAGCAAAACAGATTTAACTGGAAGTCAGAGCATTGAAGCGATGACTCCGGTCCGGCTGAAAATCGATGAGTCGTTGACGGCTGACCGGGTCTGCCCGCAGGGATGCGGGCAGAGGGGACGGCCTGCATGGACGCAGGCTCGGCCCCGACCCGACAGGTAGGCGGAATAAGACGAATAGCTCGCGTAGCGACGATTTTCCCGCCGGGAGCCTGGGTTGCAAGGGAGGCGGCGGTGAGCCTTCCTTGCACGTTCACGGGCATCAGCGCTTCAGAGAAATGACACCATTGAGGTGAACGGAACCCTGAGCAAGAATCACATGTTCACCATACATGCTTTACTGATCAGCCTTACAGCCTGCGCTGTCCCTTGTCGTTAATGGGGAGCAGAAAGTTAGTCTGCACGGCCCATATAGCGACGTTCTTCGATATGAATACGGATTTTTTCGCCCGCACTCAGATACTCAGGAACCAGGATCACCAGACCGGTAGTCAGGGTCGCAGGTTTGTTACGCGCACTTGCTGATGCCCCTTTAATGCCCGGCGCTGTTTCAACAATCTCCAGGTCTACCGTTTGCGGCAGTTCCAGCGCCAGCAGTTGGCCGTCCCAGGTCAGAACCTGCATGTCCGGCATTCCGCCTTCCGGCATGAACAACAGTTCTTCTTCAATCTGGTCTTTGGTGAAGGTATACGGGGTATAGTCTTCTTTATCCATAAAGACATATTCATTGCCATCGACGTAGGAAAAATCAACGCCACGACGGCTCAGGGTGACAGTATCAACGATATCATCGCCCTTGAAACGCTCTTCAACTTTCAGGCCGGTACGGACATCAGAAAAACGCATTTTGTACAGCGTGGCGGCGCCACGTGCGGTTGGCGATTGAATATCAATATCTTTTACAATCAGCAGCTTGCCGTTGTAGTTCAGTACCATACCTTTTTTAATTTCGTTCGCTCTTGGCATCGAAAAAATCCTGTAGTGAGGAGTGTCTAAAATATCGCGTAAAACTACTCGCGCCGGGGCATTCAGGCAAGTGGAATTGATGCTTTTGCTGGTGCAAAAAAGGTGGTACTGTGCGCTTCTCGCCCAATCCGATGGTTCACGATAAAGAGAATACTGTATGGAATGCCGTCCGGATTGTGGTGCATGCTGCACCGCGCCTTCAATCTCCAGTCCCATCCCCGGTATGCCTGATGGCAAGCCCGCTAATACACCATGCATTCAGTTGGATGAATCATTGCGCTGTAAAATTTTCGCTTCGCCGCTGCGGCCAAAAGTGTGCGCTGGTTTACAGCCCAGTGCGGAAATGTGCGGACAGACGACGCACCAGGCCATGCTGTATCTTATTGAGCTTGAATCGCTGACCGCGCCTTAAACATCTTTGATGCGCGCAAGGCACACGATGGTGGCGACGATCATCACCAGCGCAAACCAGAACACCGCGTGATAATTCCAGATTTCAGCGGCAATACCGGCCAACGATCCGGCAATAATCCAGCCTACGCGAATGGTATTCGTATAAAGGGTCGTGGCTGAACCTGCTTGTCCTGGCATCAAATCCTGGAAATAGAGCATGCCAATCCCGCCGAGGATGCCGATATAAATCGCGTTCAGTAGCTGTAAACCAAGCAATACCGCCGGAGAGTGGGCCAACAGCATACCAGCATAAAAGAAAAAGCCGGCGACGACGGCAATTCGCATCAACAGTCGCTTGCCCAGACGCTTCGCAAAGTATCCGGCAATCAACATGGTCGGGATTTCCAGCCCGGCAGCGGTTCCCATCATGATACCCGCCAGTTTTTCCGGCAAATGCAGTTCATTGATAATAAACAGCGGCATATTAATGATATAGAGGCTATTGGTCCCCCACATTAATGTGCAGATAACAAAAAGGAGCAGCGTGTCACGACGATTGCGCCGTGGCGCCTCCACCACGCCAGTGGCGAGAGGCACATTTTTACTCATCGACGGTAAGAACAGCCAAACCATTGCGCCGCAGACAATAAAAGCAACCGCCGCGCTGAGGTACATCACCGTGAAGCTAAATCCCATTGCCAGTGCGTAGGCCAGCGGCGGGCCAATTACCCAGGCCAGCGATACCTGCGCACGTAAAATTGAGCTGAACATGACCGCTTCCCGGCCTGTACGGTCGGCATGCTCGCGGGCGAGAGCAAACATTTGCGGGTTGGCGGTCGAACCAAAGCTGCTGAGGAAGACGCCGACAAACAGCAAAATAAAATAGTTGCGGTTCCAGGCAAACAGCACGCAGGCCAGCATGCCCAGCACACAACAGAAGACAATCAGGTTTTTGCGATCGCCTTTTTTATCCGATCGCCCGGCCAGAAACTGACTCACCAGGATACCGATTACGGCGCTGCCGGTAAAAAAGAACCCGACCATACCGGGACGGGCATGGACTTCATCGGTCAGAAAAAGACTCAGCGTTGGTGTCTGCAAAGCGCCGGCGATACCCGTCAGAAATGCGACAAGCAGGAACGCCGCAGACGTTAAATCGAACGCCTTAGGTGTGGCGGCTACGGGGGTGTTATGCATGTTTTGATATCAATGATGTGAAGAGACGCGGAGTTTACGCTGCTTGCCAGAAAATAAACAGGTAGCCAAATCAAAATCGGCATCAAAAATCAAAATAGCATTTCAGTCAAAGAATGCTGTTTGCTGATGTTGCTGAATCTGACACGCTGACGCCATTTTTGCTTCAGCAATTTTATCTCTCCCCAGGAGAAAATGTGCGTTATCTCTAAATTCAGCAAGTAATTTGTCAACTTTACTTGTGTGCTGAAGAAAAAAGATCAAGACTTCTTGAAACGTTTCAGCGTCATCTTGCCATAACTGATGGAGTCAGGTGACGCCTTTTTTCTCATGTTGGCTGAATCGTTTCAATTCAGCGGGAGAGGAGAACCATGTTCCAGTTATCTGTTCAGGATATTCACCCGGGCGAACAGGCCGGGAATAAAGAAGAGGCTATTCGCCAGGTTGCCGCGGCCTTAGTGCAGGCGGGTAACGTTGCGGAAGGCTACGTCGATGGCATGCTGGCGCGTGAACAACAAACGTCCACGTTTCTTGGCAACGGTATTGCTATTCCTCACGGGACGACGGACACGCGCGATCGGGTGCTGAAAACCGGTGTGCAGGTGTTTCAGTTCCCGCAGGGCGTGACCTGGGGCGAAGGGCAGGTCGCGTATGTGGCGATAGGTATTGCCGCCAGCTCTGATGAGCACCTCGGTTTACTGCGTCAGCTGACGCATGTGTTGAGTGATGACTCCGTTGCTGAACAGCTGAAATCAGCGACCACGGCGGAAGAGCTACGCGCGTTGCTGATGGGCGAAAAGCAGAGCGAACAATTAAAGCTTGATAACGAAACGCTGTCGCTGGACGTCGTTGCCAGCTCGCTGGTTACGCTGCAGGCGCTCAACGCCGCGCGGCTGAAAGAGGTCGGCGCGGTTGATGCCGCATTTGTCGCCAGAGCCATCAATGAGCAGCCGATGAATCTCGGTCAGGGGATCTGGCTGAATGACGGTGCTGAAGGCAACGTGCGCAGCGCCGTTGCGGTCAGCCGTGCAGCTACGGCGTTTGATGTACAAGGGGAAGCGGCAGCCCTGCTGGTGACCGTCGCGATGAATGACGATCAACCGGTTGCAGTGCTGAAGCGCCTTAGCGATCTGCTGCTGAACAATAAAGCTGACCGTTTGTTGAAAGCGGATGCGGCAACGGTACTGGCGCTGCTGACCAGCGATGACGCCTTAACTGATGATGTACTGAGCGCCGAATTTGTTGTGCGCAATGAGCATGGTTTGCACGCCCGTCCGGGCACCATGCTGGTGAATACGATTAAACAATTTAACAGTGAAATTACCGTGACAAATCTCGATGGGACCGGCAAACCGGCAAATGGACGCAGTCTGATGAAAGTTGTGGCATTAGGCGTGAAAAAAGGACATCACCTGCGCTTTACCGCCCAGGGCGAGGATGCTGAACAGGCGCTGAAAGCGATTGGCGAAGCCATCGCGGCAGGTCTTGGGGAGGGCGCGTAATGAGCAGACGTGTTGCTACTATCACCCTTAACCCGGCCTACGACCTGGTGGGTTTCTGCCCGGAAATTGAACGCGGCGAAGTGAATCTGGTGAAAACCACCGGTCTGCATGCGGCGGGGAAAGGGATTAATGTCGCTAAAGTCCTGAAAGATTTAGGTATCGATGTCACGGTGGGCGGTTTCCTGGGTAAAGATAACCAGGATGGTTTTCAGCAGTTGTTCAGCGAACTGGGCATTGCCAACCGTTTTCAGGTTGTACAGGGGCGTACCCGTATCAACGTCAAGCTGACCGAAAAAGACGGTGAAGTCACCGACTTCAATTTCTCTGGCTTTGAAGTTACCCCTGCTGACTGGGAACGCTTTGTGAACGATTCGCTGAGCTGGCTGGGCCAGTTCGACATGGTGTGCGTTAGCGGTAGTTTGCCGACCGGCGTGAGCCCGGAAGCTTTCACCGACTGGATGACGCGTCTGCGCAGTCAGTGTCCGTGCATTATCTTTGATAGTAGTCGTGAAGCGTTGGTGGCAGGTCTGAAGGCGGCGCCGTGGCTGGTGAAACCAAACCGTCGTGAACTGGAAATCTGGGCGGGTCGTAAACTGCCTGAAATGAAAGATGTGATTGATGCGGCGCATGCGCTGCGCGAGCAGGGTATTGCTCATGTGGTGATTTCACTCGGTGCGGAAGGCGCGCTGTGGGTTAACGCTTCGGGTGAGTGGATTGCTAAACCGCCGTCAGTTGAGGTGGTTAGCACCGTGGGTGCGGGTGATTCAATGGTTGGCGGTCTGATTTATGGTCTGCTGATGCGTGAGTCCAGCGAACACACCCTGCGTCTGGCGACGGCTGTTGCCGCCCTGGCGGTAAGCCAAAGTAACGTGGGCATTACCGATCGTCCTCAGTTGGCCGCAATGATGGCGCGTGTCGACTTAAAACCGTTTAACTGACAGCAGGAGAGGCATAATGAAAACGCTGCTGATTATTGACGCTAATCTCGGCCAGGCTCGCGCTTACATGGCGAAAACCCTGCTTGGAGCGGCGGCGCAAAAAGCGCATCTGGAAATTATTGATAATCCGAATGATGCAGAACTGGCGATTGTTCTGGGCGACACGCTTCCTGCCGACAGCTCGCTGAACGGCAAAAAAGTCTGGCTCGGCGATATCGGTCGTGCGGTTGCGCATCCTGAACTCTTCCTCAGCGAAGCGAAAGGCCATGCAAAACCTTACAGCGCCCCGGTTGCGACAGCGCCTGTGGCCAGCAGTGGTCCAAAACGTGTGGTGGCGGTGACGGCGTGTCCGACCGGCGTTGCCCATACGTTTATGGCTGCTGAAGCTATTGAAACAGAAGCGAAAAAACGTGGCTGGTGGGTGAAGGTTGAAACCCGTGGCTCGGTCGGGGCAGGCAATGCCATTACCCCGGAAGAAGTGTCTCAAGCGGATCTGGTGATTGTGGCGGCTGACATTGAAGTTGATCTGGCCAAGTTTGCCGGAAAACCAATGTACCGCACGTCTACTGGCCTGGCGCTGAAGAAAACGAAGCAGGAGCTGGACAAAGCGCTGGAAGAAGCTACGCCGTATCAGCCAACCGGCAAGGCTCAGTCTGCGGCAACCGAAGGTAAGAAAGAGAGCGCTGGCGCGTATCGTCACCTGCTGACGGGCGTGTCTTATATGCTGCCGATGGTGGTCGCTGGCGGTCTGTGTATTGCGCTCTCATTCGCCTTTGGTATTGAAGCGTTTAAAGAGCAGGGCACGTTGGCGGCGGCGCTGATGCAGATTGGCGGTGGTTCAGCCTTTGCGTTGATGGTGCCGGTTCTGGCTGGTTATATTGCATTTTCCATTGCTGACCGTCCGGGTCTGACGCCAGGTCTTATCGGCGGTATGCTGGCAGTGAGCACTGGTTCTGGCTTTATTGGCGGGATTATTGCCGGTTTCCTTGCCGGTTATGTGGCGAAGCTCATTAGTACCAGACTGAAACTCCCGCAGAGTATGGAAGCGCTGAAACCGATTCTGATCATTCCACTGCTTTCAAGCCTGGTGGTGGGCCTGGCCATGATCTACCTGATCGGTAAACCGGTAGCGGGCATTCTGGAAGGTCTGACCCACTGGCTGCAAACCATGGGTACGGCGAATGCGGTACTGCTCGGTGCGATTCTTGGCGGCATGATGTGTACCGATATGGGCGGCCCGGTTAACAAAGCGGCGTATGCTTTCGGTGTAGGTCTGCTGAGTACGCAAACTTATGCGCCGATGGCTGCCATTATGGCTGCGGGGATGGTACCTCCGCTGGCGCTGGGTCTGGCAACGCTGGTTGCACGTCGTAAGTTCGACAAAGCCCAGCAGGAGGGCGGTAAAGCTGCGCTGGTGCTGGGTCTGTGCTTTATCACCGAAGGCGCAATCCCATTTGCCGCGCGTGACCCAATGCGCGTTCTGCCTTGCTGTATCGTTGGCGGCGCGATTACCGGTGCTCTCTCCATGGCGGTAGGTGCGAAGCTGATGGCGCCGCATGGCGGTCTGTTTGTGCTGTTAATCCCTGGCGCAATTACGCCGGTGGTTGGCTATCTGCTGGCCATTATTGCCGGTACGCTGGTCGCCGGTCTCTCCTACGCGGTGCTGAAGCGCCCGGAAGCAGAGGTTGTGGCAAAGGCGGCCTGATTAAGCGCTGAAATCCAGGGCAGAGAAATCTCTGCCCTTTTTTTATGCATTAACCCTTACCGTTGCAGCATCGCCACAATAATCCATCCTGCCTTAAGCAAATTCGATAAAGTGCCTTTAAATCAAACTGGTCACGGAAATCGAATATGAAAAAAGCGCCCATTTTTGCTGTTCTGTCACTCGCTACGCTGCTGCTGACGGGGTGTTCAACTACCTGGGTGATGACAACAACGTCAGGTTCAACAATAGAGACGCAAGGCAAGCCTGAGCAAGACCCCGAGACAGGACTGACAAAATATGCTGACGCCTATGGCTATCACCGCGTGATTAAAAGCAGCGATGTGAAGCAAATAGATAAAGGTAAGACGGTATTGATGTGGTGAGTCGGGGCAGATGAGTAGAGAATCATTCAGGGGCGATATCTCTGTCGCGCCCCTGAATAAGACGGCTCAGGCAATCATTGGCGCGATGATGAAACCAAAAGCAACGCCAGCGACTATCCCACCCAGTCCCGGCAACATAAACGGGTGGTTTAAGACATACTTACCTACGCGCGTTGTCCCGGTGGTGTCGAACTCCATCGCCGCCAGTGAGGTCGGGTACGTTGGTAGAACAAATACGCCGGTCACAGCCACATAGGAAGCCAGAATAGCCCAGGTGGGAACGCCAAGTGCGACGGCAAGCGGGATAATCAACGGCGTGGTGGCCCCCTGCGAATAGAGCAGCGCGCAGGTGCCAAATAACACCAGAGCCAACAGCATCGGGTAGGCCTGCAGAATATTCCCCGCGATGTCCTTAATCTCCGCTAAGTGCGCGTCAATGAATGTGGTTCCCAGCGTAACAATACCGAGAATGACTGCCAGCGAACTCATCCCGGCGCGAAAAGTGGACGTCAGGACAATGGCATCTGTAGATGTTTTGCACAGCACCACCATCAGGCAAGCGGCAGCCAGCATGCAGATAATAATGATATCCCGCGTATTCATTGGGTTGCCCACGTCAAACCCCGGACGTAACTGAGGGAATGCGGCAAGAATAACGATGAGCACCGTGGCCAGCATAAACAGGGCGACGGAAAGCCTTGCACCCGGCGTGATACTGTTTTGCCCTTCGTATTTACGCACCAGCCCTTTCTGCAGGCGTTCCAGATAGACCTCATCGTCTTCAAGCTCACATCCCTGGCGCGAAGCGATGAATGCGCCAACCATCGCGGCAACAAACGAGGCTGGCAGACATACGGCCATAACCTGGATAAAGCTGATGCCGTTACCTTCCATGATGGTCAGCATTGCGGCCATTGCGGCGCTGATCGGCGAGCCTGATATCGCTACCTGGGATGCCACTACGGAACCAGCGAGCGTACGAGAAGGGCGGATACCCGACTCTTTCGCAACTTCTGCAATCACCGGCAGGGTTGAAAATACAATGAAACCTGTTCCCGCCATTATGGTCATCGACCAGGTGATAATCGGTGCAATGACATTGATATATTTAGGATTACGACGCATAAAATTGCCGGCAATGCGTACCAGATAATCCATGCCTCCGGCTGCCTGTAGCGCTGATGCCGCCACAACCACCGTCATAATAATAAGAATGACGTCCACAGGCGGTGAGCCAATTTTTAGATCAAATCCCAGGGTTAAAATAGCCAGCCCCAGCCCACCGCATAAACCGATACCAATTCCGCCGAGGCGGATACCGAAAAATATTGCGCCCAATACTACGATAATTTCCAACCAAAGCATAATGGCCTCCGCCAGATAATAATTTGCTATAAGAATGGCTTTTATTAAATGTGATGATTAAATGGTTGTTTTTTTATTGCGCCAGCAGGTGGCTTTTTCCAACGCGTTTTTCATACCACTTGATTCCGGCACGAACTAACGAACCGGTTGAATCAATATATTTGGCTGGTGATTTCTTGATAGCTTCAGCAAGGATTACGGGAACTTCAGTACATCCCAGAACGATGACTTCCGCGCCGCGTGAGAAAAGTGCTTCAGCCTGTTCATTCATTAATTTTTGTGCTTGCTTAACATCGCCAGCTTTCAGGCAATAAATGCTTTCCATTACTTTTTCCTGGCTGGAGGAATCAGGGCTGACGCAGGTTAACCCCAGAGATTCTATCCCTTTTTGGTAGAGACCCATGTACAACGTGGCGTTGGTGGCAAGCAGTCCGATGCGCGATTTTCCGCAGTTTCTAACCTCACTCAGGGTTGTCTCCACAATACTGAGCAACTCTGTATGACAGGATTCTTTTAACTCTTTAAACCAAAAGTGGGCGGTATTACACGGGATCACAATACACTCTGCGCCAGCATCTTCGAGTTTATGCATATAATCGCGCATGGCCGGAAGAGGGGAATTACCATGACGCATTAATGCGTCAGTTCGGTCTGGTATATCAGGAATAGATGAAATAATTAATGGGATATGTTCCTGATCGCGTTGCGCTGCGGTAAATGTGACGAATTTATTAAATAGATCGACGGTTGCAGCAGGTCCCATACCACCAAGAACGCCAATTAAACCTTTCACGATATATACCTCATTTCACCGTTAAATAATATTCAGGCTGTGTTTTGTCTTGCCCTAATGTTTAACAGCAGAGCGTTGCGAGGAGAAATGCAATAATGTTTGTCTTAATGCAAAAACTGCATGACTGTAGTTTTTTACGCCATCCTATGGGGTTAGGATAGCGTGGCAAGCCTGAAGTTCTGCAAGCAGAGTAGGGTTGTGGCTGAAGGGTGACGCTGACATGTTAATGTCAAAAACGAAGGTTTGATGCAAAAAACGAATCATCGTGGGCTGATCGTCAATATCATCTCTGGAATTCTTCAGGCATGATGTTTTTAGGCTCATCAACATATTTAAACATCCGTGTGACAGGTATGAAAAATATTGAGACAAAATGGTTATATGATTTTCTGACGCTGGAGGCATGCCGTCATTTTTCCCAGGCTGCGGAGGAGCGCAATATATCTCAGCCGGCATTTAGCCGGAGGATCAAAGCGCTCGAATCAGCCGTGGGGGTGCAGCTGTTTGATCGCACGACGACACCGCTACAACTCACGGAGGAGGGTAAGTTATTCCATTCGCAAACGCGTAGCCTGCTACAACAGCTGGAATGTAATCTGGACGAACTCAGTGGTCACAATCTGCTTGGGGTACCCAATATAAAAATCGCGGCAGCGCATTCTTTGTCGCTGACCATGTTGCCCCGGTTAGTGCACTCAATGGCGGCCTGGGGGGAAGAATTTGTTTATCACGTCGAGGCGATTGATGTGGTGCAAGCGGTGAATACCCTGCGCGAGGGGAAAAGTGATTTTATTATCTCGTTTCGTGATGAAGATTTAATGCAGTCACCTTTCTGTGGCTTGAAGGTTTTTGAGTCTGAGCTTTATCCCGTCTGTGCCACCGATGGTCAGGGGAACGCGTTGTTTGATATCTATCAGCCGCAGGCGCCGATTCTGAACTATACCAGCACATCCTACATGGGAAGATTGGTAAACCGTCAGTTGGCGGAAGTAGGCGGCATTTCAGCACGTACGTTGTTTATGTCTTCGATGAGTGAGTTGTTGAAAAACATGGCGCTGGATGGGCATGGCATCGCTTGGCTACCAGCGTGGTCGATTGTCAACGAGCTGCGCGATAAGCGTCTGGTGCGTCTGGAGACACCTGAGCTGATGGTGCCAATTCAGGCCTATATTTACCGGATGGACACGCGATTGAATAAAACGGCTGAACATTTCTGGCGTATTTTGTACAACCATATGCCAGAGGACCTGGTTTCGCTTACCTGAGACGCGCCAGCTTGCCAGGCGCATCTGAAAAATCTCCGGTTATGCCGGAGTTATACTTTTTAGTCTGCTTAATTTGTGTACTGCCTCTCATTTCCTCTCTCCCTTACAAACTGTATCTATAAAAAATTGTGATTCTGTTCATATCTATTGGTTTTAGATCTTGCAGATGGGTTTACTTTGTCAAAAACCTGCTTACTATAAACACATATTCGATATTGAACATGTGCTCTAATAATTTTGTGTGTGGCGGTGGTTATTCTTAACGAACTCATTAGTGGCAAGATAATTGCCAGGGGACGTGCTATGCGTGAAAAGGAATACATAGTAACTATTGGCTCTGCCAATATGGATGTTGCTGGGTATTCGCATGCTTCTCTAAATTATGCGGATTCGAATCCAGGAAAGATAAAATTCACCCCCGGCGGAGTTGGACGCAACATTGCACATAATCTCGCGCTGCTGGGTAAAAATTCGTGGTTACTGACTGCGGTTGGTAATGATTTTTATGGTCAATCGTTATTGGCGCAAACTAATCTATCCGGAGTACATGTTGATAAGTGTCTTATCGTTCCCGGAGAGAATACATCGAGTTATTTATCTCTGCTTGATAACACCGGTGAAATGCTGGTTGCCATTAATGATATGAGTATCACTGAACATATTTCACCGGGTTTTTTATCGCAGCAGCATGATTTTATTCGGCAGGCGAAAGTTATCGTCGCCGATTGCAATATCAGCGAAGATGCCCTGGCATGGGTACTGGAAAATGCCGGAGATGTTCCGGTGTTTGTCGACCCGGTATCGGCATGGAAGTGCGTCAAAATTCGTGAGCGGCTTGGACAAATTCACACCCTCAAACCTAACCGGCTTGAAGCCGAAACGCTGAGCGGTATTGCGCTTTCCGGGCGTGATGATGTTGGCAAAGTTGCCGCCTGGTTTCACGATCGCGGCTTAAATCGCCTGGTGCTCAGTATGGGCGGTGATGGAGTTTATTACAGTGATATTGCGGGGGATTGCGGTTGGTCGCTGCCGATTAAAACTCACGTCATTAATGTTACCGGGGCTGGCGATGCGATGATGGCGGGACTGGCTTCCTGCTGGGTAGACGGCATGCCCTTTATTGATTCGGTTCGATTTGCGCAGGGTTGTTCATCAATGGCGTTAGCCTGTGAATATACCAATAACCCTGATTTGTCTGTTGCGAATGTTATCTCAATCGTGGAGAACACAGAATGTCTGAATTAACTCTTTCCTCTGAATTATTACAAATATCTCCAGAAGTACAGGAAGCATTAAACGGTAAAAAACCGATTGTTGCCCTCGAATCAACCATTATTTCTCATGGTATGCCATTTCCGCAGAATGCCCAGACCGCTATTGAAGTAGAAGAAACTATTCGCAAACACGGGGCAGTTCCTGCGACTATTGCCATTATTGGCGGGGTAATGAAAGTTGGTTTAAGCAAAGATGAAATTGAGTTGCTTGGAAGAGAGGGACATAGCGTTACTAAAGTCAGTCGTCGTGATTTACCATTTGTGGTTGCTGCAGGAAAAAATGGTGCGACGACAGTTGCCTCAACCATGATTATTGCCTCCCTGGCTGGAATTAAAGTATTTGCAACGGGCGGGATTGGTGGTGTTCATCGTGGTGCTGAACATACCTTTGATATTTCCGCGGATCTGCAAGAACTGGCGCATACCAATGTCACGGTAATTTGTGCCGGCGCGAAATCTATTCTTGATCTCGGTTTAACGACCGAATATTTAGAAACCTTTGGCGTGCCGTTAATTGGATATCAGACCAACGCGTTGCCGGCATTTTTCTGCCGAACCAGTCCGTTTGAGGTCAGTATTCGTTTGGACAGCGCAAAAGAGATTGCCCGTGCCATGGCGGTGAAATGGCAGACAGGTCTCGATGGCGGTCTGGTTGTTGCAAACCCAATCCCAGAGCAGTTTGCGATGGCTGAAGAGAAAATTAATGCGGCAATCGATCGGGCGGTAAAAGAAGCGGAAGAGCAGGGTGTTGTGGGCAAAGAGAGTACGCCGTTCCTGCTGGCGCGCGTTGCGGAGCTGACCGGTGGTGACAGCCTGAAATCAAATATTCAGCTGGTGTTCAACAACGCGGTGCTGGCCTGCGAAATTGCGAAGGAGTATCAGCGCCTCGCCTGACCGAATTTTCCGGGCAGAATGCGGTCGCCCGCGAATATCAAACCTACCAAAACCTGGCGATAACGCCGGGTTTCCTGGCATGAAGGGAATTTCATTATGGATATAATGAGAAGTGTTGTGGGTATGGTGGTATTACTGGCCATCGCGTTTCTGCTGTCAGTAAATAAAAAACGTATTAGTCTGCGCACAGTCGGAGCTGCGCTGGGACTGCAAATTGCAATCGGCGGCATTATGCTCTATTTCCCGCCGGGGAAATGGCTGGTGGAACAGGCCGCGCTCGGTGTCCACAAGGTGATGTCGTATAGTGACGCGGGAAGCGCATTTATCTTTGGCTCCCTGGTCGGGCCAAAAATGGATGTGCTGTTCGATGGCGCCGGGTTTATCTTCGCCTTTCGGGTGCTCCCGGCCATCATTTTTGTGACTGCACTAATCAGCCTGCTCTATTACATTGGCGTGATGGGGCTGTTGATCCGCATCCTCGGCGGTATTTTCCAGAAAGCGCTGAACATCAGTAAGATCGAGTCATTTGTCGCAGTAACGACGATTTTCCTCGGGCAAAACGAGATCCCGGCGATCGTCAAACCGTTTATTGACCGGCTGAATCGCAATGAGCTGTTTACCGCTATTTGTAGCGGGATGGCCTCGATTGCTGGCTCAATGATGATTGGTTACGCTGGAATGGGCGTTCCGATTGACTATTTGCTGGCGGCATCGTTGATGGCAATCCCTGGCGGTATTTTGTTCGCGCGTATGCTGAGTCCGGCAACGGAAGAATCTCGCGTCACCTTTGAGAACCTTTCATTTACCGAAACGCCGCCGAAAAGCATCATCGAAGCAGCGGCGAGCGGGGCGATGACCGGGCTGAAAATTGCCGCAGGCGTGGCGACGGTAGTAATGGCATTTGTTGCCATTATCGCGCTGATTAACGGCATTATCGGCGGAATTGGTGGTTGGTTTGGTTTTGGTCACGCCACCCTGGAAGGAATCTTCGGCTGGCTACTTGCACCGCTGGCTTGGATTATGGGCGTGGACTGGAGCGATGCGACGCTGGCAGGTAGCCTGATTGGTCAGAAGCTGGCAATCAACGAGTTTGTCGCGTATCTCAACTTCTCGCCGTATCTGCAAACCGGCGGGACACTGGATGTGAAGACCATTGCGATTATTTCGTTTGCGCTGTGCGGGTTCGCTAACTTTGGTTCGATTGGTGTTGTTGTCGGCGCATTTTCGGCGATAGCGCCACAGCGAGCTCCGGAAATCGCGCAGCTTGGAATGCGCGCGCTGGCAGCAGCAACGTTGTCAAACCTGATGAGCGCCACCATAGCGGGTTTCTTTATCGGTATAGCATAGTGAGAGCAATGCCGGATAAGCGTGGCGCTATCCGGCATTACATTTAAGCTGTTTGCAGCAAATATAAGGCGTTATCTGCCGAGAGGGTTGGGTTGTTGATGCTGACGCTGGCTCGCGATAATGCCGCGCAGGCCATGGCAAAGTGAGCGCTTTCACGAAACTCGCTACCTTCCAGAAAGCTGTACAGCAATCCCGCCATAAAAGCGTCATCGGCGCCAAAACTGTCTACGATCGTATGATCGGGAGGTGTCAGTAAAAACTGTTCTCCGTCCTTTTCGCTGCAAAAAACGGAATCATCTTCCAGGCAGACAAAGATCCGTTTTACACCTTGCTGATGCAGACTATTGACGGCCAGTATGCGATCGGCATCTGAATGGATAGGTTGGCCCCACAAAATCGCCAGCTCTTTCTGCGTTGGTTTAAGCGTATGAATACGCTTAAACCATGTCTTCATTTTTGCCGCTTTGAACTCTGAAACGGTGTCAATGAATACGGGAATACCATCAGCAATCGTAAAGACCCACTCAATGGCTTCGGCGGTCAGATTGCAATCTGCCAGTACGACACCGGAATGGCGGATCAAATCTCGCGACCCGTTCAGCAACTGTGGCGTTAATTGCTGCAGGATATGGGTATCGTTAATTGCCAGTACGGTTTCTTCCTGCTGATTAGCGATCGACAGGTAGGTTGAGGTGTTATGCCCATGCAGGCGTATGCAACTTGCAACGTTTACACCGGCCTGACGCGTTTGTTCCAGCAATGTTTCCCCATAGAAATCACTGCCAACAGCGGAAATTAAGTGAACGTCACGGCCCAGCAGCGCCAGGTTGTGGGCGATGTTGCGTCCTACGCCGCCTGCCGAGCAGTGAATGCTGCCAGGATTAGAAGCAGCCTGAGGATAGTGGATGTCTGCAACACCACGAATATCCATGTTGATAGCCCCGACAACCACGCAATAATCCTGTTCGGTAAGGATATAACCTTTACCTTTGATCATGCCTTTACGCATCAAATCCATAATATGCGCAGCGACGCGTGAACGGCTTATCTGCAGAATATCGGCGATTTCATTCTGCTGAATCAACGGATTGCGACGCAGGATCTTAAGGATCTGCTTTTCCCTGTCGTTCATAATTACGCCACCGCTTGTTCTGTTTGCTGGGCTTTCAGCCAGGCAATCTCTTCTGCCCAGATATCCGGATTAATCGTTTCCAGCACCAGCGGAATGCCGTCAAAACGACTATCCTGCATGATCCAACGGAAAGCGTCGTGGCCAATATTCCCTTCACCTAAGCTATGGTGACGGTCAACGCGACTGCCAAACGTGCTCTTGGCGTCGTTCAGGTGCATTCCGCGTAGATAGTTGAAACCGACAATACGTTCAAATTCCGCAAACGTCTTTTCGCATTCCTCGACGGAACGCAAATCGTAACCGGCAGCGAAAGCATGGCAGGTATCAATACAGACGCCAACACGGGATTTATCTTCAACACCATCAATAATGGCGGCAAGGTGCTCAAACTTAAATCCGAGATTGCTGCCCTGTCCGGCGGTATTTTCGATAACTGCCGTAACCCCCTGGGTCTGAGCGAGGGCGATGTTGATAGATTCAGCAATACGCGCCAGACATTCATCTTCCGGGATCTGCATCAAATGGCTGCCCGGATGAAAGTTGAGCAGCGATAAACCGAGCAGCTCACAACGCTGCATTTCATCGATAAACGCATCGCGTGACTTTTCCAGTGCCTCGCTGACCGGGTGACCGAGGTTAATCAGATAGCTGTCGTGAGGCAGGATCTGGGCGGAAGTATAGTGATACTTCTCGCAAGCAGACTTGAAATCATCAATGATTTCAGTGGTCAGCGGCGCGGCGCGCCACTGACGCTGATTTTTGGTGAACAGGGCGAATGCGGTAGCTTCGATTTCTGCGGCCCGAATAGCGGCGTTAGCCAGACCGCCAGCGGCGCTTACGTGCGCTCCAATATATTTCATAAATTAAACCCGCCATACTCAAAAGGGGAGAGTATAGCGGGTTAAGGGAAGTGAGTCGTGATCGTTTATGCCATCAGCGCGTGGATAGCGACGTTAATCGCACCACCACCCACAATCAACCAGACAAACAGCAGTAGCGCCATTAGTAACGGTTTGGCACCGGCTTTTTTCAGGGCGCTCACGTGAGTGGTTAGCCCCAGTGCGGCCATCGCCATTGCCAGCAGCACGGTATCCAGCGTCACCAGCATACTCACTACCGACTGCGGCAGCAGGTGGAAAGAGTTAAAAATCGCCACCACAATGAACAGGATGGCAAACCATGGAATAGTGATTTTGCTCTTCTCACCACCTGTTGCCGGAGACAGTTGTTTTACTCGTGCGGCCAACAGGATGAGGAACGGCGCCAGCATCATGACGCGCAGCATTTTGGCAATCACCGCGGCGTTTTCAGCATCCGGGTTAATGGCGTGTCCGGCGGCAACAACCTGCGCAACCTCATGCATGGTGGAGCCAATGTAAATGCCGTAGGTTTCTGGACTAAACCAGTGCGCCAACAGCGGATACATCGCCGGATACAGGAAGATAGCGATAGTACCGAAGATGACCACGGTGGCGACGGCAACCGTCACTTTACTGGCTTCCGCTTTCACCACTGGTTCAGTTGCCAGCACGGCGGCGGCACCACAAATGCTGCTCCCCGCGCCAATCAGCCAACTGGTGTGTCGGTCCAGACCAAACACTTTCTGCCCCAGGAAGCAGGCAATCATAAAGGTGCTGCTGAGCGTTAACACATCAATTACGATACCGCTGACGCCGACGTCAGCAATTTGCGCGAAGGTAAGGCGGAAACCGTAGAGGATTATCCCCAGGCGTAATAAATGTTGTTTGGCAAACAGGACGCCGCCATCGCAGCTTTTCCAGATTTGTGGATATACGGTGTTGCCGATAACCATCCCAAACAAGATGGCTAAGGTGAGGGCGCTGAACCCGGCGCCAGCGACGGCGGGAATGGATCCCCCCCACAAGGCGACCCCAGTGATAACTGCACTCAGGGCAAGCCCCGGAATAAAATGCCACGCTGTACGACGATGAGTCTGTAAGGTGAGTTCTGTCATATCCTTCTCCTTTATCTGGGTAAAAGAGTACGGCGATGTGGTTTAAAAATAAAATTGATTATATATTTATAATTAATCTATATAAGTGGTATACCCGTCATACTTCAAGTTGCATGCGCGTTGGCTGCGCTCGTTCACCCCAGTCACGTACTTAAGTACGCTCCCGGGGATGCTCTCTCTTGCCGCCTTCCTGCAACTCGAATTATTTAGGGTATAAGTAACGGATATCCGGTGGAAAACGACTATGCATATCACCCTGCGACAACTTGAAGTGTTTGCTGAGGTACTGAAAAGCGGCTCGACAACCCAGGCATCTGTCATGCTGGCACTGTCGCAGTCGGCGGTGAGTGCGGCGCTTACCGATCTGGAAGGGCAGCTTGGCGTACAGCTGTTTGATCGCGTTGGCAAGCGGTTGGTGGTCAATGAGCACGGGCGCTTACTCTACCCGCGCGCGTTGGCGTTACTTGAGCAAACGATAGAAATCGAACAGCTTTTTCGTGAGGATAATGGCGCGATTCGCGTCTATGCCAGCAGCACCATTGGCAACTATATTTTGCCCGCCATGATCGCCCGTTATCGCTATGATTTCCCGGATTTACCCCTGGAGCTGAGCGTGGGTAACAGCCAGGATGTGATCAACGCTGTCCTGGATTTTCGCGTAGATATTGGGTTGATCGAAGGGCCGTGCCACAGCACAGAAATTATCTCTGAACCATGGCTGGAGGACGAACTGGTGGTGTTTGCCGCCCCGTCTTCGCCGCTAACAAAAGGCCCCGTGACGCTGGATCAACTGGCTGCTTCGCCGTGGATCTTACGTGAGCGAGGTTCCGGTACGCGTGAACTGGTAGATTACCTGTTGCTATCGCATCTGCCGAGATTCCAGATGGCGATGGAGTTGGGTAACTCCGAGGCCATTAAGCATGCGGTGCGCCATGGGCTCGGTATCAGCTGTTTGTCGCGTCGAGTCATTGCAGAACAGTTACAGGCGGGCACGCTGAGTGAAGTTCCCGTGCCGCTGCCGCGTTTAGTTCGCACGCTCTGGCGCGTTCATCATCGACAAAAACATCTCTCTAACGCCATTACGCGCTTTTTACATTACAGCGACCAGGTTGTGCAGGGCGAATAACGCCCTCACTGCCGTAATATCACCTCTATGCATAATGGCGGTTTCGTCTTCACCGCCATGCTCCGCCCATTTTCTGCTTTACTTATAATCCGCGGCCAGTCATGAAGGTCTCTTATAACAGCGCATTTGTGCCGGAAGAAAGCCGTTTCGTCTGCTACAATCGCGCCTCATTTTTTGGATGGATAGCATTTTCACATGGTTTCCGAAACTAAAACCACAGAAGCGCCCACGCTACGTCGTGAACTGAAGGCGCGTCACCTGACGATGATTGCCATCGGAGGCTCCATCGGTACAGGTCTTTTCGTTGCATCTGGTGCAACTATTTCTGCTGCGGGTCCTGGCGGCGCGTTGTTCTCGTATATTCTGATTGGTCTGATGGTGTATTTTCTGATGACCAGCCTCGGTGAACTGGCAGCCTATATGCCGGTTTCCGGTTCGTTCTCTACCTACGGTCAGAACTATGTAGAAGAAGGCTTCGGCTTCGCGCTGGGCTGGAACTACTGGTACAACTGGGCGGTGACAATTGCCGTTGACCTGGTGGCCGCGCAACTGGTAATGAGCTGGTGGTTCCCGGACACGCCAGGCTGGATCTGGAGTGCACTGTTTCTCGGCGTTATCTTCCTGCTGAACTACATTTCCGTGCGCGGGTTTGGCGAAGCGGAGTACTGGTTCTCACTGATCAAAGTGACCACCGTGATTATCTTCATCGTGGTTGGCGTGATGATGATTGTCGGTATCTTCAAAGGTGCTCAGCCGGTGGGCTGGAGCAACTGGACGACCGGTGATGCGCCTTTTGCCGGTGGTTTTGCCGCGATGATTGGCGTGGCGATGATTGTCGGCTTCTCTTTCCAGGGAACTGAGCTTATCGGTATCGCGGCAGGGGAATCGGAAGATCCTGAGAAGAATATTCCACGCGCGGTGCGTCAGGTGTTCTGGCGAATCCTGCTGTTCTATGTGTTCGCGATTTTGATTATCAGCCTGATCATTCCGTACACCGATCCAAGCCTGCTGCGTAACGATGTGAAAGACATTAGCGTTAGCCCGTTCACGCTGGTATTCCAGCACGCGGGTCTGCTGTCTGCGGCGGCGGTAATGAACGCGGTTATCCTGACGGCGGTACTGTCTGCGGGTAACTCCGGGATGTATGCTTCTACGCGTATGCTTTACACCCTGGCCTGTGACGGTAAAGCGCCGCGTATTTTCGCCAAACTGTCTCGAGGTGGTGTGCCGCGTAATGCACTGTATGCAACTACGGTGGTGGCGGGGCTGTGCTTCCTGACCTCAATGTTTGGTAACCAGACCGTATACCTGTGGCTGCTGAATACTTCCGGGATGACGGGCTTTATCGCCTGGTTAGGGATTGCTATCAGCCATTATCGTTTCCGTCGTGGTTATGTGCTGCAAGGGCACGATGTGAAGGATCTGCCGTATCGTTCTGGCTTCTTCCCGCTGGGGCCGATCTTTGCCTTCGTGCTGTGCCTGATAATCACTCTGGGTCAGAACTACGAAGCGTTCCTGAAGGACAGCATTGACTGGGGTGGTGTGATGGCAACCTATATCGGTATCCCGCTGTTCCTGATTATCTGGTTTGGCTATAAGCTGACGAAAGGTACTCATTTCGTTCGCTACAGCGAAATGAAATTCCCGGGTCGCGTGAAGAAATAATTCTTACCAGCTACGGCAGAAAAAACAAAACCCCGGCATGATGAGTGCCGGGGTTTTTTTATTGCGCCAGACTTAGAAGCTGTAAGTCATGCCAACCGTGTAACGACGACCATCGAGAACGGTGTCGTAGGTATCATAATCGATTTGCTTATCCAGCACGTTGTATACGCCAGCGGTCATCAACAGGTCCCTGGTAGCATAGTAACGTAAACCGACATCGACCTGCGTATAGGATGGCGTTCCCTGTGCCATAGAGGTACGGCTCAGGTACTCAGACGTTTTCCCGCGCAGATTCAGACGGCTCCAGAAACCAAGATCCTGCGTGGCCTGCCAGTCCAGGGTGGTGTTAAACATATGCTTTGGCATTTTGTTTAATGGCTGGCCGGAGAACTGTCCGCTCTTCTGTTCAGATTCCGTGTAGGTGTAATTCGCCGTCCAGTTGACATCGGCGGTGATTTTCCAGCCGAAGGTGGATTCTACGCCGCGCATATTGGCTTTATCGACGTTCACGCGATCGCTGACGAAATCATAATGGATGCCACCGATGGTGCAGGCCGGGTCAGAACTGCTGTTACAGCGGCGTACTTCGGTAATTTTGTTTTTGAAGTCGGTATTGAACAGGGTCACGCCCGCGTTGAGATCGTTGCCGTTATCCCACAGTAAACCGATCTCTTCGCTCAGGCTTTTCTCGGGCTTCAGATCCGGGTTGCCAACAATGATCCCGTTCAGACGACCGCCGCCGGTGACCTGTCCCCAACTGGCAGAAGACTGACGCAGATCCGGAGCGCGATAGCCCGCAGATACGCCACCTTTTAACGTCCACTGATCGCTCAGATGCCAGACACCGTAACCGCGCGGTGTCCAGTTGTCACCGTAGTTTTCATCTTTATCCATACGCAGACCGCCGGTCAGCGCGAAGGTATCGGTAATAGCCCATTCGTCTTCAGCAAACAGCGCCCAGCTCCAGCGGGTCAGTTTGTTCAGTCCATCAGCAGCTTGCAACTGGTTGCCATTATCGCGCAGTTTCTCATAACGGTACTGTCCACCCACTGTCAGGGTGTGCGCCCCGAGGAAAATCTGGTTCTGATTGTTAAAGATGGTGTTGTAGGACTTCATCTGGCGACCAGGGTTGTCGGTCTCTTCCTGCTGGACATAGCTGGTGGAGTTGAAGTCGTCGTAATAGCCGCTATGGGTGAGTGAATATGTGGTGTGCACATACTTGCTTTCGCTTTTACTGTTGGGCTTACAGCTTCCATTGCGGCAGATTTCTTCAGCCTTGGATTTGCCCGGCGTACTGTCACGATCCTGCAGTTCACGTGCGTAATCGAAGTCGATGTCGTTTTTATCATCCGGCGTGAAGTTCAGGGTTAAACCCCCGTTACGCATACGCTGTTCGTTGTAGCCATTGAGGATTTCATCTTCGGCACGATGAGAGAATAATCCGGTCACCTTCGCGCCGAGTAACCCGTCAATCAGCGGCCCGGACGCATAGGCATTGGTCTGGTAAATATCACCGGAATCTCTGTCTTCCTGGAAAGTGGCATCGCCGTGTAAGGATCCGGTCCAGGCTTTGGTATTCGACACTTTTTTGGTGATGACGTTGATAACGCCACCCATCGCATCGGAGCCGTAAAGCGATGACATTGGGCCACGGATGACTTCGATGCGTTCAATAGATTCCAGCGGCGGCAACCAGCCTTGTTCAATACCTGAGTTATCGCTGTTAGGTCGTGTGCCGCGTGTGCTGATGCGTTTACCATTGACCAGGAACAGCGTGTATTGCGAAGCCATACCGCGAATACTGATATCGCTGCTGCTACCGCCACCGGTGACAACGACGCCAGGGACATCTTTTAGCGCATCGGTGACATCGCGATAGGCTTTATCTTCAATCTGCTGCTTGGTAATAACAGATATCGACGCGGGGGCGTCCTGAATTTTCTGCTCGAAGCCGGTAGCGGTGACGACGACGGTGTCCTGTTCAGCGGCATGGCCGAGTGATGGGAGACTGGCGACGCATACTGCGGCAGCTACAGCCTTAACGTGAGGTATAGTCATTTGTATCATTCCATTTAAATGAATCAAACTGCGCGTCATGTGAAAGGCCATGACAATTGTATGTATTTGTCTTTTAAGGACTCTTTTCAGTAAAGAAGCGGTGGGATTGTACAAAAGTGAGAATTTTTGTAAACACAAATGATAATAGAAATCATTTGTGTTTGATGTTTGTTGGGTGGGAATTGTTTTTAAATCAATAAGATAAGTTAAAAAGAAAAATGGAGGAAAAGTGAAGAAAGCGAGAAGAATGAAGAGGGGAAATGTTTTTGATGCTTAAGAATGGCTTACGTTTTTGACTTAAGGACAGCGGCTATAACCCCGCTGTCCTGTTATGGCTGGCTTATAGCCGATGGAATTTGGCGAGTAAGGCCAGTGACAGGGTGGTTAACAGAATGGCGATCACGGCATACAGATAAACACCAGACCACTCCCAGTTGTTCTTCACTAATATCACCGGTACGCCTGCTAATGCCGCGCCGACATAGCTAAATAATCCCCGGAAGCCGGTTATCGATCCCGCTGCGTCTTTATGAGTAACATCCAGACAACCTACGGCAAAAAGCATATGCGGGCCGTACAGGGCGAACCCCATGATGGTGAAAAGTATGGCCGTAATGGTATATGAAGTATCCTGTACCACTGGGATTAAGATAATACACACGCACAGCATTAAGGCGAATATTAGTCCTGTCATCCAGCGATTACTTTTAAACATAAAGTCCGATAAGTAACCCGCCAGTAGTCCTCCGGCAAGTCCGCCTGCTTCAAACCACGAGATAATGGAGTTGGCCTTAATCAGACTCCAGCCATGTACCTGCGAATAGTAAATTTGCGGCCAGTCGTTGAGAATGGTGCGGGCAATATAAACAGACATATCGCCAATGATAATAATCCACACCAGCGGGTTAATCAGGATATATTTAACGAAAATCTGCCAAAAGGAGAGGTTGACCGGACTGGCCTTAACCTGGGCAAGTTCTGTCGGATCCTTGCGCCATTCGCCAACGTTAGGCAAACCTAAGGTCCCGGGACGGTCTTTAATCGTAAAGAGCGCAATGATCCCCATCAGCAGGGAGATCGCGCCCGGTACATAAAAACCCATTTTCCAACTGCCGCTCCAGACAATCGCAAAACTGGTCAACAGTGGGGCGAGACTCCCGCCGATATTATGCGCAGCTTCGACGACCGCCCACCAACGCCCGCGTTCATTTTTGGAAAACCAGGATGCCATGATCTTTGCCATTGGCGGAAAACTGGTGCCCTGGAGAATGGCGTTGAGGCTGTACAATACATAAAACGCGGCAACGCTGTCGGAAAAACCAAACAGAATATTGACGATCCCAACGCCAATGAGCACCGGGCCGGTCATGGATTTCGGATTGATTTTATCAACCAGCATGCCGCCAACAAACTTCATTGACCCATACAGGATGTAAAACAGTGAAGACATGATGGCAAAATCTTCTGCGGTCAGAGCGGTATCAGACAACATTGCCGGCATGGCCGCTGAGAAGTTTTTACGCGTTAAATAAAAGACAGCGTAAGAGATAAAAACCGAGGTAATGATCTCTATCCTGCATTTTTTGTAAGTATGGTCAATCTCTTGTTTTTCTTTTACAACCGGCTTATCAGCCTGGCTGAATATAAACGATTTCAAGCTCATATGAGTTTCCCTTCAGGCAGTGCTCGTGGGTTATAATCCATCTTCGATGAAGAACAAAAGCGACTCGAATCCGTGAAAATTAATTTGATTTATTATTAACTCTCTGACCGCCGGTTTAGCTTTCCAGGCAATACCCGTGCCTGCAGATGTCAGCATGGGAATATCGTTAGCGCCATCACCGCAGGCGATAATATTATGCTGCGGTATCTGCAACGTTTCGGCGAGTCGCTCCAATGTTTTCTGTTTATTATCTGCATTCATGATGGGCGCAGCGATATTATCTGTCAGTTTACCGTCCCTGATTTCAACGGTATTAGAAAAAACATAATCCAGTTGATATTTTTCCTGTAATCTGCGAGTAAAAATGTCTAAACCACCAGAAATAATCGCCGTTTTAAATCCTTTCTGTTTGAGAATTGGCAAAATAGTGGTAATGCCGGGAGAAGCGGTCATTTGATCGCATACGGCATTAATCACATCGATATGGGTTCCTTTTAACATCCCGATGCGCCGGGTAAAGCTGCTATTGAAATCCAGCTTTCCTTCCATCGCCTGCTTAGTCAGTTCTGCTATCTGTGCTGAGATGCCCAGCACATGCGAAATTTCATCGACACCTTCTTCTTCGATAAATGTCGAGTCCATGTCGAATGCAATAATTCCTTTTGCTGGAATGATTTGTGGTTTAATGAAAAAATCAAACCGCTGAGTGTATGACGTGATCCGCAGTTTTTTATGTATTTCATTTGTGAATGATTCATCTGGTATTGATAATTTAAAATATGATTTATTGATGTGTGTTATATGTAATTGTTCCAGTGTGCACTGATTTTGTTTTGTGTCGCGATTTATAAACGTTTCATGTAACCATACCTGCAGTTTTTCAGGTTCTTTTGCGCTAATAAAATAAATAATTGCCATAAAATCACTCCTGTAAGCTGCAGTTATTGTAAGAGATGGTCGCGACGAGTAAATCCAGCTTTATCACAGATGTGAATGTTAAAAAAAGATAAAATAGTATTGTTTTTTATACCAGCAAATATACAAAATCTGAAAAGTATCGTTTTTGATATATCACTCACGGTCTGTTTCTACTGGCGGCATATTCTATTGTGACCAACAGAATGAGGCTAAAATGGAAAGTTGTGTTGATATTTTTAAAGTCGCTATTGGGCCTTCGAGTTCAAGAACGGTAGGGCCAATGCGTGCTGCGTTTAACTTTATTTCTCAATTAAAGCAGCAGGAGATTTTGCCGCTGACGAGGAAAATTGAGGTTGAGCTATATGGTGCGCTCTCGTTAAGCCGCAAGTGCCATAACGTTGATGTTGCGATTTACCTGGGCTTGTTGGGTAACCAGCCGGATGATGTTGATTTACGTCAGCAAATGGAGGCCATTAAACGTGCTGAACAAAACGGTATTTTGCTGCTCTCTCCTTCAGTTGCCGTGACGGTGACGATTCTGGCTAATCAGCAACCGCATGCCGGTCATCCCTATGCGATGACGTTTCGCGCCCGGGATGATTATTTTACGTTGTATGAAGAAACATGGTTTTCAACCGGCGCCGGACAGGTTCGTAAACCCGGCGCGTCGACGCCCGAGACAGCGGCGCAAGAAAACGTATCTCCTTTTGCTTTTCAGCATGCGGCGCAGCTGCAGGATCTGTGCCAGCGCAATGGCTTATCTGTTGCGGCGTTAATGATGAAAAATGAGTTACAGGTGCACTCACAGGTGGCGTTGCATGACTATTTTGCGCACGTTTGGGGGATTATGCAGCAGGCGGTCCATCGCGGTCTGCATACTGAGGGGTTGTTGCCGGGGCCGTATCAGGTACCGCGCAGGGCCTGCGCGCTGCATAAAACATTGGCAATGAGACCCTCTGCTAACGACTTTCTCACCAACCTCAACTGGGTCAATGCCTTTGCGATTGCCGTCAGTGAGGAGAATGCCGCCGGTGGGCGGGTGGTGACCGCGCCGACCAATGGCGCGAGCGGTATCATCCCGGCGGTCCTTAGTTGGTACGATAAGTTTGTCTGTGAACTGGATAATGCCTCGGTTACCCGCTTTTTTCTAACCGCTGGCGCCATCGCGTTACTGTTCAAACAAAATGCATCTATTTTAGGTTCTGAGGTCGGGTGTCAGGGGGAGATCGGCGTGGCAAGTTCGATGGCGGCAGCCGGATTAGCAGAACTGATGGGGGCCTCAGTCGGTCAGGTGCTGAGCGCTGCAGAAATCGCCATGGAACACCATTTAGGTCTGACCTGCGATCCGGTCGGCGGGCAGGTACAAATTCCTTGTGTCGAACGCAACGCGATTTCGTCAGTAAAAGCGATTAACGCCGCAACGATGGCGATAAGCCGCATCAGTGAGCCATGCGTTTCGCTCGATGAGGTGATTGCAGCCATGTATGAAACGGGTAAAGACATGAGCGCGAAATACCGTGAAACGTATCATGGCTGCCTGGGAAAAATTCAGCCCAGAAAAAGGGGAGGGTGGCATGAAATATCACACCATGAATAATGATGAAATCATCTTGTCATTATGCGCGCGTATTCGGGAAACGCGGATTTCTCTGGCGCTGACCCAGCAGCAGTTTGCCGACAGCGCTCAGGTGGGGATTGCCACCATTAAACGTATTGAGAAAGGTGGGGGATTGAATCTCGATACGCTTATCTCCCTGCTGCGGGCGCTGAATAAACTGCATCATCTGGATGCAATCTTATTCGAGTCTGAAGTACGGAATTTTAGTGAAGGACATGAGGGAAGTGAGAGTACGTCGCGATTACAGGTACGCCAACAGGCAGCCGATTTAAATCGCAAAGCGTCCGCGCCGCAGTCAGAAGAGATAAGCTACAGCGCGGCAATAGAAAACACTCTGTATTGGTGATCACTTCAGCAAATACTGAGCATGGAAGCGCAGGTGATCCTCAATAAACGACGCAATAAAGTAATAGCTGTGATCGTAACCCGGCTGGATGCGTAACGTCATTGGCCATGCGGTCTGACGTGCCGTTTCGGCCAGTACCGCGGGCTGTAGCTGATCGGCAAGAAACTGATCGCTGTCTCCTTGATCGATAAGCGTCGGAATCGCATCTTCGGGCCTGCTGGCCAACATTAACGCGCAGCTATCCCACTCGGTCCACTGCGATTTATCTTCACCCAGATAAGCGCTAAAAGCCTTCTCGCCCCACGGAACGCGGCAAGGATTAACGATGGGGGCAAAAGCGGAGATGCTGGTGTATTTCCCCGGATTTTTCAGCGCCATAATCAACGCCCCGTGGCCACCCATGGAGTGTCCGCTGATGGCGCAACGATCGCTGACGTTAAACTGCGACTGAATCAGGGCCGGAAGCTCATCACGCAGATAGTCATACATGCGAAAATGAGTTGCCCACGGCTGCTGGGTGGCGTTGAGGTAAAATCCAGCACCCTGACCCAAATCGTAGCCATCATCGTTGGCAACGTGATCGCCGCGCGGACTGGTATCTGGCATCACCAGCACAATACCCAGCTCAGCCGCGACACGTTGCGCGCCCGCTTTGGTGGTAAAGTTTTCGTCATTGCAGGTCAGGCCCGACAACCAGTACAGCACCGGAGGCGGGGTATTCTCACGAGGTGGGGGAAGAAAGATGCTGAAGGTCATAGCGCAATTTAACGTGGCGGAGTTGTGACGCCAGCGTTGCTGCCAGCCTTCAAAACAGCGGTGCTCTTCAAGCATTTCCATGCGTGGCTCCTTGTTGTGTTGAACCTGAATATGTTTGCGAATTCACCATAATACAGATTATTCATTGCACTGTGAGTAACTTTCACTTCCGCATTGGGCAAACATACTCCATCATCTATATAACTTTACATTAACACTCCAGATCGTCGGGCTGAACGCTACGTGAATTTGGTACGCTGAAAGGCTGTGCCAATTTCAATAATTATCGCGGTGAATACTGGATTATGTGCGCCGCCTCACGCACAATGTTCTGGCTGACACAGCCTAAAAACTTTGCCCCATGCAGGGCAGAGGCGCCACACCTGCAGGAGAAAAAGAAATGTCATCACTCAGTAAAGAAGCGGCTTTGGTTCATGAAGCGCTGGTCGCGCGTGGTCTCGAAACACCACTACGCCCGCCCGTGCAGGAGATGGATAACGAAACGCGCAAACGTCTTATCTCAGGCCATATGACCGAGATTATGCAATTGCTCAATCTCGATTTGAGCGATGACAGTTTGATGGAAACTCCGCATCGCATTGCGAAAATGTATGTCGATGAGATTTTCTCCGGTCTCGATTACGCCAACTTCCCGAAAATCACCGTCATTGAAAACAAAATGAAGGTGGACGAGATGGTTACGGTCCGCGATATCACGCTGACCAGCACCTGCGAGCACCACTTTGTCACTATTGATGGTAAAGCGACGGTGGCGTATATCCCGAAAGATTCAGTCATTGGCCTGTCGAAGATCAACCGTATTGTGCAGTTCTTTGCTCAGCGTCCGCAGGTGCAGGAGCGTCTGACCCAGCAAATTCTCACCGCGCTGCAAACGCTGCTCGGGACGAATAATGTCGCGGTGTCGATTGATGCGGTGCATTACTGCGTGAAAGCGCGCGGCATTCGTGATGCGACCAGTGCGACCACCACCACTTCTCTGGGCGGATTGTTTAAGTCCAGCCAGAACACGCGTCAGGAATTCCTACGCGCAGTACGTCATCACAACTGATTAAGGCAGGGGCCATGGAGCGTAATGTCACGCTGGATTTTATTCGTGGCGTCGCCATTCTTGGCATCCTGCTTCTCAATATTAACGCCTTTGGTCTGCCAAAGGCGGCATACCTCAATCCCGCCTGGTATGGCAATATCACCTTAACCGACGCCTGGAGCTGGGCGGTGCTTGATCTCTTCGCCCAGGTCAAGTTTCTTACGCTGTTTGCATTGCTGTTTGGGGCAGGGCTGCAAATGCTGCTCCCGCGCGGCAAACGCTGGATCCAGTCGCGGCTAACGCTGCTGGTGCTGTTGGGGTTTATTCACGGGTTACTCTTCTGGGACGGCGATATCCTGTTGGCGTATGGCTTAATTGGTCTGATTTGCTGGCGGTTGATTCGCGATGCCCCTTCGGTAAAAAGCCTGTTTAACACCGGCGTCCTGCTTTATCTGGTGGGGATTGGCGTGCTGCTGCTGCTGGGCGTTATCTCCGGCGGGGAAACCAGTCGGGCCTGGACGCCGGATGCCTCAGCTTTGCTGTATGAAAAATACTGGAAAGTGAATGGCGGTCTGGAAGCGGTCAGCAATCGTGTAGATATGATGTCCAATAGCTTGTTGGCACTGGGCGCGCAGTACGGCTGGCAACTGGCTGGGATGATGCTGCTTGGCGCAGCATTAATGCGCAGCGGCTGGCTGAAAGGACAGTACAGTTTGCAGCATTATCGACGTACCGGCGTACTGTTGGTCATTGTTGGGATGGCGATTAACCTGCCTGCTATTATCATTCAGTGGCATCTGGACTGGGCCTACCGCTGGTGTGCTTTCCTGTTACAAGCCCCGCGCGAGCTGGGTGCGCCGTTGCAGACTATCGGCTATGCCGCGCTGATGTTTGGCTTCTGGCCGCAGCTGAGCCGGTTAAAGTGGGTGATTGCCATCGCCTGCGTGGGGCGTATGGCATTAACCAACTATCTGTTGCAAACCTTAATTTGCACCACGCTGTTTTATCAATTCGGCTTGTTTATGAAATTTGATCGGCTGGAGCTGCTCTGTTTCGTCATTCCTGTTTGGGCCGTTAATCTTCTTTTCTCCGTCATTTGGCTGCGTTTTTACCGGCAGGGCCCGGTTGAGTGGCTATGGCGTCAATTAACCCTGCGTGCTTCAGGGACATCATTACCACGTACATCCAGATAACGATCTGGATCACATTCATTAACAAAATGGATGTAAGCGCTTTCATTCCTGTGACATCACTCACGCAGTCCGTTTCATTGTGCTGACAAAATACCCAGCCTGGGGTGTCTGTGGCTAACCGCAATCTAAAACAGGGCAGTGAATATGGTAACCATCCGTGATGTGGCACGACAGTCTGGCGTATCTGTAGCGACCGTTTCCCGCGTACTGAACAACAGTGCGCTGGTGAGTCCCGACACGCGTGAAGCGGTGATGAAAGCAGTCACTCATTTAGGCTATCGACCTAACGCCAATGCGCAGGCGCTGGCGACCCAGGTAAGTGACACCATTGGTGTGGTGGTGATGGATGTGTCAGATGCGTTTTTTGGCGCGCTGGTTAAAGCTGTCGATATGGTTGCCCAGCAGCATCAGAAATATGTCCTGATTGGCAATAGCTATCATGAGGCTGAAAAAGAACGTCATGCTATTGAGGTTTTGATTCGCCAACGCTGTAACGCTCTGATTGTTCACTCTAAAGCGCTCAGCGATCGGGAACTGGCAGAGTTTATGGATCAGATCCCTGGCATGGTGCTGATCAATCGCCTTGTTCCGGGTTACGCCCACCGTTGCGTCTGCCTGGATAATATCAGCGGCGCCAAAATGGCGACCCGCATGCTGCTGAATAATGGTCATCAACGCATTGGTTACCTGGCATCAAGCCATCGTATTGAAGATGATGCGATGCGCAAAGAAGGGTGGTTATCGGCCCTGAAAGAACAAGGGATTGATGCGGCGGAAAGCTGGATCGGTACCGGTTCGCCAGATATGCAGGGCGGAGAGTCTGCGATGGTGGAGCTGCTGGGGCGCAACTTGCAACTGACGGCGGTCTTCGCCTACAACGACAACATGGCAGCGGGCGCACTGACCGCGTTAAAAGACAACGGCATCGCCATCCCATTACATCTTTCTATCATTGGCTTTGATGATATTCCCATTGCGCGTTACACCGATCCACAACTGACAACCGTGCGCTATCCCATCGCCTCAATGGCAAAAATGGCGACGGAGCTTGCGCTGCAAGGCGCGGCGGGCACGTTAGATCCTGCGGCGTCGCATTGCTTTATGCCGACGCTGGTGCGTCGTCATTCTGTGGCATTGCGGCAGAATGCGGCACCGATCACTAACTCATAAAGTTGAGCCATGTAACCGCTTTCAATATGTGAGTAAATTCACAGTATATTAACAATGCGATAGCTATGATGACACTGTTTGTTGCGCTGTAACTACTATGTAACGGTGAATAATCACTTTCATCGAGGTATTGGTGCCTTAAACAAAAATTAAAGCCAGTTTTTGGAGCGTTGCCAGGCACGGAAGAATTATTTTTAAAAGTGAGCTTCGGCGATCAGTAACACTTCAGTAACGTTCTGCCTGCCGAGCATTTATCTCAAGTACTACCCTGCATAATAAAACCGGAGATACCATGAATAAGAAGGTGTTGACCCTGTCTGCTGTAATGGCAAGCATGTTATTCGGCGCGGCTGCGCACGCTGCTGATACCCGCATTGGTGTGACGATTTATAAGTACGACGATAACTTTATGTCTGTGGTACGTAAGGCTATTGAAAAAGATGCCAAAGCGGCGCCTGACGTACAGTTGCTGATGAATGACTCGCAGAACGACCAGTCCAAACAAAACGACCAGATCGACGTATTGCTGGCAAAAGGCGTTAAAGCACTGGCGATTAACCTGGTTGACCCGGCAGCTGCAGGCACGGTAATTGAAAAAGCACGCGGTCAGAACGTGCCGATCGTGTTCTTCAACAAGGAACCTTCTCGTAAAGCGCTGGACAGCTATGACAAAGCGTATTACGTCGGTACTGACTCTAAAGAGTCTGGCATTATTCAGGGTGATTTGATTGCAAAACACTGGGCTGCTAACCCGAACTGGGATCTGAATAAAGACGGTAAAATTCAGTTTGTTCTGCTGAAAGGCGAACCGGGACACCCGGATGCTGAAGCACGTACCACTTACGTGATCAAAGAGCTGAACGACAAGGGCATTAAAACTGAGCAACTGCAGTTGGATACCGCGATGTGGGATACCGCTCAGGCGAAAGATAAGATGGATGCGTGGATGTCCGGTCCGAACGCTAACAAAATTGAAGTGGTTATCGCCAACAACGATGCGATGGCGATGGGCGGAGTTGAAGCACTGAAAGCGCACAACAAAACCAGCGTACCGGTATTTGGCGTGGATGCGCTGCCTGAAGCGCTGGCCCTGGTGAAATCCGGTGCCATGGCCGGTACCGTGCTGAACGATGCCAACAACCAGGCGAAAGCGACTTTCGATTTGGCGAAAAACCTGGCTGATGGCAAAGGCGCAGCAGACGGCACTAACTGGAAAATTGACAACAAAATTGTTCGCGTTCCGTACGTCGGTGTCGATAAAGATAATCTGGCTGAGTTCACTAATAAATAAATCTCCGTCTGTGGGCGCAATTTCATTGCGCCCTTAATAACGCGCTTTGCAAGGCCAACAAGGTATATTTATGGTCAGCACACATACTCAGTCGTCAGGCGAATACTTGTTGGAAATGACCGGCATCAACAAGTCTTTTCCCGGCGTTAAGGCTCTTGATAATGTTAATTTAAAAGTCCGCCCACATTCGATTCACGCCTTAATGGGCGAGAACGGCGCGGGGAAATCCACATTATTGAAGTGTCTTTTCGGTATCTATCAAAAAGATTCCGGTAGTATTTTATTTCAGGGTAAAGAAATAGATTTTCATTCGGCGAAAGAGGCGCTTGAAAATGGTATTTCGATGGTCCACCAGGAATTAAACCTGGTATTACAACGTTCCGTGATGGACAACATGTGGCTGGGGCGCTATCCCACTAAAGGTATGTTTGTCGATCAGGAAAAAATGTACCGTGATACCAAAGCGATATTTGATGAGCTGGATATTGATATCGATCCGCGGGCGCGCGTCGGTACCTTATCCGTTTCACAAATGCAGATGATCGAAATTGCCAAAGCCTTCTCCTATGATGCCAAAATCGTCATTATGGATGAGCCGACTTCATCGTTAACCGAGAAAGAAGTTAATCATCTGTTCACCATTATTCGTAAGCTGAAAGAGCGTGGATGCGGTATCGTTTATATTTCTCACAAAATGGAAGAAATCTTCCAACTGTGTGATGAAATTACCGTACTGCGCGACGGGCAGTGGATCGCAACCCAGCCGCTGGAAGGGCTGGATATGGACAAGATCATCGCCATGATGGTTGGACGTTCGCTGAACCAACGTTTTCCTGATAAAGAAAACAAACCTGGTGAAGTGATTCTGCAAGTGCGTAACCTGACCTCGCTGCGTCAACCGTCGATTCGTGATGTCTCGTTTGATTTGCACAAAGGGGAAATCCTCGGGATTGCCGGTCTGGTAGGCGCAAAACGCACTGATATCGTTGAAACGCTTTTTGGTATTCGTGAGAAATCATCGGGTACGATTACGTTACACGGCAAAAAAATTAATAACCACAGCGCCAATGAAGCCATCAACCATGGCTTTGCACTGGTCACGGAAGAGCGCCGCTCAACCGGTATTTATGCGTATCTGGACATTGGTTTTAACTCGTTAATCTCCAATATCCAAAACTATAAAAATAAAGTCGGCCTGCTGGATAATTCCCGCATGAAGAGCGATACCCAATGGGTGATTGACTCCATGAGGGTGAAAACGCCGGGCCATCGTACGCAAATCGGTTCACTTTCCGGGGGGAATCAGCAAAAGGTGGTTATTGGCCGCTGGCTATTAACACAGCCAGAAATCCTGATGCTGGATGAACCTACCCGTGGAATCGATGTCGGCGCAAAATTTGAAATTTATCAGTTGATTGCCGAACTCGCGAAAAAAGATAAGGGGATTATTATTATTTCCTCTGAAATGCCGGAGCTGCTGGGTATTACCGATCGTATTCTGGTAATGAGCAATGGTCTCGTTGCCGGAATTGTTGACACTAAAACGACAACGCAAAACGAAATCCTCCGTCTTGCGTCTTTGCACCTTTAAGATTAGGGGCTCCTCATGAGTGCGTTAAATAAGAAAAGTTTTCTTACTTACCTGAAAGAAGGCGGAATTTACGTTGTTCTTTTGGTTTTGCTGGCAATTATTATTTTCCAGGATCCCACTTTCTTAAGTTTACTCAACCTGAGTAATATTCTGACTCAGTCCTCGGTGCGTATTATTATCGCATTGGGTGTTGCGGGACTGATTGTTACGCAAGGGACAGACCTGTCGGCAGGGCGTCAGGTTGGTCTGGCGGCAGTGGTGGCGGCAACCTTACTGCAGTCGATGGAGAACGCCAACAAGGTATTCCCGGAAATGGCGACGATGCCGATCATCGTGGTGGTGCTGATTGTCTGCGTCATCGGTGCGATTATCGGTCTGGTGAACGGTATCATCATCGCGTATCTGAACGTGACGCCGTTTATTACCACGTTGGGTACGATGATCATCGTCTACGGGATCAACTCCCTGTACTACGATTTTGTCGGCGCATCGCCAATTTCTGGCTTTGACAGCGGATTCTCAACCTTTGCGCAGGGCTTTATCGCGCTGGGCAGCTTCCGACTCTCTTATATCACTTTCTATGCGCTGATTGCCGTGGCCTTTGTGTGGGTGCTGTGGAACAAGACCCGCTTCGGTAAAAACATTTTTGCTATCGGCGGTAACCCAGAGGCGGCGAAAGTGTCTGGCGTGAACGTCGCGCTGAACCTGCTGATTATCTATGCGTTGTCTGGTGTGTTCTATGCCTTCGGTGGTTTGCTGGAAGCGGGACGTATCGGCTCGGCGACCAACAACCTCGGTTTTATGTATGAGCTGGATGCGATTGCGGCGTGTGTGGTTGGCGGCGTGTCGTTTAGCGGTGGGGTAGGGACCGTCTTCGGCGTGGTGACCGGTGTGATTATCTTTACCGTCATTAACTACGGTCTGACTTACATCGGCGTTAACCCATACTGGCAGTACATTATTAAGGGCGGCATCATCATCTTCGCGGTGGCGCTGGACTCACTGAAGTACGCGCGTAAGAAGTAACGATAAAACGCTAAAAGGCCGGTGCAGCGCAATCTGCACCGGCTTTTTTGTCAGCGTTATAATGTTAACGCGTGCTCTTTCTCTCCGGATTTAAATTTTACTTCACCCAGGTCGATACAGGCGACCGGGCAAACGTGGCCGCACAGCAAGCATCCCACACATTTTTCCGTGTCACAGTGTGGGGTGCGGGTTTGCTCATTCCATTCCATCGCCTGATGCCCACCGTCATAGCAGGAGATGTAGCAGCGACCACAGCCCACGCATTTATCGAGATGGATGTTCGGATAGACGATGTAGCTACGGTCAAGATCTTCTGCGGGGATGATATTGGCATTGGCAAGGCCCACCATCTCCTCCAGTGAGTCAAACCCTTGATCGGCGAGGTAATGCGACAGCCCGCTGGTCATGTCCTCCACAATCCGATAACCATACTGCATGATCCCGGTGGTCACCTGCAGCGTGGCCGCGCCTAACAGTAAAAACTCGGCGGCATCCTCCCAGGTTTCTATACCCCCGATGCCGCTAATCGGGAAATCGCGCAGTTCAGGGTGCATGCGCAGTTGCTGAATAAATCGCAGGGCGATAGGTTTAACGGCCTTGCCGGAGTAGCCGGAAATACTGGATTTACCGTTGACGACGGGCATCCCAATTTTCCGGTTCAGATCGATATTGGTGATGGATTTAACCGTATTGATGGTCGCGATACCGTCGGCGCCACCGCGTTTTGCCGCCAGCGCCACCTCGCACATATCACCAATATTTGGCGTCATTTTAGCCAGCATTGGCAGGGTAGAGCCGCGTTTAACCGCCCGACAGTATTTTTCAACCAGCTCAGGGCTTTGCCCCACATCGCTGCCCATGGCATGTGAGGTCATTTGCGGGCACGAGAAGTTACACTCGATCATATCTGCACCCGCTTCTTCAACCAGACGGGCCAGCTCCTGCCATTGCTGCTCATTTTCTCCCATGATCGACGCAATCAGGACCTTGTCCGGGTAGTCCTGCTTCAGTCGGCGGATCGCGGCCAGATTCTCCTCCAGCGGATGCTCGGCAATTTGCTCCATATTTTTGAAGCCAACAAAGCCGGTATCTTCTTTGGTCAGATGGTCAAAACGTGGGGAGACTTCATTCGCAATAAAGAAACCGATGGTTTTAAAAACAATCCCGCCCCAGCCGGTATCATAGGCTTTGGCGCACATGTCATAGCAGTTGCCCACCGGAGAAGAAGAGAGGCAGAACGGGTTGGGGAATTTGACGCCGCAAAAAGTAATAGAAAGATCTTTCGTTAACATGAGCAAGCTCCCTCTAAGTAGTGATGAATGGCCTGAGCGGCTTCTTTTCCGGTTTTCACGGCGTAAACCACCGTTTTATCGCCTTTTACAATATCGCCCGCGGCAAACAAAGCGGGATCGGCGGTTTGATAATTATCCGTATCGATAAGATTGCGCTGTGGTTTTAACGCGGTGAAATTTTCAAGTTGAGCATGTTGACCAACGGCGAGAATAATATGTTCGGCTTCAAGCGTCAGTTCTCCCGGCAGGCGAACGTGTTTAAAAGTAACCCGCTTTCCGCTAACCGCCACAGGCGTGAAACCGTCAATAATCGATACCCCTAACGCTTGTGTGCTGCTGAACTCTTTATCGCTGGCTGGGAAATCGGCCAGTTCTTCACGGGCGACACAGGTAACTGACGGACAGCCCAGTAGTTTCAACGTGCTGGCGACATCCATCGCGACATCGCCGCCGCCGATGATCAATGCGCTTTGCGCGACGGTAATATCGCCTTTGGAGTGCCTGGCCCGCTGCAGGAAGTCGACGGCTATTTCGACGTTTTCTGCCTGGTCAAACAGGGGTAACATGGAGCCGTAAGACATCCCTACGGTAACCAGTACGGCGCGGTATTCTGTTTTGAGTTGCTCAACGGAAAGGGCATGGCCGACTTCACAATTGCATTTGATGGTTACGCCCATCTCAACGATACGAGCAATTTCGTTATCTAAAACAGCATGTGGCAGACGAAACTCTGGAATGCCATAGCGTAACCAGCCGCCAGGTTGGGCCTGCTTTTCATAGATAGTGACGTCATAGCCCAGATTGCTCAGCGTTACGCTGGCTTGTAATCCTGCAGGGCCTGCGCCAATGATGGCGATCTTGCCCTGTGTTTTTGTGGCGGGTTGGTAAATTTTCATTGCGGTCTGCTGCTCAAAGTCGGTAATAAAGCGTTGCAGACGTGCAATATCAATCGGCTTATCAATGCCTGAGCGTGTACACCCGCGTTGGCACAACTTTTCGGTTGGGCATACCCGGGCGCATACTGCCCCAAGGGCATTATTTTCACGAATAGTTTCGGCTGCACCCTTAAAATTACGAAAATAAATGGAGCGAATAAATTTTCCGGGGTCAGTTTGCGCCGGACAATCCTGGCTACAGGGGGCGTCGTGACATAATAAACAGCGGGAAGCCTCTTTAATGGCTAATAATGGAGTAAAAGCAGGCGTGAGCTCATCCAGATAATTTTGTTGTGGCATATTTTCTTCCTTAATGCGTGAGTAAATTAAGGCAAACCGTTAATAACAAAATATAAAAATCGAAAGGCTATTCTTAAGGCTAAGCACTGCAGGAAGAGTATTCTGTGAAAGGATTCACAAATAGAAGAGTGTTGGCGGGAAATGCTGACGGGCAGCATTAATCCCTTAATTTGAAATGGTAACCGTTATCATAATATTAGCTATTCTCAAACGCTAATATAAAGATAATATCTTTATCGATAAAAAATTAAGTAAATAACCATACCGAAGGATAAACATCCGCATCCGGCATAAACCAACACATAGGACCAAAATTGCAGGGGCTCTTGATTGCGATAAGCGTATACCGGTTCGCGCGTATTCTTCTTAATTTTATCTACGGCCCCGGTGCGCCAACCTTTCCAGGCCTCACGGAAACAAAACACAGGAATGAGCAGAAAGGCCAACACGACGAAGAGGGTTTGTACATCCATGCTTATTTTCCTTGTTTCTTTTGTAATTCGAGTAATTGTTCAGGCGTAACCGCCGGATACCCCTGCGCATCGTCGGGTACCTGATGCATGGTAGGGATGGGCACCAGTGGGCCTAAAAAACGGGGTTCACGTTTAAAAATATAGAGATCGGCGAGTGCGCCAAAACGCGCGCCGAATTCGCGTACCCGCACGGTAAGCATATCTTTTGGTGAAGGTACCGCATAGCACTGGGCCTGAATGCCCATATGCAGCGCAATAAACAAGGCGCGTTCACAGTGGAATCGCTGAGTAATAATGATGAAATCGTTGGTATCGAATACCTTACGGGTACGCACGATGGAGTCGAGCGTACGGAACCCGGCGTAATCAAGCACAATGTCAGCCGGATCGACGCCTGCGGCAATCAGATCCTTACGCATCGTCATGGGCTCGTTATAGCTTTGCTGCGCGTTGTCGCCGCTCAGCAGCAGATAGTTAACCTTGCCGCTGTTATAGGCGTTCAATGCGCCCTGAATACGGTAGCGGTAATACTGGTTGATAACGCCGGTTCGATAGTATTTTGCCGTACCCAGGACCACACCGACCTGGCGGTAGGGTAAATCCTGTAATTCGTCGTAGATATAGGGGGCAGTCTTCCAGCTCATCCATCTGTCGAGTCCAAGCACAGTCAACAGCAGCAGGCCTGACAGGACTAACAGGCTGTAAAACACGCGCTTTAACATGCAGAAAACTCGTTATTTGGGTGGAATTTCAATCAGGCTACTGTACCGGAAGACGTAGCGCAAGAAACAGCAGTCTGATTGAGGGGATTTTAGTCACTGTAACCCGGTTAGCGCAGCGCCACCGGGCTTTATGATTTAACTGAGCAGCACGCGCTCAATATTGTTGCAGCCCAGCGCGTTCAGGGTAGCGGAGGTCGCATCCCACTGGATCAACGGCGCATCGGCTTTTTCAGCCAGCACTGCGCGCTGAATGTCCGGATAGTCGTAACCGTTCAGACTCAACAGGTTTAACGCGCCTTGCAGCGGTGGGAGGGTGGGGTTAAAGGCGGCGTTTTCTGCATAGCTGCCACTGAAAATTCGCCCGTCTTTACACTCGAGCGCCACGCCGCTTGGCGATTTGCTGTACGGCATATGGCATCTGTTGGCGGCGGTAATTGCCGCCTGGGTCAGCGCGTCGCCCTGCAGCGCAAAGCCGTGATCCTGGTCGTCCATCAGTAACGTTTTGATGTCGAGATCTTTTGGCCCGAACGCGTCCGGGAGATAGTCGCGCAGTGCGTGTGGTTCGCGCCCCGGCAGATGAATGCGTAAATCCAACCCGCTGTTCAGTTCATTCATAAACTGGCGGCAGTGGCCGCAAGGGGTGTAGTTAACGGTGATGGCGGCGAGGCCTTTTTCACCGCGTAGCCAGGCGTGGCTGATGGCACTTTGCTCGGCATGAACGGTTTGCTGCATTGTTGCGCCCAGGAACTCCATGTTGCCACCGAAGTACCAGGTGCCGCTAATGCCGCGCGAGATCGCGCCCACGTTGAAGTTGGAAAGCGGAGTACGTGCGCAGGCCGCAGCCAGCGGCAGCAGAGCGAATGCCAGCGCGTCTTCGTCCAGTCCCGATTCGCGTTTCAGCAAAGAGACCTGCTCAGCAGTCAGCATGGCGGGGAAATGCGTATCCGCCAGAACAGGGGCCAGGGCTGATTGCAAGTTATCCGCGAGTTGGGCAAAAGCAGTTTGAAAACGTGGATGCATGGCGATGCCTCATAACAATGTAATGGAATCGTAGTTTACGGGCCTGTTACGGCTTTATATGTGATCCAAATCTCATTGTGTGTGCAACTTATGAAACTTAAATGAAAAATGTGCAACACATCGCAAATAAATAACCAAAAAGTGAAGGTTAGCCGACCACTGCCAGAATAACCGGGAACAGGAACGGGGCGACCAACGAGGTGATAATGCCGCAAATGACCAGCGCCAGAGAGCTAAACGCGCCTTCCTGATAATCCAGTTCTGCGCAACGCGCGGTTCCCAGGGCGTGCGAAGCGGTACCCATTGCCAGTCCTCGCGCGGCCTTCGTGCGAATGCGCATCGCATTCAGTAAAGTATGACCAAATACCGCCCCGAGAATGCCGACGAAAATGACGCACACCGCGCTGATGGCCGGAATGCCACCAATACTGCCTCCCACCGCCATAGCGATAGGTGTGGTGACCGATTTCGGCATGATTGACGCAGCAATTTCCGGTGATGCGCCCATCAACAGGGCGATTGTTGTGCCGGTAACCATCGCCACGACGCTCCCGGCAAAGCAGATAGCGATTATTGATTTCCAGCGCGCGCGAATTTGGTGCAGCTGTTCGTATAACGGATAGGCCAGCGCGACCACGGCAGGTTGCAGTAAATCGTTCAGCACCTCGCTGCCTTTGAAATAGTGATCGTAGGGAATTCCGGTCAGCATCAGAATGGGAATAATCACCACCATCGCGACCAGCAGCGGATTCAGCAGCGGCATTTTAAAGCGTGCTGCCAGCTTACGTGCGCCAAAGAATACTGCGAGAGTAAGGGGTAACGACCACCAGATATACGTCATCATTCTTTCGAACCTTTTTGGCCAACAATTTTGCGTTCACCGTGTACAAGGTGTGAGCTCCAGCTCACCACGAGGAAAACAACCAGCGTACTGATGGTGCATGACACCACCACCGGGCCAAATTGTGCGCGGAGCAAATCAAAGTACTGCATGATCCCCACGCCAATCGGGACAAATAACAGGGCCATATAGCGAATCAGGACATAACAGCCGGGATTAACCCATTTTGCCGGTAATACCTGCAATGCCAGTAAGACAAACAGAATCAGCATGCCGATGATGCTGCCCGGAATCGTGATCGGCAGCAGCGAAGCGATAAAAATACCTGCATAGAGGCAGGCATAGATTAGGACGAATGCGCGCAAATATTGCCAGATAATGTTCAGTGATTTGCTCATAATTGAAACCCTTGACGAGACTTATTCATCATACAATTAAACTTCAAAACGTGCTACCGATCACATCATGAATTCTAAGCATAGAGGAAATAGACATCTGGAACATTGCGCAAATGACTGCGCTAAACCTGCGCCAGGTAATACAAAAAGCGATTCAGGGCGGTGGTGGGCGTTTCATTGTTGCGCCAGAATACGCCTACGCTGCCTTTTTGTTCAATCTTCGGCAGATTCAGGATAGCCAACTGTCCCTGAGCGGCATAACGCTGTGCCAGACGCAGAGAAAGAATAGAAACCATGTCGCTACTTTGCAGCAGGTTGGTACTGACGTTTATCGACGCTGATTCAATGGTGTTTTCTGGCAGCATTACGCCATTATCGACCAGCGCGTTGTCAATGCTAATCCGAATGGGGGTGCCTGTCGGCCAGACAATCCAGCGCCAGTTAGCCAGATCGTTCCAGGTGAGCAGGGGATATTTTGCCAGCGGATGATCGGGGCGGGCGACAAAACAGACCGGCTCGGTATACAGCACCTGGTAATTGAGCGGCAACTGGAGCGCCCGGCCGCCAACGCGACCGACGACGACATCCACTGAACCCGCCAGCAGATCGTGCAGTAACGGGGTCATCACTTTCTCTTCAATATTGAGATGCAAAGTGGGTAGCTCCGTAAGCAAACCCAGTATTGCTTGTGAAACGCAGTCGGTCGCCACCGGCGAGCAGCCAATCTTCAGGCTTCCCACCAGACCGCCTTGCTTGAAACGGGCAATTTCATACTGCGAACGCTCCATATCATTGATCAGGCGCTGAGCATGTTGCAGTAACAGCTTGCCACCTTCGGAGGGGCGTAAGCCTTTGCTATGTCGTTCAAAGAGCGTGATGCCAATCTCATCTTCGAGCTGTGATAACCATTTGGACAAGGCAGGCTGGGTGATATTCATCATCCGGGCGACGTGAGTCAAATTTCCCTGTTCCCCTAGCGCGACCAGCGTTTGCAAGTGGTGCAACTTTAGTTTCTGTGCCCAGTTAGCCATTTGCTATAACCTCCAGGTTATGCCTCTGCATGAAAAGCCATTGTACATTTCATCTCCAAACATACAAAGTCGCAACATACCTAAAACAAAACAGACATCTACTCTACCTGCACTGAGGCATTCACTATGACTCAACAACGTGATCTACAAGCACTGATCGATTCTGCCCCCGTCGGTAAGACGCAGTGGCGCGTGATTATTTGCTGTTTCCTGGTCGTCATGCTCGACGGTTTTGATACCGCGGCGATTGGTTTTATCGCACCCGATATACGCACCCACTGGCAATTGACCGCCGGGGATCTGGCGCCGCTTTTTGGCGCAGGACTGCTGGGGCTAACTGCTGGCGCGTTGCTCTGCGGCCCGTTGTCCGATCGCTTTGGCCGTAAACGGGTGATTGAGCTTTGCGTGGCGCTGTTTGGCGCGCTGAGTCTGATCTCTGCTTTTTCGCCCGATCTGCAAACGCTGGTTATTTTGCGTTTCCTTACCGGGTTAGGTCTGGGCGGCGCGATGCCTAATACCATCACCATGACGTCGGAATACCTGCCAGCCCGTCGACGTGGCGCCTTGGTCACCATGATGTTCTGCGGCTTTACTCTCGGATCGGCTATGGGCGGCATCGTCAGTGCTCAACTGGTGCCGGTTATTGGTTGGCACGGCATTCTGGTGCTGGGAGGCGTTTTGCCGCTGATGCTGTTTGTCGCCCTGCTGTTTGCGTTACCGGAATCCCCGCGCTGGCAGGTTCGTCGCCAGCTACCGCAAAACGTGATTGCCAGAACTGTCAGCGCTATTACCCGGGAGCGTTATGACGATACCCATTTTTATCTCAACGAGAGTTCAGCGATTGCCAAAGGCAGTATCCGCCAGCTGTTCGTCGGGCGACAGTTGCCCATTACCCTGATGTTATGGGTGGTGTTCTTTATGAGCCTGCTGATTATTTATTTGCTCTCCAGTTGGATGCCAACGCTGCTTAACCACCGCGGAATCGACCTGCAACATGCCTCCTGGGTAACCGCGGCCTTCCAGATTGGCGGTACGTTAGGCGCGCTGGCGCTGGGCGTACTGATGGATAAATACAATCCTTTCCGCGTGCTGGCGGTGAGCTATGCACTGGGGGGCGGTGTGTATCGTCATGATTGGCCTGAGCGAAAACGGTCTGTGGCTGATGGCGTTGGCGATTTTTGGCACCGGCATCGGGATTAGCGGTTCTCAGGTGGGTCTCAATGCTTTAACCGCTACCCTTTATCCGACGCAAAGCCGGGCGACGGGCGTCAGTTGGTCTAATGCCATTGGCCGCTGCGGCGCGATTGTCGGTTCGCTTTCCGGCGGCGTGATGATGGCGATGAATTTCTCATTCGATAACCTGTTTTTCATTATTGCCGTTCCGGCGGCCATCAGCGCGGTGATGCTTACGCTGCTGACGGTTGTTGTTCGCCAGTCGGCCTCTGTCCCTGACGCCTTGCCACGCGCAGGCATCGTGAATGAATAAGGAGAATCCCTATGTCTGAACTGAATCAGGATGTTAAGAACATCCGTCAACAATTTTACCAGCATATTTCCGGGCAGAATTTGACCCCACTGTGGGAGTCGCTGCATCGTCTGGTGCCGTCAACGCCGAACGCGCATTGCGCGCCTGCGTACTGGAACTATCAGGAGATCCGCCCGCTGCTGCTGGAAAGCGGCGATCTGATTGGCGCGAAAGAGGCGATTCGCCGCGTGCTGGTGCTGGAAAACCCAACGCTGCGCGGACAGTCATCAATCACGCCAACGCTGTATGCCGGGTTACAGCTGATTATGCCGGGCGAGGTTGCGCCGAGCCACCGTCATAATCAGTCTGCGTTGCGCTTTATTGTCGAAGGGAAAGGGGCATTTACCGCCGTGGATGGCGAGCGCACCCAAATGCATGAAGGCGATTTTATTCTGACGCCGCAATGGCGCTGGCACGATCACGGCAACCCAGGCAGCGAACCGGTAGTGTGGCTGGACGGTCTGGATCTGCCGCTGGTGAATCTGTTGGGCTGCGGCTTTGCGGAAGACTACCCGGAAGATCAGCAGCCGGTCACGCGCAAGGAAGGGGATTATTTACCGCGCTATGCGGCCAATATGCTGCCGCTGCGTCATCAAAAGGGTAATTCATCGCCCATTTTCAACTATCGCTACGATCGTAGCCGTGAAGCACTGCATGACCTGACCCGCATGGGCGAAGCCGACGAGTGGGACGGTTACAAGATGCGCTACGTGAACCCGGTAACCGGTGGATATCCCATGCCGTCAATGGGGACCTTCCTGCAATTGTTGCCGAAGGGCTTTGCTTCGCGGATGGCGCGTACCACCGACAGTACTATCTACCATGTGGTGGAAGGAAGCGGGCGGGTCACCATCGGCAACGAAACCTTCAACTTTTCGCCAAAAGATATCTTCGTGGTGCCGACCTGGCACGGTGTGTCGTTCCAGGCCAGCGAAGATACCGTCTTATTCAGTTTTTCGGACAGACCGGTTCAGGAAGCGCTGGGGTTGTTCCGTGAAGCACGTTATTAATTTGGGAGAGAGAAAATGACGCAATACGTATTCGAACCACAAGCGCCTGTTACCGTTCCGGTGGTTGGCAGTGATGAACAATTTCCCGTACGCCGCGTGTACTGCGTGGGCCGCAACTATGCCGCTCATGCGCGTGAAATGGGCTTTGATCCGGATCGCGAACCGCCGTTCTTCTTCTGTAAACCTGCCGATGCGGTGGTTCCGGTGGCGGCCGGTCAAACCCTCGAACTGCCGTACCCTTCGCAGACCGATAACTATCACTATGAGATAGAGCTGGTGGTGGCGATTGGTAAAAAGGGCAGCGATATACCACTGGAAAAAGCGCACGAATATATCTGGGGCTATGCCACCGGTCTGGATATGACCCGTCGCGACAGGCAGATGGAGATGCGCCAGATGGGGCGTCCGTGGGAAATCGGCAAAGCGTTTGATCTCTCTGCGCCCATCGCGCCGCTGCATAAAGCCAGTGAAAGCGTAGATGTTAACAATGCGCCTATCTGGCTGCAGGTTAACGGCGACGATCATCAGCGGAGCGATATTCGCCACCTCATCTGGTCTGTGAATGAAACAATTAGCTATCTGTCCGGATTTTTCGAACTTCAGCCGGGCGATCTGATCTACACCGGTACGCCGGAAGGCGTGGGGGCGGTAGTGAAAGGTGATGTGATCACCGGCAACGTAGACGGTTTAACCCCCATCGCCGTGAAGATTGTCTGAGGTGGATGATGAAGCTGTACAGTTTCTTTAATAGCTCCGCGTCATATCGCGTGCGTATCGCGCTGGCGCTGAAGGGGCTCGATTACCGGACGGTAGGCGTCAACATTCGCATCGGTCAGCAGAACGAGCTGGCCTACCGGCGGATGAATCCGCTGGGGCTGGTGCCGACGCTGGTGACCGACGCCGGAGAATCGCTTGGGCAATCGCTGGCGATAACCGACTGGCTGGATAGCCACTTTCCGCAGTCGCCGCTGCTGCCTGCTGACTTCCCGATGCGCAGTCGGGTGCTGGAAATTGTCTATGCCATCGCCTGTGATATCCATCCAGTGAATAACATGCGGGTTCTGCGCTACCTGAGCGACGAGTTAAAGATCAGTGAAGAGGATAAAAAACGCTGGTATGCGCACTGGATCCAGCAAGGGTTAAGCGCAGTGGAACAGATGCTGCGCCAGAGTCATTCGGGGGCGTTCTGTGTGGGTGATGCGCCGACGTTGGCGGATTGCTGCCTGATCCCGCAATGGGCGAACGCGCTACGTATGGGCTGCGATTTGAGCGCATATCCACGGTGCAAGGCGGTCTATGATGCCTGTACCCAGCTTCCGGCGTTTATCGCCGCCGCGCCCGAGAACCAACAAGACAAAATTCCAGCCTGATAAGGAGAACGACAATGGCTAAAGTGACACGCGCAATTATCGTGGGTGGTGGGATTGGCGGCGCGGCGACCGCGTTATCGCTGGCCCGTCAGGGAATCAAAGTGATGTTGCTGGAGAAAGCGCATGAGATTGGTGAAATTGGCGCGGGCATTCAGCTCGGACCAAACGCGTTCTCTGCGCTCGACAGCCTTGGTGTGGGAGAGGTTGCCCGCCAGCGCGCCGTTTTTACCGATCATATCACCATGATGGATGCGGTAAATGCGCAGGAAGTCGTGCGTATTGAAACCGGACAGGCGTTCCGCGATCACTTTGGCGGTCCTTATGCGGTTATCCATCGGGTGGATATTCATGCTTCTGTGTGGGAAGCGGCGCTGGTTCATCCCAACGTTGAGTATCGCACTTCAACTAACGTGGTTGATATTCGCCAGACCGAGAATGACGTGACGGTATTTGACGAGCATGGCAACAGCTGGACGGCAGATATTTTGGTCGGCTGTGACGGGGTGAAGTCGGTTGTCCGTCAGTCTCTGATTGGCGATGCGCCACGCGTGACCGGGCACGTGGTCTATCGCGCGGTGATTGATTGCGATGATATGCCGGAAGATTTGCGCATTAACGCGCCGGTGTTGTGGGCCGGACCGCACTGTCACCTGGTGCACTATCCGCTGCGCGGCGGCAAACAATACAATCTGGTGGTGACCTTTCATAGTCGTCAGCAGGAAGAGTGGGGCGTGAAGGATGGCAGTAAAGAGGAGGTACTTTCCTATTTTGCCGGTATTCATCCACGTCCACGGCAGATGCTGGATAAACCGACATCATGGCGGCGCTGGGCCACTGCTGACCGCGAGCCGGTAGAGAAATGGGGCACCGACCGCATTACGCTGGTGGGCGATGCCGCGCACCCGGTGGCGCAATATATGGCGCAGGGAGCCTGTATGGCGCTGGAAGATGCTGTCACGCTCGGTAAGGCGTTACAGCAGTGTGACGGCGATGCGGCTGATGCCTTTGCCCTGTATGAGTCGGTGCGCATTCCGCGTACGGCGCGGATTGTCTGGTCGACGCGCGAAATGGGCCGCGTTTATCACGCTGCGGGCGTCGAGCGCCAGGTGCGTAATCTGCTGTGGCAAGGCAAATCACAGGCGGAGTTTTATCGCGGTATGGAGTGGCTGTACGGCTGGAAAGAAGATAACTGTCTGTTGCCGCGCTGAGCCTCTTTAATCTCCCGAACGGAGGCGCTACCATAGCGCCTCTTTTTTTGCGGGTGACGATATGCGTGTTTTACTGGCGCCGATGGAAGGCGTGCTCGATTCCCTGGTGCGCGAACTGCTGACTGAAGTGAATGATTACGATCTGTGCATCACGGAGTTTGTGCGCGTGGTGGATCAGCTCCTGCCGGCAAAAGTATTTCACCGGCTCTGCCCGGAACTGCATAACAACAGCCGCACGCCATCCGGTACGCAGGTGCGCATACAGCTGTTGGGCCAGTACCCGCAGTGGCTGGCGGAGAACGCGGCCCGCGCGGTCGAACTGGGATCGTACGGTGTCGATCTGAACTGCGGCTGTCCGTCGAAGCTGGTCAACGGCAGCGGCGGTGGCGCGACGTTATTGAAAGATCCAGAACTTATCTACCGCGGCGCAAAAGCCATGCGCGAGGCGGTTCCGGACCATCTCCCGGTGACGGTGAAAGTGCGCCTGGGCTGGGACAACAGCGATCGGCAGTTTGAAATTGCCGATGCCGTCCAGCAGGCTGGCGCCAGCGAACTGGCGGTGCATGGTCGTACCAAAGAGCAGGGCTATAAGGCCGAGCATATTAACTGGCAGGCGATTGGTGAAATTCGCCAGCGACTTACCATTCCGGTTATCGCGAATGGCGAAATCTGGGACTGGCAGAGCGCCCAGGATTGTATGGCCATCAGCGGATGCGATGCGGTGATGATCGGCCGTGGCGCGTTAAATATCCCGAACCTGAGCCGCGTGGTGAAGTACAACGAGCCGCGAATGCCGTGGCCTGATGTGGTGAGGTTGTTGCAAAAATATACCCGTCTCGAAAAGCAGGGTGACACAGGGTTGTATCATGTGGCGCGTATTAAGCAGTGGTTAGGGTATTTGCGTAAAGAATATTCACAGGCAACGGCACTGTTTCAGGAGATTCGCGCGTTAAACAATTCACCGGATATCGCTCGAGCAATTCAGGCCATCGAGATTAGCGCCTGACATCAGTTCCGGTAGGCCGGATAAGGCGTTTACGCCGCCATCCGGCATCAGAGAGAATGATAGCCTGACATTTCTGCTATCAGGCCAGGGCGAAATAACGACATCAGAAAATCATCTTAAACACGCCCGTTACCACCAACAGCCCAATCAGAAAAATAATTAGAATAATCCACAGCAGAATTTTCATTAACTTTCCTTTTTTTGGTAAGTTCAGAATGAGTATAGGAAAGTATCAACTATTCTGCCTGGCGGTGTTGTTATGCCGGTTTACGTGCGCTCAGTAAAAACACCATTGGCCGCTCTTTTTCTTCATCCAACGCCGGGTTTTCAGCAATCTGCTGAGCTGATGGTCCCCATTCATCAATACACACAATGTCGAATCCGGCGGCAATGAGCGCGTTAATCCAGGTCGCCAGCTTACGGTGCTGTTTTTTAACGCCTTCAGCAAACCAGTTACTGATACGCTCGCCTTCTTGTTGATAATGATTAACCGGCCAGGACAGCTGCCCGGTTTTGTCTTTTATCCAGCCCTGGTTAAGCGGTGCGGTATAAATCGGGTGCTCGGCAGAGAAAACTAACATACCTCCCGGTGTTAATGCCTGGTAAATCGTTACGAATAATCGTTCAATATCGTGTAGATAATGCAGGGCAAGGGAGCTATAAGCCAGGTCGAAAGAAGCCGGTGAGAGAGTAAGCGTTTCGAGATCTTCACGGCGATAAACGATGCCATTGCCGTGAGTCATATTGTGCGCCTGGGTTAACATCTTTTGTGAGATATCCAGCCCCACGACGCTGGCGGCATGATTATCGCGCGCGTAGCGGCAAAACCAGCCATATCCGCAGCCCAAATCGAGAATGTTTTTACCCTGCAGAGCGGGGAGCATAGCTTGTATTGCTGGCCATTCCGGTGCGCCATCAAGCCCTTTTACTGAACGATCCAGCGTGGCATATCCGGCAAAGAATTCCGGGTCGTCATAAATATTCTGTGACATAAGGTTTCCATCTATAAATTATTAAAATTATTCAATCTATATTATTTGTGTGGTGTATATTTTTCTGATTATATATTTTTATTGCCAAAGATGTATTGCCACGCGTAACTAAAAAAGTAACAGCGACAAGTCGTACTCTCTGCGCATCTTTTCTTACCTGTATATCTCCATGAATCGTAATTCTGTTTTTGCCGCGACGGCATTGTTGCCTCTTTTTATTCTGATGGCAGGCTGTGCGCCTATGCATGATGACCGTCAGTCTCTGTCACAGCAGACCCCTGCTGTGAACGTCGATTCCGCATTACCTGCGGCATTAAAAAATGGCTGGCCGGACAGCCAATGGTGGAAGGCATACCACGATCCTCAGCTTAATGCGCTGATTGACAGCACGTTGCGAAACTCTCCTGATATGCAGGTAGCGGAACAGCGCATTCAACTGGCGGAGGCGCAGGCGAAGGCCGTTGAGGCGCAGGATGGCCCGGAGATCGATTTCTCTGCGGACGTTGAGCGTCAGCGAATGTCAGCTGAAGGGTTGATGGGACCGTTTGCCATTACCGATCCTGCCGCCGGAACGACAGGCCCGTGGTACACCAACGGGACCTTTGGTTTAACCGCCGGTTGGAATCTGGATCTGTGGGGGAAAAATCGGGCCGAAGTGACGGCGCGTATTGGGGCCGTTAAAGCGCGAGAAGCAGAGCGTGAACAAACTCGCCAGCTGCTGGCGAGCGGCGTTTCACGTCTGTACTGGGAATGGCAGACGCAGGCGGCGCTGAAAAGCGTGCTGACGCAGATTAAAAATGAGCAACAGAACGTTATTAACGTCGATCGTCAACTGTATCAAAACGGCATTACCTCATCGGTGGAAGGCGTTGAGACCGATATCGATTCCAGTAAAACGGATCAGCAACTGAACGATGTTAACGGCAAAATGAAAGTGATTGAGGCGCGGCTGAGCGCCCTGACTAATTCACAGTCTACCGTTCTGAAACTGCATACCAGTAAGTTACCTACCGTAGAAAGCCAGCTCCCGTCCCAGTTAGGCTATTCGCTGCTGGCCCGTCGACCGGATTTACAGGCCGCGCACTGGTATATTGAATCATCCCTGAGCAGCATTGATGCGGCGAAAGCTGCGTTTTATCCTGACGTGAATTTGATGGCATTTTTACAACAGGATGCGTTACATCTGAGCGATCTGTTCCGCCATTCCGCGCAGCAGATGGGGGTCACAGCCGGACTCACGCTGCCTATTTTCGACAGCGGCAGATTGAATGCCAATCTTGATATCACCAAAGCGCAAAGCAACCTGACGGTGGCGAATTACAACAAAGCCGTGGTAGATGCGGTGAATGACGTGGCGCGAGCAGCTTCGCAGGTGGAAACACTGGCGCAGAAGAATCAGCATCAGCAGCAGATCGAACATGATGCACAGCGTGTGGTGGGACTTGCGCAGGCGCGATTTAACGCCGGTATTATTGCGGGTTCGCGGGTTAGCGAAGCAAAGATCCCGGCGTTACGTGAGCAGTGCAACGGTCTGGTACTGCAAGGCCAGTGGCTGGATGCTTCCATTCAGTTGACCAGCGCGCTGGGCGGCGGCTACCACGCGTCGTAACACACCAGCCCGGTAGATACCGCTCTACCGGGCTGTCTTCTTGCCGCTGCGTTTTTTCAACCACCAGCGTGCGCCTACCACCAGTACAATCACCAGAACCAGCCATATCCAGTGCTTAATGTGCTGGTCGAGATTGTGCAGCCACGGCGCGATGACTTCTCCCCCCACATAACCCAGGGTGGTAAATATCAGCGCCCACACCAGCGCCCCGAGAATATTGAGCGGTAAAAAGATCTTCGGTGGCAGGTGACTGGCACCAATCAGCAAAGGGCCAATAACGCGAAAACCGTACATAAAACGCGTGCCGACCACAAACAGATAAGGACGCCGTTGGATCATCTTCTGCGCGTAATCAATTTTTGCCTGATGACGCGAAAAACGCCGCAGAATTTTGCCGCCAAAACGACGTCCGAGTAAATAGAGCAACTGATCGCCAATCATCCCGCCCAGCGCGACGGAGAGCACCACCAGCGGAAATTTAAGTACTCCCTGATGGGCCGCGACGCCACCTAACAGGGTAATGGTTTCCCCTTCAGCCAGACTGCCAATCACTAATGCGGCATAGCCGTATTGCGCAACATAATGATTTATATCCATACGATTGTATGACCTCCACCGCTTATAGCATACACCCTATGAATATTTGATGCCGGAAAAGCCGCACCGTAGCGTTCTAATGCTTATCAGTTAAGTATTATGAAGAATATGTGATTCTGGCTCAGGGTTCCGTTCACCTCCGCGGTGTCATTTCTCTGAAACGCCGTTACTCGTGAACGTGCAAGGGAGGCTCACCGCCACCTCCCTTGCATCCCTGGCTCCCGGCGGGAAAATCGTCGCTGCGCGAGTTATTCGTCTTATGCCGTCTGCCTGTCGGGTCGGGGCCGAGCCTGCGTCCCTGCAGGCCATCCCCTCTGCCCGCATCCCTGCGGGCAGACCCGGTCAGCCGTCAACGCTTCATCGATTTTCAGCCGGACCGGAGTCATCGCTTCAACGCTCTGACTTCCAGTTAAATCTGTTTTGCTGTTTAAACAAAAAACGCAAATGGTCAGGTGTGGGCTGGTCCGGCTGAAAATTGCCGACGTGTTTCCGTAAGGCCGAGAGAGCCAGCATGGATGCTGGCTCAGGGCGCGCTTTGCAAGGACGCTACCACGCGCCCGGCCCGGTAGCCTGAAGGAATAAGCGGAGGGTATTGCGCAGCGACAATTTTCCCGCCTGGAGCCGGGATTGTTAAGGGTACGGCGATAGTACCCTTAACACGTTCACAGACAGTATCGTTTCAGAGAAGTGATAAACATAGGGTGAACGTCACAATACGCCGGAGGTATCAGATTCATTACCTCCGGATGTTCCGCTCTCAGTTATCGTGACGGTTACTCTACTTCGTTAACTAACTGACATTGCACCGTAGCGATCCGGTATTTTCTCTGTGTACATAAAATAATCAAAAGCTGAATTATACTTGAAGTGTTGAGGTCCGGAGCTGACAAGAAGGGGGCGGTATGAACCATGTCTGGGGGCTGTTTTCCCATCCCGATCGTGAAATGCACGTGATCAACAGCGAAAACGAAAGCGTTTCGCATCACTATACCCATCATGTACTGCTGATGGCGGCAATCCCGGTTGTTTGCGCGTTTATCGGTACCACACAAATCGGCTGGAATTTTGGCGACGGCAACATACTACAGTTATCCCTGTTGACCGGACTGGCGCTGGCCATTCTGTTTTACGGCGTGATGCTGGCGGGTGTGGCTGTCATGGGCCGGGTTATCTGGTGGATGGCGCGTAATTACCCGCAGCGTCCGTCGCTGGCGCACTGTATGGTCTTTGCCGGATATGTCGCGACTCCGCTGTTTTTAAGCGGTCTGGTCGCACTTTATCCGCTGGTCTGGCTGTGTGCTTTGGTGGGAACTATCGCGCTGTTTTACACCGGTTATTTACTCTATCTCGGTATTCCGACATTCCTGAATATCACTCGCGAGGAAGGGTTAAGTTTTTCCAGTTCCACGCTGGCTATTGGTGTGCTGGTACTGGAGGTTCTGCTGGCGATTACGGTAATCCTGTGGGGTTACGGCTATCGCTTATTCTGATCTGTAAAACTCCTCTGCGCTGCGTTGTTGACGTAAAAGTCAGCAACGCAGCATTTCGAGACGATTCTCCTGTAGCGGCAAACCTGCCGGATCGCTATGATGCCTGAGCTAGCCTGAGAAAATACTTAATCTCGGGCGGTGTGCGTTGTGACGTGCGTGAACCCTTATCAGAAATCTCATCATGCTGAAATTCCGAGTTTCATTATTAAGCTTTGCCCTGGTGCTGGCCGTTCCTTTTGCACCCCAAGCCGTGGCGAAAACGGCACCTACCGTAGCGGCTTCTCAACCTGAGATAGCGTCCGGTAGCGCGATGATTGTTGATCTGAATACCAACAAGGTTATCTATTCGAACCACCCGGATCTGGTGCGTCCGATTGCGTCGATTACCAAATTAATGACGGCGATGGTGGTGCTTGATGCGCGACTGCCGCTGGATGAAAAACTGAAAGTTGATATCAGTCAGACGCCTGAGATGAAAGGAATTTACTCTCGCGTACGGCTGAACAGTGTAATCAGCCGTAAAGACATGCTGTTACTGGCGCTGATGTCATCTGAAAACCGTGCGGCAGCCAGTCTGGCACATCATTACCCTGGCGGCTATAACGCGTTTATCAAGGCGATGAATGCGAAAGCGAAAGCGCTGGGCATGACCCATACCCGTTTTGTGGAGCCGACCGGGTTATCGATTCATAACGTCTCAACCGCGCGTGATTTAACGAAGTTACTGATTGCCAGCAAACAGTATCCGCTGATTGGTCAGCTAAGTACTACGCGTGAAGATATGGCGACGTTTGCCAATCCGGCGTATACATTGCCGTTCCGTAATACCAACCATCTGGTGTATCGCGATAACTGGAATATTCAGTTAACTAAAACCGGGTTTACCAATGCGGCGGGCCACTGTCTGGTGATGCGCACGGTGATTAATAACAAACCGGTGGCGCTGGTGGTGATGGATGCTTTTGGGAAATATACCCACTTTGCCGATGCCAGCCGTTTACGCACCTGGATTGAAACCGGCAAGGTGATGCCGGTTCCGGCGGCAGCGCTGAGCTACAAAAAGCAAAAAGCGGCGCAGATGGCGGCGGCAGGTTCAGCTACGGGTGAACAAACCGCGCAGAACGATTAAACCGTAGGCCGGGCAAGCGAAGCGCCCCCGGCAACGTGCCCGATGGCGCTTACGCTTATCGGGCCTACGACTCTTTCCAGAACTTCTGCTTGCTCGTTTTCCCAATACCCGGGTTCATACTGTTGGTTGGGTCATTCTCGCGGTAAAAGCGGGTTAATGTTTCGGGCGCCTGGTACAGATGCCCGACGTTATGTTCCGCCGGATACTGTGCCCCACGCTCGCGCAGTAACTCCAGCATCTGTTCTTTCAGCGCATGGGCATCCACGCCTTTTTTAACGATGTAATCCTGATGGAATACATAGCACATAAAGTGCCCGTAATAGAGCTTGTGTACCAGTTGGCTGTCGATTTCTGGCGGCAGATGTTCATACCATTCGGTGTCGTTACGACGCAGCGCGATATCCAGCGCCAGAATATCTTCTACTTCATCCGCATGAACGGCCTGGTAACGAATCGCCGCGCCAGCCGCCGCGAAGCGGTGCAGGAACGCCTTACTGCCTTCTTCCGGCGTACAGGCAAAGAAGTCGCCCTCTGCCGTTTTGAAAAACTCATTTAGCCAGTTTTGCGCTTCAGCCACGCCGCCACCGGCCATTTTTAACAGCAGGTGATGCTCGTATTTGTCGCGCCAGCTTTTCATACGCGCCGGTAAGTGGCTGGGGAATAAATGGCCAAACTTCTGCATCGCCCGGTCGGTGAAGTGCGGACGGAAAAATTTCACTTTTTCCAGCATCGCATCGGTGCGGCCTTTCAGGGTGAAGAAAAACGGCATTTTGTCGGTGCCGAGTTTGTCTATCATCAGGAACGTATCTTTGCCGTACTGCTCAGCGATGTCATAAATATCGCGATGCATATATTCACCGGCAACCGGCAGATGTTCAAACTTCGCCAGAATATGACGGCGGATCTCCGTCAGCACCTCAGGCTGGTTGGTGCCGATATAAAAGACCTGCTGATTTTTTTCGGCTTCGAAAGTGTCCAGACGCACGGCGAAAACTGCGAGCTTTCCGGCACAACCGGACGATTCAAACAAGCGGTCCGGGTCGGCGTTATAGCGTGCGGGCGTATCCGCCTCAATATCTCTGACGCGGGTCACGTAGTCGTGATCGTGCGCATGACGTCCGTCGTGGCGAACATCGTCATCTTTGATGCGCTCGTCATCGAGTTTGCTGAGGATCTGCTCTGGGGTTTGGCCAAGCTCGATGCCCAGATGGTTAACCAGCTGTAATTTGCCCTGTTCATCAATACGCGCAAACAGCGACATCTCCGTGTAGGCCGGGCCTCGTTGCACCAGCGAGCCGCCGGAGTTGTTACAAATGCCGCCAATCACGGAAGCGCCGATACAGGATGAACCGATCACTGAATGCGGCTCACGACCAAAAGGTTTGAGCGCTTTTTCCAGCGAATAAAGCGTTGTTCCTGGCCAGGCCAGCACCTGTTCGCCTTTGCCGATGACGTGCAGCTTATCAAGACGCAGGGTGCTGATAATAACAATCTCACGGTCGTAATCATTGCCGCTTGGCGTAGAGCCTTCGGTCAGGCCGGTATTGGCGGCCTGCATCAGAATGATTTTGTCTGCGGCGACGCAGGCGTTCAGGACTCGCCACAATTCTAAAAGCGAGCCCGGAAAAACGACGGCGAGCGCATCGCCCTGGCCGGAGCGGAATCCCTTGCGATAGCGGGCGGTTTTAGCGGGTTCAGTGAGCAGGTGCGAATGACCCACCAGGCGGGTCAGTTCATTCAGGAAAGCTTTATTATCTGTTGTAATGGAAGACATTCTCCACTCCTTGTGGTGGGACTCAATATCAGGAACAAGCATAGCGCTTTGTATGACAATACGCTTTCTCATTCATATTGTCTCTGGCTTGTCTTTCATTGATTCACGCTGGTTTTGAAAATTAGGAGAATAACCTTAGCTTTCTTTAGCGCTCCCGTTTAGTCTTACGGCAAATTGCGGTTTTTGTTATATTTTCGCTGATGCGTCAGGAAAAAATAAAGAGAGAATCAACATGAAATGGCTATGTTCTGTAGGTGTTGCGGTGAGTCTGGCGGTGCAACCCGCGCTGGCGGACACTCTGTTTGGTAACCATCCGCTAACGCCAGAAGCGCGGGATGCATTTGTTACCGATTTACTCAAACAGATGACCGTGGATGAGAAAATTGGTCAATTACGCTTAATCAGCGTCGGGCCTGATAATCCGAAGGAAGCCATCCGCGAGATGATCAAAGACGGGCAGGTTGGGGCAATTTTTAACACCGTAACACGCCAGGATATCCGCAAAATGCAGGATCAGGTGATGGAACTCAGCCGCCTGAAAATTCCTCTCTTTTTTGCCTACGACGTATTGCACGGCCAGCGTACCGTGTTCCCGATAAGCCTCGGTCTGGCGTCCTCCTTTAATCTCGATGCGGTCAGAACCGTCGGTCGCGTTTCAGCGTATGAAGCTGCCGATGATGGCCTGAACATGACCTGGGCGCCGATGGTTGATGTCTCCCGCGATCCGCGCTGGGGCCGGGCATCGGAAGGGTTTGGCGAAGACACGTATTTGACCGCCACGATGGGTAAAACCATGGTGGAAGCGATGCAGGGGAAAAGCCCTGCCGATCGCTATTCGGTAATGACCAGCGTCAAGCACTTCGCCGCTTATGGCGCGGTAGAGGGCGGGAAAGAGTACAACACCGTCGATATGAGCCCGCAGCGTCTGTTTAATGACTACATGCCGCCGTACAAAGCCGGGCTGGATGCCGGTAGCGGCGCGGTGATGGTAGGACTTAATTCGCTTAACGGTACGCCGGCGACGTCGGATGCCTGGCTGTTGAAAGACGTGCTGCGCGATGAGTGGGGCTTTAAAGGCATCACCGTTTCCGATCACGGCGCGATTAAGGAACTGATTAAGCACGGCACCGCCTCCGATCCTGAGGATGCGGTACGCGTGGCTATCAAGTCAGGTATCAACATGAGTATGAGCGATGAGTATTACAGCAAATACCTGCCGGGGCTGATTAAATCAGGCAAAGTGACAATGGCGGAGCTTGACGACGCTGCTCGTCACGTGCTGAACGTGAAATATGATATGGGGCTGTTTAACGATCCGTACAGCCATCTGGGAGCCAAAGAATCTGATCCGGTGGATACCAACGCCGAAAGCCGCCTGCACCGTAAAGAAGCGCGTGAAGTGGCGCGTGAAAGCCTGGTGCTGCTGAAAAACCGCCTCGACACGCTGCCGCTGAAAAAATCCGCCACCGTGGCGGTTGTCGGGCCACTGGCCGACAGCAAGCGTGATGTGATGGGTAGTTGGTCCGCAGCCGGGGTTGCCGATCAGTCGGTCACGGTGCTGACAGGGATTAAAAATGCCATTGGCGAGCAGGGTAAAGTGGTATACGCCAAAGGGGCGAATATCACCAACGATAAAGGTATTGTCGACTTCCTGAACCTGTATGAAGAGGCGGTGAAAGTTGACCCGCGCTCGCCGCAGGCGATGATTGATGAAGCCGTTAATGCGGCGAAACAGTCTGATGTGGTGGTTGCGGTGGTCGGTGAAGCACAGGGAATGGCGCATGAAGCCTCCAGCCGTACGGACATTACTATTCCGCAGAGTCAACGTGACCTGATTGCCGCGCTGAAAGCAACGGGTAAACCGCTGGTGCTGGTGCTGATGAACGGACGTCCGCTGGCGCTGGTTAAGGAAGATCAACAGGCTGATGCGATCCTCGAAACCTGGTTTGCCGGGACGGAAGGCGGTAACGCCATCGCCGATGTGTTGTTTGGCGATTACAACCCATCAGGCAAGCTGCCGATGTCCTTCCCACGCTCTGTCGGACAGATCCCGGTCTATTACAGCCATCTCAATACCGGTCGTCCGTATAACGCCGATAAGCCGAATAAGTACACCTCGCGTTATTTTGACGAAGCAAACGGTCCGTTGTATCCCTTTGGCTATGGCCTGAGCTATACCACCTTTACCGTTTCGGATGTGAAACTCTCTGCACCGACGATGAAACGTGACGGGACCGTGACGGCCAGCGTTCAGGTGACCAACACCGGCAAGCGCGAAGGTGCGACGGTGATTCAGATGTATTTGCAGGATGTGACCGCTTCAATGAGCCGTCCGGTAAAACAGCTGAAAGGCTTTGAGAAAGTGAATCTTAAACCGGGTGAAACGCAGACCGTCAGCTTCCCGATTGATATCGAAGCGCTGAAATTCTGGAACCAGCGTATGAAATACGATGCTGAACCGGGTAAATTTAACGTCTTTATCGGCGTGGATTCCGCCAGAGTGAAGCAGGGTGAATTTGAACTGCTGTAGTTGATGAAGAAAGCCACGCATCATGCCTGATGGCGCAATGCTTATCTGGTCTATGAAATAACGCTATCCGGCAAATTCACCTTGGGTTTGCCGGATTTTTTTATCGCCTTACTGCTAATTACTCTCAGTGTTACTACCCAATTGCCAGGTTAAGGCCTGATTTTTCGACTATGCTTTTTCCTCAAGTCTCTGAAAAGGGCCGCAAAAGGATGAGGAGCACAGCATGATAATCTCAAAGTTTGGGGTAGGGGCGTTGGCATTGTTAGCCGCGATAAGTATGCCCTTACAGGCCGCGTCACCCGTTACGGTTGGGTCAAAAATTGATACCGAAGGGGCGCTGCTCGGTAACATTATTTTGCAAGTGCTCGAAAGCCATGGTGTGAAAACCGTCAATAAAGTGCAACTGGGGACTACGCCAGTGGTGCGTGGCGCGATTACATCCGGCGAGCTGGATATCTACCCGGAATATACTGGCAATGGCGCCTTCTTCTTTAAAGATGAGAATGATCCGGCGTGGAAAAATGCGCAGGCTGGTTTCGACAAAGTGAAAAAGCTGGACGCAGAGAAAAATAAACTGGTCTGGCTAACGCCTGCGCCCGCCAACAATACCTGGACCATTGCGGTCCGTCAGGATGTCGCCGAAAAGAATAAACTGGTTTCGCTTGCAGATTTAGGGCGCTACCTGAAAGAGGGGGGCACCTTCAAACTGGCCGCCTCTGCGGAGTTTATCGAGCGTGCGGACGCGCTGCCCGCGTTTGAAAAAGCCTATGATTTTAAACTGAATCAGAATCAGCTTTTATCACTGGCCGGGGGGGATACCGCCGTGACGATTAAAGCCGCAGCGCAGCAAACCTCCGGCGTCAATGCCGCGATGGCCTACGGTACCGATGGTCCGGTCGCCGCGCTGGGGCTGCAAACGTTAAGCGATCCGCAAGGCGTTCAGCCGATTTATGCGCCTGCGCCAGTGGTACGTGAGTCGGTACTCAAGGCCTATCCGAAAATGGAAGAATGGCTGCAGCCTGTTTTTGCCAGTCTGGATGAAAAAACGCTCCAGCAGCTTAACGCCAGTATTGCCGTAGAGGGTCTGGATGCAAAAAAAGTTGCAGCAGATTATCTGAAGCAAAAAGGATGGGTTAAGTAACGGAATTTACGGCGGGTGGGTGTTTTGTCCAATATCTCGGTTAATCGGGTGCTGTTGCTGCTGGTTCTTCTTACCTTCGCAGCAGCTGCGCTTCCTTTCATTAGTTATGCCCCCAATCGCCTGGTTTCCGGCGAAGGTCGTCAACTCTGGGATATCAGGCCCGACATGGCGTGGGGACTGGCGGTGGCATGTTTGCTACTGTTTCTTCTGTGCTTTGTGTCGGGCAAATCCGGCAATATATTGACGCTTGTTATCAGCCAGTTGTTGGTGATTGCGGCGCTGGTAACTGCAGGTACAACGGCAACGTATCTGGCGCAGACGGGCAGTACGCTGGCCAGAACCAGTCTTGGCTCCGGGTTCTGGCTGGGTCTCGGATTCATGTTGCTGGCTGCCAGTGACGCCATTCGGCGCATCACCCGTCAGATGTTGTGGCGATGGGTGCTGCATGCGCAACTTTTTGTTATGCCGATAGTGTTATTACTGTCCGGCACGTTTAACGATCTTTCCCTGCTTAAAGAGTATGCCAACCGCCAGGATGTCTTTAACGACGCACTGGCGCAGCATCTGACTATTCTGTTCGGCACCGTCATACCCGCGCTATTCCTTGGTGTGCCGCTGGGCGTTTGGTGCTCTTTTTCTGACTCGCGTCAGGGACCGGTTTTCGCCGTACTGAACATTATCCAGACCATCCCCTCGGTGGCCTTGTTTGGCCTGTTGATTGCGCCACTTGCTGGGCTGGTTAAGCATTTTCCCTCGTTAAGCTCACTCGGCGTTGCGGGAACCGGCCTGACACCCGCGCTTATTGCGTTGGTACTGTACGCGCTCTTACCGTTGGTACGTGGCGTCGTGGCTGGACTGAATCAGGTTCCAGTGGATGTACTGGAAAGCGCCCGGGCGATGGGGATGAGCGCGCGTCAACGGTTTATCTCGGTGCAGTTGCCGCTGGCGCTGCCTGTCTTCTTGCGCAGTCTGCGGGTGGTGATGATCCAGACGGTAGGGATGGCGGTGATTGCCGCGCTGATCGGCGCCGGGGGCTTTGGCGCGCTGGTCTTTCAGGGATTGCTCAGTAGCGCCGTTGATTTAGTGCTGCTGGGCGTGATCCCGGTAGTTGTGCTGGCAGTGTTGATTGATGCGCTGTTTGATTTAGGGCTAGCGCTGCTGAAGGGAACGAATAATGATTGAATTTAGTCATGTCAGTAAAACCTACGGTCAGCAAAAAGCCGTCGACGACCTTAATCTGCATTTGGCGGAGGGGAGCTTTTCGGTGCTGATTGGCACGTCGGGTTCCGGAAAATCCACCACACTGAAGATGATCAACCGACTGGTCGAGCATGACAGCGGGCAGATTCGTTTTGCGGGGGAGGAGATCCGCAGTCTGCCGGTACTGGAGTTAAGGCGGCGTATGGGGTACGCGATCCAGTCTATCGGTTTGTTCCCGCACTGGACCGTCGCGCAGAACATCGCCACCGTGCCGCAATTACAAAAGTGGTCGCGCTCGCGTATTGATGATCGAACAGATGAACTTATGGCGCTGTTGGGGCTGGAGGCGAGTTTGCGTCACCGTTACCCACATCAGCTTTCCGGTGGGCAGCAGCAGCGGGTTGGGGTTGCGCGCGCCCTGGCGGCAGATCCACAGGTGCTATTGATGGATGAGCCTTTTGGCGCGCTGGATCCTGTCACCCGCGGTGCGTTGCAGCAGGAGATGACCCGTATTCATCGTCTGCTGGGGCGTACCATCGTATTAGTGACGCATGATATCGACGAGGCGCTGAGGCTGGCGGAACATCTGGTCCTGATGGACGCGGGGAAGGTCGTGCAGCAAGGGACGCCGCTATCGATGCTGACTGCGCCAGCGAACGATTTCGTACAAACGTTCTTTGGCCGCAGCGAACTGGGCGTGCGGTTACTGTCGCTGCGTACGGTGGGTGATTTTATCCGTCGCGGCGAACATTCAGACGGTGAGCCGCTGGTGGCTGAAATGACGCTGCGTGATGCGCTGTCGATGTTTGTGGCGCGGGGGTGCGATGTCCTGCCGGTTGTGACGCCGCAGGGCGTGTCCTGCGGTACGCTTCACTTTCGCGATCTGCTTTCGGAGATGCCGCCCCGTGAAACGTCTTACTGATCCACTGCTGTGGCTGGTTGTCCTGTTCCTGATCCTGTTGGTCGGGTTACCGCACAGTCAGGCCCTGTTTAGTTCGCTGTTTCCTGAGTTGCCGCGCCCCGTGTATCAGCAGGAAAGTTTTACGGCGCTGGCGCTGAGTCATTTTGCGCTGGTAGGAATATCGAGTCTTATCGCCGTACTCATCGGCACCGGTGCCGGGATTGCGGTAACCCGGCCCTGGGGGGCAGAGTTCAGGCCGATGGTGGAAACTATCGCCGCCGTGGGGCAGACTTTTCCCCCGGTCGCGGTGCTGGCGATTGCCGTGCCGGTGATGGGATTTGGTCTTGAGCCGGCGGTTATCGCGCTGATCCTGTATGGCGTGTTACCGATCCTACAGGCAACCCTGGCGGGGCTGGGAGGCATCTCTGCCAGCGTGATGGATATCGCCAGCGGGATGGGGATGAGTCGCTGGCAGCGCCTGCGTAAAGTGGAGTTGCCGCTGGCGGCACCGGTTATTCTGGCGGGGATCCGCACGTCGGTGATCATTAATATCGGCACCGCAACGATAGCCTCAACCGTCGGGGCGAATACGCTGGGTACGCCGATAATTATCGGACTTAGCGGATTCAATACCGCGTATGTGATTCAGGGGGCGTTGCTGGTCGCGTTGGCGGCAGTGATTGTAGATCGCGGATTTGAGCGATTAGCGAGCTACCTTACCCGGCACGTAAAATGAATGTGTAGCCTGCCAGCATGACGCCGCCGATACCGCCGATAGCCATCAGCAGGAAGAGGGTTATTACACCGATTTTAGCTGCGCTCATTGTGCACTCCTTATGTGAATCTAAGGATTGTACACTTTTGTTAATAGAATATTAAATACCGAGTGGATAAATATCGTGACCTAACGCGCGCCATTCACTCAACTGCTGTTGCTGAGCGGGCGTCTGGTTCTCGCCGCACCAGACAAGTAAGGTTCGCCCTTCGAACATTTCCGGTCGTAGTTGGTTCAGTGAATGGGCCAGAACGTCAACGCGCCATCCCTGCTGACTGGCAACCCAACCCTCTAGCCATAAGCGGGTGGTATCGTGAATATTCCAGCCGACAACCAGCGCATCTTTACCCTGTTTCTTGCGTGCTGAGGCCAGACAAATTGCGATGTAGTTGATGAGGACGCCGTCGAGGATCCCGAGTAACGCCTGGAGGATCGGCTGCTGACACTGTAGACGGCGGCGTAACGGTGTGAACAAATGGGTGTTGAGCGTTTGCGCAGGATAATCCTGGCCACGCTCTTTGATCCACATTCTCAGACTATGCAAATTATTGCTTTGCAAATAGCTTAATAGCGTCTCTTGCTGTTCACGCCAGCCGTTATGCACATCAATGTTCTCATTGCTGAGCAACATTTTCACCTTACTGACCTGAACGCCGTTGTTTATCCAGCGTTTTATCTCACGGATCCTGTCGATATCCGCGTCGTTAAACAGACGATGACCGCCGTCTGTCCGCTGCGGTTTGAGTAATCCGTAACGCCTCTGCCACGCGCGTAAAGTGACAGGGTTGATATCACAAAGCAAAGCCACTTCACCGATTGTGTAAAGCGCCATCGTCGTCTCACTCTTGCTCGCGAGGTCCCAGTTTTACTTTAGACGCTCTTTTGCGAACCAGGTAGTTTTGTCTGTTTTTTGATCAATGAATGGTTGGGTTTGTCGTCATGCTCGCGCTTTCGAGTGATCGTTCTCACAAATTCCTGTTTTTTTGCAACACTTCAAAGAAAGTTACGCGCAGCCCATGTATGTTACGCGCTTTTAAGTGATGTGTGGTTGGCGCGTATGTACGAGTTTAATCTGGTGTTGCTGCTGCTTCAGCAGATGTGCGTGTTTCTCGTTATCGCGTGGCTGATGAGCAAAACGCGTTTGTTTATCCCGCTGATGCAGGTCACTATCCGTCTCCCGCACAAACTGCTTTGCTATGTCACCTTTTCCATTTTCTGCATTTTGGGCACCTATTTCGGGCTGCACATTGATGACTCTATTGCTAATACGCGTGCTATCGGCGCGGTGATGGGCGGACTGCTCGGCGGTCCCGTAGTCGGTGGTTTAGTCGGTCTTACCGGTGGCTTGCACCGTTATTCAATGGGCGGTATGACGGCGCTAAGCTGCATGATTTCGACCATTGTGGAAGGTTTACTCGGCGGGCTGGTGCACAGCGTGCTCACCCGTCGTGGTCGTACCGATAAAGTCTTTAGCCCACTGACGGCGGGTGCCATCACCTTTGTGGCTGAACTGGTACAGATGCTGATTATCTTATTAATTGCTCGTCCGTTTGATGATGCGTTTCGGTTGGTCAGCAATATTGCCGCGCCGATGATGGTCACCAATACCGTGGGCGCAGCCCTGTTTATGCGTATTTTGCTCGATAAACGAGCGATGTTTGAAAAATACACCTCCGCTTTTTCCGCTACTGCGCTCAAAGTTGCCGCCTCTACGGAAGGTATTTTGCGTCAGGGGTTCAACGAGGTTAACAGCATGAAGGTGGCTCAGGTGCTGTACGAAGAGCTGGATATCGGCGCGGTGGCGATTACCGATCGTGAGAAGCTGCTGGCATTTACCGGCATTGGTGACGATCACCACCTGCCTGGTAAACCGATTTCGTCGTCGTACACTCTACGGGCAATAGAAACCGGAGAGGTGGTGTATGCCGACGGGAATGAAGTCCCATACCGTTGTTCTTTGCATCCGCAATGCAAATTAGGCTCGACGCTGGTGATTCCGCTGCGGGGTGAAAACCAGCGGGTGATGGGGACCATCAAACTGTATGAGGCTAAAAACCGCCTCTTTAGCTCGATCAACCGCACGTTGGGGGAGGGGATCGCTCAGCTACTTTCGGCGCAAATACTGGCTGGACAGTACGAGCGGCAAAAAGCAATGCTTACGCAGTCAGAAATAAAACTCCTGCATGCCCAGGTGAATCCTCATTTTCTGTTCAATGCGCTCAATACCATCAAAGCCGTGATCCGCCGTGATAGCGAGCAGGCCAGTCAACTGGTGCAGTATCTGTCGACCTTCTTTCGCAAAAACTTAAAGCGTCCGTCGGAGATTGTCACACTGGCCGATGAAATTGAGCACGTGAACGCCTATTTGCAAATTGAAAAGGCGCGATTCCAGTCGCGGCTGCAGGTGACCTTAACGGTGCCTGATGAACTTTCGTATCAGCAATTACCGGCTTTTACCCTGCAGCCCATCGTGGAGAATGCCATTAAGCACGGTACCTCTCAGTTACTGGATACCGGAGAGGTGTCGATTACCGCCCGTCGCGAAGGGCAGTATCTGATGCTTGATATTGAAGATAATGCCGGACTGTATCAGCCAACGTCTGAGGCCAGCGGGTTGGGTATGAATCTGGTCGATAAACGACTGCGCGAGCGGTTTGGCGATGATTTTGGCATCAGCGTAGCGTGTGAACCTGACCGCTTTACCCGAATCACATTACGACTTCCTCTGGAGGAACAGGCATGATCAAAGTGCTGATTGTCGATGACGAACCGTTAGCGCGGGAGAATCTGCGGATCCTGTTGCAGGAGCAAAGCGACATCGAGATTGTCGGGGAATGTTCGAACGCGGTGGAAGCCATCGGCGCGGTACATAAACTGCGCCCGGATGTCCTGTTTCTCGATATTCAGATGCCGCGTATCAGCGGCCTGGAAATGGTCGGTATGCTTGATCCCGAGCATCGCCCGTACATTGTTTTCCTGACCGCCTTTGATGAGTATGCGGTTAAAGCCTTTGAAGAACACGCGTTTGATTATCTGCTCAAGCCGATTGAAGAGGCGCGGCTGGAAAAAACGCTGAGCCGTTTGCGTCAGGAACGCACGAAGCAGGATGTATCGCTACTGCCCGAGCATCAGCAGGCGCTGAAGTTTATTCCGTGCAGCGGTCATAGCCGTATTTATTTGCTGCAAATGGATGATGTAGCGTTTATCAGTAGTCGTATGAGCGGCGTGTATGTCACCAGTAGCGATGGTAAAGAGGGGTTTACAGAGTTGACGCTCAGAACGCTGGAAAGTCGTACGCCACTACTGCGCTGCCACCGCCAATATCTGGTGAATTTAGCGCAGTTGCAGGAAATCCGGCTGGAAGATAATGGCCAGGCCGAGCTGATTTTGCGTAACGGGCTGACCGTTCCGGTGAGCCGTCGTTATCTTAAAAGTCTAAAAGAGGCGATTGGACTGTAAAACTGATACACTGCGCGCCATTGCATCACCGACTGTTGAAGGCTCTATGCTAAGTAACGATATTCTTCGTAGCCTGCGCTACACCCTGAAAGCGAACAATAACGACATGGTGCGTATTCTTGCGCTTGCTGACATGGAATCCACCTCTGCGGGTTTTGATACCTGGATGACAAAAGAAGATGAAGATGGGTTTGTGCGCTGCCCGGATATCATTCTTTCCGGTTTTTTAAACGGTCTGATTTATCATCTGCGCGGGAAAGATGATTCAGCGCCGGAACTGGCGCTTGAGCGTCGTGTTAATAACAATACGGTGCTGAAAAAGCTGCGTATCGCCTTTTCGCTGAAAACCGATGATATTCTGGCCATTATGACCGAGCAGAAATTTCGCGTGTCGATGCCGGAAATTACCGCCATGATGCGCGCGCCGGATCATAAAAACTATCGCGAATGTGGCGATCAGTTCCTGCGTTATTTCCTGCGCGGTTTGACCTCTCGCGTACACAACGCGAAAGCATAACGAGAAAAACGGGCGACCACGATTAAAATCGGGTCGCCGGTCGTTTATTTCACTTCTTTAAAACCCGCCGCTTCCATTACCGTTTGCATTTGCTTCATGCTGATGTTTTTATCGGCATTCTCAGATAGCTTCATCCCGGAGATGGCCTGCAACGATTTTATATCGACCTTTTCCATATCGATGGTGACATTTTCTTGCGCGTAGGTGTCTGTATAGGTGAGCTTTTCTTCAATGCCCGGAATATTATGATATTTAGCGCTTAAGGCGTCGAAGACTTTTGCTGCTTCTTCTTTATTGCTGGCGCCGACAGACGCATAGCTGATTTTGCTTTCAGAAATTTGTTTCAGAACCTTATCGCCCTTATAGGTGTAAGAGACGGTAATATCCGAGCCGTTAAGGTTGGCATTGAAAGTTTTCGTCTCTTCTTTATCACCGCAACCCGCGAGGGAAAAAACCAGAACAGATGCCGCGGCGAGTGAAAGTAATTTTTGTAACGCTTTCATGTAAAACTCCATTTCATGAATATTGGATGCAAAATAATAGAGCCTGTGAATTTAATGGGCCCGTACGACCTTAATAGCAAAGCAGTATAGAATAAATCTAATCGTGATAACTGAGCAGTCCGAAAATAGAGTGAAGTGACGAGTTTAAGATTAGGGGAAAAGCTAACGCAAAAAAAAGCGCTGCCATTGCAGCGCTTGATATATCTTACTTCACCTGTTGGCCAGGTTTTGCACCTTCGTCCGGGCTTAACAGGAAGATATCTTTCCCGCCAGGACCTGCCGCCATTACCATACCTTCGGAAATACCGAAGCGCATTTTACGCGGTGCCAGGTTGGCAACCATAATGGTCTGGCGTCCAATCAGGACCTGCGGATCCGGATAAGCAGAACGAATACCGGAGAAGACGTTGCGCTTCTCGCCACCGAGATCCAGCGTCAGACGCAGCAGTTTGTCAGAACCGTCTACGAACTCAGCGTTTTCAATCAACGCGACGCGCAGGTCAACTTTGGCGAAATCGTCAAAGGTGATGGTTTCCTGAATCGGATCGTCCGCCAGCGGGCCGGTAACCGGTGCGGCCGCGGCTTTCACCTCTTCTTTAGACGCTTCAACCAGCGCTTCAACTTGCTTCATGTCGATGCGATTGTAGAGTGCCTTAAAGGTGTTGACCTTGTGACCGAGCAGCGGCTGCTCGATAGCATCCCAGTTCAGTTCGCTGTTCAGGAAGGCTTCAACGCGTTCAGCCAGCGTCGGCAGTACCGGTTTCAGGTAAGTCATCAGAACGCGGAACAGGTTGATGCCCATTGAGCAAATTGCCTGCAGGTCCGCATCGCGGCCTTCCTGTTTAGCCACAACCCACGGGGCCTGTTCGTCAACGTAGCGGTTTGCCACGTCGGCCAGCGCCATGATTTCACGGATAGCTTTACCGAATTCACGGCTTTCCCACGCTTCGCCAATGACTGCAGCGGCATCGGTGAAGGTTTTATACAGTGCCGGGTCGGCCAGTTCAGCCGCCAGCACGCCGTCGAAACGCTTGGCGATAAAGCCTGCGTTACGGGAGGCCAGGTTGACCACTTTGTTGACGATGTCGGCGTTAACGCGCTGGACAAAGTCTTCCAGGTTCAGGTCGATGTCATCAATACGTGAAGAGAGCTTCGCCGTGTAGTAGTAACGCAGGCTGTCGGCGTCGAAGTGCTTCAGCCAGGTGCTGGCCTTAATAAAGGTGCCGCGAGATTTGGACATCTTCGCGCCGTTCACCGTCACATAACCGTGTACGAACAGGTTAGTCGGCTTACGGAAGTTGCTGCCTTCCAGCATGGCAGGCCAGAACAGGCTGTGGAAGTAGACGATGTCCTTGCCGATGAAATGATACAGCTCGGCGTCGGAGTCTTTTTTCCAGTACTCATCAAAACTGGTCGTGTCGCCGCGCTTGTCGCACAGATTTTTGAACGATCCCATATAGCCAATTGGCGCATCCAGCCAGACGTAGAAGTACTTGCCAGGCGCATTCGGGATTTCAAAACCGAAGTACGGTGAGTCGCGGGAAATATCCCACTGCTGCAGGCCAGATTCAAACCATTCCTGCATTTTGTTGGCGACCTGCTCCTGCAACGCGCCGCTGCGCGTCCACGCCTGCAGCATTTCGCTGAACGATGGCAGGTCAAAGAAGAAGTGTTCTGAGTCACGCATCACCGGTGTTGCGCCGGAAACGACGGATTTCGGCTCGATAAGTTCGGTCGGGCTGTAGGTTGCGCCGCAGACTTCACAGTTATCGCCGTACTGATCCGGAGACTTACATTTCGGACAGGTGCCTTTAACGAAACGGTCAGGCAGGAACATGCCTTTTTCCGGATCGTACAGTTGGGAGATAGTGCGGTTTTTAATAAAACCGTTCTCCTTCAGGCGCGTGTAAATCAGCTCAGACAGCTCACGGTTCTCTTCGCTATGCGTAGAGTGGTAGTTGTCGTAGCTGATGTCAAAACCTGCAAAATCAGTCTGATGCTCCTGACTCATTTCACCGATCATCTGCTCTGGCGTGATCCCAAGTTGCTGTGCTTTCAGCATGATTGGCGTACCGTGGGCGTCGTCCGCGCAGATGAAGTTTACCTGGTGGCCGCGCATTCGCTGGTAACGGACCCAGACATCAGCCTGGATGTGCTCCAGCATATGGCCGAGGTGGATAGAGCCGTTGGCGTACGGCAGCGCGCACGTTACCAGAATTTTCTTCGCGACTTGAGTCATAGTGGGCAATTACTTCTTTTGTAGTGAAAAGGGCTTTGATAGTACCAAAATGGTAATTACTGCGCCAAGCGATAAGGGCATTTATACGTAAATGAATAATTGTTGCGGTTGGAGTAAACTACCTGGTGACTATTGTATTTTCAGAACAACAAAAAGGAGTCGGGATGAACCCACAATCCCAGGCCAAATCACCAGAAACCCTGCGCGCGATGGTCGCCGGGACGCTGGCGAATTTTCAGCATTCAACCCTGAAGCATAATCTGACGACGCTTAAAGCGTTGCACCACGTCGCCTGGATGGATGACACGTTGCACGTCGAGCTGGTCATGCCCTTCGTCTGGCATAGCGCGTTTGAAGCATTAAAAGAGCAATGCAGTGCCGATCTGCTGCGTATTACCGGCGCGAAGGCGATTGACTGGAAGTTGTCGCATAACATCGCGACGCTGAAGCGCGTGAAAAACCAGCCGGGTATTAATGGTGTGAAGAACATCATTGCCGTTAGCTCGGGCAAAGGTGGCGTAGGCAAATCCTCGACCGCGGTGAACCTGGCGCTGGCGCTGGCTGCGGAAGGGGCGAAGGTGGGCATTCTTGACGCCGATATTTATGGCCCGTCCATCCCGACGATGCTCGGTGCGGAAAACCAGCGTCCAACTTCGCCGGACGGCACTCATATGGCGCCGATTATGTCTCACGGTCTGGCGACCAACTCCATTGGCTATCTGGTCACTGACGATAACGCCATGGTGTGGCGCGGCCCGATGGCCAGTAAAGCGCTGTTGCAGATGCTGCAGGAAACCTTATGGCCGGATCTTGATTATCTGGTACTGGATATGCCGCCGGGCACCGGTGACATCCAACTGACGCTGGCGCAGAACATTCCGGTAACAGGGGCGGTTGTAGTGACCACGCCGCAGGATATTGCGCTGATCGATGCGAAAAAAGGCATTGTGATGTTCGAAAAAGTCGAAGTGCCGGTGTTGGGTATTGTTGAGAATATGAGTATGCATATTTGCAGCAATTGCGGTCATCATGAGCCAATCTTTGGCACCGGTGGCGCGCAGAAACTGGCCGAGCAGTACCACACCCAACTGCTGGGACAAATGCCGCTGCATATTTCTCTGCGTGAAGACCTCGATCGCGGTACACCGACGGTTATCAGCCGCCCAGACAGCGAATTTACTGCTATTTACCGTGACCTTGCAGGGCGCGTAGCAGCGCAGCTGTACTGGCAGGGTGAAGTTATTCCTGGCGAGATTGCCTTCCGCGCGGTGTAATTTATCGCGTTAAATATTATTCACCGCATCAATTATATATTGATGTGGTGAATATATAAGATGAAGGGAAAATAGAGTATTGTTTATCCTACCTTAATAAAACATGATTTTTTCTGAATTAAATCCGTTATTCATCATTTAAATTGATCATGCCTATCTCATTGATTTAGTATTTCAATTGGTTTTCGCGTGATAGTACATCTATCATTGCGCCAAATAACCACCCTGCATGTTAAATCGGGTTTAATACAGGAACGACATTTAGATGAAAAAAACTTTGTCGCTGGGAATTATAGTTCTGGCTTATGGATTAAGTCTTCCCACATTGGGCGCAGATACCGCAACCTTAACTATTAGCGGCACCGTTGTCGCGCCGACCTGCAGTACTGAAGTGGTAAATGCTCAACTTCAACAGCGCTGCGGCAACACCACCCACGTTTCCAGTACCGAACAAACTGTCACGTCGGTGGCGAGGGGAGTAACAACGGAACTGGTGGCTATTCCGGGGAGCGATAATCGTCAAATTATCCTCAATCGCTACGACTAGAATATTCTCTTTCATATAGCCCATATCACCTTCATGAATGATATGGGCTTTTTTATTTATCCTAAAAATAAATATGAATGGTAAATTACGCTAACTTATTAATTGTGCAAATAAGTTTGGTTTCTATCTATTTGTTGCGATTATATTGCACGGAGTAACTTGTTTTAAATCAAAAAAACATTCCGTTTACATTGCGGTAACGATTTAAACGTGTAGATTCTAGTTACAGGAATAACACCGCGTAACAAATCTAAATATATTGATTAAGGAAGATACTATGAATCGTTCAATTATTGCTGCTGTATTGGCTGGCGTATTTTTGAGTGGTGGGGCTTATGCTGCTCCTGCAGAGGAACAAGGAACTTTGACAATTACTGGCGAAGTAACAGGTACCGCTTGTCGATTCGATAATGGGAATAACGTTTCTGCAATTGAATTAGGAAATGTACCTGCTTCGGCATTTCAAGGTTACGATGTTGGCGTTGATGTTCCATTTGGCGAAAATGAAGCGACAACACCAATGATTTTGGTATGCGATCCAACCAAAGATGTAATTATTAAAGTTGATGGTGCTGCTTTCGATTATAATGATGTTATCGAAAACACAGTGGCTCAGGGTTCTGGTGGTGCTACCGGTGTTGGTTTTAAATTATACCATAAAAATAAGTTAATTGAAAAAGACGGAAACTCAACGCTTGCTATTTCTGATCTTAAATCATTAGGCGATAATAAATATGAGTTGCTTCTTTCTGCGCGGTATGCAAAAGTAGCAACTAACGTTTCTGAGGGTAAGGTAAACGGAACTGTAAAACTGATGGTCATCCAGGAATAATGTTATGCCGGCAACCTTGGTTGCCGGCATAAAATAAGGAATGAAAAATGAAGATGCTATGTGCGGTAATCACATTATCAGTTGTTACACCAGTTCATGCAGGGATAGTGATTTATGGCACAAGAGTTATTTACCCCGCGGAAAAAAGTGAAATAACGCTGCAGTTAATGAACCAGGAACAAAATGCCTCTCTGGTTCAGGCCTGGATCGATGATGGTAATACATCATTACCGCCAGAGAAGATTCAGGTTCCCTTTTTATTAACGCCTCCAGTGGTCAGGGTGCCGGGCAATTCAGGTCAACAGCTCAAAATCAAAAAAATGCCCAATACGTTGCCGAAAAATAAAGAGAGCCTGTTTTATCTTAATGTACTGGATATTCCGCCTAATAACCCAGTAAATGCTGGCAAGAATGTTATAAAGTTTGCGATGCAGAATCGTATTAAATTATTTTACCGTCCGTCAGGTATTGCACCAGTTAATAGTGCGACTTTCAAAAAAATAGTTTTGGTACGCAATGGTAAGAGTTTTATCATAAAAAATGACAATGCTAATTGGGTTACGGTAGCTGAGATAAAATTTGGCAGTGTGAAAATAAATGATAAATCAGTGATGGTCGCACCATTCTCTAGTGAACCCGTCATGGTTAAAAGTAGTAACGCTAACCAATATAAATTAACCATTATCAATGATTATGGCAGCTTTATAAGTGATAGCGTCAGCTTGAAATAACAGGAGCTGATTATGTTAAGGATGACCCCGCTTGCTTCTGCGATATTAATTTCGTTATGGAGTATTACTACCTATGCTGAAGAGACCTTCGATACCAATTTTATGACTGGTGGTATGAAGGGGGCGAAGGTTTCTGATTTCCGTATTGATGATAACCATCCATTGCCAGGGCAGTATGATGTTGATATCTATGTCAATACTCAATGGCGCGGTAAATATGAGATTACTGTTAAAGACACCCCTGAAGAAACTTGTCTGTCCCGCGATACGATTTCGCGTTTAGGAATTAATACTGATGAGATCGATAAAACCCAGACATGTCTGACGCTTAAGCAAATGGTTCAAGGAGGAAGCTATAGTTGGAATATAGGAAAATTTCAGTTAAACCTTAGCGTACCCCAGGCTTATGTAGATGAATTGGAAAATGGTTATGTTCCCCCAGAAAACTGGGACCGTGGAATTAATGCTCTTTATACTTCTTATTACCTTAGTCAGTACTACAGCGACTATAAAAATTCTGGTAATAGTAAAAGCACCTATGCTCGTTTTAACAGTGGACTGAATCTGCTGGGCTGGCAGTTACATTCAGATGCCAGCTATACCAAAGCTCAAGACAGTAGCGGTGAGTGGAAAAGTAATACTTTTTACCTTGAGCGTGGGATCTCGCAAATTCTCGGTACTCTGCGTGTCGGGGATATGTACACATCGTCTGATATTTTTGACTCTGTGCGCTTTCGCGGAGTGCGAGTGTACCGTGATATGCAGATGTTACCGAACTCAAGGCAAAATTTTACGCCATTGGTTCAGGGGATTGCACAGAGTAATGCGTTAGTGACTATTGAGCAGAACGGCTTTGTGGTTTACCAAAAAGAGGTACCGCCAGGTCCGTTTTCTATCGCTGATTTACAACTGGCGGGCGGTGGTGCTGATCTTGATGTCAGTATTAAAGAGGCCGATGGGTCAGTAACGACCTATCTGGTACCGTTCTCTTCTGTCCCGAATATGCTGCAACCTGGTGTATCCAAATATGATTTTGTCGCTGGTCGCAGCCATATTGAGGGTGCAAGTAACCAAACCGATTTTACCCAGCTAAGTTATCAATATGGGTGGAATAACCTCTTGACGTTATACGCCGGTACGATGCTCGCTGATAACTACAATTCGTTTACGTTAGGGACTGGCTGGAATACCCGAATTGGCGCCATCTCCGTGGATGCGACGCGTTCGCACAGTAAACAGGATAATGGCGATGTATTTGATGGGCAAAGCTATCAAATTGCTTATAATAAATATTTAACACAAACCGCCACGCGTTTTGGCCTTGCTGCCTATCGATACTCATCACGGGATTACCGAACGTTTAACGATCACGTTTGGGCTAATAATAAAGACAGCTATCATCGTGATGAAAATGATGTTTATGACATTGCAGATTATTACCAGAATGATTTTGGCCGTAAAAATAGTTTTTCTGCAAACATCAACCAATCTTTACCAGTCGGCTGGGGGTCTGTGTCACTGAGTACACTATGGCGCGATTATTGGGGGCGTAGCGGCAGCAATAAAGATTATCAGTTGAGTTATTCCAATACATGGCAACGGATCAGTTATACGTTTTCTGCCAGTCAGACTTATGATGAAAATCATCGCGAAGATAAGCGGTTTAACTTTTTTATCTCTATTCCGTTTGAATGGGGTGATGATATTACTTCAAGAAGCCGACGTTTATATGTATCCAATTCAACAACTTTTGATGATGACGGCTTTGCCTCAAATACGACCGGGCTTTCAGGAACGATTGGCGATCGCGACCAGTTTAACTACGGTGTCAACCTGAGTCATCAGCGTCAGGACAGCGAAACGATGGCTGGTGCCAACCTAACGTGGAATGCACCGCTTGCTACGCTAAACGGCAGCTATAGCCAGTCAAATAAATATATGCAAGCCAGCGGCAATATTTCAGGCGGGGTGTTGGCATGGTCTGGCGGAGTGAATCTGGCTAATCGTCTCTCAGATACCTTTGCTATTCTTCAGGCTCCGGGACTGGAAGGGGCCTATGTTAACGGGCAACGATACCGTACCACGAACCATAACGGTGTAGTGTTATACGATACTATTACCCCCTATCGGGAAAATAACCTGATGCTGGATATTTCAAATACGAACAGTGAAACCGAGTTGATGGGGAATCGACACAGTACCGCTCCCTATCGGGGTGCCGTGGTGTTGGTTAAATTTGAGACCGATCAACGTCAGCCATGGTTTATTCGTGCGTTGCGTCCAGATGGTTCACCGCTGACGTTTGGCTATGAAGTTGAAGACAGCCATGGACAAAATATTGGTGTGGTAGGTCAGGGAAGTCAGCTTTTTATTCGTACCAACCAAGTACCGCCGGAGATAAAAGTGGCGGTCGATAAACAACAGGGACTTTCATGCGCAATCACCTTCGATAAAACGATTGATGAAAGTAAAGTTTATATTTGTCGGTGAGGTGATACATGAAAAAGTATTACATAATGTTGGTTTTATTATTTCCAATGATGTCTTACGCAACTTGCTCGGGAACGCAAGAAAAAGATGCTAACATTAGTTTCACATTAACGGACCAAGGGGAGACTAAAAATTTCAATACGAATTTTGATGGGAGTTTTAGTTGTTATAGCTCTGGAGATAAAATTTATATAGCCAATAGCCTACAAGATTATATAGTTGAATTGCAAAATTCTTCAGGCGGGAAATCTATATATATTAAATTAAATGCTTCTGTCGGGGGGGAATCGCCAATACCTACGCCAGGTTCAGTATTTCCCAGTCGTGATTATTCAGCAGCAGATCTGTTTAATACAAAAGATATTCAACTTAAGGTTGAATATGTCGACGCTCCTGGTAATGTAAAACAGCGGTTTTCTAACACCAGCACCTTTACTATTGATGATGCGATTATATTTTCATCAAATTCCAGCTGTAGTTTGACAAATATTTTAGCATGTTTACTAGGTCTGAATGCTTCATTTTCGCAAAAAATAACCTTCAATATAACGCATAAACCGACAACCTGTAAGTTTTTACAGTCTGATTATGCTATTTCTTTACCGAATATTTCTATGAAAGATTTACAGGCTGGTAGATATGGAGAAAATGTTTCTGATACTCTCAAGCTAGAATGTAACGGTGTGTATAGTGTAGCAACAAATCCTGTAACACTTAAAGTTTCTTCTGGCGATTGGTCGGATGATGGACTTACCCTGAAAAACACTTTACCTGATGGTGCGCAAGGAGTGGGATTTAATATCTACAGTGGTTCAGATACCAGTGTCCCCTTAAAAAACGGATCTGTTTTAAAAAGAATAGAAAAGATGGGGGCGGTTGATAAATATTATAATTTTATAGTTAGTGCCAGGTATGCACGAATTAATAATGAACCGTTACGAACAGGGAAAGTGCAAAGCAAGGTTGTTTTTACTATTACATATGATTGATTTTTCATGAAATTTAGAACACGAATTGCCTCTTGGACAGTACGTGTTCTTCATTTTAATTAAATACCATTATCGATGATAAAAAATCTCGCCATCGTAGGCTTTAATGATCTTAGCATCGGCATCATTGACCAGCACATACGCGCCGCCCATATAGGTCCAGTGGGTACCTGCCGTCGGTGCGGGCAGGTTGCGCAGATTCCACTGCTTAATGGTGTATTCGCTGGTGAGATACAGTGGTGGAACTTTGTCACCGGGTTTGAAATGGGTAAAGTCAGCAATAAAACTTTTTAGCTCATATTGATCAATACCCTTTGCGGCAGCAGTAGCTGTAGGCGCGGCCCAGACAGTGCTGGTTACGAGCAACAGCGCGCCCAGCAACATTTTCTTCTTCATACCCATCCTCTCTACCTGTTCGGGTCATCAAAATCAGTCATGTATGATTCCTGGCTAACAGGACATCTGACAAGCATTATTTTGTGATCACTCCAGTAATTTCGTAAAAAGTGTAAATGAAAGTACAGAAATCCGGCAACTGTGACCAGAGGTTTAGCGGCGAAGCATCAGCGTGCCGTGCCGATTTACATCATCAGACACAGGCAGTATCCTGTTGCTGAAACCAGCATATTACGTTTGTGTTTCAACGACTCGGAGTGCCCTTCCTGGTGAAGGCTGAGAAATACCCGTACCACCTGATCTGGATAATGCCAGCGTAGGGAAGTCTGACACTGCTCGTGTCCCTTCTTCGCGCGGGCAGGAGCTGAACCATGCAGCCTGACCTGCACAGCCGCGCGCTCGCGGCCCACGCCTTACACCAATTTAGAACGCTTTCCCCACTTGTACACTGTATGACCAATGAGGTCGTGCAAAACTTTACCGCCAATACGCTGTTGGCGTTAGGCGCATCACCTGCGATGGTGATTGAGCCCGAGGAAGCCAGCCAGTTTGCGGCTATCGCCAGCGCGTTGCTGGTTAACGTCGGCACGCTTACTCGTGACCGGGCCACGGCGATGCGCGCTGCCGTTGAGCAGGCATACCTTGCTAAAACCCCCTGGGCGCTCGATCCCGTTGCCGTGGGCGCTCTTGAGTTTCGCCGCCGCTTTTGTCTGGATTTACTGTCGCTACAGCCAGCCGTAATTCGCGGTAATGCCTCGGAAATACTGGCGCTGGCGGGGATGAACGGCGGGGGGCGTGGCGTGGATACGACCGATACGCCAACCGCTGCGCTTGGCGCGGCCCAGGCGTTGGCTCGTGAGGTAGGGACCATCGTCGTGGTGACCGGCGAAGTGGACTATGTTACCGATGCTCAGCGTACCGTCTGCGTGAATGGCGGCGATATATTGATGACGCGCGTGGTCGGCACAGGTTGCGCGCTATCTGCGGTCGTTGCGGCCAGCTGTGCCTTGCCCGGCGACCGGCTTGATAACGTCGCCTCCGCCTGTAGCTGGATGAAGCAGGCTGGACAAATCGCCACGCAACAATCGACCGGACCGGGCAGTTTTGTCCCTGCATTTCTCGACGCCCTCTATAACCTGAACGCGCAGGAGCAAGCATGAAACGGATTAACGCATTAACGATCGCCGGAACCGATCCCAGCGGTGGCGCGGGTATTCAGGCCGATTTAAAAACTTTCTCCGCGCTTGGCGCTTACGGCTGTTCGGTGATCACCGCGTTGGTGGCGCAAAATACGCGCGGGGTGCAGTCGGTGTATCGCATTGAACCTGACTTTGTCGCCGCACAACTGGACTCGGTGTTCAGCGATGTACGTATCGATACCACCAAAATCGGCATGCTGGCGGAAGCGGATATTGTTGAAGCGGTGGCCGAACGTTTGCACCGCCATCGGGTGCAAAATGTGGTGCTGGATACGGTGATGCTGGCGAAAAGTGGCGATCCGTTACTGTCGCCCGCGGCGGTAGAAACGCTGCGTACCCGTTTGTTGCCGCAGGTTTCAATTATCACCCCAAATTTGCCGGAGGCCGCGGCATTGCTCGGCGCATCGCATGCGCAAACTGAGCAGGAGATGTTAGAACAGGGAAGGGAGCTGCGAGCGCTGGGCTGTGAGGCCGTGCTGATGAAAGGCGGTCATCTGGAGGATGCGCAAAGCCCGGACTGGCTGTTTACCCGTGATGGCGAACAGCGTTTTACTGCGCCAAGGGTGATGACCAAAAATACCCACGGTACCGGTTGTACTCTTTCCGCAGCGCTGGCGGCGCTGCGTCCACGGCATAACAATTGGGCTGATACGGTACAGGAAGCCAAACTGTGGCTTTCGGCGGCGCTGGCACAGGCTGACACGCTGGAAGTGGGTGAGGGAATTGGTCCGGTGCATCATTTCCACGCGTGGTGGTAATGAGTATACTGGCTGCAGAAACGGCTGCAGGAAAAAGATAAATGGAACAAGCGCATACCCAGCTTATCGCGCAACTGAATGAACGCATTGCAGCGGCAGATAACACGCCGCTGTATATGAAATTTGCGCAAACGGTGAAAAACGCTGTGCGCAGCGGGATTCTGGAGCATGGCAATATCCTGCCCGGCGAGCGTGATCTCAGCCAGTTGACTGGCGTGTCGCGGATTACGGTACGCAAGGCGATGCAGGCTCTGGAGGAAGAAGGCGTGGTGACACGCGCCCGCGGTTACGGGACGCAGATCAACAACATCTTCGAGTATTCGCTCAAAGAAGCGCGGGGTTTTTCGCAGCAGGTCGTTTTACGCGGAAAAAAACCAGATACGCTGTGGGTCAACAAGCGCATTGTGCCTTGCCCGGAAGAGGTGGCGCAGCAGTTGGCTGTTGCTGTCGGGAGTGAGGTCTTCCTGCTCAAACGTATTCGCTATGTCGATGAAGAAGCCGTTTCTATTGAAGAGTCATGGGTACCGGCCCAACTAATCCATGATGTGGATGCCATCGGCGTTTCGCTGTACGACTATTTTCGCAGCCAGCATATCTTCCCGCAGCGTACGCGTTCACGCGTCAGCGCCCGGATGCCAGACGCGGAGTTCCAGGCTCACATTCAAATGGACAGTAAAGTGCCGGTGCTGGTGATCAAGCAGGTAGCGCTTGACCAGCAGCAACGGCCCATTGAATACAGCATCAGCTATTGCCGAAGCGATCTATACGTCTTTGTGTGCGAGGAGTAACGCCTCTCGCGAGGGGGCGCAATCGCCGCCGCGATGCCCGACTACCCAGGAAGCCACCGCATTGCCCAGCAGTACCGCATCAGCCAGCGGCCAGCCTGACGCCAGTCCGGCCAGCATGCCGCCAGCGTGGCTGTCGCCCGCGCCAATGGTATCAACGACGGTGGTCTTAAATGCTGGCACGCAACCGGATGTTTGCGCGCTGAAATACCACGCGCCGTCTTTATCGTGGCGTATCACCACCGGCGCGGCGAAACGGCGCACCCACTCTGCTCCAAAACCCTCTACATCCTGGCTTAATGCAAACCGCTCGGCGGCAATTTCGGCCTCCTGTCGATTGAGCGATACTAGCGGGCGGCAGGCCATGATTCGCGCCATTAAGTCGTCTGAAATATCGCCGATTCGCGGACCAAAATCGATAAATGGCGTCACGTCTTCCAGACCTTCCAGCCACTGTACCAGCAGCTCGCCACATGGAGAGGTTAACTGATAGCCTGACAGATAGACCAGGCTGTTACGCGGGATGTTCAGACGCGCCAGCCAGTCGGCGTTCCACTGGTTTTCGACGCCGCTAAAAGACATAAAGGTACGTTCGCCATCCGGTTCCACCAGCGCCAGACACCAGCCGTTATCGCCTTCCGCGTTGTCGATCAGGCTATGCAATCCCTCTTTTGCCATCCGGTTGCGGATAATATCGGCCCATACCCCCTGACCCAGCGGTAGCGCATTGCTGGCGTTGATCTCTAAACGCCTGAGCGCCACGGCAATATTGAGCGCGCAGCCGCCAATGTTAACGCCTTGCTGTTTAAGCTCGATATCACATCCGCGCCAGGGGAGGGCATACGCATCGGCAATCACATCAATGACCGCTGCCCCCACCACCGTGACCGGCCTGTGTGAACCTAACTGCGGGAGAAGTTGTTGCAGACGCGAGGTGCTGTTCATAGCGCCTCCCGTTGTCCGCGCAGTCGCAGTAATCCGCTGGCATAGCGGGTAAAGTCCAGCTGATTTACCGCATCCAGTTCCTGTTTCAATGCCGGGTCAATCGCGCTTACGCCGTGCAATGCACCGCAAATAGCGGTCGCCATTGCTCCGATGGTGTCGGTATCGCCGCCAAGATTCGCGCACAGAATGGCGCAGCGGTTAGGATCGGTCTGCGACAGTTCGACCATCGCGATGGCGCAGGGCACGGACTCAATGGTGCTGGTTCCGGCCCCAACGACCTGGTACAACTGCTCGCTGGCGGACTCTATACCATCGGCATGACGGACGATTTTTAGCGCCAGTTCAAGGCGGGCAGAGAGCGAGGCGCTAAAGGTGGTGATCCGTTTTTGCTGCGCATGTCGGGCAATGGCAGGTAGCGCGTCAACAATCTCCGACCATTTTCCTCCGTCGATAGCACGCGACACCGCCCATGCGATGACGACTGCGCCGGCGATAGCCAGATCCGATTTATGCGTCGGGCTGGAGGCCAGTGCCACGTCATCAATAAAGGTATCGAGATCGCGCGCGGGCAGCAGACATCCCAGCGGCGAAACGCGCATTGCCGCCCCGTTAGTGACGCCATTATTTTCCAGTTCGGCAACAGGTTTGCCGTTGCGAATGGCATTTAGCGCAATTTTTGATGTTGGACCAAGCACGTTTTTATTAAAAGCATCGAAACGTTCGGCCCAGGCCAGAATATTGCGGCCAATAACGTCTGGGACTATCTTTCCGTCACATTCAAGCAGGGCATCAGCCAGACACAAGGCCATGGATGTGTCATCGGTAAATTCCGCCTGGTTAAAATAGCAGGCGGCATTATTTTCCGCAGGTCCAGGCAAGAAACGGTCGATCCAACCGAAGTGTGCTTTTACCCGGGTTCTTGGCCACAGTTCCGACGGCATGCCCATCGCATCCCCTAACGCCTGCCCATAAAGAGCACCGAGAATACGTTCTGCTTTCATTTCACTTCCCCTTGTTTCAACGCTACATCGCGATCATCCACCTTAATGGCGGTAATTTCTTTGTCTGATTCGCGAAAGAAAATCATAAACAGCACGGCAATGACGGCGATCATGATCGCGCCAAATCCCCACATGCCCGCCCAGTTGAAGGTGAGACCATTAACCGGTTCCTTATAGGCAAACATTTTTTCCATCATTACGCCGCCCAGACGATAACCCAGCAGGCTGCCGAATCCCTGACAGCAGAGCGTGATAAGCCCTTGCGCTGCGGTGCGCATGTGTACTGGCGCTTTTTTATCGACATAGATATAGGCCGTAACGTAGTAGAAGTCGTAACTGACGCCGTGTAGCAGAATGCCGAGAAACAGCAGGGCATAAGTGAAATATTCTTCCGCACCGCCGTAAACGAAGAATCCGTAGCGGATAGCCGCAGTAATAAGACCAAGCAATAATACCTTTTTAATGCCAAAGCGTTTGGTGAAGAACGGCAGCGCCAGCATAAAGAAGATTTCAGAGAACTGGCCCAGCGTCATCCAACCGGTGGCATTTTTCATCCCAACTTCTGTCAGATAACCGTTGGCGAAGATGTAATAAAACGCCAGCGGCATGGCAAACAGGAATGAGCAACAGAAAAAGACGAGGAAGTTCTTATCCCGCAGCAGGATCAGCGCATCCAGCCCCAGCATGACTTTGAAATCCATCTTGCCGGTACTTTTCGGCGGCGTATCCGGTAAAAAGAACGCAAAAACGCCTAACAGCGCGGAACTTCCGGCCGTGACAAGCAGGGGAATATTGGTGGGGGAAATATCGCTATAGCCGAGCATTTGCGGCAAGAAGCCGCAGGCCAAACCAGACGCAATCCAGCCAATGGTGCCCATCACGCGAATGCGTGGGAAATCACGCTCAACGTCCGGTACGTTGGCAAAAGCGATACTGTTGGTTAACGCAATTGTCGGCATGTAGGTCAGTGAATAGGCCAGTAACAGCGGGAAGAATCCGCTGAAGGTGGTTTGCTGCGCGGCGAAGTACATCAGGATAGCGCCGACAAACATCAACACGGCGAGGACTTTTTGCGCTGAGAAGAAGCGGTCAGTGATAGAGCCAACCAGAATCGGCGACAGGATCGCGGCAATGGCGGTACAGGCGTATGACCAACCAATTTCACCCGCGGTAAAGCCACTTTTGCTGAGCCACAGCCAAAGTGGGACAAACCAGGCGCCCCAGATAAACCACTCAACAAACATCATGAACGACAGCTTAACTGTAGTTTTCATCTTTAAATCCTTCATGACAGGTAAGGTACGCGTTGATAGTACCACCTGATAATACCTTTAAAATACCTTTGTGGTCTAAATTTGACCGCCTTAACACTATTTCTTCCTGAATCGTTCCAGCGGAAATCGCTGAAAAGTGCGCTAAAGATGGAAAAAAAGCGCAGTCGGTACCAGGCTTATTGCTGCCCGCAAAAAGCGGGTCAGGATAATTCACATTCCGATTATTAATCGGAACTTACGGGAGCATAGCTATGACTGATATTGCGCAGTTGCTTGGCAAAGATGCCGACAGCCTTTTACAGCATCGTTGTATGACCATTCCTTCTGACCAACTTTACCTGCCAGGACATGATTACGTCGATCGCGTAATGGTTGATAACAACCGTCCGCCAGCCGTACTGCGTAATATGCAGACGCTGTATAACACGGGCCGTCTGGCCGGAACAGGGTACCTGTCGATTCTTCCGGTGGACCAGGGCGTGGAGCATTCCGCCGGGGCATCGTTTGCGGCTAACCCGTTGTACTTTGATCCAAAGAATATCGTGGAACTGGCAATCGAAGCAGGGTGTAACTGCGTGGCATCGACTTATGGCGTGCTGGCTTCTGTTTCCCGCCGTTACGCGCACCGCATTCCGTTCCTTGTGAAGATTAACCACAACGAAACGCTCAGTTATCCCAATACGTTTGACCAGACGCTATACGCCAGCGTCGAGCAGGCGTTCAATATGGGCGCGGTTGCGGTCGGGGCGACAATCTATTTCGGTTCTGAGGAGTCTCGCCGTCAGATTGAAGAGATTTCTGCCGCGTTTGAGCGTGCCCATGAACTGGGTATGGTCACCGTACTGTGGGCTTATCTGCGTAACTCCGCGTTTAAGAAAGACGGCGTGGATTATCACGTCTCCGCCGATCTCACCGGTCAGGCTAACCATCTGGCAGCCACCATTGGGGCGGATATTGTGAAGCAGAAAATGGCGGAAAATAACGGCGGATACAAAGCCGTTAACTTTGGCTACACCGACGATCGCGTCTACAGCAAGCTGACCAGCGATAACCCGATTGACCTGGTACGCTATCAGTTGGCGAACTGCTATATGGGGCGCGCCGGATTAATTAACTCTGGCGGCGCTGCCGGTGGAGAAACCGATCTGAGCGATGCGGTACGTACGGCGGTCATTAATAAACGTGCTGGCGGTATGGGGCTGATCCTTGGACGCAAAGCTTTCAAGAAAACCATGGCCGACGGCGTTAAGCTGATTAACGCCGTGCAGGATGTTTATCTGGACAGCAAAGTCACCATTGCCTGATTCCGGCGGGGTGCCGTTTTGTTAGCGCAACAACGGGCAACCCGGCGGCAGTCTGCAACGTAGCGCCGCGGGCAGGATTTCAATATGAAATTCCTGTCCGCTGAGCGGTTCGCCATCAAGATTAAAGGTAATTTCGTGTGGGGCGCGGATATCAAACCACGATGAAGCGCCATCAATGATATTAGGGTTGTCTTCAGATTGCGTTAACGCTGAAAGCAGCCCAGGCAGCAACTCCTCGCCGGTGAAAATGCGCAGTTGCAGCAGACCGTCGTTAATCAGCGCCGTCGGGCAAAGCTGTTGTCCACCACCGGCCTGGCGGCCATTACCAATCCCAATCACCAGCGCTTTGCCCTGCCAGTGAAAATCTTCTCCACGGATGTCGCAGACGTCGGGCTTGAGCGTATCCATGCGCATTAAACCGTGAATAAAATACGATACGCCGCCCAGCGCGGCTTTGAGTTTTTCTGGCGTTTCGGTGGTGATGCGTGTACCGAAGCCGCCGGTCGCCATATTGATAAAACAGGTTTTATCATTGACCTGTACCATATCTATTTCAGCGGCATTTGCGGCAATAGCCAGTTTTAACGCTTTATCAAGGTCGTCGGGTATACCCACGCTGGTGGCAAAGTCATTCGCCGTTCCCAACGGTAAAATACCCAGGGCGGGAATATTGCCCCCCTGCGACTGGATTAGCGCTGTCGAGACTTCGTTGATCGTGCCGTCGCCGCCGCCGGCAATCACCGTTGCAACGCCTAATCGACGCGCTTCATCCACGTAACGTTGAGCGTCGCCTTTTTCCCAGGTGACGCGAACATGGATTTCCACACCCTCATCACGCAGATTTGCAATGGCGTCACGTAGGGGAAGATTATCAGCACTTTTTCCATTGAGGATCAGCAAGCTGGCAGGAAACGCTATCATCCTTATGCCTCATTCTTTATCGTTTTAACTAGTGTATGCCATGAATGCATTTATGGCGTAAGAACTGACTGAAAGCGCAGACGAAGAGATAAAAAAAAGCCGCGGTTGCGGCTTTTCAGATTGAGCGGAAATTACTGCGGGAACCACTGATCGCTGATTTTTTGGTAGGTGCCGTCCGCTTTGATGGCGGCCAGCGCGTTATTCAGTTTTTCCAGCAGGGCTTTGTTATCCGGGCGAACCGCAATGCCAAGACCTGTACCGAAGTATTGTGGGTCGGTCACTTTGTCGGTAGCCACGCCTAACTGCGGGTTAGTTTTCAGCCACTCGTTAACGACGGCGGTATCGCCAAATACGCCATCAATACGGCCATTTTTCAGGTCGATAATCGCATTCTGATAGCTGTCATAGGCCACGGTTTTCACTTCAGGATGTTTGTCCTGCAGGTATTTCTGGTGCGTGGTGCCGTTTTCCATACCGATGCGTTTTCCTTTCAGATCGGCAAAGGTTTTATAGGTATCTTTTTTGGCAATAACCAGCGCGGAGTTAGCATAGTAAGGCTGAGTGAACGCAACCTGTTTGCTACGCTCAGGCGTGATATCCATTCCGGAAATCACTGCATCATATTTTTTGAATTTCAGCGCGGGGATCAGGCTGTCGAAAGCATGATTGGTAAAAGTACATTCCGCCTGCATTTGTTTGCACAGCGCCGTTGCCAGGTCAATGTCAAAACCAACAATTTTGTTGCTCGCGTCCAGCGATTCAAATGGCGGATAAGTCGCTGATACACCAAAGCTAATTTTATCAGCGGCTGAGGCGCCAGCGGCGAAAGTAGCCAGTAATGCGGCCAGTACTAACTTTTTCATGGTGGAACTCCCGTCTGTCAATCTTATGATGATTTACCGTGTCTGCGGCGTGAATTAACAATGCCATTTAATGAATTTATATGCAATAAAAATGATTAAGTATTTTATCGATATAAAAAAAGACGGGCGGTTGTTAGACTTGCCCGTCTTTTATTTTTCGCTTTATGCAGTTATCGGCTTAATTCCGGTGTTCAAACGCCAGCGCTTTACGTTCGATTAAGCGCATCATCAGCGTCAGCAAACCGTTGACGATCAGGTAAATCACGCCCGCCGCGCCGAAGACCATGACGTCATAAGTGCGACCATACAGCAGTTGGCTGTAGCCCATGACTTCCATCAGCGTGATGGTGTAAGCCAGTGAGGTACTTTTAAACACCAGCACCACTTCGTTGGAATACGAGGAGAGGGCGCGTTTAAAGGCGTATGGCAACAGAATCGCCAGCGTATCCTTTTTGCTCATCCCTAATGCACCGCATGACTGCCACTGACCTTCCGGGATGGCGCGGATAGCGCCGTAGAACAGCTGCGTGGTGTAAGCCGCACTGTTTAACGACAGCGCAATTAACGCGCACAGCCACGGTTCGGAGAGCAGATGCCACAGTACCGGATATTCCTGCAGCGTCGGGAACTGTCCTGGCCCGTAGTAGATCAGGAAGATTTGCACCAGCAATGGCGTACCGGTAAACAGCGTGATATAGGCGCGGACCAGCCAGACCAGTACCGGCGTTTTTAGCGTCAGGATGACGGTAAAAATCAGCGCCAGCACCAGAGCAACCACGATGGAGGCAACCGTCAGCGTCAGGCTGGTATGCAGCCCTTTCAACAATTCAGGTAAATACTCAAGCATCAGCCTGGTCTCCGCTCAAAACGTGTCGCGCGCAGGTCAATGCGTTTGAGAATGTACTGACTCACCAGCGTAATCACCAGGTAAATAGCCGCCGCCACAATGTACCAGGTAAATGGCTCCTGGGTACGCGTGGCAATGCTTTTGGTTTGCAGCATCAGATCGTTCACGCTGATCAGGCTGACCAGCGCGGTATCTTTCAGCAATACCAGCCACTGGTTACCCAGTCCCGGCAGAGCGTGACGCCACATCTGCGGCATCACCAGGCGAAAGAAGATCGCGGTTTTAGATAAACCCAACGCCTGACCCGATTCCCATTGTCCGAGTGGTACGGCCTTCAATGCGCCACGCAGCGTTTGCGACGCATAGGCGGCGTACAGTAACGACAGCGCAATCACACCGCACAGGAACGGACTGACGTCGAAGTTTTCGATCTGCATCTGTACCGGGATGTCTACAAACCCGAGATTAATCGTAAAACCATCGGCCAGCGTCAGCAGCAGTTGCGAGGAGCCGAAATAGATAAACAGAACCACCAGAATTTCTGGTAACCCGCGCAGAATGGTAACCAGCGCTGAACCTGCCCATGCCACCGGACGCCATTTTACGGACTCCCAGACGGCAAAAAACATGGCGAGCGCGAGGCCAATGATTAGCGCACAAACCGCAAGGCCGACGGTCATCCCGGCGGCGCTTGCTAACGGAAAAAATTCATTCATCAAATATTACTTCTGGAACCATTTGTTGTAGATGGTCTCGTAAGTCCCATCTTTCTTCACTTTTTCCAGTGCAGCGTTAAATTTCTGCTGCAGCTCAGTGTTGCCCTGACGCACCGCGATGCCCAGACCCGTACCGAAGTAATCTTTATCCGTCACTTTGTCGCCAACCGCAGCCAGTTTTGGATTGTCTTTCAGCCACTCGGTTACCACTGCGGTATCACCGAATACACCGTCAATGCGACCGTTTTGCAGATCGAGTTTGGCATTCTGATAGCTGTCATATGGTACGGTGGTCACTTCCGGATGCTTATCCATGATGAATTTCTGGTGCGTAGTCCCGTTTTGTACGCCAACTTTTTTGCCTTTCAGCTGATCAATGCTGGTGTATTTACCCTGCTGGCCAACAAACAGCGCAGAGTTGTCGTAGTAAGGGGTGGTAAACAGGACCTGTTTTTCACGCTCAGGCGTGATGTCCATGCCTGCCATCACTGCGTCAAAACGACGGAATTTCAGGCTTGGGATCAGGCTGTCGAATGCCTGATTGGTAAACGTACAGGTAGCATCGATCTCTTTACACAGCGCGTTCGCCAGATCAACGTCAAAACCTACGATCTTGTTATTCGCATCGATAGATTCAAACGGAGGATAAGACGCTTCGGTAGCGAAACGAATGGTTTGGGCTGCGGTAGCGGAAAGGCTAAAACCTGCGATTAGCGCGGCAATCAGAACTTTTTTCATTGTATTGTCCCGAATCTTAGTGAGAAAGATAGTTTTTAAACGCTTCGGTTTGCGGGTTGGCAAAGCAGCTCGCATCCCCAAACTCGACGATATGACCGTTTTCCATATACACCACACGACTGGCCGTTTTACGAGCAACTTCCACTTCGTGGGTGACGATCACCTGAGTAATGTTGGTTTCCGCCAGCTCACGAATGATGCTGACGATTTGCGCGGTAATTTCCGGATCAAGCGCGGCGGTCGGTTCGTCAAACAGCAGTACCTGTGGTTCCATCATCAACGCGCGGGCAATTGCCACACGCTGCTGCTGGCCGCCGGAGAGATGCAGCGGATAACGATCGCTGTAGGGCTTCAGACGCAGACGTTCGAGCAGTTTCTCGGCGCGCGCCATTGCCTGCTCTTTTGTCAGACCGAGCACACGGCAGGGCGCTTCAATCAGATTCTGTACAACCGTGAGGTGCGGCCAAAGATTATATTGCTGAAAAACCATACCCACGTTCTGGCGCAGATCGCGAATAGCTTTATCTGACGGCGTTTTCGTGAAGTCGAAACGGTTACCCGCAATAGAGAGCGTGCCCGAGCGCGGCATCTCAAGCAGGTTGAGTACGCGCAGTAGCGAGCTTTTCCCGGCTCCACTAGGGCCAAGTAACACCAGTGTTTCACCCTGAGGGCAATCCAGCGTGATATCGAACAGCGCCTGATGTGCGCCGTAGAAGCAGTTAATGCCGTTTAATTGAATACTCATTGACACTCGTATGCTGGCAGTCTGATAGCTATTGAAGCCGCAGATACTACCTTTGACAGAATAGTTATGCAATATTTATGCGTTAAAAGTTAAATGCAAACCGCATTCTTATCTAAACATAGCACAAAATAGCGGGGCCACCAGCGGGCAAGAATAATTGTCGGCATTCTATGCAGAATGCCAGACAATTTATGGGGTTTATGAAACAGGCGGGTGAATGGGGGCGACTAGCGGTTTTCCACAGACTGGCGCAGCGTCCCGGCTGGCGCGTGTACGCTGCCGCCCAGATAGCGGACGTCGTCTACTACCCAGCACTGGCCTTCGCGGATCATCAGCACTTCGTCACGCCAGCTTTGGTCACCCTGTTTCAGCTCTACGCGCAGCGGAATGTTGCGTGCATCACTATTCGGAATAGTCGATGCGCTGGCGACGCTGGCTCTATCTGGTAACGTAGAGCGGCTAGAGAACGGATCGCTGTTAAACAGATCGCGATGCGCGTTATCACGGCTGGCATCGGTCAGCAGTTTAGCCAGATTGTCGCTGAGGTATGGACGAAGGGCGGTAATGTCATTGTTTCGATGCTGAATACGGTAATCATAGAATTGTTGAGCCACGCTGTCTGGCCCGCCTTCTACGCATGCACCGCTACGCGTGCCGTTATCTTTATAGGCCGGAGTCACGGTAGTACAGGCGCTGAGAAGTAGTGCACATGGAACCAGCAGAGAGAGTTTCGAGTAGCGCATAATGATTTCCTTATTAGCTTTCTACTATTAGTGTTCTACGTTGATAGAATATATCCTTTCAATGATAGTGGATCGGTTCGATAATGCTTTTGAGATCGTGCTCTTAGCGCAAAAAGGAGATTAACCATGCAGTTTTCAACTACCCCAACGCTTGAAGGGCAGAGCATCGTGGAATACTGCGGTGTGGTGACGGGTGAAGCCATTTTAGGCGCGAATATCTTCCGTGATTTCTTCGCTGGCATTCGCGATATTGTCGGCGGCCGCTCCGGCGCGTATGAAAAAGAGTTGCGCAAAGCGCGCGAAATTGCTTTTCAGGAGCTGGGTGAACAGGCGAAAGCGCTGGGTGCTGATGCGGTCGTCGGTATCGACATTGATTACGAAACCGTGGGTAAAGATGGCAGCATGTTGATGGTGAGCGTCAGCGGTACTGCGGTGAAAACTCGCCGATGAAGCGTCTGTTGTGGCTGCTGGCATTGACGCTGCTGCTGGCGGGCTGCGCTGGCGAAAAAGGGATTGTCGATAAAGAAGGATATCAGTTGGATACCCGCCGTCAGGCGCAGGCCGCTTACCCGCGCATTAAAGTGCTGGTTATCCATTACACGGCCGATGATTTTGACGCTTCTCTGGCTACGCTGACCGATAAAAACGTCAGTTCACACTATTTGATCCCGGCTGTGCCGCCGCTTTATCACGGCAAGCCGCGTATCTGGCAACTGGTCCCGGAAAAAGATTTGGCCTGGCATGCGGGGATTAGTTTCTGGCGCGGCGCGACGCGGATTAACGATACCTCGATTGGCATTGAGCTGGAAAACCGCGGCTGGCAAAAATCGGCGGGAACGAAATATTTTGCCCCGTTTGAGCCAGCGCAGATTCAGGCGTTGATCCCACTGGCGAAGGACATTATTGCTCGCTACGACATCAAGCCGCAAAACGTGGTGGCTCATGCGGACGTCGCACCGCAGCGTAAGGACGATCCTGGCCCATTGTTTCCATGGAAACAGCTGGCTGCACAGGGAATCGGCGCATGGCCAGACGCCCAGCGCGTGGCGTTTTATCTCAACGGGAGAGCGCCGTCTACGCCGGTAGACACTGCATCGTTACTCGATCTGCTGTCGCGCTACGGTTATGAGGTAAAACCTGATATGACGCCGCGTGAACAGCAGCGGGTGATTATGGCCTTTCAGATGCACTTCCGCCCGACGTTGTGGAACGGCGTGGCGGACGCAGAAACTCAGGCGATTGCCGAAGCGTTACTGGAGAAATACGGGCAGGGTTAACGCGGTAGCTTACCGTGGTCGCGCAGCCAGGCTGCGGTACGCTCAATCCCTTCATCCAGCGTGACGATGGGCTGATAACCTAACTCTTCCTGCGCGCGGGTGGTATCCAGCGTAAAGTCAAAATTCAGCTTCGATACGCCGTAGTGTGTAAGCTTTGGCTCTTTCGCCGATTTATTGCCCAGACGCTCCATGCTGCGGGCAATCATGTCCAGCATCGGGTAGGGCACCGAGCGGATTCGGCAATCAATATTCAACTCGTCGATCAGCTTCTGCACGATACTGCGCAGCGTTCGATGCTCGCCGTTAGTAATGTTGTATGCGCGGCCTGACGGCAGCTTATCGCAAGCTTCCTGGCTTACCAGCCACATTGCGTGTACCGCGTTCTCATAATAGGTCATATCCACCAACGCACTTCCACCGTGCGGCAACAGGATGCTGCCGTAGTGGTACATCATGTGGGCCAGACGGGGGATAAAAACTTTATCGTGAGGTCCGAACAGACTTTGTGGACGCAATACCGTGAAGCGGGTCTGCGGGTTAGCCTGCGCGAGCAATGCAATCACATCTTCACCAGCCGCTTTACTGCGGGCGAATTCATTGGCGAAGCGATGTGGTCGGAAGTCCTCTTTGATATCCCGATGGTGGTGATAGTCAAAATAGAGCGACGGAGAGGAGATATGGATAAAGTTACGTACGCCCCAGGCAACGGCCCATTCGCCCAGACGGCGGGTAGCACGAACGTTGGCCAGATCGAAGGCTTCCTGCGTTCCCCATGGTGAGGTAAAACTGGAGCAGTGCCACAGCGTGTCGATACCTGCGAGCATGACTTTTGCCTGCGAAGAGACCAGTTCGGTCAAATCCGCATGCACAAATTCTGCGCCCATTTTCTCCAGCAGCTTGCCCATCGCTTCGTTGCGACCGGTGGCTCTGACGCTGACGCCTTTGCTGCATAGAAACTCAACCGCATTTCGGCCCAAGCCGCTGGTGGCTCCGGTAACCAGTACCTTCATATCAATCCACTGTGTTTAAAAAACATCGTGCGCATTCTTCCGTGAAATACGCCTGTATGCAATGGGAAACGTGAAAGAATACAGTCTCTTTTTGTCATTAGTCTGTGATTTGTTCTGCAAGTTTGGCGATACGCTTTGCCATCCCTCTGAAAATGAACAGATGAGCCGGGATCATCAACAACCAGTAGAAGAGACCGGGCATGCCGTGCGGATGCCACCAGGCGCGTACATCGATGCGCCGATGATCGCCTTTATCTTCCAGTGTAAAGCTTAAACGGCCTAATCCCGGCGCTTTCATGCCAAACAGCAGCGTGAGCTGCTTTTCTGGCTCAACGATGATCACTTTCCAGCTATCCACGGCATCGCCAACCTGCAACAACGGGTTTTCCGGGCGGCCTTTTGCCAGCTTATGGCCGACCAGCAGGTCCAGCGCGGCGCGCGTCTTCCACAAAAAATTGCCAAAGAAATAGCCCTCTTTCCCGCCGAGTCGGTTCACCAACTGCCACAGCGCTTTCAGGCTGGCGGAGGTGTCGACGCTAAAGCCAGCCTGTTTGGCAAAATAGCCATATTCGGGACGCCAGCGGGCGAATGCCTGAGCGTCATACCCCCAGTCGCTGGAGTTAACCAACTTCTGTTCTTCTTTCAGCGTGCTGCGCACTGCGTCATCAAAGGGGATCAGCTTTTGTGGGATCAGCGCGCGTAGCTCAGCGTCATCGGCCAGCAAGTCATGCTTTAAGCCTTGTATCAGCGCCTTTGCCGTAGTGGACGGTACCGACGTAATAACATTCAAAAACCACACCGAAATCCAACTGGTCGGAAAGGGGATAGGGATCAACAAGCGGTGCTTGCCGCTGACTGCCATAAAATGTTCGAACTGTTCCTGATAGCTTAATACCTGCGGCCCTGCGGCTTCGAGTATGCGGTGATGGCTTGTGGGATGGTCCAACAGCGCCACCAGATAGTACATCAAATTTTCCAGCGCGATGGGCGTGGTACGCGAACGTACCCAGCGCGGAGGCGTAAGTACCGGCAGGTTGTAGACCATATCGCGCATTACTTCAAAAGCGGCGGAACCCGCCCCGACGATAATGCCTGCACGCAGTTCGGTCACCGGTACGTCTGACTCGCGCAAAGTGTCTGCGGTTATCTGTCGCGCACGCAGATGATCGGATTGTTCATGCCGGGGAGCCTGCAACGAGCTCAGGAAAATAAGCTGTTTGACGGGGATGCTACGTAGCGCATCACGCACGTTCATCGCGACCTGGCGCTCATGAGCGATAAAATCACCGCCTTCACCCATGCCATGGACCAGATAATAAACCGTATCAACATCCGTCAGCAGCGGCGTCAGGTTATCAGGCCAGGTTAAGTCGACTTTGTGGCAACTGACGTTAGCCAGTTGCAGTTTTTCCAGACGTTCAATACGGCGTGCCGCAGCCAGCACCTGGTGCCCTTGCTGGCTGAGCGCCTGTACCAGATGCTGACCAATGTAGCCACTGGCGCCAAGAACCAAAATCCGTTGCGGCACGCCCATCTCCTTAGCGAGTTAAAAAAGCGCGCCAGTGGGCGGCGACTTCGGCAAGTTGTTCACGCGATACGTCCAGATGCATCACCAGGCGTACAATTGGGGAGGCGTTAATCAGTACGCCTTGCGCCTTCATATACTCGCCCAGCGCAGCAGCGTGCTCTTCGCCAACGCGGACAAACAGCATGTTGGTATCGTGACGCATGACGTCTGCGCCTGCTTCGCGCAGCTGTTCCGCCATCCAGGCCGCATTGTCATGGTCTTCCTGTAAACGCGCCACGTTATTTTTCAACGCATACAGTCCGGCCGCAGCCAGAATCCCGGCCTGACGCATTCCGCCGCCGGTCATTTTACGCCAGCGGATGGCGCGTTTAATGTAGTCGTGACTACCGACCAGCAGTGAGCCTACCGGCGTCCCCAGACCTTTGGAGAGACAAATGGTGAACGAGTCGCAGTATTGCGTGATCTCTTTCAGCTCACAGCCGTAAGCAACGACGGCGTTAAAAATACGCGCGCCATCAACGTGCAGAGCCAGATTGCGCTCACGAGTGAATTCCCAGGCATCTTTCAGATACTCGCGTGGCAGCACTTTGCCGTTGTGGGTGTTTTCCAGACTAAGCAGACGTGTGCGGGCAAAATGGATATCATCCGCTTTGATTTTTGCCGCCACTTTGTCCAGCGGTAAGGTGCCATCCGGCGCGGCATCGATAGGCTGCGGCTGGATGCTGCCGAGCACCGCAGCGCCACCCGCTTCGTAGAGATAGTTATGTGCGCCCTGGCCTGCGATATACTCTTCACCGCGCTGACAGTGGCTGAGCAGCGCAACCAGGTTCGCCTGAGTGCCGGTAGGTAAGAAAATAGCAGCTTCTTTGCCAGAAAGCTCAGCAGCGTATTGCTGGAGAGCGTTAACGGTAGGGTCATCTCCGTATACGTCGTCCCCGACCGGGGCCGCCATCATCTCTTCCAGCATGGCGCGGCTCGGCCGGGTTACGGTATCACTGCGTAAATCAATCACGGGCATTCCTTTTTTAGTGAGGTAATGCCCTCTGTTTTACCTGAGCCAGTTAGTTTTCGCCAGTTCCATCACTTCATCACCGCGTCCACTGATGATTGCGCGCAACATATACAGGCTAAAACCTTTCGCTTGTTCGAGTTTGATCTGCGGCGGGATGGCTAACTCTTCTTTCGCCACCACCACATCAACCAGTACCGGACCGTCAATCGACATCGCCCTTTGCAGTGCCTCATCGACCTCTGAGGATTTCTCCACACGAATGCCCGTAATGCCGCAGGCTTCGGCAATCCGCGCGAAGTTGGTGTCGTGCAGCTCCGTACCGTCGGTCAGATAACCGCCAGCCTTCATCTCCATCGCCACAAATCCCAGTACGCTGTTGTTGAAGACGATAATCTTTACTGGCAGCTTCATCTGGACAACCGACAGAAAATCGCCCATCAGCATGCTAAAACCACCGTCACCGCACATGGCGATGACCTGGCGTCCCGGTTCGGTCGCTTGTGCGCCGAGTGCCTGTGGCATAGCGTTCGCCATCGACCCGTGATTAAACGACCCGAGAAGGCGACGTTTGCCGTTCATTTTCAGATAGCGTGCAGCCCAAACCGTTGGGGTACCAACATCGCAGGTAAAGATAGCGTCGTCAGCGGCAAAATGGCTGATCTGCTGCGCCAGATACTGCGGATGAATGGCTTTATCGCTCGGTTTGGCTAAATCATCCAGACCCTTGCGCGCCTCACGATAGTGCTCCAGCGCTTTGTCTAAAAACTTCCGCTCGGTTTTTTCCTCCACCAACGGCAACAGGGCGCGGAGAGTGGATTTAATATCGCCCACCAGCGCCATATCAACTTTACTGTGCGCGCCGATGCTCGCCGGATTGATATCAATCTGAATAATTTTGGCGTCGGTGGGGTAGAACGGGCGATAGGGAAACTGGGTGCCGAGCAGGATCAGCGTGTCGGCATTCATCATGGTGTGGAATCCGGATGAAAAGCCAATCAGCCCGGTCATACCGACGTCGTATGGGTTGTCGTATTCGACGTGCTCTTTACCCCGCAGGGCGTGGACAATCGGCGCTTTGATTTTTGCCGCAAACTCTACCAGTTCTTGATGCGCACCGGCACAGCCGCTGCCGCACATCAGGGCGATATTGCTGGAATAACGCAGTAGTTGCGCCAGTTTTCTGAGTTCTTCTTCTTCCGGTGTGACGACCGGTAACGGCGCATGATACCAGTGCGTGCTGGCGCTTTCCGGCGCTGGCTTCAGCGCGACGTCGCCGGGTAATACCACCACCGAGACGCCACGATTTAATACGGCTTTACGCATGGCAATGGCGAGTACCTGCGGGATCTGTTCAGGGCTGGAAACCAGCTCGCAATAGTGGCTACATTCGCGGAACAACTCTTGCGGGTGGGTCTCCTGAAAATAACCGCTGCCGATCTCGCTGGAAGGGATATGTGCGGCAATCGCCAGGACCGGAACATGGTTGCGGTGGCAATCAAACAGACCATTGATCAGGTGCAGGTTGCCCGGTCCACATGAACCGGCACAGACGGCCAGTTCGCCGGTTAGTTGCGCTTCTGCGCCAGCGGCGAAGGCGGCAACTTCTTCATGACGGGTCGGCATCCAGTCAATCGTTCCCATGCGATTGAGACTGTCACTGAGGCCATTTAATGAATCACCCGTTACGCCCCAAATGCGTTTAACGCCAGCTTGTTCGAGGGTTTTAGCAATAAAAGCGGCAACCGTTTGTTTCATGGTTTTCCATCTCCTTTAATGTGATACCGGTTACAAGTTTAGATGAAGATGATAGTTATGCTTCTCATTTCCCCCTTATTTTCGGCAGCTTACATTTCGAGCAGATAACGCGTAGTTTGATATCTGGCATGGTGAAACAAGGAATGAATTCAAATGGTTACTAAACTATTAAATGCAGTTAACCGAACGCTGACTCATGAAGACTTTGGCAAGTTTCTGTTACGCATCGCCGTTGGTGGATTGATGCTGTTTCATGGCTTACATAAATTGTTCTCCGGTATTGATGGCATCAGCGGCATGCTGGTAGCGAAAGGTTTTCCGGGCTTTATTGCTTACGGCGTTCTGTTGGGGGAAGTCGTTGCGCCTTGCCTGATTATCCTTGGGATCCTGACCCGTCCGGCGGCGTTGGGGCTGGCCTTTACGATGGTGGTGGCATGGCTGATGGTCGGGATGGGCGAAACCTGGTCACTGGATAAAACTGGCGCATGGGCGATTGAGAGTCTGGTGTACTTTTTTATCGGTGCGCTGGCTGTCGCGTTTTTAGGGGCGGGGCGTTTCTCGGTGGCAAGGAATTCGGCCTGGCGGTAAAAAAAGGCCGGATATGGCGTAAACGCATTATCCGGCCTGGAGCAGCTACGAAGGGGTATTTTATAGGTTAAGCGAGTACTAAATCACCCTGCGGATGACAGGAGCAGGCCAGTACATAGCCTTCGGCTATTTCTGCATCCGTCAGCGTCATGGTGCTGCTGACCGTGTAGTTACCGTCAACCACTTTGGTTTTGCAGCAGCCGCAAACGCCCGCACGACATGCGGCAACGACCGGCACTTTATTGCTTTCCAGCGCTTCCAGCAGCGTACTGCCCACCGGCGCGTAAAACTCTTTTGCCGGTTGCAGCTTGGTGAACTTCAGACCGCTGGTGGCGGCCTCGGCAACCGGCGTGAAGAACTGCTCTTTAAAGAAGCGCGTCACGCCCAGCGCTTTGACTTCTTTTTCGACCAGATCCATATACGGCGCCGGGCCGCAGGTCATCACGGTACGAGAGACCAGATCCGGCACGCTTTTCAGCAGATCGGTCGTCAGTCGGCCAGAAACAAAACCGTGGGTGGCATTGTTTTCAGCGACTAAGGTCACCGGATATTCGCGCCATTCGTCGGCAAAAATAACATCTTGCGGTGAACGAACGTTAAAGATCACCTGCACATCGGCCTGTGGGCGGTACTTTGCCAACCAGCGACGCATTGACATGATTGGCGTAACGCCGCAACCGGCAGCCAGCATCAGGAACTTATCTTCCGCCTTATCTTCACAGGTAAATTCACCCATGGCATCGGACAGCCAGATATAGTCGCCGCGCTTCACGTCGCGGGTCAGCCACTGTGAGCCTGCACCATCGTCAATCCGGCGAACAGTCAGCGTGATGTACTCGCTTACTCCCGGTGTAGATGAAATGGTGTAAGCACGCAGGGTCTCCGCTGAATTACGTACGCTGACCAGTGCATACTGCCCGGCGCGGTACGGATAATAGTCGTGGCACAGCAACGAAATTGTCCATACATCCGGCGTTTCCTGATGGATGTGATGCACCTGCATCCGCCATGGGCACTGATGAGTTGGCATTGTCATTCTTTACTCCTTACGCGCTCAGCAGCTGCTTCATGTCTTCTTCAACGGTGGTTACGGAACGCAGGCCGAATTTTTCGTTGAGCACAGCCAGCAGATCCGGCGTAAAGAAGCCAGGCGCAGTCGGGCCAGTGACGATGTTTTTCACGCCCAGCGACAGCAGGGTCAGCAGAATCACAATCGCTTTCTGTTCAAACCAGGAGAGCACCAGAGACAGCGGCAGATCGTTTACGCCGCAGCCCAGCTTCTCTGCCAGAGTGACCGCCAGGATGATGGCAGAGTAAGCATCGTTACACTGACCGGCATCGACCAGACGCGGCAGACCCTCGATATCGCCGAACTCCAGTTTGTTGAAACGGTATTTACCGCACGCCAGGGTCAGGATCAGGCAATCGTCCGGTACGCTGGTGGCGAAGTCGGTGAAGTAGTTACGTTCGCCGCGCGCGCCGTCGCAGCCGCCGACCAGGAAGATGTGACGCAATTTTTCACGGCTGACCAGGTCGATTAAGGTATCAGCAGCGCCCAGCAGCGTCTGGCGACCGAAACCTACGGTGATCAGGTGCGGGATTTCGCTGTACGGGAAGCCAGCCATCTGCTGCGCCTGAGCAATAACCGGACCGAAGTTGTCGCCTTCGAGGTGGCTCACGCCCGGCCAGCCGACGATGCTACGGGTCCAGATACGGTCGTCGTAAGCACCCACTGTCGGGTCGATGATGCAGTTAGAGGTCATCACGATTGGGCCTGGGAAGCGAGCGAACTCAACCTGCTGGTTCTGCCAGCCGCTGCCGTAGTTACCGATCAGGTGTTTGAACTTACGCAGTTCCGGGTAGCCGTGTGCTGGCAGCATTTCACCGTGGGTATAGACGTTAACGCCGGTACCTTCAGTCTGCTCCAGCAGGTTGTAAAGATCTTTCAGGTCGTGACCGGAGATCAGGATGCATTTACCAACGGTTGCTTTAACATTGACCTGAGTCGGCGTCGGGTGACCGTATTTGGTGGTTTCACCGGCGTCCAGGATGCTCATTACTTTGAAGTTCATCTGGCCGATTTCCATAGAACACTCCAGCAGAGCGTTCATGTCGGAAGGCCAGGTTCCCAGCCACGCCATGATTTTGTGGTACTGAGCATAGATGTCGTTGTCGTACTGGCCGAGAACGTGCGCGTGTTCCATATAGGCCGCCGCACCTTTCAGACCGTACAGGCACAGCAGGCGCAGGCCGAGAATGTTCTCGCCAATCGTCGCTTTGTCTTTGTTCGGGGTAAATTCCGCTGCCTGACGTTGCAGATCGCCCAGATCGTCGCTGACCAGTTGCAGGTCCGCCATCGGGTTGTCGACCGCTGCGTTCGCATCAATGTTCAGACATTGTGCTTTCAGCGCTTCACGCAGGGCAATCGCTTCGCGGGCATAGCCGACGATACGCGGGGAGTCGAAGTTAACGTTGGTCAGGGTAGAGAAGAACGCGCGCGGGGCAAAGTTATCAATTTCATGGTCGATGATGCCGTATTCACGCGCTTTAACAGCCCATGCAGACAGACCTTGTAGGGAAGCAATCAGCAGATCCTGCAAATCGGAGGTTTCAGCCGTTTTACCGCACATACCCTGCGCGTAAGAGCAGCCGTTCCCTGCCGGAGTACGGATGGTTTGTTCACATTGCACACAAAACATGGTCACACCTTTTAAAGTTATATTTAATATACATGTTTAAGGTTATGCCTGTGCGCGCAGGGATAAAAGGGATTTCTGCTACAACTTGCAAGGAGATTGATTTAGCGCAATTTTGGCGGTAGCTGACTACCGCCAGAGAGGTATTTGAGTGAGGGTCAGGCGGAGAAAAATGCCATCAGCAGAGGGACTAACAGACTCAGGATAAAACCGTGCACGATGGCTGCCGGAACCATTTCCAGTCCGCCGCTGCGTTGTAAAACTGGCAGGGTGAAATCCATCGATGTGGCCCCGCATAGCCCCAACGCGGTAGAGCGACTGCGGCCCACCATGCCGGGAATCAACATAATGGCAATCAGTTCACGCGCCAGGTCATTAAAAAAGGCGGCACTCCCAATCACCGGCCCGAACGACTCGGTTAACAGAATACCGGACAGCGAATACCAGCCAAAACCTGACGCCATCGCCAGCGCGGTTTTTACCGGCAGGCCGAGGATCAACGCATTGATAACCCCCGCCAGCATCGAACTGGCGACGACGACGACGGCCACAATCATGCCCCGGCGATTCAACACGATTTGCTTGAGGGTCATGCCGCTGTTGCGAAGTTGAATCCCCACCAGGAACAGTAAAAAGATTAATGTATATTCGCTGGCTTCGGTGGCGTGCTGCAAAAAGGAAAGACCGGTGAGACCCAGCAGGAAACCCACCACAACAACCCCGCAAAGCTGGAGCGACTCAAACGCCATCGCGATTCGCGACGGGAGTTTCTCTTGCTGGTGGTTATGCCGCCAGGGCAGTGAACGCTCCAGCCAGAATAGCGCGGCGATATTACACAGCAAAATGACCGTCACGCTGACAGCAGAATAATGAAGTATGGCTAACAGGTTGCTGGCGAGATTATCCAGAAACGCCAGGCTGATGCCCATAAAAAAGAGAATAAGGTAGACGATCCAACTCAACAGACGATTGATGAGTTTTAATGCGCCCATATGCCGAAGTGGAATAAGGTAGCCCACAATAAGGGGAACCAGAATGATTAACAGCCCTGAAAACATGAAAGCCCGATCCTTGCTGAGATGTAAGACGAAATGCGCCAGCACACACTACTCAATGCAAAGAGGGGAGTAAAGTTGCAAATAAAAGGAAATATAGAGAGGAAAAAAAAGACCTGACTTTCGCCAGGCCTTTTTGTTATCGATTAATCACGTTTTTCCAGCAGAGTGCGGTAAATAAGACCGCCGAGAACCCCACCGATAATCGGCATAACCCAGAAGAACCACAATTGTTGCAATGCCCAGCCGCCCTGGAAGATGGCAACTGCAGTACTACGTGCCGGGTTTACGGAGGTATTAGTGACTGGAATGCTGATCAAGTGGATTAATGTTAACGCCAGACCAATCGCAATAGGTGCAAAACCTGCCGGAGCATGTTTGTCGGTCGCGCCGTGGATCACTAATAAGAAGCCAGCGGTAAGAATAATTTCAATTACAACAGCAGAAAGCATGGAATAACCGCCTGGTGAATGATCACCAAAGCCGTTCGAGGCAAAACCGCTGGCGGTTGCATCAAAACCTGCTTTACCGCTGGCAATAAGATACAGGGCCGCTGCTGCAACAATACCGCCCACAACCTGAGCAATAACATATCCAATAACGTCTTTCGCCGGGAAGCGACCGCCAGCCCATAAACCGAAGGTCACTGCCGGGTTAAAATGGCCACCTGAAATATGGCCTACGGCATAGGCCATAGTTAATACGGTCAGACCAAATGCCAATGCGACACCGGCAAATCCAATTCCCAATTCCGGGAATGCTGCGGCCAGTACTGCGCTACCGCACCCACCAAAGACGAGCCAAAACGTACCGAAGAATTCGGCTGCTAATTTCCTGAACATAACCACCTCAATTAAAAGTTCCGGGTTTGTGTTCCTTGCCCGGTAATTCATCGCTTAAAGGGACGATGATGAAAGAGCGGGTATTTTAGAAAAAAACATCATCCCTTCGCCAGTTAAATTGATGAAAAAATTTGATTTAAGGCAATATGTCGTGATTCCTTTTTGAATATTCGATGAATGAAGCATAGTTCAATTAGCTAAAAATGATGATTGAGCTTAGAAATTATAATCACAGGGAAACATAAGAAGAATATTCTTAATTTTTTGGGTTTCTGCGATTAACCTCCTGATGATATCGGGTGCTCTGAGCGCCCGGTTAACGTTATACTCCTGATAACTTGAAGGAAAAAGTTAGCATTTCCGGAGGCTATATGATTCTCGAACGCGTTGAGATTGTTGGATTTCGTGGTATTAACCGCCTGTCGTTGATGCTTGAGCAGAGTAACGTGCTGATTGGGGAGAACGCGTGGGGTAAGTCCAGTCTGCTGGATGCTCTAACCTTGCTGCTGTCGCCGGAATCTGATTTGTACCATTTTGATCGTGAGGATTTTTGGTTCCCGCCGGGGGATATACAGGGCCGGGAACATCATTTGCACATTATCCTGACGTTTCGAGAATCTCAACCAGGTCGTCATCGGGTTCGTCGGTACCGTCCTCTGGAAGCCTGCTGGACGCCGTGTAACGATAGTTATCACCGTATATTCTATCGTCTGGAGGGCGAGTGTGCGGATGACGGGACTGTCCTGACGCTACGAAGTTTTCTTGATGGCGATGGTCATCCGTTAGATCTCGACGACATTAACGACCTGGCGCGGCATCTCGTGCGTCTGATGCCTGTGTTGCGTCTGCGTGATGCACGTTTTATGCGACGCATTCGTAACGGTACGGTACCGGATTCGGCAGATGTTGAAGTGACCGCCCGCCAGCTGGATTTTCTGGCGCGTGAACTGGCTACCCGACCACAAAACCTAACCGATGGGCAGATTCGTCAGGGGCTGTCGGCTATGGTGCAGCTATTGGAGCACTATTTTTCTGAGCAGGGTTCTGGTCAGTCCCGCTATCGCCTGATGCGTCGCCGCTCCAATAACGAACAACGTAGCTGGCGCTATCTGGATATCATTAACCGCATGATTGATAAGCCCGGCGGACGAACGCATCGCGTTATTCTGTTAGGACTGTTCTCGACGCTGTTGCAGGCCAAAGGCACGTTAAGGCTGGATAAAGATGCCCGGCCTTTATTGCTGATAGAAGACCCGGAAACGCGTTTACATCCCATCATGTTGTCGGTTGCCTGGCACTTGCTGAATCTACTTCCTCTCCAGCGGGTGGCGACCACCAACTCCGGTGAGTTGCTGTCTCTCACGCCGGTGGAACATGTTGTCCGTCTGGTACGTGAATCATCCCGGGTAGCCGCCTGGCGGTTGGGACCGGGTGGGATCAGCGCGGAGGACGGTCGGCGTATCGCTTTCCATATTCGTTTCAATCGTGCATCTTCGCTGTTTGCCCGCTGCTGGCTGCTGGTGGAAGGCGAAACGGAAACCTGGGTCATTAACGAGCTGGCCCGCCAGTGCGGACACCATTTTGATGCGGAAGGCATTAAAGTCATTGAATTTGCTCAGTCCGGTCTTAAACCACTGGTTAAGTTTGCCCGCCGGATGGGAATTGAATGGCACGTGCTGGTCGATGGCGATGAAGCCGGGAAAAAGTATGCCGCCACGGTGCGCGGTTTATTGAATAACGACCGAGAGGAGGAGCGCGATCATTTAACCATGCTCCCCGCGCTGGATATGGAACACTTTATGTATCGCCAGGGGTTCGCCGATGTCTTTCATCGTGTTGCGCAGATCCCGGAAAATGTACCAATGAATATGCGCAAAATTATCTCCAAGGCGATTCATCGGTCGTCAAAACCGGATCTGGCGATCGAGGTGGCGATGGAAGCAGGGCGGCGTGGCGTAGACGCCGTCCCTACTTTGCTGCGTAAAATGTTTTCCCGCGTACTGTGGCTGGCACGCGGCAGAGCGGATTAGTGGCGAAACATTGACGACAGCTGCGCGTGGATGCTGTCCAGTAGCTGATAGCGACGGCGGTATTCTGCGCGTTTTTTACTGGCAATCTCCGCTTCGCTTTTTCGAGCCAGCGCACGCGGAATATGATAGTACCCGCGGCTGTCGCACTCGCCGCCAAGCGACGCCCAAAATGCGTTGTAGTCGGAAAGAATCACTTTGTTTTGATCGTGGTAACGCGGACTGCGAAAGATATGCTGTTCATTACTGACAGCCATTACCTTTTCGATATTCAATTGTTCTGCCAGACGACAAATGGCTTCCATAACAATGCGTTTGGGGAATATTCCGTGGCAGGATTTGGTCGCTTTTTGTGTTGCTTCGTGCGGAAGTTGTGAATTGCCCTGCATGCCGCCGATAAATAATGTACTTTTCCCATTATATTCGCAGAACGTAAATGTCATTTTAGTCAGTTCGTCACCCTCGCCATTTCGCACCAGAATGGTACTTTCACCCTCTTTATCGAGTACCGGAAACATCATCATGGTCACGGTAAATATCTCGTTATCTTTGCCTTCAATTTGCGCCAACTGTAAGCCGTCATGACTTAATAAGGCGTTAAATTCACCAGGTAAGAATGCATTGCGGATAACATGGTAATGAAAACGCACCGCATCTAATCGCATTCTACGATCGAAGTTGGCGGCAAGGTAAGGACGATGCAGACGAACGGGTAGCCGGGGTTGACGGGCGAGGACGTTTTCAAGCTCCGGCCACTGCGCCAGTTCAGTCATCCATTCCCGGGTAAGGCGAGGTATCAGTAATGAACGCCAGATAAACTTACGCCGAAAGCTCCGTTTATCCCAACACTGTGCAGGTCGTAACTGACCGCGGCTCAGGCTGTAAAAAAGACCAAGGCTGGTGATGGGTTTGGTAGAAAGAAAAACGCTTTCAGTTAGTTGACTCATAATATAAATCCGATTGATACCCTGGCATTAATTTCAGCACAGTGGATCTTAACCATTCATCAATAACTCTGTTATTCTTGCGCTTTTCAACGGCTATTTATTTAACGTTGACGTTTAACACTCCACTCTGATGGACGTATTGGGGGAAATTGGGACATTTATGAAGCTCAAGGGAAAAATCAAAAAACGCTATTTTATCTTCGCCATCATCCTTATTGTGGCGATAATTGCGCTATGGCGTACGCTTAATGCGCCTTTACCTCAGTATCAAACGTTAATTGTTCGTCCCGGCGATCTCCAGCAGAGTGTACTGGCTACCGGAAAACTGGATGCGCTGCGTAAAGTTGACGTCGGGGCGCAGGTCAGTGGGCAGTTAAAAACGCTGTCGGTCGCGATTGGCGATAAAGTAAAAAAAGATCAACTGCTTGGCGTTATCGATCCTGAACAGGCGCAAAACCAGATCAAAGAGGTTGAAGCGACGCTGATGGAATTACGCGCCCAGCGTTTACAAGCTGAAGCCGAGTGGAAGCTGGCGCGAGTGACGCTTTCCCGTCAGCAGCAGTTGGCGAAAACCCAGGCGGTTTCACAACAGGATCTCGATACCGCGGCTACCGAGATGGCGGTCAAACAGGCGCAAATTGGCACCATTGATGCACAGATTAAGCGTAATCAAGCCTCTCTTGATACAGCCAGGACCAACCTTGATTACACCCGCATTGTAGCGCCAATGGCGGGTGAGGTTACGCAAATAACCACTCTGCAAGGACAAACCGTTATTGCCGCCCAGCAGGCACCTAACATTCTGACGTTAGCAGACATGAGTACAATGCTGGTGAAAGCGCAGGTTTCCGAGGCGGATGTTATTCACCTGCATCCTGGACAAAAAGCCTGGTTCACTGTCCTCGGCGATCCGCAGACGCGCTACGAAGGTACGCTGAAAGATGTCCTGCCGACGCCGGAAAAAGTGAATGACGCGATTTTCTACTATGCCCGCTTTGAAGTGCCTAATCCGAAAGGGATCCTGCGTCTGGATATGACCGCACAGGTCCATATTCAGCTCACGGATGTCAAAAATGTCCTGACCATCCCGCTATCGGCGCTGGGCGATCCTATTGGCAATAATCGCTATAACGTCAGGCTGCTGCGTAACGGTGAAACCCGCGAGCGTGAGGTGGTGATCGGCGCGCGCAATGATACCGATGTGGAGATTGTGAAGGGGCTGGAAGAGGGAGATGAAGTCATTACTGGCGAGGGCAATCCTGGGGCAGCGAAATGACGGCATTGCTTGAGCTGAGCAATATCCGCCGTAGTTACCCGTCAGGCGAAGGGCAGGTCGAGGTGTTAAAGGACGTTTCCTTGAGCATTCAGGCCGGTGAAATGGTGGCGATTGTCGGCGCGTCTGGTTCGGGTAAATCGACGCTGATGAACATTCTCGGCTGTCTCGATAAGCCTACCAGCGGCACGTATCGGGTGGCCGGGCGCGATGTCTCCACCCTCGATAGCGATGCGTTAGCGCAACTGCGACGCGAGCATTTTGGTTTTATCTTCCAGCGTTATCATTTGCTGTCGCATTTGACCGCCGCGCAAAACGTTGAGGTGCCAGCGGTCTATGCCGGGACAGAACGTAAGCAACGTCTGGCTCGTGCGCAGGAATTACTCCAGCGGCTGGGGCTGGGCGACAGGGTTGATTATCAGCCATCCCAGCTTTCCGGTGGCCAGCAGCAGCGGGTCAGCATTGCGCGTGCGTTGATGAACGGTGGGCAGGTGATTCTTGCCGATGAACCCACCGGGGCGTTGGATAGCCATTCTGGCGAAGAGGTGATGGCGATTTTGCATCAGCTTCGCGATCGCGGACATACGGTGATTATCGTTACGCACGACCCGCAGGTGGCCGCGCAGGCCGAGCGCGTAATTGAAATTCGCGACGGAGAGATTGTACGCAATCCGCCGCCGCACAAATCTCCTGGCGGACGCGAAATCTCCGTGCCGACAGTGAAAACAGTGTCGGGCTGGAGTCAGTTTATCAGTGGTTTTCGCGAAGCGCTCACCATGGCCTGGCTGGCAATGGCTGCGAATAAGATGCGTACGCTGCTGACCATGCTAGGGATCATCATCGGTATTGCTTCGGTGGTTTCGATTGTGGTAGTGGGGGATGCGGCAAAACAATTGGTGCTGGCAGACATTCGCGCTATCGGTACCAATACCATTGATATCTATCCCGGCAAAGATTTCGGCGATGACGATCCGCAGTATCAACAGGCGCTGAAATATGACGATTTAACCGCGCTGCAGAAACAGCCCTGGGTAAGTTCGGTGACGCCTGCGGTGTCGAAGAACCTGCGGCTACGCTACGGTAATATTGACGTGGCTGCCAGTGCGAACGGCGTTAGCGGCGACTATTTCAATGTCTATGGCATGACGTTTAGCGAAGGGACCACCTTTAACGCTGAGCAGCTTGCAGGTCGGGCGCAGGTGGTGGTGCTCGACAGTAATACCCGACGTCAGTTGTTCCCCAATAAAGCGAAGGTGGTGGGCGAAGTCATTTTGGTGGGAAATATGCCTGCTACGGTGATTGGCGTTGCAGAGGAGAAACAGTCGATGTTCGGCAGTAGCAAGATCCTGCGGGTCTGGCTGCCTTACAGCACCATGTCCGGACGAATTATGGGGCAATCGTGGCTGAACTCAATCACCGTGCGGGTGAAGGACGGTTTTGATAGTGCTCAGGCTGAACAGCAGCTTACCCGCCTGTTGTCGTTACGCCATGGGAAGAAAGATTTCTTTACCTGGAATATGGACGGCGTCTTGAAAACCGCCGAAAAGACCACACGTACATTACAACTCTTCCTGACGCTGGTGGCGGTCATTTCGCTGGTGGTAGGTGGAATCGGCGTGATGAATATTATGCTGGTTTCGGTAACCGAACGAACGCGCGAGATTGGCATTCGTATGGCGGTTGGCGCGCGCGCCAGTGATGTGCTGCAACAGTTCCTCATTGAAGCGGTGCTGGTATGTCTGGTTGGCGGCGCGTTGGGTATCACGTTGTCGATGCTGATCGCCTTTACGCTACAGTTATTCCTGCCCGGCTGGGAAATTGGCTTCTCACCCGTTGCGCTGCTCACGGCATTCCTGTGCTCAACCGCTACCGGCATTTTGTTTGGCTGGTTACCGGCGCGTAATGCGGCCCGGCTCGATCCGGTAGATGCGCTGGCGCGGGAGTAATACTGTCGAGATAAAAATGCCAGCCGCAAGGGCTGGCATTTTGACTGCGGGATGTACACAATGAGACAGAAGGGTTATGCGACGGCTTCTGCTTCAATGACAGGCACGATGACACTGGCATGGTTGCCTTTTGGCCCCTGGTGGACATCAAACTGGACAGACTGTCCGGCTTTTAGCGTTCTGTAACCATCCATCTGAATGGTGGAGTAATGGGCGAAAATGTCTTCGCCGCCGCCTTCGGGGCAGATGAAACCAAACCCTTTGGCGTTGTTGAACCACTTAACAGTACCCGTTTCCATACTTCGACATCCTTCGTAGATCTTATATAAGTAAGATGGAATGAACCGGTTGCGGAGTGGGGGCTGTTCAAAACCTCGCCAACTCTCGAAACTACAATTTAGAGAAATCAGGCGGGGCGTCAAGCGTCAGACGGATGGAATAGGGTAAAAATGCATCAAAATTTGAAGCAGTTAACGCTATTGTCGGTTCTGTGACAGATGTCGCGGATGACACTAATAGATGATAGTTATCTAATACTTGAGGTAGATTGAGTGTGTGCATAGGCTGCTTGTCAGCGGCAACATTTTCTGCCGGAAACCGTAACTGAAGATGACGACTGACAATGAGTAAGACGAACGACTGGCTGGATTTCGATCTGCTGGCGGAAGACAAATTGCGCGACGCGCTAAAACCGCCATCTATGTATAAAGTGATATTAATCAATGATGATTACACTCCGATGGAGTTTGTTATTGACGTGTTACAAAAATTCTTTTCTTATGATGTAGAACGTGCAACGCAACTGATGCTTGCAGTTCACTATCAAGGTAAAGCTATTTGCGGCGTGTTTACTGCCGAAGTGGCTGAAACCAAAGTATCGATGGTGAACAAATATGCGAGGGAGAACGAGCATCCGTTGCTGTGTACGCTGGAAAAAGCCTGAATGCAGGCATAAATATTGGGGGAGGTGCCTATGCTCAATCAAGAACTGGAACTCAGTTTAAACATGGCTTTCGCCAGAGCGCGCGAGCACCGACATGAGTTTATGACCGTCGAGCACTTGTTACTGGCGTTGCTCAGTAACCCATCGGCCCGCGAAGCGCTGGAAGCGTGTTCTGTGGATCTGGTGGCGCTCCGTCAGGAACTCGAAGCCTTCATTGAACAAACCACACCCGTATTGCCTGCCAGTGAAGAAGAGCGCGACACGCAGCCAACGTTGAGTTTTCAGCGTGTACTGCAACGTGCGGTCTTCCATGTTCAGTCCTCCGGGCGCAATGAAGTTACCGGCGCAAATGTTCTGGTAGCTATCTTTAGCGAGCAGGAATCTCAGGCGGCTTATCTGCTGCGTAAGCATGAAGTGAGTCGTCTGGACGTGGTGAATTTTATTTCTCATGGCACGCGCAAAGACGAACCAAGTCAGTCTTCTGACTCCGGGAATCAGCCAAATAACGAAGAGCAAGCTGGCGGGGAGGACCGTATGGAGAACTTCACGACTAACCTTAACCAGCTTGCCCGTGTGGGCGGAATTGATCCGCTCATTGGCCGGGACAAAGAGCTGGAGCGCGCCATTCAGGTACTGTGCCGTCGCAGAAAAAACAACCCGCTGTTGGTGGGGGAATCTGGCGTCGGTAAAACCGCGATTGCCGAAGGTCTTGCCTGGCGCATTGTCCAGGGCGACGTGCCGGAAGTCATGGCGGACTGCACCCTTTACTCTCTGGATATCGGGTCGCTGCTGGCGGGCACCAAATACCGCGGCGATTTTGAAAAACGCTTTAAGGCGCTGTTGAAACAGCTGGAACAGGATACCAACAGCATCCTGTTTATTGATGAGATCCACACCATTATCGGTGCGGGTGCGGCCTCGGGCGGCCAGGTGGATGCGGCTAACTTAATCAAGCCTCTGCTCTCCAGCGGTAAAATCCGTGTAATAGGTTCCACAACCTATCAGGAATTCAGCAATATTTTTGAGAAGGACCGGGCGTTAGCGCGCCGTTTCCAGAAAATTGATATCACTGAGCCGTCGGTAGAAGAGACCGTGCAGATCATCAACGGTCTGAAACCGAAATACGAAGCGCACCATGACGTTCGCTACACCGCTAAAGCGGTACGTGCAGCGGTCGAACTGGCGGTGAAATACATCAACGATCGTCATCTGCCGGATAAAGCCATTGACGTGATCGATGAAGCGGGCGCGCGTGCGCGTCTGTTACCGGTCAGCAAACGCAAGAAAACCGTTAACGTAGCCGATATTGAGTCCGTGGTGGCCCGCATCGCGCGTATCCCGGAGAAGAGCGTGTCGCAGAGCGATCGTGATACGCTGAAAAATCTGGGTAACCGTCTGAAAATGCTGGTATTCGGACAGGATAAAGCCATTGAGGCGCTGACTGAAGCGATCAAAATGAGCCGTGCCGGTCTCGGACATGAGCATAAACCTGTCGGTTCATTCCTGTTTGCCGGACCGACTGGCGTTGGTAAGACCGAAGTCACGGTGCAGCTGTCCAAAGCGCTCGGCATTGAGCTGCTGCGTTTTGATATGTCTGAGTATATGGAACGTCACACCGTCAGTCGTCTGATTGGTGCGCCTCCGGGATACGTCGGTTATGACCAGGGCGGTTTGCTGACCGACGCGGTCATTAAACACCCGCATGCGGTCCTGCTGTTGGATGAAATCGAAAAAGCGCACCCGGATGTCTTTAACCTGCTGCTGCAGGTGATGGATAACGGTACGCTGACCGACAATAATGGCCGTAAGGCGGACTTCCGTAACGTGGTGCTGGTCATGACCACCAACGCCGGGGTACGTGAGACCGAGCGTAAATCGATTGGGCTTATTCATCAGGACAACAGTACTGATGCGATGGGCGAAATCAAAAAAGTGTTTACGCCGGAATTCCGTAACCGTCTCGACAACATTATCTGGTTCGACCATCTCTCTACCGAGGTGATTCATCAGGTTGTAGATAAGTTTATTGTCGAGTTGCAGGTACAGCTGGATCAGAAAGGCGTCTCACTGGAAGTAAGCCAGGAAGCACGTAACTGGCTGGCTGAGAAAGGCTATGACCGCGCGATGGGCGCACGTCCGATGACGCGTGTTGTTCAGGACAACCTGAAAAAACCATTAGCCAACGAACTGCTGTTCGGTTCGCTTGTGGATGGTGGTCAGGTAACCGTTGAATTGGATAAAGAGAAAAATGAGCTGACCTATGGTTTCCAGAGTGCGCAAAAGCACAAGCCAGAAGCCGCACATTAATCTTTAATCACCTCATGAGCCGGGCGTAATGCCCGGTTTTTTTTCGCCTGTATGTAGTGATTTGAATTGGGGGAACTCGGCGTGTTTAACCGGCAGGCAAAAAATAAGCCTGCGTAAGGGCGTTTTTCAGGGTAGGTAACATGGGCTTTCAGCGGTGCAATGCGGGTTTGCGCGGCACGCAAGACCACTGAAAGCCATAATAAACTACCCTACTGTGGACACAGTGTGGACACTCTGGGAGTCAACACCACCACGTAGCGGATTGAGTGAAACAGCATCCTGAAGATACTCCGGGGCAAAGTGCGCATAGACCATTGTCTGCTCTATCCGTGAATGTCCCAGTATTCTCTGCAGGGTGATGATACTCCCGCCGTTAATCATAAAGTGGGTAGCAAAACTGTGACGCAATGCGTGAGTTGCTTGCCCGTCCGGTAGATCTGGTTTTACATCTTTCATTGTTCGCCTGAACTTCGGGTATGAGGCATCAGGGAACAGATAACCCTTACCCGCAATCATTACAGCTACTTCCTCAGAGATAGGGACAGTACGCGGTTTGTTCGTCTTTGTTTTAACGAACGTCACCCGATTCTGTATTACGTTCTCAGCTTTCAGTTTCGCGGCCTCACCCCATCGAGCGCCGGTACTTAAACAGAGAATCGCGATTTTCTTGTTGTCCCCGTCAAGATTGGCAAGCAACAATGTTATTTCTTCCTGCGTCAGATAGCCTGTTTCTGGTTTCTGCTCCTTGAGCTTTTTCATCCCTCTGAAAGGGTGTTCGCCAAAAAACAACTCCGCATCAATTAGCGCAGTAAACATACCACTCAGGCAGGTAAGGTCGCGGTTAATACTGGCCGGTTTTATGCCTTGCCCTCTGCGAGTCATGCTGTACTGGCTAATAAGCGCTTTGGTTATCTGGAACGCGCAAGGGTCATCAGTGATCCGGGTAAAGATTTCAATCTTACCCAAATTGGATTTTCCGTGTTCTTCATGCTTGCCTTTCAGATCCCACCAGACTTTTGTTAATTCAGACAGATGCCGCTTATCTGTCGGTTTAGCCAGCCATTCTTTATCGTGATGGTTGTATTGAGTGTGTTTCTCAAAAGCTACAGCCTCACTTTTCTTGTCAAATTTCCTGCGGATGCGCTTTCCGTTGCGCCCTGCAGGTCTGATGTCCACTTCGTATCGACCATCATCGAGCTTTTTAATAGACATAAAGCCTCCCGATGATGTTACTGCTTACTTCAATTTCCTGATTTAAATAACAAATACTCTTCGTGCATTTACTACACAAATAAGCGCCGTAAATGGTTAGCCAGTTTTCTGGTCGGAGTGGGGAGATGTTGTTGTCTGCTGCCCAAAGTGCGCGAGAGCCGGTGCAATCTGCCCAGCTTCTGGTGATATTTGTTCAGTCATAAACCAAAGGGTGTATTTGCTGAAACGAGGATGTTGAAGAATTTTCATGGCGACGTCCGTCGGGGGGATCGTTCTGCCGCTTTCATAATAGGTTAATGAGCTATAAGGAACCCCAGTAATTTCAGAGAATTGCTTCCTGTTTAGCCTCTCTGACTCACGTATGAGAGCCAGCTTTACACTGATTGCTGTTGACATGTTATCGAGATCCTCTAATAATCACGACATCTTCTACTATGTTTCAAGTTTTTCTAAGTTTCATTAAGGCACATTAGAGAACATTGAAACCCATTGGTTAGATCTAGATGAAAGGTTAACAGATGAGTAAACAAATTGTCAGTAGCAGTGATGCCGTCCCCTATCAAGAGTTTGCCAAGCTTATTGGTAAGACCCCTGCAGCAGTAAGAGGAATGATTGAAAAAGGGAAATTACCGGTAGTTGAAATGACAGATCCGCAATCGACATCAGGTCGGGCAGGAGAATACTGGGTTTACCTACCAGCCTGGAATAATGGGATGAGACTTGCCTATGAAAGTCGCCCGAAAGAAATTCGTGAAGGTTGGCTGATGTGGCTTGGTTTGGGTGGACGGGCATAAGGAGGGAAATTTAATGAAAGAGCCTCGTTGTATCGCTCAATTACTGCGTAATGAAAGCCCGCGCCCTATGACGTTCAAGATTACTCATGGTAAGGGACGTAAAGGCATCATCATCCGCACTCGTAAGCCTGGCATTATTGAGACGCTTTTCCGTTTGGTCAGAAAAAGAGGGATATGGTTATGACCGTTATGACTCTTGATGTGATCCAGAAACAGCCAGCGGCACTTCGAGGGCTGGTTGGTAAGTACCTGGCTCAGCCACGCTGGCAAGACACCTGTGATTTTTACAATCAAATGATGGAACGCGAACGACTGACAGTTTGTTTTCATGCTCAATTAAAACAGCGTCACTCTGTCATGCGCTTAGAAGAAATGGACGAAGCCGATCGCGAGCGCCTTGTCTGTGCGCTGGATGAACTGAGATTCGCATTTTGTCGGTTTCGTCAGCATGGCTCTACTAGGGCGACTTTCATTAGCCGTCTTACTGTTAGCCAAAGGCGTTCTCTTTTTCGTCATGCCGGGCTCACAGATCAAGAATTCAGTATGCCGCACTGGCGATTGAACGAGGACGACTGCTATTGGCGGGACAAACTTTTCCGTGCCTTGCGAGAGCTGTTTAGCCTTTTTGAGTACGCGCCGACCATTTTAACCTCGGTAAAACCTGAGCAGTATTTACATTAATTAATCTGGATTCGATTTATTACACGCCTTACTGCGTGGGGACTCCTTTTGTCTGGAGATAGGCAAATGCAAAAACAAAAAACAGCTCAGCGGGATGCGCTTTCGGCACTTCTGGAGCAGGCAGTAAGTGAAGCACAGCGCGACACGGCGACCCGTTTCTCTTCTCAATTTGACGGGCTTATCGCGCACATCAGTAAGTCAGAACTTAACCGCACCGAGATTATCGAGTTGTTAGGTCAAGAATCAGAAAAATTGCACAACTCAATTTTCGGGTGAGCGGGTTATCCACTTTAGAAGGAATTAAGAATGAGTATCCGTATCGATATAAATAACCAGTACGTTATTACCAGCGACCGCTATCAGTTTATTTTGCAGGAAAAGAAAATCGCTACCTCCGGGAAAAACGAAGGTAAGGAATGGCTGGATGTTGTGGGTTACTACCCAACTATCACTAAGCTCGTTTCAGGTCTTGCTTTGCATGACCTTTTAACGGGAGATGCTACCTGTTTCTCGGCGCTTGAAACTCAGATTGAGCGCGTAGCGAAGCAATGTCTGGACGCCTTCAATTCGAATGGCCGCTGAACTTCGGGGGCGTACTGCCCCTTCGCCACCGCCTCCTTTCTCGAAGCACACCGATGATACATTCGTCGGTGCTTATCCCTGGAATGCTCCACGTTCTGCAATTGGCCGTGACAGACCCCTTACACGTGGCGAATTCCGCCAGGTGCAAGGTGTTTTAGGTAAAGTTAATCGCCTGCCATATGTCTTAAAAACGCTGTTTAACTCGCGTTATGATTTCATCCGTCGTAATAAAAGCCCCCTTCATGGTTTCTATTTCCTCAAGAACACTGTCGAGCAAAGGGTGGGGCCGCGTCTTGAGCGGGTCAATCAGTTAAACGGAATGAACGAGACGGCATCTCTACTCTTCCTGAGTGAGCGCGAAAGCTATTCGCGTTTAGCAGGTATGAGTGACAAGGCTCTCAAAAAATTTGCTGCCCGTATCGCTTCGCAGCTCTATGTTGCTTATGAGGAACTTAGCGACGCTTGGGCTGATACTCACGGCGGTAAAGAGGCTCTTTTTACTGATGAGGCTCAGGCGCATTTGTATGGTCACATTGCTGGTGCAGCTCGCGCATTCAACATTACACCGATGTTCTGGAAAAAATACTGCAAAGGGCAAATCACGATCCGCCAGGCATTTTCCGCTATATCTCGTTTGATTAATGATGAGTGGTGGATTAACCAGTTTAAGGCGCAGCGTATGCGCTGGCACGAGGCATTACTGATTGCAGCCGGTGAGGTGAATAAAGACCGTTTCCCATACGCCAGCAGAACGGCGATACGCGACGTGCATTCTCGCCGCCTGGCTAATCTCGAATACCTCAAATCGTGCGAGCTGGAAAACAAAGTTACCGGTGAGCGTATCGATCTCATCAGCAAAGTCATGGGAAGCATTTCAAACCCTGAAATCCGTCGTATGGAACTGATGAACACTATCGCAGGCATTGAACGCTATGCGGCTGGTCAGGGTGACGTCGGTATGTTTATCACTATCACCACGCCATCGAAGTATCACCCTACACGTCAGGTCGGAAAGGGCGATAAAACGACGGTGCAACTTAATCACGGATGGAATGACACCGCTTTTACGCCGAAGGATGGTCAGCGGTATTTATGCCGTATCTGGAGCCTGATGCGTACAGCCTTTAAAGATAATGATTTGCAGGTCTACGGTATGCGTGTTGTAGAGCCGCATCATGACGGAACGCCGCACTGGCACATGATGCTTTTTTGCAAACCAGAGCAACGTAAACATATTACTGAAATCATGCGACGCTATGCCTTAAAGGAAGATGGCGACGAAAAGGGTGCAGCAGCACAGCGTTTTGAAGCGAAGCACCTCAATCAAGGTGGTGCAGCCGGTTACATCGCAAAATACATTGCGAAGAATATCGACGGATATGCACTTGATGGGCAAGTCGATCACGATACCGGTAAACCTCTCACTGATACTGCAGCAGCAGTAACCGCATGGGCGTCAACGTGGCGTATCCCGCAATTTAAATCTATTGGACTGCCGACGATGGGGGCATATCGTGAGCTGCGCAAATTACCTCGTGGCGTAAGCATTGCTGACGAATTTGATGAGCGAGTCGAGGCTACAAGAGCCGCAGCTGACGAGGGTGAATTTGACCTTTATATCGCGGCGCAGGGTGGGGCGAACGTACCACGTGATAGTCAGACCGTCCGTGTGGCTCGTAACGTGACTGACGAGGTCAACGCCTACGAAGAGGATATAGAGAGAGTCGTGGGCATCTACGCTCCGCACTTGGGCTCTGAGCTGATACATGTTACCCGTACAGCCGAATGGCGCATCGTTCCAAAGCTGTTGGCCGTTGAGCCTTTGACTTTAAAAAGCGGTATTGCCGCGCCTCGGAGTCCTGTCAATAACTGTGGAAAACTCACCGGTATTGATACTCCAGTTATGACACCCGCACCATCTGAGCAAGCTGCAGCGGTGTTAAATCTGATTGATAGAGGGGTTCTTGCTTGGGATGAGCCGGACGTTGTGAAGGTGCTTAAAGGCGCTTTAAAAGTTGATACACCTCAGAAAAGCCGCACCGCTCAAACCTGCTGACCAAGCACCATCAGTTAGGATAACCAAAGCGGTAAGGCAGCAGATACTGATAATTCATTTCGATTTGCTTCTGAAAGGAATTTCCCCAGAATGGTGGGAGCTCGTTGCGTTGGTTCGTGGGGTGGCAGTTGTTTATGATGGGGAATGATATTGCTATCAGGCACCAATGAAGTGGCGCGATTTTTGAAAAAACAATTTTAACAGCATCAGTATGCTTGCTTAGACATGTCATAACACCCATTTACACTATAATTTTGCATAATTAATCTTTCCAAAAATATAATTATTAGCGAGGTGCGGTTTATGGAATGCATCTCGCTAAAAATATGTTAAAAGATACCTTCTTTAAAATGATGGAGTTGTGGGGCTTCTAATATCGACCATCTTAAGAAAGCTGAAAATTCGTATTCAACTCGGAGCATGTTTTTTATTTTTTTTGATATTTCATTTTTTTCTTCTGGTAATGTATCTTCATCATCATAAGAATAAATTAACTCTAAGAATTTTCTATATTGGCGCATTAATCTCTTTTTAAGAAACACTCTTGTAAGGTCTTTATTTCCAGTGTTTGCATCATTAAAAACCTTAGATATTAGATTGGCGGTTTCTAAAGTTTTTGGATCGTCATTCATTGGGGTGATATTGACGATTTCTGCATAAGCCGTTGTCGGAAAAGTATGTTTAACAGCTCTCAATACGTCTGTTTGTTGGTCTGTACAGTCAAGAATGTTCTCGAAGTTATTTCTCTTGATGTTGTTGCAGCGCCCGCAAGCGAAAAATAAATTATTCCAGTCATATTTTTTATCATCATCGCCTTCATGAGGCCTAAAGTGTTCAACGTTTAAGACAAGTGGGTCTTTAATTTCACAAATGTAACATTTATTATAAAAGTCATGAGATAACGCTTCTATTACATCCTTTTCTCTATAGGATGTCTTTTTTTCAAGGGAGTTAGGTGCTATTTTTGATTTTTGCACAGGAAACATCATGCACCTTCCTTATTGTTTTGAAGTAATGAAATTCCTTTTAATAAAAATACAGCTGATTCATCATCTAATTTTTCTTTATATGGGAGTAGTTTTGTGACTATCTCACCTATAGCACTAAGGTCTAAGTTTGTTTCATTTATTAATGCTGATAGCCTTCTTATGTCTTTTTCAAGAGAAATTGAAACAACAGGTACACCTAGCAACCCTTCTATTATTGTTTCATAGGAAAAAATAGAAAGATCTTCAAAGTGTTGCTTTGAACTCAGATCGTATATTATAGCATCTTCTAATGAGCCAATTACGAAGGGTGAGTGTGTAGTAACGATGAATTGAATTAATGGGTAGGTTCTTGTCAAGAATGGTAATATTTTTCGTTGAAGTGAAACGTGCAGATGAGCATCTATTTCATCGATCATTACAATACCATGCAATTCACTTGGCGAAATTTTAAATGTTTCAGTTTTCATAATTAAATCTGACAGGATGTTAAATATAGCAGAATAGCCAGATGATAATGTTTGAAAAGTATATGGTTTTTTGTTTTCTTGAATTAAATAAAATTTAAAATCATCAGGTTCAAATTTAAGAGTGAATGTATCATCCTCCATTAGGTAGGCTATGTTATTTTCTAGTTGATTGAACCAGTTGTCAATAGAGTTATAAAGGGTAATGTTGTTGTCATATGTTTTGGCAAAGGATTGGCGAGTTTTTAAATTTGCTAGGTGTTGCTCGAATTTATTTCCAAGCTGCTGATTAGATATATTTATGAAATTAGATTCATCTGCTTTTTCTAATTTGTTAGCTCCGGTTGCAGGAGATATGGTCGCTTGTCTGTTAGCCTGGAAGTTAGCTATGATTGCTTTTCCGCTGTGGAGTAAAATTGATAACTCGTTCTGATCGCTATACTCTATTTGTAAACCTCCCCATGTTCTTTCTATCTCCTTTTCGTAATATTGTATTTGTGTTTGTGCTTGATGATATTGATTAGAACCTTTAGGATGTTTTTCTCTCTCTCTTAAATAGTGTTGTAAGTTTGAGTTCAGTTGTGTCATGGACTGGACATTTTTATTAATAAGATGGGTCGATATTTTGTTGTTTATCTCATTTAGGAGTGTTGTTTTTCCACAACCATTTCCTCCTGTGATGATTAAGTTTTTCCCTTGTATATTGATTACGTTATCATCTAGGGAAAAGTCAGTATTGTTGTATATTTTTGTTAAAAATTTCGTCATTATCAATTACCGTTTTAAGATTTGTTTAAAAGGTGTAGGTTACTTTACTTGTTATGATTCATCTAGTTTCAGTTGTGATTTATGTCAAAAAAATAAAAATATCTAAACATAAAAATGTCAATAGTACGCCGCGTATTTCTGCATTGATTTGCATGTATATCATTGGAAGGTTTAAGAAGGATAGGGCTAGGTATAGTGAGCACGGTACGTGGAATGCAACTGCATTAAAACCGACCCATCAAGAGGGCAGGCGAGGCGGGGATAGCACTGCGCGCCAGAGGCGGTGACAGCATTTAATTTAATGCGTCTGTGCGCGTCGTGACGGCACTGTCATGTTGCAAGTCTGCGATGGTTTCGCGATGAGATTGGATTGCGTGTGGTGGGGCTGAGGCTGTCAGGGATGAGGCCGCCCGGAGGCGGCGATTTTTGCGGGGTTATTCTGATTCGAGACTGTAATCTTTAAAGCGGATCACCTCCATCCCGAGCCAGTCGTTAATCTCTTTAAAGCGCTCCTGCAGCGGGGTCAGTTCGTTACGCACAAATACGCGCGCCACCTTCTCAACATCCCCCATTGAGCCAATATTTTCCGGCTTGCCGCCCATGAGCTGGAACGGTACGCGGTGCGCATCAAGCAGGTCAGCGGCGCTCACCCTTTTAATATTGAAAAAGTCATCTTTCGTGGCGACCTCACTCAGCGGCACAATCTTGATGCCATCCGGTTTCCCGTTGGGTGCGTAGAAAAACAGGTTTTTAAAATTCCCGAGTCCCTTTGAATCACGCATTGCAGAACGCAGCGACTCGACATCGGTGCTGCTTTGCGCTGCGTCGGTGACGTACATGATGTAACCCGCGTGCGCGCCATTCTGGTAATACTTGCGACGAAACAGGGTGGCGGATTCATTCAGCCAGGCCGAATTGAGTGCGCTCAGGTATTCCGGCATGCCGTAAAGCTCCTGATTGATATCAGGCTCCAGCAGGTGAAATACCGAGCCGGGTGAAAACTGGTGCGGGTTGTTAAAGCTCGATATGTACCAGTAAACGCCATCCTCGACGCCACGACGGGTATATTTAGCCGGTGATGTTTCCAGTTTTAAAAGCTGGCCGGTAACACTCATGCGTTTCTCAAGATAGCCGTTGGCAAAGACCAGATAATCCAGCACGAGGCGGCTGAAATCCTGACGCGACAGGAGCGGGTGTGGGATATAGGTGCTCGTCAGAATATTTCGTTTCACGTAAATCGGCGAGCTGTGATGCACGGCGGCGCGCAGGCTTTTTGCCAGACCTGAGAAGTTGACCGGCGGCTCGTACCACTTACCGTTATTGATGCACTCGACATAATCGAGGATATCGCGGCGATCCAGAACGGCGGAGGGCTCGCCAAAGGTGAACGCCTCCATTTTTTGCGGTGTGCTGGCGGTCTTTGTGGCGGGTTTCTTCTGTTGTTTTTTCATGTCAGTTAATGTCCAGAATTGACGTTGAATGCATGCCGCTACCAGCGGAAAGCGGCTCGTTTAACAGGGCGTGCATGGTTGCCCATGCGATGTCTGCGTGGCTGGCTTCTTCACTACGGCTGGCCTCATAGGTGGAGCTGCGCCCGCTGCTGGTCATGGTTTTTCGGATAGCCATAAATGACTGTGTGATGTCGGTTGCACCGGCGTCGTATTCCAGACACCCGCGTCGGATGGTGTCTTTCGCTTTCAGCACCATCGCGGTTTTCATTTCCGGCGTGTAGCGAATGGCGCGCGCCGCCGGGAAAAACGAGCGCACGAGCTGGTAAACACCCTGGCCGATGCCGGTCGCATCGATGCCGATATACTCGACGCAGTATTTTTCGGTCAGCTCGCGGATGGCCTCGGCCTGCGTCGCAAAATCCATGCCTTTCCACTGGTGACGCTCAAGGATGCGGAACTTGCCACCGGCAACCAGTGGCGGAGCCAGTACCGCACAGCCTGCACTGTCGCCGGTATGTGACGGGTCATAGCCAATCCAGACCGGACGCCAGTTAAACGGACGGTCAGTAAACGGCTCGTAGTCCTCCCACTCTTCCATCGCATCAACCATGCAGCGCTGCAGCTCCTCGAACGGGAATACCGATGCCTTGTCGTCGACAAACTCACACATGAAGAGGTTGCGGAAATCATCAGCGCTGTTTTCCTGTTTCAGCTGATCCAGATTAAACAGCGTACATCCCCCGGCGAGCGCGTCCTCGATGGTGACAATCTGCCGCCACTGACCGTCCGGGCACAGCATTCCCCCGGCCAGCGCCTTATGACTGATATCGATGTCGACACGCTCGGCGGCGCTGCTGCGCCCCCGGTTAAACAGCTCACCTGACCAGAACGGATATGCGCCATGTGCCAGCGTCGAGGGTGTTGAAAAGTAGGTGGTGCGCAGGTGCGACTGCGACGCCATCCCCGAGGCGACTTTGCGAAGTCTCTGAAAGTTGGGGATCCAGAAGATTTCATCGACATACAGGTCGCCGTTATGACTCTGCGCCGTGTTGGAATTAGTCCCGAGAAAAATCAGCTCTGCGCCATTGTTGCCGATGACAATCGGGTCGCCTGACAGGTCGACCTCGACCATGCGCGCAAAGGCGATGATGTACTTTCGGAACACGTAAGCCTGCGTCTTACTGGCCGACAAAAATATCTGGTTTTGCCCGGTTTTCAGGGCGCGCAGCAATGACTCGCGGGCAAAGTAAAACGTGGCGCCAATCTGGCGCGATTTGAGGATGTGGCGAATACGGTGCGCAATACCGGCCTTGTGCCAGTTGAGCTGATACTCAAAGGATTGATCGAAGAAAATCTCTTCGAGCTTTTCGATAGCCTCATCGCTGAAAAAATTACGTTTTGGCTTGCGGCGATCGCCTTTGTTGCGGCTGGCAATATTGGGGTTTAAATCTGCCTCATTTCCGGTCTGGCCGTAGCGGCTGACACGCGCGAGTCGTTCCATCTGGCGTGACAGAAAATCAGCGACCTTGAAGTCATGCGGCGTCAGGTCAGGCTTTGCATAAAGCTGAATCAGGCGCGCCTCAAGCGTGGATTCCACGCGGTTAAGCGGGGCGGTTTCCTCCCACCCGTCACGCTGTTTCCAGCTCTGCACGGTCGGGCGCTTGACCTGCAGCGTGTCGGCGATTTGTGGCACGGAAAACCCCTGCCAGAACAGCAGGCGCGCCTGTCGTCGCGGGTCGTGCAAAAGGGAGAGGTCAGTCGAAATGGTCATGGTTGCCTCGTGTCAGTGAATACGGGGCAAGGCTAAGGAAATCGCCGGGTATTATCGCTAACCCTCTGTTGTGTCAGGGGGTACACGTCTGCAAGCGGTGGCTGATGCGGGGCGGAGTCGGGAAACTACACCCGAACCGAAAACCCAACATCAGGACACCTGAACAATGGCAAAGAAAGTTTCTAAATGGTTTCGCATCGGCGTCGAGGGTGACACCTGCGATGGCCGTGTCATCAACGGAGATGACATTCAGGACATGGCGGATACCTTTGACCCGCGCGTCTATGGTTGCCGTATTAACCTCGAACACATCAAAAGCCTCTGGCCTGACAGTCCGTTTAAACGCTACGGCGATGTGACCGAAGTGAAAGCGGAAACCATCAGTGATGACTCTGCGCTGAACGGCAAAAAGGCGCTGTTTGCCAGGATTGCCCCGCTTGATGAACTGGTGAGCATGGTGCGTGCCGGTCAGAAGGTTTACACCTCCATGGAAATTCGCCCGAATTTCTCAAATACCGGTAAATGCTATCTGATTGGTCTCGCTGTGACCGATGACCCGGCAAGCCTCGGCACCGAATATCTTGAATTCTGCAGCCGTGCGGTGCAGAACCCGCTCGCCGGTAAAAAAGACCAGCCGGGCGACCTCTTCTCGGTGGCTTCCCTTGCTGAGCTGGAATTCGAGGATGTTCCCGAGACCATGCTCAACAGCCTGACCGATAAGGTCAAATCGATTTTCAGCCGCAAACAGGTCAGCGATGACGCCCGTCTTGCTGATGTGCATGAGGCAGTGACCGCCGTCTCTGAGCAGGTACAGACCAACCTGACCGCCACCGAAACGCGCGTCACTGAGCTGGAAACCGCCTTTGCACAGCTAAAGCAGGACGTGACCAGCCAGACCACGCAGAGCACGCAGGCGTTTAACGCCCTGAAAAGCTCCCTCGATAACACCGAAAGCTATCGCCAGCCGCGCCGCGAGAAATCGAAAGGCGGGACGGGTGACGAGCTGCTGACCAACTGCTGACAGACCTGCCGGGTGCGCGTCGCCCGGCCTGATGCCCCTTTTTAGAAAAACAGGAATAACAATGCGTAAAGATACCCGCTTTAAATTCAATGCTTACCTGTCCCGCGTAGCGGAGCTGAACGGCGTCGACACCGATGATGTGGCGAAAAAATTCACCGTTGAGCCGTCCGTGACGCAGACCCTGATGACCACCCTGCAGGCGTCATCCGCGTTTCTGACCAAAATCAATATCGTGCCGGTGGACGAGCTGAAAGGCGAAAAAGTCGGGGTCGGCGTCAACGGTACTATTGCGAGCACCACGGACACCGCCGCCGATGACGAGCGTAAGACCGCTGATTTCACTGCGCTCGAATCCAACAAATACGAGTGTGCGCAAATCAACTTTGATTTCCATATTCGTTACAAGCAGCTCGACCTGTGGGCGCGATTCCAGGACTTTCAGACCCGTATCCGTGACGCGATTATCAAGCGTCAGTCGCTCGATTTCATCATGGCCGGTTTCAACGGTATCACCCGCGCGGAGACCTCCAACCGCAAAACGAATCCGATGCTGCAGGATGTCGCGGTGGGCTGGCTGCAGAAATACCGCAATGAAGCTGCTGCGCGCGTGATGTCCAACGTCACCGATGATGACGGCAAGGTCATTTCTGATGTGATCCGCGTGGGTAAAAACGGTGACTATGAAAACCTCGATGCGCTGGTGATGGATTCGACCACCAACCTGATTGATGAGATTTATCAGGATGACCCGGAGCTCGTCGTTATCACTGGCCGTAAGCTGATGGCAGATAAATATTTTCCGCTGGTCAACAAGGCGCAGGAAAACAGCGAAACGCTGGCCGCTGACATCATCATCAGCCAGAAGCGTATCGGCAACCTGCCTGCTGTGCGTGTGCCGTATTTCCCGGCGAATGCCCTGATGGTGACGCGTCTCGATAACCTGTCGATTTACTTCATGGATGATGCACACCGCCGCGCCATCATCGAGGAGCCGAAGAAAGACCGCGTCGAAAACTACGAGTCGATGAATATTGACTATGTGGTCGAGGCTTACGCCGCCGGTTGCCTGATTGAAAACATCAAACTCGGTGACTTCACTGCACCTGCTGCACCGGAAAGCGGGGAATAAGCCATGACGAGTCCCGCAGCGCGTCACATGATGCGGGTCTCGGCCTCTGAAACTGCGCGGCGGGCTGCTGCTCCGCTGCGCAATGCAACTGCCTATGAGCAGATGCTCGTCAAGCTGGCCGCAGACTGTCGCACGTTAAAACAAATCCGCTCCAATGAACGCAAGGCAGACAAAAAGCGTGAACTGCTGCCGTTCTATCTGCCGTGGGTGTCCGGTGTCCTCAGCGCCGGAAAAGGGGGGCAGGATGACATTGTCATGACCGTCATGCTGTGGCGTCTCGATGCGGATGACATCGCCGGTGCGCTGGAGATTGCCCGCTATGCGATGACCTATGGACTGACCATGCCGACCGGCGGCCACCGGCGCACCACGCCGTATTTACTGGCCGAAGAGGTCGCCCTGTCAGCACAGCGCCTGCTCGATGCGAAACAGCCTGTCGGGCTGTCGCTCCTGCTCGACACCATCGCACTGACCGAACGGGCAGACATGCCGGATATCGTGCGCGCGAAGCTGCACAAAATTACCGGCTACGTGCTGCGTGAGGCTGGCCGTCTGACTGACGCGCTGGCGCACCTGCAGCGTGCGATCCAGTTAGAGCGAACTGTCGGTGTGAAAAAAGATATTGAACAGCTCGAGCGCGCGCTGAAACCCAAAGCAGAACCCGCACCCAAACAGAATAAACCGCGCACGCGCAAACCTGCCGCTAAACCGGCGGCACGGCGCGGGCGTCCCCCGAAAGCGGCAAAAGCCGCAGGTTAACAGAGCGCTCCCCGAGCCGGGCGGCACGCCGGTCAATGCGGGTATTGATTGCCCTGACTGCGACCGGCGTCCACCGCCCACCCATTACCCGAGGTTGTCATGACGACAGTGATTATTGAGCCAAAAAAAGAGCCGCAGGATGTGCCGGGCGTGGTGATACCACCACCGGGCGTGAGCGAGCCGGTAATAAAAAACACCTTCTTTTTTCCTGATGTGGATCCGAAGCGTGTGCGCGAGCTGATGCGTCTGGAGCAGACCGTTTCCGCGCTGCGCCTGAATGATGCGATTAAAGCCGGTATGGCTGAAACCAATGCGGAGCTTGCCCTGTGGCGGTTTGAGCAGATGGCCGCAGGGCATGACACGCTGGCCGATGTGCCTGCCGATGATATTGATGGCGAAAGCGTGCGCTGTTTCCACTATTTCCGCGCTGTCTGCGCCATGACCAGTGCCACGCTGTTTGAGCGCTATCGCGGCATCGATGCGACGGCAAAAGGCGACCGCAAGGCGGAAAGCACCGAGGCGGTTATCGATGAGCTGTGGCGGGATATGCGCTGGTCTGTGGCACGTATTCAGGACAAGCCGCGCTGTATTGTCGGTCAAATCTGATGAAGGTCAGGGCGATGCAGGGCGACACCCTCGATGCGATTTGCGCCCGGTATTACGGGCGCACTGAGGGCGTCGTTGAAACGGTGCTGCAGGCGAATCCGGGTCTGTCGGAGCTGGGCGTTATTCTGCCGCACGGCACGACAATAGAGCTGCCCGAAACTGGCAGCGCCCCGAAAACCGAAACGGTGAATTTATGGGACTGAGTGTGGAAAAAATCACGACGTTTATCGCTTACTGGCTGGCCGTGGGGCTGGCGTATTTCGGGGCAATGTCCCCTGAAAAGCTGGCGCTCTATGTGGGGAGTGCCTGCGCCATTTTTACCGCGCTGACGAATTACTGGTTTAAGCGCAAAACGTATCGCTACCTGACCTCACTCGGACTCGATAAGGAGGCTGCCCGTGAGCTCAATCATTAAACGCTGCAGTGTGGCCGCCGTGCTGGCGCTGGCCGCGCTGATGCCTGACTTTCGTCTGCTTAACACCTCGCCCGAGGGGCTGGCACTGATTGCCGACCTCGAAGGATGTCGCCTGACACCTTACCAGTGCAGCGCGGGAGTGTGGACGTCGGGCATCGGCCACACTGCCGGGGTGGTCCCTAAAGGGGATATCACCGAGCGACAGGCGGCGGAGAATCTCGTTGCCGATGTGCTTAACGTCGAGCAACGGCTCGCGGTCTGTGTGCCGGTGGATATGCCACCGCGCGTCTATGACTCGCTGGTCAGTTTTGCGTTTAACGTCGGAACCGGTGCGGCCTGCAGGTCGACGCTGGTCTCGTATATCAAACGTCATCAGTGGTGGCAGGCGTGCGACCAGCTCACCCGCTGGGTGTATGTCAACGGCACAAAAAACAAAGGGCTGGAGAACCGCCGTGCGCGGGAGCTGGCGTATTGCATGAAAGGAGTTACTCAATGAAACAACATATTACCTCACTGATTTTTGATTTCCTGCTGGCGCTGATGCTGTTTATGGGGCTGACGAACTCGCAGAGCGTGGCAGTCAATTTCGTTGCCATATGGGCGCTGTTTGGCTGTCTGGTCTGCATTGCTGCCAGCCTCGCTGGTGTGGTTGCCTATGAGCACTGGCAGGGAAACCGGCAAAAGGGTATCCCGCTGAATGATGCGTTAATGAAGGTTTTTCGTTTTGTGTTTTGTCGTAAACCTTCCCCGCTGCGTCGCTTCTGGTCGTTGCTTATTTTTGCTGGCGTTTTTGCCTGTCTGGTCGGCGCGGGATGGCTGTTTACGGCGCTGCTGTATCTGATTTGTGTTCTGGTGCTTAACGCTGTGCGTACTGCTTACCGTCAGCGCATCGAAGGGGAGGGGATGTGTCCAGATTCATTGTGATCCTTCTGGTTGCTGCGCTGGCCGGGTTGCTGTGGCTGCGACATGAAAATGAGAACTTATCCAGGTCATTTGAGAAAGCGAACCGCGTCGCCAGTGCGCAAAAGACGACAATTGGCATGCTGAAAAATCAGCTTGCCGTATCGCAGCGAATCGCCAGGGCGAATGAGGATGCGCAGGTCAGGCTCGGTGATGAGCTGGCCGTTGCCGGTAAGCAGGCGGCAAGACGGGAAGAAACCATAACGAGGCTGATGAATGAAAATGAGACGTTACGCCGCTGGTACAGCGATAAGCTGCCTGATGCTGTGCGCCGGTTGCACATCCGAACCGGCTGCGCCTCCGCCGCCCGTTGTTTACAACGCCTGCCCGAAGGTGAGCCTCTGCCCGATGCCGGGAAGCGACCCCGTCAATAACGGTGATTTGAGTGCCGATATTCGCAGGCTGGAGTATGCGCTCACCGCCTGTGCGATTAAGGTCGAAACCATCAAAGACTGTCAGGATAGAATCGATGCAGAAAATGAAAAGCCTGCGCAAAGCGCTGAATGACGCCGTCCCGCAGCTCATGAATAACCCCGAGATGATGCGCATCTTTGCCGATGAGGGGAATATCGATGCGCGTCTCACGGCCTCACTGTCCCATGAAAAGAAATACACGCTGAATGTGATTGTGTGTGACTTTGTCGGCGACCCAGACCTGATTTTTGTGCCGGTGGCGGCGTGGCTGCGAGAAAACCAGCCGGATATCTGCACGCTCGATGAGGGGCGCAAAAAGGGCTATCGATTCCAGATGGACTTAAATGACGGGGATAATGTTGATATCAGTATCAGCCTGCAACTGACTGAGCGCACCCTTGTCCGGGAAGAAAACGGCGCGTTACACGTCAGCTATGCCCCGGAGCCGCCCCTGCCGGAGCCTGTCACCCGTCCGACAGAGCTCTATATCAATGGCGTGCTGGTGAGTAAATGGGATGAGTGAATTAACGCCTTTTGATGACCAGATGGCGGGGCTTATCGGGGCATTGTCACCGGCGTCGCGGCGCAGGCTGGCCGCAGAGATAGCGAAACAACTGCGCGCTGCACAGCAGCAACGTATCAGGCAACAAAAAGCGCCGGACGGCTCACCGTATGAGAGCCGAAAACGCCAGCCGCTCAGGGCGAAAAAAGGGCGAATAAAACGGGCTATGTTTCAGAAGCTGCGAACGAGTCGCTACATGAAAGCCAGTGGCCACAATGATGCTGCTGTGGTGGAGTTTACCGGCAAAGTGCAACGTATTGCCCGGATTCACCAGTTCGGACTCAAAGACCGGCCTAACCCTCATGCTCAGGACGTGGTATACCCAGAACGCCAGTTGCTAGGATTCACACTGGCGGATAAGCAGCGTATTGAAGAGCTGGTCGCAAAGTATTTGAATTAAAGTTTTCGAACCTAGGTGTCTGAAACGATGAATTAAGATAAAGTAATGTGATGAGTTGGTGGTAATTTTTTGTTGTAAAACAATGGCTTATTGTGGTTTTGTGTTTCAGGGGTTATGTCCTTTTAGCAAGAATTGAAATACTAAACTATGAGTTGCTTTAGAGCAATTAAGGTCAATAGTATAAACTAAATTGTTGTGAGCAAAGTATGGTTGATACGAAGGGAACTGGGTGAAAAGAATGTTTTTCTGTTATATGATGAGAAACAGAAGGCTTACATGAATGGAGATGAACTCCATTGAGTAAACTTTAATATAAAATATAGGGTTTAATATGGCTAGTGCAAATCAACTAAAGTTATTAATAAAAAGTTTTATTAATAAAGATAACAGAAAGTTTCTGACGACTGTATTACAAATTGCTGCGCACGAAGCAAAAATTGGGCACGGTAATTTTGCAGATGAACTTCGGACTTTAGTTGAAAAAGCCAAATTATCTGATTTAGAATCAGAAAATAATTCATATCCTAAAATTGTATCATCAAGCACTGCTCTAATCAGTCATTCCTCCACAGACCTTTTTACTGTGAGTCATCCCACTGTTTCAATCAAAGATATAATCCTTTCTACACCTGTAAAAATGAAGGTGTTGAGATTTTTAGATGAAAATAAAAATTCTAAGAAAATAAGGCAGTTTGGGCTAATTCCTCGCCGACATTTGATGCTTTATGGACCTCCGGGAACAGGGAAGACAATGACTGCATCAGTCATTGCTCATGAGCTTTCATTCCCATTATTCACAGTAAGGATGGACTCACTTATAACTAAGTTTATGGGGGAAACATCAGTGAAACTTAGGAATATATTTGATTATATTTCACAGCATAAGGGTGTTTACCTTTTCGATGAATTTGACACCATTGGTTCTAAAAGAAGTATGATGAATGATGTGGGTGAGATTCGTCGAGTACTTAATACTTTTTTACAGTTATTAGATGACCATCGATCTGATAGTCTTATTATTACTGCAACTAATCATAAAGAAATTCTTGATAATGCGTTATACAGAAGGTTTGATGATGTTATTGAATATGACTTACCTTTGAAAGAAGGTCTTACTCAATTAATAAAATCAAGATTCATTTCCTATGAATTGCAGGTTCAGGACTTTTCACTAATAATAAAATCAGCAGATGGATTAAGTTATGCTGAGATATCAAAATCTTGTGATGATGCTATAAAACAGTCAATTATAAATAATAGTAAGTTTGTAACACAAGAATTGCTAATTAATATGCTTTTGGAAAGAAAATCATTTCATTAAAAATTAGAGTGAGACCTTATGAAGGAACATATAAAAATATCGTTAAAACAGAAACTATATGGTTTTTCTCCTATTCCACCGAAAATTGAGAAAAAAATAGTACCGGTAAATAGGAATGCTCATTTTGCAAAAATACGAGGCTCATTGCAACAAGCTTTGTCAGTCGCTGAAAAAGGAGAGCGATATTTAACAGAGTTTTTTGAAGATATTGAACCTCCAAAAAACATCGTTCTAACTTTTAAAGAAAATATAGAAATAAACGAACGTTTAGCAATAAGTAGTTTGGACTCTCATGGTATGAAATTGTTGTCGGTAAACAAAATTGACAACAAAACTATTGCCAATGTATCGGTACCTAAAGACAAACTTGATAAGTTGAAATTACTTGTCGAAGATTATGGCACAAAAGTACAGGGTAAAAAAAACAACCCCAAAAACAAAACGTTAATCGAATCTATATCTGAAATTGAATATGGAAATATTGGTTCCCTTTGGTTTAGCAATAAATCATTACCAATAGATAAAGATGAAATAATAAATGTTGAGATATGGCTTAATATTGATGGGGCAGATACTGAAAATGTGCAAGAAGAACTAAGTCGTGCATGTGAAGTAATTGGAATTACCATAGTAAACGGTTCGCTTAAATTTAAGGAGCGTGTTGTCAAGATTGTTTTAGCTTCTGTTAATCAATTAAATATATTACATTTGTCGCTACAATGTATAGCTGAAATTAGACCTGCCAACACTGTAACTCTCGATTTTCTTAACTTAGAAGCCACTGAACAATTTCAATGGTCAAATACGCTCTATCATACTTTGTCCACTAACCGAACTCCAGTTTGCATTTTAGATACTGGGGTTTCTTATGGACATCCTCTATTAACGGATTTTACTAACACTGACTGTGTCATTAGCGCGGAACCACACTGGAACCCGCTAGATCAGCAAGGTCATGGCACTGGTATTGCAGGTCTAGTAATATTTGGTGATTTAAAATATGCCTTGCAAAATTCTTCTGTAGAAATATCTGCAATTATTGAATCTGTAAAAATTTTACCCGACAGTGGCGCTAATGATCCTAGGTTATATGGGGCCATAACTAGCGATGCTGTTTATAATTTAGAATCCATTAACCCATCTAATAATAGAATATATACGATGGCCGTTACTTCGGAATATAATTTAAGAGGAGCGCCTAGTAGCTGGTCTGCTAAAATTGATGAATTATGTTCTGGAACACCTGATGATGAGACTAAACGCCTTTTTGTTATTTCTGCAGGCAATATGGCACCTCAATATATTCATGCTTACCCAGATGCAAATTTAACCAGTTCGATTGAAGATCCTGCTAATTCATACAATGCTCTGACGATTGGATATTGGGCAAGTGAAGGAAATATTCAAACTGCAGGCTATGTTCCTGTAGCTGAACTAACCGATCTTGGTCCTACCTCAACAACATCTCTTAAATGGCATAGAAGTTCACCTATAAAACCAGATGTAGTATTTGAAGGCGGAAATTACGGCTTTGATCATTCCTGTAATTTTCCCGCAGATCTTGAAGAATTAAGTTTAATGACAACTTCAAATGAAATATCTTCGGGGTTATATTTTTCTAAATTCGGTGAGACTAGCGCAGCCACTGCTCTAGCAACTAATTTCATTTCTAAAGTCTGGAGTAAATACCCTAAATATTGGCCTGAAACGATTCGAGGTTTAGTGGTTCATAGTGCTGAGTGGCCTCAAGCTATTTTTGACCGTTTTTCTCCTTATAGAAAAAAACAAGACTATGAAAACTTACTAAGAACTTCTGGGTACGGTTATCCAAACCTAGTAAAAGCTATATCTAGTGGTGATAGATCTGTCAATCTTATAATTGAAGATCAGATGCAACCGTATACTGCAGATGGTAAGTTAAATGATATGGTCTTATATACGTTACCTTGGCCATCTGATGAATTAGTAAAGTTAGGTGCGGAGAACGTAAGGCTTAGAGTCACCTTGTCTTATTTTGTTGAGCCAAACCCAGGTGAGCGTGGTTGGGGTAACAAATATAAATATAGTTCCTGTGGCCTTCGGTATGATATCAATGCCGCAGGTGAAGAATCTGCTGATTTTGTCTATAGAATAAATAAGAAATACAGAGACGAAATGGAAAGTGAAGATTTAGATTCATCTGGCGGAGATTCTGATCGTTGGATGTTGGGTCAAAAGCTTCGAGGCAGAGGATCTCTACATAGTGATGTTTGGAATGGCACTGCTGCAGAATTAGCTGATAAAAAATATATTGCAATATATCCAGTAAGTGGTTGGTGGAAGGAGCTGAAAAAGGAAAAGAGACAATCGAGTATGATTCGCTACTCATTAATAGTGTCCATTGAAACACCTTCTAATAACTTGGAACTTCATAATTTTATTGAGAATTTAGTTACTATTGACAATGAAATTGTAAATAATATTGGTTTGGAGTAATTGAGTTGTTTTCATCTTATCCCCACGAGACAGCTGTGTCTCATGGGGAGTGTGTGTTTTTCCGAATAGGAACCGTAATATTATCAGTTTATATCAAATTAGTATTCACTCAATATACGATTAAGTTCCGCTGGAATGGATATTTGACAATATCTCATTTTAGCTATGGGTAATATTTATTCATTTCTAACTAGTTCAGTGTTGTTTCATATACCACAAAACCCCGCCTGATTGCCGCTGGCCTTGCCCGGCGGCATCCTTTCCCCATGAATACTTTAAATTCCATTCAGGATATCGCCCGCGCGATCCGTAATCTTATCCGCACCGGTATTGTGACTGCAGTCAATCCCGATGAGGGGCTTTGTCGTGTGCAGACCAGCGGCATGCAAACCACCTGGTTAAACTGGCTGACCTGCCGCGCCGGTCGTTCGCGGGTCTGGTGGGCTCCCTCAGTTGGCGAACAGGTGCTGATTCTTGCTATTGGCGGCGAGCTCGATACCGCCTTTGTGCTGCCCGGTATTTTTTCTGATGACCATCCCGCGCCGTCGGCCTCGCCTGATGCCTTTCACGTTTCCTTTCCTGACGGGGCGGTTATTGAGTACGAACCTGAAATCGGGGCGCTCACGGTGAGCGGTATCAAAACCGCTGACGTTACCGCGTCGGACTCCATTACCGCAACGGTGCCGCTGGTACTGGTCAAAGCGTCCACCCGCATTACGCTCGATACCCCCGAGGTGGTCTGCACCAACAAGCTGACCACGGCCACGCTTGAGGTGCAAAAAGGCGGGAAGATGAGCGGCGACATCGAGCACGGCGGCGGTACGTTTAAATCAAACGGCGTGCAGGTGGATGACCATGACCACGGCGGCGTGAAACGGGGCGATGACAGGACGGTGGGGACAAAATGACGACGAGCTATCTGGGAATGAACCGTCATACCAGGCTCAGTATTTCTGAGGTTGAGCATATCCGGCAGAGCGTGCGCGACATTCTGGTCACGCCGGTTGGCTCGCGTGTGATGCGTCGTGAATACGGCTCGCTGCTGTCGGCGCTTATTGACCAGCCGCAGACCCCGGCGCTACGCCTGCAGATTATGGCCGCGTGCTATTCCGCGATCCAGAAGTGGGAGCCACGCGTCAGCCTGACGACCATCACCTTTGAACGCGGGGAGAATGACGGCGCGATGTATGTCGATATCACCGGCACGCGGTCGACGTCAGGCCAGCCCTTTTCTATCACCATTCCACTGAGTTAAACACTATGGCTATTGTTGACCTGAGTCTGCTCGCTGCGCCTGATGTGGTAGATGAGTTGGATTATGAAACCATTCTGGCAGAGCGAAAGGCGACGCTTGTCTCACTGTATCCCGAGGAACAGCAGGAGGCGGTCGCGCGCACGCTGACACTTGAATCTGAGCCGATGGTTAAGTTACTGCAGGAGAACGCTTACCGTGAGGTTATCTGGCGTCAGCGCGTGAATGAATCGGCGCGCGCGGTCATGCTGGCGTATGCCGCCGGTAATGACCTCGATAATATCGGCGCAAATTTCAGCGTCGGGCGTCTTGTTATCACGCCAGCCGATGAGACCACGCTGCCGCCCACACCTGCCGTTATGGAATCGGATACCGATTACCGTCTGCGCATTCAGCAGGCGTTTGAAGGAATGAGCGTGGCCGGGTCTGGCGGCGCTTATCAGTTCCATGGTCGCAGCGCTGACGGGCGGGTCGCAGATATCTCAGTGACCAGCCCGTCGCCCGCCTGTGTGACAATTTCTGTGCTGTCGCGTGAAAACAACGGTGTCGCGTCTGATGAGCTGCTCACTGTTGTCCGTAACGCGCTGAATGCCGAAGATGTCAGACCGGTCGCCGACCGTGTGACGGTACAGTCAGCCGACATTGTTGACTACCAGATAACCGCCTCGCTTTATCTCTATCCCGGTCCCGAGAGTGAACCCATTCGCGCCGCTGCCGTGAAAAAGCTGGAGGGCTATATCAGTGCGCAGCACCGCCTCGGGCGTGACATTCGTCTGTCTGCCATTTATGCCGCGCTGCATGTCGAAGGTGTCCAGCGTGTGGAGCTGACCGCGCCGGTGGCTGACCTCGTGCTCAGCAGTGCGCAGGCGTCATTTTGCACTGATTACAGCGTTGTGATCGGGGGCTCGGATGAGTGATACCCGCCTGCTGCCGGTGGGCTCGTCACCGCTTGAAGTGGCGGCGGCGCGTGCCTGCTCGGATATCGAAAACACCCCCGTCTCGCTGCGTCGTCTGTGGAGTCCTGACACCTGCCCGGCTAATTTGCTGCCGTGGCTGGCGTGGGCGTTTTCTGTCGACCGCTGGGATGAGAACTGGCCGGAGGAAACGAAGCGCGCTGTCATCCGTGATGCGTACTTTATTCACTGCCACAAAGGCACTATCGGCGCTGTTCGTCGGGTGGTGGAGCCGCTCGGCTATGTCATCAACGTCACGGAGTGGTGGGAGACCAGCGACCCGCCCGGCACATTCCGGCTTGATATCGGTGTGCTGGAAAGCGGTATTTCTGAGGAAATGTATTTTGAAATGGAGCGCCTGATTGCGGATGCGAAACCCGCGAGCCGTCACCTGATAGGTCTGAATATTATTCAGGACATTCCCGGTCATATGTTTGTCGGTGGTGTGGTGTATGACGGTGACATTATTACGGTTTACCCCGGATGAGTGAGGAATAATGAGCACGAAATTTAAAACAATTATCACTACTGCCGGTGCTGCAAAACTGGCGGCGGCCACGATGCCGGGTGGTAAAAAGGTGAACCTTACCGCGATGGCCGTCGGTGATGGCGGCGGTGTGCTGTCGGAGCCGAACGCCGGTCAGGTAAAACTCATCAATGAAGTCTGGCATCATGCGCTGAATAAAATCAGCCAGGACAACAAAAATAAAAATTATATCGTGGCAGAGCTGGTCATTCCTCCCGAGGTGGGCGGCTTCTGGATGCGTGAGCTGGGTCTGTATGATGACGCAGGCACGCTGATTGCAGTTGCCAATATGGCGGAGAGCTACAAGCCCGAGCTGGCTGAGGGCTCCGGGCGTGCGCAGACCTGTCGCATGGTGATTATTGTCAGCAGTGTCGCCTCGGTGGAGCTGTCCATTGATGCGACAACGGTGATGGCCACGCAGGATTATGTCGACGACAAACTGGCTGAGCATGAGCGGTCCCGCAACCATCCTGACGCTACGCTGAAAGAAAAAGGCTTTGTGCAGCTCAGCAACGCGACCGACAGCACGTCTGAGGCGCTCGCCGCAACGCCGAAAGCGGTTAAGGCGGCTCATGACCTTGCCTGTGGTAAATATACGGCTCAGGACGCGAGCACGGCGCAGAAAGGTATCGTTAAACTCAGCAGCGCGACCGACAGCACGTCTGAGACGCTCGCAGCGACGCCGAAAGCGGTCAAGGCGGCGTATGACCTTGCCAGTGGTAAATATACGGCTCAGGACGCGACCACGGCGCAAAAAGGTATTGTGAAACTCAGCAGCGCCACCGACAGTGAGTCTGAGTTGCTGGCCGCCACTCCAAAGGCAGTAAAAGCCGTGAATGATAATGCGAATGGCCGCGTGCCGTCGGGGCGAAAAGTAAACGGAAAGGCGCTTACCGGTGATATCAGCATCACCTCGCAGGATATTTTTGACGGGCAGGTCGTGATGATTGGTGCAAACCAGAATCTTGACAGCTATCAGACGCCGGGACTGTATGCCCAGGATGCGAATGTTAATACCAGCGCAGCACTGAATTACCCGGAGAATAATGCGGGGTCCCTGATGGTGCTTAAAAGTGCCGGAGTGACTCAGGTTTATCGGACTTACAACAGCTCGCGAATCTGGTCCCGAAGTAAATACAGCACAGGGGGATGGACGCCGTGGGCGCGTGAATACAATACGCAAAATAAGCCGGGGGCAGGTGATGTCGGTGCACTCCCGATCACCGGTGGCACGATTAATGGCGCGCTGGGAATTGGAACGGCGAACGGCCTCGGCGGTCACTCCATTGTTTTAGGCGACAGCGATACCGGCTTTAAACAGGAAGGCGATGGGATCCTGAATGTTTATGCGAACTCCGCACATGTATTCCGGTTTAACGCCAGCGTCGTTGAAAGTATAAAGCCGCTTGTTGTGCGTGGGGACTGCGTAGCAATCGGAGAATTAAAGGCGGGTAACGGCTCGGCACGCATGGCATCAGACGGGAACATTTACGGCTCCGCATGGGGCAGTCGCTGGTTGAAAGATTATCTTGTCGCCACCTTTCAACCCAAAGGGAATTTCACGCCTGCAGGTCAGGCTTACACAAAAGCAGAGTCTGACGCGCGCTACGTGCAGAATATTCGTGTCAGCGCCCCGCAGGAGCGTAAGTTTTGGGACGGGGCCGGATGGTCCAGCAATGACAGCGCGTTTGCAACTTCAATCTGGATGGTCGGCGGTAGCTCCAACGTTGGTGGTCTGTATGTCCGGTATGTTCAGAAAAATATCAACGGCACCTGGATTAATGTGACCGCTTAAAATTGTGGAGGATAAAATGCAGCATCTTAAAAACCTGAAAATTTACACGCCGGATGATGAATACAGCCTGTTTCTGATGAAAGAGCATAGCGCCGAATTTTTTATTTCTGAGGATGGTCGTGACTGGTATGAATCTCAGGCCAGTTTCTCACCCGACACGCTGAAAGTGGCCTATGACGAGGCCGGTATTATTCGCAGTATCAGCAAGGACGTTTCAAGTATTTACCCGCGAGATTTTAGTGTCGTTGAAGTTGATATTACCGTGAAAAATCAGAACGTAGATATTTCGGGTGGGTGGGTATTCAGCGAGGGGGAAATTAAGCCACGCCAGTATTCACCGGTCGAATTGTGTAAGCAGGCGGAAGCACAAAAAGCGGAATTACTGGCTGCCGCTGCGACTGAAATCGCCCCGTTGCAGGATGCCGCTGATTTAGGCGAAGCAACGGAAGATGAAAACGCACTTTTACTCGCATGGAAAAAGTATCGCGTCATGCTCAACAGGGTAAAACCCGAAGATGCACCCGATATCACATGGCCGGAACAGCCAGCATAACCAGTGTAATTCAGGCGGGCGGTTGCCCGCGCTTTCCTGCCTCCGGTTGTGCCAGACCTTATCCAACCCTGACAAATAGCCCGCCATCACCACACAACAGAAAATACACTCACCCTTAACCACGGAGTTAAACGGATGAGTGATTTTCATCATGGCGTAGAGGTCATCGAGATTAACGATGGCGTGCGTACCATTTCCACCGTCTCAACGGCCATCATCGGCATGGTCTGCACGGCCAGCGATGCTGACGAAAAGACATTTCCCCTCAATGAGCCGGTGCTCATTACCAACGTACAAAGTGCTATCGGCAAGGCGGGAAAAAAGGGGACGCTGTCGACGTCCCTGCAGGCCATCGCTGACCAGTGTAAGCCGGTCATTGTGGCCGTGCGCGTGGCCGAAGGTGCAGAAGACCCGGATGACCCGGAGGCCGGGAAGAAACAAACCATTTCCAACATCATCGGCACGACCGATGAAAACGGCAAATACACCGGCCTGAAAGCGCTGCTGGCGGCGCAGACCGTCACCGGCGTGAAGCCACGCATTCTCGGCGTGCCGGGTCTTGATCCGCAGGAAGTGGCGACGGCGCTCGCGTCCACCTGCCAGAGCCTGCGCGCCTTTGGCTATGTCAGTGCGTGGGGCTGCAAAACCATTTCTGACGCCATCGACTACCGCGAGAATTTCAGCCAGCGTGAGCTGATGGTTATCTTCCCTGATTTTCTGGCATGGGACACCACGGCGAATGAGACTGCGACAGCCTGGGCAACGGCGCGCGCGCTCGGTCTGCGTGCCAAAATTGACCAGACAGTCGGCTGGCATAAAACCCTCTCAAACGTCGGCGTGAATGGCGTCACCGGCGTCAGTGCCTCGGTATCATGGGATTTGCAGGAGTCCGCGACCGACGCCAACCTGCTTAACAAAGCCGGTGTTACGACGCTTATCCGCAATGACGGTTTCAAGTTTTGGGGAAACCGCACCTGCTCAGATGACCCGCTTTTCCTGTATGAGAACTACACCCGCACCGCGCAGGTACTGGCCGACACGATGGCGGAGGCGCACGCGTGGGCGATGGATAAACCCATCACCCCGACCCTCATTCGCGACATCGTATCGGGTATCAATGCCAAATTCCGCGAGCTGAAAAATAACGGGTATATCGTTGACGGCTCCTGCTGGTATGACCCGGAGTCGAACGAGACCGCGACCCTGAAAGTCGGGAAGCTGTATATCGATTACGACTACACCCCCGTCCCGCCGCTGGAGAACCTGACCCTGCGCCAGCGCATCACCGATACCTATCTGGCGAACCTGTCGGATGCGGTCAACAGCTAAGGAGCCAGGAACATGGCGTTACCCCGCAAACTTAAATATCTGAATATGTTCAACGATGGCCTCAGCTACATGGGCGTTGTTGAATCTGTCACCCTGCCAAAGCTGACCCGCAAGCTGGAGAAATATCGCGGAGGCGGGATGCCGGGCGCGGTATCAATTGACCTCGGCCTCGATGACGACGCGCTGTCGCTGGAATGGACGCTCGGCGGTCTGCCTGACGTTGAACTGTGGGCGCAGTATGCCTCGCCGGGGGCTGACAGTGTGCCGCTGCGCTTTACCGGCTCTTTCCAGCGTGATGACACCGGCGCGATTTCTGCCGTCGAGGTGGTGATGCGTGGCCGTCACAAAGAATATGACGGCGGTGAGAACAAGCAGGGCGAAAGCGGCACGACCAAAATGTCGACCGAGTGCGCCTATTACCAGCTCACGATTGATGGCCGCGAAGTCATCGAGATTGACGTCGTTAACATGGTGCTGAAAGTCGACGGCGTCGACCGTCTGGCAGAGCACCGCAGGGCGATTGGCCTGTAATCCCTTACCCGGTCAGTGAGGCTGGCCGGTCACTTTTCCTGATGAGAATACCCATGAAAAATATCAATGAAACTGCCGTTGCTGACACTGAAACCGTTAATCCGAATGTGGTGATTTTTGACACTCCGCTGATGCGCGGTGAGCAGAAAATTGAACAGGTCACGCTGACCAAACCGAATGCCGGAACCCTGCGCGGGGTGTCGCTGGCCTCGCTGGCGAATTCTGACGTTGATGCGCTGATTAAAGTGCTGCCACGCATGACGTATCCCGCCCTGACCGAGCACGAGGTCACGCGTCTCGATGCGTCTGATCTGATTTCGCTGGCCGGGAAGGTGGTCGGTTTTTTGTCGCCTGCTTCGGGTCGCTGACCTTTCCGAAAAACCTGTCGGTCGATGACCTGATGGCGGATATCGCGGTGATTTTCCACTGGCCGCCATCAGAGTTACATTCCCTGAGCGTGACCGAGCTCCTGACATGGCGCGACAAGGCGCTGCAACGAAGCGGAAACCATCATGAGCAATAACGTCAGAATCGAGGTGCTGCTGAATGCCGTCGACCGGGCGAGCCGCCCGCTAAAAGCGATCCAGAACGCCAGTAAATCCCTGTCCGGTGATATCCGCACGTCACAGAAAAGCCTGCGCGAGCTGAATGCGCAGGCATCCCGTATCGACGGATTCCGAAAAGCCAGCGCACAGCTTGCCGTGACCGGTCACGCGCTTGATAAAGCGAAACAGGAAGCCGAAGCACTCGCCACGCAGTTTAAAAACACGGAGCGCCCGACGCGTGCGCAGGCGCAGGTGCTTGAATCCGCGAAGCGTGCCGCCGAAGGGCTGCAGACGAAATACAACAGTCTCACGGAGTCGGTAAAGCGCCAGCAGCGCGAGCTCGGTGCGGCGGGAATTAATACCCGTAATCTGGCAAATGATGAGCGGGGGCTTAAATCCCGTATCAGTGAAACCACCGCGCAGCTCAACCGTCAGCGCGAGGCACTGGCGAAAGTCAGCGCACAGCAGGCGAAGTTAAGCCGGGTGAAAGAACGTTATCAGGCCGGTACATCACTGGCCGGTAACGCGGCGGCGGCGGGCGCTGCCGGTGTCGGTATTGCGACGGCGGGAACGATGGCCGGGGTTAAGCTGCTGACGCCGGGCTATGAGTTTGCGCAGAAGAACTCAGAGCTGCAGGCGGTGCTCGGTGTCGATAAACAGTCACCCGAAATGCAGGCGCTGCGCAAACAGGCGCGCCAGCTCGGGGACAATACGGCGGCCTCTGCCGATGATGCGGCGGGGGCGCAGATTATTATCGCCAAAAGTGGCGGGGATGCGGCGGCCATTCAGGCGGCGACGCCGGTGACGCTGAATATGGCGCTGTCCAACAAGCGCACGATGGAAGAGAACGCCGCGCTGCTGACCGGGATGAAATCAGCGTTTCAGCTTTCAAACGACAAGGTCGCGCATATTGGTGATGTTCTCTCGATGACGATGAACAAAACCGCCGCCGACTTTGACGGGATGAGCGATGCGCTGACCTATGCCGCGCCGGTGGCGAAAAATGCCGGGGTAAGTATCGAGGAAACCGCCGCGATGGTGGGGGCACTGCACGACTCCAAAATCACCGGCTCGATGGCGGGAACGGGAAGCCGTGCCGTCATGAGTCGCCTGCAGGCACCGACCGGCAAAGCCTACGATGCTATCAAAGAGCTCGGGGTGAAAACCTCTGACAGCAAGGGCAACACGCGTCCGATATTTTCCATCCTGAAAGAAATGCAGCGCAGTTTTGAGAAAAATAATCTCGGGACGGGTCAGCGCGCGGAATACATGAAAACCATTTTCGGGGAGGAAGCCAGCTCGGCGGCCGCTGTGCTGATGACGGCGGCCTCAACCGGCAAGCTCGGTAAGCTCACCGCCGCGTTTAAAGCCTCGGACGGCAAGACTGAGGAGCTGGTTAAGGTTATGCAGGATAACCTCGGCGGCGACTTCAAAGAATTTCAGTCAGCCTATGAGGCGGTCGGGACCGACCTGTTTGACCAGCAGGAGGGCTCACTGCGTAAGCTGACGCAGACGGCCACGCAGTATGTGCTCAGGCTTGACGGCTGGATCCAGAAAAATAAGGGGCTGGCGACCACCCTCGGCGTGGTGGTCGGAGGTGCGCTGGCGCTGACTGGTGTGATGGGCGGGATTGGCCTGATTGCCTGGCCGGTGGTGATGGGGATAAATGCCATCATTGCGGTGGCTGGCGTGCTCGGGGTGGTTTTCAGTACGGTCGGCGGCGCGATTGTCACGGCCATTGGCGCAATCAGCCTGCCGGTGCTGGCGGTTGCCGGGGCGGTGGTGGCCGGGGCGCTGCTCATCCGTAAATACTGGGAGCCGATTGGCGCATTTTTCTCGGGGGTGGTGGAGGGGCTGAAATCCGCCTTTGCCCCGGTGGGGGCGATTTTTACCCCGCTCGCGCCGGTGTTTGATGCCATTGCGGAAAAGCTGGGCGTTGTCTGCCAGTGGTTTAAAGACCTGCTTGCGCCGGTGAAAGCCACGCAGGACACGCTCGACAGTTGCAAAAATGTCGGCGTGGCGTTTGGTCAGGCGCTGGCTGATGCGCTGATGACGCCGCTCAACCTGTTTAACAGCCTGAGCGGCAAGGTTGACTGGCTGCTGGAGAAACTCGGCGTTATCAAAAAAGAATCGACCGACCTCGACCAGACTGCAGCCAAAGCGGATAAGGCTTCACCGGGTGGCGGGTATATCCCTGCGACAGCGAGTTATGGCGGGTATCAGGCGTATCAGCCGGTCACTGCGCCTGCAGGTCGCTCTTATATCGACCAGAGCAAAAGCGAATACAACATCACCCTGCAGGGTGGCGTTGCGCCGGGTGGTGACCTTGACCGCCAGCTCCGCGACGCCGTCGACAAACTTGACCGCGAAAAGCGCGCGCGTCAGCGATCCAACATGAGACTCGACTGAGAGAGGGGGCAAAATGTTAATGGTGCTGGGCTTTTTTGTGTTTGAACGGCGCACCCTGCCGCATCAGTCGATGCAGTATTCGAAGGACTACCGGTGGGTGTCCAATGACCGTATCGGCAAACGACCGGCTTATCAGTTTCTCGGGGAGGGGGAAACCTCGCGCACCCTGTCGGGGACGCTTTACCCTGAAATCACCGGCGGGCGTCTGTCGTTGCAGGCGATTGAGCTGATGGCCGACGAGGGGCGTGCGTGGCCACTGATTGACGGAACCGGCATGATCCACGGGATGTACGTTATCGATAAAGTGACTCATAACCACACCGAGCTTTTCAGCGACGGCGCAGCGAGAAAAATCGAGTTCACTCTGTCCCTGAAACGTGTCGACGAGTCGCTAGCGGCCATGTATGGCGACCTGAAAACGCAGGCGGATAATCTGGTCACGTCTGCCGGTGAATGGGCGGGAGGGCTGGCAGGATGATAACGGGAATGAATATTCAGGCCGGGGCGCGTGTTGCCCCTGCGTATATGCTCACGCTGGACGGGGAGGATATCACGCAGAATTTCAGCGACCGGCTTATCGGTCTGACCATGACCGACAATCGCGGATTCGAGGCTGACCAGCTCGATATCGCGCTCGATGATACCGACGGGCTGGTCGAGCTGCCGCCGCGCGGGGCATCACTGACGCTGTGGCTGGGCTGGCAGGGCTCCGCACTGATCAACAAGGGGAGTTTCACGGTCGATGAAATCGAGCATCGGGGTGCGCCTGATACACTGACCATCCGGGGACGTAGCGCCGATTTTCGCGGCTCGCTAAACTCGCGGGGCGAGCAGTCATGGCACGACACCACGCTCGGGGTGATTGTGGAGACCATCGCGCAGCGTAATAAGCTGACGGCCAGTGTTGCTGACGCCATGAAAGCCATTGCCATTCCCCATATCGATCAGACGCAGGAATCCGACGCGGCGTTTTTGTCCCGACTTGCTGAGCGTAACGGTGCATCCGTGTCGGTGAAAGCCGGGAAATTATTATTCCTTAAAGCCGGTAGTGCGATGACGGCCAGTGGTAAGCCGATCCCTCAAATGACTGTCGAGCGTGGCGACGGCGACCGCCATCAGTTCGCCATTGCAGATCGGGAGGCTTACACCGGCGTGACGGCGAAATGGCTACACACCAGAGACCCTAAACCACAAAAGCAAAAGGTAAAGCTCAAACGTAAACCCAAAGAGCAGCACCTGCGCGCGCTGCAGCACCCGAAAGCCGCTAAAACATCGATAAAGGCTAAGAAGAAAAAAGAGCAGGAAGCGCGGGAAGGTGAGTACATGGCCGGAGAGTCGGACAACGTTCTTGAGCTCACGACCATCTATGCCACAAAGGCGCAGGCCATGCGCGCGGCTCAGGCAAAGTGGGACAAGATACAGCGGGGCGTGGCGGAGTTTTCCATTACGCTTGCCACTGGCCGGGCTGATTTATTTCCCGAAACGCCGGTGGCCGTGAAAGGCTTTAAGCGCGTGATAGACGAACAGGCGTGGATAATCAGCCGTGTGGTGCACAGTCTAAACGGGAGTGGCTTCACGACGGGCTTAGAGCTTGAGGTTAAGGTTTCTGATGTGGAGTATGAGAGCGAGGAAATAGCGCAGTAATTTTATATATATTTGTTTTATAAGGATAAAATGAGTAAAATCACTGTATTGAAAACGCTCAGAGGTGCTCATCATGTTTCACTGCCCGAAATGCCATTACGCCGCTCACGCCCGCACGAGTCGCTATTTTTCTGATACCACAAAAGAGCGGTATCATCAGTGCACTAACATCAACTGCAGTTGTACTTTTGTCACGACTGAAACCGTTGAGCGCTTCATCGTTTCGCCGGGGGAAGTCGTACCGGCTCCGCCGCACCCGACGATGACCGGTCAGCATCAAATGCCCTGGCTGTGAACCAAAAGAAAACCCCGCAAATGCGGGGTTTTCTGTATTTTCGCGATTAGACATCGTCCGGTAGTTCGCGTATCGCTTTACGTATGTTTGATTCTGCGTCGTCAAGTTCACTTATAGCCCTGTTGATATCTGAACGGCCATTCTCTACCTTGGAGCGTGTACGCTTCAAAACGGTCATGGCGTCATCAATTGCACTTAGAGCCCGCTTTAATCTTCTCTTGGTATCCATCTTTGCCAATTCCTTGTTTTCATAGATATTTCACAATATTTAATGAGAATACATTGGTATTAATCGAAAATAAGTGTCTGGTATCTCATTTATACAACCTGAAAAAATGATTTGTGAGGGCTTCTTCCTGTCTGATGTGGCATTACTTTTTAGTTCAGGTGACGAAGGGGTAAGCCTCGCATAAGCGAGGCTTTTAGTATCGATGTGGTCAATGCGTGGACATTGGAAGAAATAAATCCATTTATTTCAGTACATTACAGGCAAAAAATAAGCCTGCGTAAGGGAGATTACGCAGGCTAAGGAGGTGGTTCCTGGTACAGCTAGCATTTATGGGTTATGTTTTTCAGCGGGTGGGATAATACCCTTAATGAACGAAACGGTATGTGATCGATTTCTAAGAATCTTCCGAACGCTGAAAAATAACCGTAATTAACTACTTAGCATGCGGGTTGCGCGTGGACTCACCGGCAAAATTACGCATTAACAAGGCATAATTCAGATCGATATCCTCAGGTACCGGCATCCACACGGTGTAGCCATCGCCCGGAGCAACCGGCATGGCTTCGCCTTTCGCGTTTTCCATCTGCTCAAGGGTAAAGTTGATATTGCCCTGTGGGGTCATCAATTCCAGGCTGTCGCCGACGGTAAATTTGTTTTTCACCAGCACGGCTGCCAGTTCGCCTTTACGTTCGCCGGTAAATTCGCCAACAAACTGCTGACGCTCTGACACAGAGAAGCCGTATTCGTAGTTCTGATAGTCGTCATGCGTATGGCGGCGCAGGAACCCTTCGGTGTAACCGCGATGCGCCAGACCTTCCAGCGTTTCCAGCAGTTGCGGGTCGAACGGTTTGCCAGCAGCGGCATCATCAATTGCTTTGCGATAAACCTGCGCGGTACGTGCGCAGTAATAGTATGACTTGGTACGGCCTTCGATCTTCAGCGAATGCACGCCCATTTGCGTCAGACGCTCAACGTGGGCAATGGCACGCAAATCTTTCGAGTTCATGATGTAAGTGCCGTGTTCGTCTTCGAACGCGGTCATGTACTCACCTGGTCGCTGGGCTTCTTCAATCATAAAGACTTTATCTGTCGGCGCGCCAATACCCAATGTGGGTTCGACGTTTTGTACCGGGATCGGCTCGTACTTATGTACGATATTGCCCACCACGTCTTCTTTCCCTTCCTGCACGTTGTATTCCCAGCGGCAGGCATTGGTACAGGTGCCCTGGTTCGGGTCGCGCTTGTTGATGTAACCAGAGAGCAGGCAGCGCCCGGAATAGGCCATGCACAATGCACCGTGAACGAAGATCTCAATCTCCATATCGGGCACCTGGGTACGGATCTCTTCAATTTCTTCCAGCGACAGTTCGCGAGACAAGATCACGCGGGTCAGCCCCATCTGCTTCCAGAATTTGACCGTCGCCCAGTTAACGGCATTAGCCTGCACCGACAGGTGAATATCCATGTCAGGGAAGTTCTCGCGCACCAGCATAATCAGACCCGGGTCCGACATGATCAGCGCATCCGGCCCCATTTCCACCACCGGTTTCAGATCACGAATGAAGGTTTTCAGCTTGGCATTGTGCGGGGCGATGTTAACCACCACATAGAATTTTTTACCCAGTTCATGGGCTTCATTAATGCCGCGCTGCAGGTTTTCGTGGTTGAATTCGTTGTTGCGTACGCGCAGTGAATAACGCGGTTGGCCCGCATACACAGCATCTGCGCCATAGGCGAAAGCGTAACGCATATTTTTCAGCGTTCCCGCCGGGGAAAGGAGTTCCGGTTTAAACATAATTATCTCGTTCTGATGACAGGTCAGACTCGCCTCACTTAATGAGGCGGTTAGGGGAGTGCCCCCATATTAAGGGCGGGCATTGTAGCGCTGAGGGGCGGGCAGGTAAAGTCATTGTGCTGGTGGTTGCTTCGCCTTACCCGATATCATTTGTACTATCGCTGATTACGCAATTCGGCACGCATCGGCTTCCCAGCGATACCCTACGCCATACACCGCGCGAATGAAGGACTGCTCTGCATCCAGCGACTCCAGCTTACGTCGCAGGTTCTTAATGTGGCTGTCGATGGTGCGGTCGGTAACGACGCGGTAGTCGTCATACAGATGATTGAGCAACTGCTCGCGGGAGAACACTTTTCCCGGCTCGTGTGACAGCGTTTTGAGTAAGCGAAATTCCGCAGGCGTTAAGTCGAGCATTTTCCCCCGCCACGACGCCTGAAAACGACCTTCGTCGACGATCAACGGGCTGTCTGCATCCATTTGTTGCAGTTCGCGCTGTGGCTTGCAACGGCGCAGGATCGTCTTCACGCGAGCAACGACTTCGCGCGGGCTGTAGGGTTTACAAATATAATCATCCGCACCAATCTCCAGTCCCAGCAGACGGTCAATCTCTTCGATTTTTGCGGTTACCATCATGATGGGAACTTCAGAGAAACGGCGAATTTCCCGACACAGTGTCAGGCCATCGGTGCCGGGCAGCATCAGATCCAACAAGATCAGATCGGGCGGCGTTTGACGTACGTAAGGCAGGACCAGATCGCCATGGCTGATGAGCGTAGGCGCGTAGCTTGCCGCCCGCAGATAGTCAATAAGCAGTTGTCCCAGCTTGGGTTCGTCTTCCACGATCAGAATACGCGGCGTGTTTTCATCAATGGGTAACTCTGTCATACATCTCTCTGTAAATCGCGTTCGAGCGGTAGCTCTACTGTAATGCTAACCCCGCCAAAAGGCGAATGAGCGGCGCGGATCAGGCCATTATGCGCCTGTACAATATTGACGCAAATCGCCAACCCCAAGCCGGAACCACCGCTGGCTCGGTTACGCGAGCCTTCAGTGCGATAAAACCGTTCAAACAGCTTCTGCAACTGCTCTTCACTCACGCCGGGAGCGGAATCAGCGAAGGTTAATAACACCATTCGTTCACGTTGTTCAGCGCTGATATGCAGCCCGCCGCCGTTGTCGGTGTAGCGCAAGCTGTTTTCCAGCAGATTGTTGAACAGCTGCATCAGACGATCCCTGTCGCCAAATACCGTCATACTGTCCGGGAGAGAAAGTTGTATCGTCAATCCCCGGCTGGCAAAGCGTTCACGAAATGCACCGCTTGCCACTTCCAGCAGGGGAATAAGATCCAGCGATGTTTTCTGGTAGGCCAGCGCGCCTTCATCGGACATGGAGAGCTGATGAAGATCGTCCACCAGTTTGGTGAGCGTTGCGACTTCGGCCTGTAAAGAGGTCACGGAGTCGGGGGTAAACTGGCGTACGCCATCCTGAATAGCTTCCAGCTCGCCGCGTAGCACCGCCAACGGCGTACGCAGTTCGTGAGAAATATCGGCCATAAAATCACGCCGCATCTGCTGGTTTTTTTCCAGCGTACTGGCAAGCTGGTTGAAATCTTGCGCCAGTTTGCCCAGCTCATCGGTACTGGTCGGCGCAACGCGGGTGGTGAAATCGCCTGCAGCCAGTTTATGCGTGCCTTCCACCAGTCGTTTGACCGGGGCCAACAGGCCGCGCGCCAGCGTAAATGTTGCCAGCGCCGCCAGAATCGTGGAGAGCGCGACGATAAGCCAACTGGAGCGTCTTTGCTGCATGTCGAAATTGATATCCGTATTTCGCGTTAAGCGCTCTACGGGAGAAGCAATCACGGCACCCACTTCGCTACCGTTGACGCGGATAGGATGGCGCATACCGTCGTGAGGGACCGGAGCGCGCGGACCGACCAACACGCGAGCGTTTTGATCAACAACCCAAAACTGGGTACGCCAGCCGTGCGGCGGCATGCCGGGACCGGGTTTATCATCGTCGTTGTCGTGTTCAAAAGAGCGCAGGATCTGAAAAACAAAGCGATCGTTATTGCGTAAGAACCGCCAGTTGCCATGCTGCTCATACTGCTCGCTCAACGCGTCGCTGAGCATTTGCAGACGCTGCTCGTTACCGTGTTTGATATAGTCAATAAAACCACGTTCGAAGCTAATGCGTACGGCCCAGTGCATACTGATCAGCAACACAATGCAGGTGGCGAAAATCGCCAGAAACAGTTTGCCGGTGATACCGGGCCGCCAGAACTTCATCAGGTGCTCCTTTTGCGCCGTGAGATCACCGCGTTAGTTTGCGTGTCGTTCGGCACGCGGGCAAAAATAATGGCGGGCAGAGCAATAATGAATGCAATGCACAGCCAGGTATACATAAAGACGGTATGCGTACTGCCGCTGTCGATAGCGATATGCTGCTGACCAAACATGCCTAGCAACAGGCCAGCGATAGTCACCCCGATACTCATCGACAATTGCATGATCATCGACAGCAGGCTGTTGCCGCTGCTGGCAAGATCGTCTGGCAGGTCTTTAAGTGTAAGGGTATTCATGGATGAAAAACGCGTTGAGTTGACCATTCCCTGTAAGAACAGCACAAAGGGCAGGGCGTAATACCAGCCGAGCAGCGCGGTGGTCATCAGCAACAGGCTGACCAGAGACAGGCCAAGCGTTGTAGTGACCAGTACGCGGCGGTAGCCAAAGCGGTTAACGACCTGTACCACGATGCGCTTCATGCCCATACTGCCGAGCACCATCGGGACCATCATCAGCCCGGCATGAAAAGGTGAAAAACCGAGTCCAATCTGTAAAAACACTGGCGTCATAAACGGCAGCATACCGCTGCCGATACGTCCGGCAAAACTGCCGAGCAGACCTAACGAGAAGGTTGGTGTGTGAAACAGATTCAGACTAAACAGCGCGCGTGGATTACGATGGGCGTGTTTCAGATATAGCGCAATAGCCAACGCCCCGCAGATAACCAGCACCGCCAGCGTGATACCGGAGATGCCGGTTCCTTTACTGCCATCGAGCGCCAGCGTTAGCACCGCCATGCCGACCGCCAGCATCGCGAATCCCGAAAGATCGAAGCGTCGCGTTTGCATGGTGTAGTTGGGCATCAGCATTAACGTTGCTATCGCGCCGACAATGCCAACCGGAATGTTCAGCAAAAATATCCAGTGCCAGGAGGCATACTCAACCAGAACGCCGCCTAACGCCGGACCCAGCAATGGGCCAATCTGGCCGGGTAACGTGACAAACGTCATCGCCGCCATATATTGCTCACGCGGGACGATTTTCATCACCGTTAGTCTGCCAACCGGCACCATCATCGCGCCACCAACGCCTTGTAAGACGCGCGCCATCACCAGCTCGTTGAGCGTGCTGGACCAGGCGCAAAACAGCGAGCCAAGCGTAAACAGGATGATGGCGGTGAAGAAGATATTGCGCACGCCAACTTTGTCCGCCAGCCATCCGCTGGCGGGCAGCATTACGGCAACGGTTAATACATATGACACAATGACCATATGCATATGTAACGGGCTTTCTCCGAGGCTGGCGGCCATCGAAGGAAGCGCGGTATTGACGATGGTGGTATCCAGCGACTGCATAAAAAAGCCGAATGCCACAATCCAAAGTTGCCAGCGGGTGCTGTCGGGAAGTTCTGTCATAACTCTGCTACCGGTTTGCTATTTTTACGTGAAAAACGCAGACGCAGACGGTCGAAAAAGAGATAGACCACGGGTGTGGTGTACAGCGTCAGGAGTTGACTTACCACCAGCCCGCCGACGATGGTGATCCCCAAAGGCTGGCGCAGTTCGGAGCCATCACCTGCTGATAACACAAGCGGCAGCGCGCCAAACAGCGCAGCCAGCGTGGTCATCATTATTGGGCGAAAGCGTAACAGGCAAGCCTGGAAAATGGCTTCCTCCGGTGGCAACTTACCGTTTCTTTGCGCTTCCAACGCAAAATCGACCATCATGATGGCGTTTTTCTTCACAATGCCAATTAATAGCATGATCCCTATCAGGGCTATTAGGCTGAACGGGGCATTGAACAGCTCCAGCGCCAGTAAAGCCCCAACGCCCGCTGAAGGCAGTGTGGAAAGAATAGTCAGCGGGTGAACATAACTTTCATACAACATGCCCAACACGATGTAGACCGTTGCGATGGCGGCGATAATCAGGATCACCTGCGAGTTCATGGTGTCCTGAAAGACCTGTGCCGTACCGGCAAAACTGCCGCGAACCGTCGAGGGAACGCCAAGCTGGGTCATCGTTCTGTTGATGGCCTCCGTCGCTTCAGAAAGTGAAGAACCTGTCGGCAGGTTAAACGACACCGTTGACGCGGCGGACAAGCCCTGATGATTCACCGACAGCGGGGCATTCGCCGGTTGCCATTTGGCAAAGTACGATAACGGGATCGCCTTACCGTCATTGTTGATGACGAACATTTTGTCCAGCGCGCTGATGTCCTGGGTGTAACGTCGATCAACCTCCATCACCACTTTGTACTGGTTCATCGGTTGATAAATTGTCGAAATCTGCCGTTGTCCGAAAGCGTTATTCAACAGGCTGTTGGCGGCGGCAACATCGATTCCCAGACGCGACATGGTGTCGCGATCGTAAATCAGATTCATCTCCGCGCCATTGTCCTGTTGATCGGAGTTGACATCCGCCAGTTGGGGCAGGGCGGCTAACGCCTTGCGAATTTTAGGTTCCCATTCACGTAGCGCCGCCAGATCGTCGGACAGCAGTGTGTACTGATAGCTGGCGTTGGCCTGGCGTCCACCGACGCGAATATCCTGCACCGCCATCAGAAACAGATTCGCGCCCGGCTCTTTGGCCAGCGCGACGCGCAGGCGGTCGATCACCTGTTGAGCGCTTTCACGGCGTTCATCGCGTGGTTTGAGGGTAATAAACATCATCCCGCTATTGACCCGGGAACCACCGGTGAAGCCAGTGACGTTATTCACCGCCGGATCGTCGCGGATGATCTGCATAAAGTCTTGCAGTTTGCCGCGCATCGCCTGGAAAGAGATGCTTTGGTCAGCCTGGATCCCGCCCATCAATACGCCTGTATCCTGCTCAGGGAAGAAGGTTTTTGGGATGGAAATGTAGAGCCAAATGTTCAGCGCAATGGTGCCGAGTAATACCACGCCCACCAGCCGCGTATGGCGCAGCACCCATTTAAGCGATGTGCCGTAGCCCTGTTGCAGCGCCACTAACACGCGACCAAATCCCCGCTTACGCGTTTGTTCGCGCGGGGCGCTGGATTTGAGCATCCAGCCACACATCATTGGCGTTAATGTCAGTGACACCAGCAGGGAAATGCCGATTGCCACCGACAGCGTGACGGCAAATTCGCGCAGCAATCGCCCCGGCAGGCCGCCCATCAGCAACAGCGGTAGGAATACCGCGACCAGCGACAGGCTCATGGAGAGAACCGTAAAGCCCACCTCGCGCGTGCCCTGTAGCGCGGCCTGAAGTGGTTTCATTCCCGCCTCGAGGTGGCGGGCTATGTTTTCCAGTACCACGATGGCGTCATCGACGACAAAACCCGTGGCAATGGTTAGCGCCATTAACGACAGGTTGTTCAGGCTGAATCCGCACAAATACATGGCGGCAAATGTGCCGATTAGCGAGACCGGAACCGCGACGGCGGGGATGAGGGTTGCGCGTCCGGAACGCAGAAAGACAAAGACCACCAGGATAACCAGCGCCACGGAGATAATCAGCGTCTGTTCAACTTCCTCCAGCGAGGCGCGAATGGTCGGCGATCGGTCCTGGGCGATTTGCAGATCGATAGCGGCCGGGACCAGGGTTTGTAATTCCGGCAATTTGGCCCGGATGCTGTCTACCGTCTGAATGATATTGGCTTCCGGCAGCTTGCGGATCATCAGCAGGATGGCCGGTTTGGCATTGGTCATCCCCGCGTTGCGCACGTCCTGTACCGAGTCGCTCACAGACGCAACGTCACCTAACCGCACCGCAGCGCCGTTATTGTAGTGGATGATAATCGGTTGGTATTCGGCTGCCGTTTTCAGCTCATCGTTGGTTTGTACCTGCCAACGATGGGTTTCACTCTCGATAGCTCCCTGCGGTTTACGCACGTTGGCGTTGTCGATTGCGCTACGCACGTCGTCCAGCGATACGCCCTGGTTAAACAGCGCTTGTGGGTTGAGTCCTACGCGCACGGCAGGCAGAGAACTTCCTCCCACGTCCACGTCACCCACGCCGTCGATTTGCGCGATGGTTTGCGCCAGTTGGGTCGACGCAAAATCGTACAGTTCACCCTGGGAATACGTATCAGAAGTGAGCGTCAGGATCATGATCGGCGCGTCGGAAGGGTTAGCTTTGCGGTACGTTGGGCGACTGGGCATTCCGCTAGGCAGCAGGCTTTGTGCGGCGTTGATTGCGGCCTGAACGTCTCGCGCAGCGCCGTTGATGTCACGGTCGAATTTAAATTCGAGAATGATGCGTGTGCTGCCAAGCGAGCTGCTTGAGGTCATTTCGTTCACGCCCGCGATGCGGCCCAGAGAGCGTTCCAGCGGGGTGGCGACAGAGGAGGCCATCGTTTCGGGAGACGCGCCGGGTAATGAGGCGCTGACCATAATCACCGGGAAATCCACCTGCGGCAGCGGGGCCACCGGCAGCAGACGAAAACCCAGTATGCCGCACAGAGTGATGGCCACAGAAATGAGAATAGTCGCCACCGGACGATGAATGAAAAGCGCGAAAAATTTCATTTACGCTTCCTCTTCCTGACGTGGGAAGCGGCTTTTCACATACAGCGATAAACGGTCAAACAGCAGATAAATCACTGGGGTGGTGAACAGGGTTAATACCTGGCTTACCAGCAGACCGCCGACCATGCCAATCCCTAATGGACGGCGTAACTCTGCGCCCACGCCGGTGCTTAACATCAGGGGCAATGCGCCCAGCAGCGCCGCCAGCGTGGTCATCAGGATCGGGCGAAAACGCAGCAGACAGGCCTGGAAGATAGCTTCACGCGGCGCCATACCCTGTTCGCGCTCTGCGGCCAGGGCAAAGTCGATCATCATGATGGCGTTTTTCTTGACGATACCGATGAGCAAAATAATGCCGATAATCGCAATGACGTCCAGTTCGCTGCCGGCAATCATTAACGCCAGCAGTGCGCCAACGCCCGCCGTGGGCAGCGTGGAGAGAATGGTTATCGGGTGAATAAAGCTTTCATACAGCACGCCGAGTACGATATACATCGCGACAACCGCCGCCACAATCAGCCAGATAGTGTTACCCAGCGCGGCCTGGAAGGCCAACGTACTGCCCTGAAACTGGGTGGTAATGTTCGCTGGCAGGTTAAGCGTTTTTTCGGCATCCAGAATCGCCTGTACCGCATCGCCCAATGAATAGTCGTCTGGCACATTGAACGAGATGGTTGTCACCGGAAACTGATCGAGATGGTTAATCGACAGCGGAGCAAAACGCTGTTCAATGCTGGCGATAGCGCTGAGCGGCACCACGCCGCCGTCGCTACTGGTCAGACGAATAGTCTCCATAGCCGCAAGCCCTGGCGTCGTGTCGGTGTCATGTTCTAACACGACGCGATACTGGTTTGCCTGCGTATAGATGGTTGAAATCAGGCGTTGGCCGAAGGCGTTGTACAGGGCGTTATCGACATCTGCCATGCTGATACCTAAACGGCTGGCGCTGTCGCGATTGACGTTCACATAGGCTACCAGCCCTTTGTCCTGCCAGTCACTGCTGACATCAGACACCTGCGGTAGCTGTTGTAGCTTTTCCAACAGTTGGGGAACCCAGGTGCTGAGCGCATCCAGGGAGGTTGCTTGCAGCGTGAATTGATATTGCGTCCGGCTGACCTGAGTATCAATCGTCAGGTCTTGCGTAGGCTGCAGATAGAGGTCGACGCCGGGAACGTTGTTTACTGCCTCTTGTAACCGCGCGATCACTTTCTGCACGCGATCATCGCGTTCATCCAGTGGCTTAAGGTTGATTTGCATACGTGCGCTGTTTAATGCCGGATTGGTGCCGTCCACGCCAACAAAAGCGGTCAGGCTCTCAACCGCCGGATCTTGCAGGATGACATCTGAGACCTGACGCTGACGCTGGGCCATGCTGGCAAACGAGCTGGACTGCGGTGCCTGCAGCGTGCCCTGGATGATACCGTTATCCTGTATCGGGAAGAAGCCTTTTGGAATAAAGACCCACAGCATGACGCTTAGCGCCAGCGTGCCAAGCGCCACGCTGAGCGTCAGCCACGGATGGTTAAGCACTTTAGCCAGCCAGTGCCCGTACCCGGCGATAATGCGATCAAACATCCGTTCCGAGGCGCGCGAGAAGCGGTTCTGTTTACGTAACGATGCCTGACTGAGCATGCGGGCGCACATCATCGGCGTGAGGGTGAGCGACACTACCGCAGAAATCAGTATCGCCACGGCCAGCGTTACGGCAAACTCGCGGAACAATCGCCCGACAATATCGCCCATAAACAACAGTGGGATCAGCACGGCGATCAGCGAAAATGTCAGAGAGATGATGGTAAAACCAATCTCGCCCGCACCTTTCAGGGCGGCGGTCAGCGGTTTTTCGCCTTTTTCGATATAACGTGAAATGTTCTCAATCACCACGATGGCGTCATCCACCACAAAGCCGGTGGCGATGGTTAGCGCCATTAAGGTCAGGTTATTGATAGAGAAATCAAGAAAAACCATTACCGCGAAGGTGCCGATTAGCGACAGCGGCACAGCGACCGCGGGTATAATCGTTGCCGGGATATTGCGCAGAAACAGGTAGATAATCATAACAACCAGCGCAATCGCCAGCATCAGCTCAAACTGGGTGTCGGCTACGGATGCACGAATATTGGTTGTACGATCGGAAAGCACGCTGACCTTTACTGATTTAGGCAGGCTTTCAGTGAGCTGCGGCAACATTTGGCGGATGCTGTCAGCAGTGGAAATGATGTTTGCCCCCGGCTGGCGCTGAACATTCATCACAATGGCTTGTTGCTTATTGGCCCATGCGCCCAGCCAGCTATTTTCTGCCCCTTGCTCAACGTTTGCGACATCGCCCAGACGAACCGGCGCGCCGTTTTTATAGGCAATAATAAGCTGACGATATTCATCCGCAGACTGCATCTGGTCGTTAGCTGAGAGCGTGACGGCACGCGTTGGGCCATCAAGACTGCCTTTAGCCGAGTTGACGTTGGCGCCGGTAATGGCCGTACGGATGGTTTCGCTGGTCAGACCGAGCGCGGCAATGGCCTGCGCATTAAGCTTCACGCGAACAGCCGGACGTTGCCCACCGGAAAGCGTCACCAGACCCACGCCCGAAACCTGAGAGATTTTCTGGGCGACGCGGGTTTCGACCATATCTTCCACCTGCGTCATCGGCATCGCGCTGGAGGTGACAGCCAGCGTCATGATCGGTGGATCCGCCGGGTTTACTTTACTGTAGACCGGCGGGTTAGGCAGATCGCCCGGTAATAAATTGGTGGCGGCATTAATGGCGGCCTGAACTTCCTGCTCGGCGACATCCAGCGGGAGCGTCAGTTGAAACTGCAACGTGACGACCGAAGCGCCGCCGGAGCTTTGCGAGGACATCTGTTTTAAGCCGGACATTTGTCCAAACTGACGCTCAAGCGGCGCGGTTACCGCCGAAGTCATAACGTCCGGGCTGGCGCCGGGGTAGAGCGTTACGACCTGAATTGTGGGGTAATCCACTTCTGGTAAAGCGGCGATCGGCAGGAAACGATAACCAATAATACCTGCCAATAAAATGGCGACCATCAGCAGCGTGGTGGCGACGGGGCGCAGAATAAACAGGCGCGAGGGGCCGCCTGAGTTGCCAGGAGGTAACACCTGCATCAGGAGTTAGCTCCTTTTTTTCCGTAGCCGCGCGGCGTAGTTTTTTCGTCTGTTACAGAGGTGTCGTGCGCCTCTACGACTTCAACTTTGGCCCCTTCCGTCAGGCGGTCAATACCGTCGGTCACTACGCGATCGCCCACGGACAGTCCGGCGGTAATCACCACTTTCTGGCTATCCTGGATACCCGGTTTAACCAGGTGTTTACTGACGTTATTGTCGCTGTTCAGCACCCAGACAAAGTGACCTTCATTACCCATTTGCAGGGCAGCAGTGGGGATGACAACAGCATTTTGTTCCGTGTCGACCAGCATGCGGGCATTAACGAACTGATTTGGGAATAAGGCATCATCCTGATTGTTAAACCGGGCCTTAACTTTGATGGTTCCGGTAGTTGCGTCGATTTGATTGTCGAGGCTCAGCAGGACGCCTTCGCTGAGTTTTTGCGAATTAGTACGGTCCCAGGCTTCGACCTTCAGCGGGTTCCCCGATTTTTGCGCCCGCAACACGGTGGCGATGTCGTTTTCGGGTAAGGTGAATATCAAGTCGATGGGGTGGGTTTGTGTAATGACGACGATGCCGGTGGTATCACCGCTGGAAATCTGGTTGCCAACATCCACCTGTTTCAGACCGACCCGTCCATCGACAGGCGCGGTTATACGGCTCCAGTCGAGCTGCAATTGGGCGCTGGCGACGCTGGCTTCATCCGCTTTGATTGTCCCTAACGTCTCATTTACCAGCGCCTGTTGGGCATCCAGCTCTTGGCGGGAGACCAGATTGGTTTTTACCAACTGCTGATAACGCGCAAGATCGCGACGGGCATTCGCCAGCGTGGCTTTATCTTTTGCCAGTTGCCCCTGCGCCTGAGCCAGAGCAACTTTAAATTGGCTGGGGTCTATCTCTGCCAGCAAGTCGCCGGCTTTTACCTGTTGCCCTTCCGCGAAGTGTAACGCGATGAGCTGGCCATCTACCCGGCTTCGCACCGTAGCGGTATTGGCGGCAGTAATAGTGCCTAGCCCCGTCAGATAACGTGGAACGGCTTCCTCGGTGGCGGTGGCGGCCTGAACGGGAGCCAACGGCCCGGAACGCATACCACGACGCCCAGCTCCTGGCGAGTGCTGCGCTGGTTTGGTCGCGCCGGGTGCGGTGCCCTGGGGTTCACTGCGGCTTTGCCAGAACCAGAATGCGGCGATGGCGGTCACGACGATCACAGTTGCTATCACCCAGCGGGATTTGTTACTGCCTTTCATTGTTATGGGTTTCTCATCCTGAAACGATTCGCGGAATGATACTAGTTTAGCCAGCGAACAAGGGAGAAAAATGGAGGAATTATGAAACACTGTCGGGATTCGTCTGAATGCTGATGCGGCTTTGCGAGGCGTTACGCAACATTTAGCGCTGAAAACGGCGAACAAGAAATAGTGCGTTAGAGTGCGTTCAACGCAAAAAGGAGGTAAGCCAGAGATTTCAGCGGGACGCTGAAACGGGAAAGCCCCTCCCGAGGAAGGGGCCAGAATAAGGAAAGGGTTATGATGAAGCACGTCATCATACTGGTGATATTCTTAGTCATTAGCTTCGCGGCTTACTAAGACACCAGGGGGAGGGGAAACCCTCCCTAACCCTCACTCCTGAAAATAAGCCACAGCAACGGTGATGTCAATATGCACACCTTTCAGCTTGCGAGCGGCTTAGCGGAAAACAACCTCAGCCCAGCGGGCCAATCCAGCGGTAACGGAACCGAAATCATCGCCACCGGCAATTGGGATGCCCGGGAGCTGCTCTGCGAGAGCTTTTTTGATCAACGGCGAACGCGCGCTGCCGCCGGTCAGGTAAATCACGTCCGGTTTTTCCTGCGCGTTTTCCAGCGCCAGTTGCACCTGCTCGAGAATACGCGCCAGAGGCTGATTGAGCGCAGCTTCCAGTCCGTGTTGACTGATATCGGTGGCCAGCGTTTCGCTGATAAACGGTAGCGCCGCCGTAACTATGCTCTGGTCGGACAGCGCGATTTTGCTCTCTTCTGCGCTGCGCACCAGGCGGTAACTCAGACGCTCGCGCCAGACTTTGAGTAACAGCGCGACTTTATCGGCTTCCCGGGCGTCACGTACAAGATCGTTTAATAAGCGTCCGTTGGCACTACTGTAGAACTCACTTTGCGCGGGGACATCGTTAATCGCGACCGCGTTCCACCAGGGCAGAATAGGTAAGGCGATGCCTTTTTCCGTTTCTCCACCCATGCCGAGGAGCGGCATCAAGTGTTTAAAGGCCAGTGCAATATCCAGATCGTTCCCGCCTACGCGGCAGCCGCTGTGCCCCAGCAGGCTGTTTTCGCGATCGGCGCGTTGATGCCATTGTGGTCCCATTAGCAACAATGAACAGTCGGTTGTACCCCCGCCAATGTCCACGACCAATACGCGTTTTTCTTCCTGCAGCGTGGCTTCGTAATCCAGACCAGCTGCTACCGGTTCGTACTGAAAGACGACATCCTGAAAACCAGCGCGTTTTGCCGCACGTTCAAGGATACCTTGCGCCTGAATATTGGCGTCATCGCCACCTAAACCCTGAAAGTTGATTGGGCGACCAATAACGGCCTGGGTGATGGCTTCCGGCAACTGGCTTTGTGCCTGATTACGAATATGCAGCATCATGGCACAGACCAGATCCTCAAACAGCGCAACCTGCTGCGGTTTCAGACCGCTGGCACCGAGAAAGGATTTTGGTGATTTAACGAAGTACACCTCTTCCGGATCGTCAATATAGTGACCCAGCGAAGCCAGACCGAACTGCACGCTGTTGGCATTAACATCGATATCTTCTTCGCGGTTATAGCGCATCGCACGGCGCAGTAACGCCTGCGTTTCATCATCCGTGGTTGGAACGTCGTGATGCCGATACAGCCATTCACTGACCGCTTCGCGTGTTGGCGCACAAAGCATTGAGGGCAGAAGCGTGCTGTTATTTTCCATTTTGAGCAACTGTGGCTGCCCGTCTCGCATAACGGCCACTGAACAGTTTGCCGTACCGTAGTCAAAACCAATAAACACCGTAAAAATCCCCATGCCAGTGAAGAAGGGGCGTGACTTTAACGAAATGTTGACGTCCCGACAACTGGAATATGAAAGCAAGGCGTATCGTTTGAATACCGTTTATGCTGTAGGTTTGCTGGAAAAGGAAAATGCAATGTTCACGCTGAGTTGGCAACCGCCTTACGACTGGCCCTGGATGCTGGGGTTCCTGGCCGCCCGTGCGGTGGAAGGGGTAGAAACCGTGGGGGATCTGCGTTATGTCAGAAGCCTGTCCGTCGGGAATCATCGTGGTCTGGTGCGCGTGATACCGGATCTACACACCCATCAACTACACGTGACGTTGAGTCAGGGGCTACAGCCGGTTGCCGCAGAGTGTCTGGCTAAAATGACACGTTTATTCGATCTTACCTGTTGCCCGCAGCAAATAGCCAGCGCGCTGGGAAGCCTTGGAGCAGCGCGTCCGGGACTGCGTTTGCCGGGCAGTGTCGATGCTTTTGAACAAGGAGTACGAGCGATTTTAGGGCAGTTAGTCAGCGTGGCTATGGCGGCGAAACTGACGGCGAAAGTGGCGCATACTTATGGGCAAACGCTGGAGGATGCCCCAGAGTATGTGTGTTTCCCTACCCCTGAAGCGCTCGCTGATGCTGAACCATTACACCTGAAAGCGTTAGGGATGCCGCTCAAACGCGCTGAAGCGTTAATTCATCTGGCTCGCGCGACGCTGGATGGAACGCTTGCGACGCAAGCGCCTGCCGATATCGAGCAAGGCGTCAAACATCTGCAAACGTTCCCCGGAATAGGGCGCTGGACCGCCAACTACTTTGCGCTGCGGGGCTGGCAGGCGAAAGATGTTTTTCTGCCGGATGACTATCTGATTAAACAACGTTTTGCCGGCATGACGCCCGCCCAGATACGGCGGTATGCAGAGCGCTGGAAACCCTGGCGCTCCTATGCGTTATTACATATCTGGTATACGGATGGCTGGCAGCCGTCAGTTGATGGCGAAATTACTGGTATTCAGTAGCAGATCCAGCGGTTGGGCGTCGGCAATGATATCGCCATAAATCATATCAATCCCGATGCCAGAAAGCGCATCCATGATCAGCGGCAACTGCACCGGGCCGGCGATGGTTTTAATGTCCAGACGCTGAGCATGGCCCTGGATAATGGACACCCACATTTCGTCAATCACGTTACCGTGGGCGCTGGCACTTAGCTCGCTGTCGAGCAGCAGGTAATCAACCATGCGATACTTCAGGTTGTCAAACAGCTCTAAATCGCGACCGACATGACTTAAAATAATTCGACATCCGCACTGACGCAGTCGATGTAATGTGGATATAGCCTGCGTTGGGTTTGTTTTTATCACGTTAGACGGAACGGTCAGGTGCAGCAGTCGTGGTGGTAACGGACTTCTTTGCAGTTGCCCCAGCAGCTCGTCAACAAGTTCTGTATTCAGCAGCCCGGCGGCGGAAAGGGGCAGGGCAATGCTGAGTCCCTTACTGGCGACGGCCGGGGCAGCACTCTGGAAGAACTCGGTGAATACCCGGCGGTCAAGCGCCTGATTTAATGTAGGATCGACCAGCCCGGCACGGAAAGCGTGTTCTTCAATAATCTCCCCTTCAGCTGTCCCTAAACGCAGCGAGAGGAGCCAGAAGCTAAACGTCTCTGGTATACGCGGGGAGGCCACGCCCCTGGCGATGATTAACATTGGATTGTGCGTAATGGTGTGTCTTTGTTCATCCAATGACAGTTGGCTTCGCGCAGCATGAGCCTCGCTTTGCTGGGGTTCATACACGCAGACTCGCCCACGCCCACTGTTCTTCGCCGCATAACAGGCAATATCCGCCTGAGACATGACGTCGCTGGCGACATGGTTTTTTTCATCAATGAGCGTAATCCCCGCACTGGCGCCAATACGGTGCAAGCGGCCTTCCCACATGAAATGATAATCGTTGATGGCGCTGATGATGCGACCTGAGATAAAGCGGGCGCTTTCGATATTACAATCCGGCAGCAACAGACCAAACTCGTCGCCGCCAAGGCGCGCCAGCATATCGCTGGAACGCAGCATGCTTAGCATCAGTGAAGAGAGTTCGCGTAGCAGGGCATCGCCTGCGGCGTGACCGGCGCTATCGTTTACGGCTTTAAAACGATCGAGATCGATAAAAACCAAAGCATGCTGTTGGTGCGTGTCGTGAACCGTATGCAGTAACTGCTTTAGATGATTTTCGAAGCTGACGCGGTTTGCCAACTGCGTCAGATCGTCATGCGAGGCGCTATAGCTAAGCTGGCGCAGCATTTTACGTGATTCGGTGACATCCTGAATCACCAGCACCGAGCCAATGCTGCCGCCATCGAGAGTACTAAGGGGGGTGATGCTGTACTGAATGTCATAACTGCTGCCGTTGCGACAATGCAGAACGACTTCCTGCTCGATGGCCGTACGCGACATGTCAGCACTGTAGATATTTTCCATCAGCGGACCGTTGTCGCCGAAAGTAATACGTAGTACCGTCAGCAGCGGAATGCCGATGGCGCTTTCCTGCTGCCAGCCGCTCATTTTCTCTGCGACCGGATTCATAAAGGTCACGTTCATATCAACATCAATACAAATCACCGCTTCGCCAATCGAATCCAGCGTAATGTGCAGACGTTCTTTTTCCTGATACAACGCTTCGTTAAGCTGCTTCACCTCGGTCATATCCATATTGATGCCAAGGAAGCGTTCAACTTCACCGTCTTTATTCAGTACCCGGTTTGCCAGTGAGCGGATATGCCGCACGCCATCTTTGACCGCAATACGAAACTCGAGCTTAAAGGGGGCCCGTGCGGCCAGCGAATCGCGAATGACATTTTTAGCATGTTCACGATCTTCGGGCACAACGCAGTCATACCAGACTTGCCAGCTGGGTTTGATATGCGCAGGGACTTCATACAAATCAAACATGCGCTTATCCCAACTGATTACGTCAGGCTGTAGCTCCCATTCCCAGATGCCAATTCCCCCGGCTTCGTTGGCGAGGGTAATGCGCTCCATCAGCCGCTTGTTAATCCACTCGGTATGCTTCAGATCGTTAATATCCTCAACCTGCGCAATAAAGTAGAGGGGGGTATTGTCGCTATGACGCACCAACGAAACGGCCAGCAAGGCCCAGACGACATCACCGGAGCGCGTGTAATAACGTTTTTCCATGGAGTAGCTGTTGATTTCTCCGCGTGCCAGCATATCCAGCTGTTCGAGATCATTGTTCAGATCTTCCGGCCAGGTTAATTGCTGGAAGGTTAGCGAACGTAGCTCATCCTGGCTGTAACCCAGAAACTGGCACAACGCTTTATTCGCCTGGAGCCATTGCCCTTCGGTCCCCACCAGCGCCATACCAATCGCGGAATATTCCATGGCATTGCGAAAGCGCGATTCGCTTTCAGAGATATGTTTGCGTTCGGCCCGAAACGCGTACATCACCATCGTCATCATATTGGCCGGCAGCAGGATCATCAAAAACGGCAGCCACGGCAGGCTGGTCATCAAGTTGGGTTTGGGGATGTAGAGCAGAGAAGGGTCTGCGGCCAACATCATCGAGACCATCATCACGGTGCTGAGGAAAATTAAAAATGCCTCCATTCGCGGCAGGCGAACAGCGCTCCACATCAACAGGACGATAACGCAGGTAAAAGGCCATGGAAGATACATCATGGACAGCCAACTGAACGTCAAGGTCACCAGAAGTGTGATGACGGTTTCCAGCAGTAACCGCGGGTCGCGGTGGCGGAGCAAATAATGTGGCTTAAACAGCAAACCTAACGGCACCAGCGCCAGCGCGCCGATGGATTCTGACAGGACCCAAATAAGAAAAGTATTTAACGAGGTTTCCTTTGGCAGCAATAACCACAGTAACAAGCCGCCCAACACAGGGGGAACCACGGCGCTGCCAAATGCCAGGCGCGCCCAGTCGTTAAGATTTTGTAAGGGGTTGTACCAGGGCAGCAGTTTCCGCAATAGCATTGCGCCAACGACAGCCTCAATAATGTTGATGGCCGTATAGGTGAAGCTCAGCGATTCACCGGGGAAGAAGAGTAAGGACGCGCCGATATTACCAAATGAACAAGCCAGCGCGATTCCCGGCCACATCTTTCCCGCATGACGGTAAAAAGCCACCATCATGATTGACGTTGGGAACCAAAGCGGGGCCAGTTGCGCACCGAAACGTGACAGTTCCAGCGAGAATAGCGTAAAAATGAAAGCCACCAGACCTAAACTGGCCATGCGCAGTAGAGGATGAGGTAAGGTAACTAAAACATGTTGGGATTGTTTACTCATTACCACTCTACCCAAATAGCCGATGTCGTCCGGGAGATATGCCGGATACATCATGTTTAATCTGCGATTATGCTAGTACAAACAATTTACAATTTATACGCCAGCTGCTCATAAATTAACACTCTCAAGCTATTAATTCCTAAGGCTGATAGATAAATTTAGCACCTGCTTTAAAACTGATCATTTTAATTTGCGACAAGGAAAGCATTGGTGCAGGCTGGACTGGCATCGCGCCGCTGAAATCCCTATAATTGCCGCGTTTGGCGTTTCGACGCCGCCCTTCCTTACATCCAGGTTAATCAGGTCGCTAAATTTATGACTGATCAGTCCCATCAGTGCGTCATTATCGGCATCGCCGGCGCATCGGCTTCCGGCAAGAGTCTTATTGCCAGCACGCTTTATCGCGAATTACGTGAACAAGTCGGTGACGAACATATTGGCGTTATTCCCGAAGACAGCTATTACAAAGATCAAAGCCATCTGTCGATGGAAGAACGTGTAAAAACCAACTACGACCATCCGAACGCGATGGATCACAGTCTGCTGTTTCAACATCTACAAACGCTTAAACGCGGAAGCGCCATTGAACTCCCCGTTTACAGCTATGTTGAGCATACGCGCACGCAAGACACTATTCATATCGAACCCAAGAAAGTGATCATCCTGGAAGGCATTCTGCTGCTGACAGACGCGCGTTTGCGTGACGAGATGAACTTCTCTATTTTTGTTGATACGCCGCTGGATATTTGCCTGATGCGCCGTATTAAACGGGATGTGAACGAGCGTGGTCGTTCTATGGATTCGGTGATGGCGCAATACCAAAAAACCGTACGTCCAATGTTCCTGCAATTTATTGAGCCTTCAAAACAATACGCCGACATCATCGTGCCGCGCGGGGGTAAAAACCGCATCGCCATCGATATTCTGAAGGCTAAAATCAGCCAGTTCTTTGAATAAGTTCAGCGAATTGTGTACCGTTCAGTGATAACCTGGTTCACCCTTAACGCACCTGGCATTAAGGGGTTGAAGCACGAAAGGAGAAAGTGCCATGCGTTTATGTGACCGAGATATTGAAGCCTGGTTGGATGAAGGTCGCCTGTCGATCACTCCACGCCCTCCTGTCGAGCGAATCAATGGCGCCACGGTAGATGTGCGTCTTGGTAACAAATTCCGTACGTTCCGCGGTCATACGGCGGCGTATATCGATTTGAGTGGACCGAAAGATGAAGTCAGCGCCGCGCTGGATCGTGTAATGAGCGATGAAATCGTCCTCAAGGACGGCGAGGCATTTTTCCTGCATCCGGGTGAACTTGCGCTGGCGGTGACGTTCGAATCCGTGACGTTGCCTTCCGATCTCGTCGGTTGGTTAGATGGACGTTCTTCATTAGCGCGTCTGGGACTGATGGTACACGTTACCGCACACCGTATCGATCCGGGCTGGTCAGGGTGCATCGTACTGGAATTCTACAACTCCGGAAAATTACCGCTGGCCCTGCGCCCAGGCATGCCGATTGGCGCGTTGAGTTTCGAACCGCTTTCCGGTCCGGCTGCGCGACCTTACAACCGTCGTCAGGATGCAAAGTATCGCGATCAGCAGGGCGCTGTTGCCAGCCGGATCGATAAAGACTGAATGTTTTCAGTCCATTGGGGATAGCATGAGACGATTTCTGACAACGCTGATGATCCTGCTGGTCGTGCTGGTGGCCGGTTTTTCTGCGTTAGTACTGTTGGTGAATCCGAATGATTTCCGTGCGTATATGGTCAAGCAGGTTGCTGTGCGTAGCGGATATCAGCTGCAGTTGGATGGTCCTCTGCGTTGGCACGTATGGCCTCAGCTGAGCATCCTCTCGGGACGCATGGTGTTAACCGCAGAAGGTGCCAGTGAACCCCTGATTCGTGCCGACAATATGCGTCTCGACGTCGCGTTGTGGCCGTTGTTGAGTCATCAGCTCAGCGTGAAGCAGGTGATGCTCAAGGGGGCTGTGATTCAACTGACCCCGCAAACTGAGGCGGTGCGTGGACAAGATGCGCCCGTTGCTCCCAAAGACAATACATTGCCCGATCTGGCGGAAGACAAAGGATGGTCGTTTGATATCGCCAGTCTGCGCGTGGCCGACAGCGTTCTGGTATTCCAGCATGAAGACGACGAGCAGGTTACGGTTCGCGATATTCGTCTGGAGATGGAACAGGATAGCCAACACCGTGGTACGTTTGATTTCTCCGGGCGCGTGAACCGCGATCAGCGTGACCTTGCGTTATCCTTAAACGGCACCGTCGATGCCTCCGACTACCCGCATAATTTGTCCGCTAATATTGAGCAGTTAAGCTGGCAACTACAGGGGGCCGATTTGCCGTCGCAGGGAATTAAAGGTGAGGGGCAACTTCAGGCACAGTGGCTGGAAGAGAAAAAACAGCTCGCGTTTAGCCAAATTCATTTGACCGCTAACGACAGCTCTCTCGCCGGGCAAGCCCAGGTGTCGTTGTTAGATAAACCCGAATGGCTCGTCGACCTGAAATTTGGTCAGCTCAATCTGGACAATCTGATTGTGCAACGCGATGCCGTGGCAGCGACAAACGGTGAGGTGCAGCAAGGCCAGGGTCAGGCGACGCTGGCGCGTCCCGTCATTGCTTCGCAGGTTGATGCCGTCTCTTACCAGGGACTCAAGGGATTCTCGGCAGACATCACGTTACAGGCTGACAAGGTATTGTGGCGTAAAATGGCGTTTGAGAATGTCTCGGCAAAAATAGACAACCAGTTTGGTTTACTGAAGGTCGTGCAACTGGAAGGGAAAAATGACGGTGGACATGTTTCGCTTCCCGGTACGTTGGACGCCAGAAAAGATGAGCCGCGAGCAGTCTTTCATCCGCGACTGGAAGGTGTAGAAATTGGCACAATCCTGAAAGCCTTCAACTACCCCATCGCGCTGACCGGTAAGCTGTCACTGGCGGGAGATTTTTCCGGCTCGGATATTGACGCCCAGGCGTTTCGTCATAGCTGGCAAGGCCAGGCCCATGTCGAAATGAGCGATACGCGAATGGAAGGGATGAACTTCCAGCAGATGATACAACAAGCCGTAGAACGCAGCGGCGGTGATGTTAAATCACAGCAAAACCTGGATAACGTCACCCGACTGGATCGCTTTGTAACCGATCTGACGCTGGATAACGGCGAGCTTACGCTGGATAACATGGCCGGTGAGTCTGCGATGCTTGCGCTGACGGGCAAGGGGACGTTAGATCTGGTGAAGCAGAATTGCGACACGCAGTTTAACATTCGCGTGCTGGGCGGCTGGGATGGCGAAAGCAAGCTGATTAAGTTCCTGAAAGCCACGCCGGTTCCTCTCAGGGTTTATGGCCAGTGGCAGGCGCTGAACTATAACTTGCAGGTTGATCAGCTGTTGCGTAAGCATCTGCAGGATGAAGCGAAACGTCGTCTGAACGATTGGGCCGATCGCAATAAAGACTCCCGCAACGGTAAAGATGTTAAGAAGTTGCTGGATAAACTCTGATTCAAATTGCCGGATGGCGGCTGATGCGCCATCCGGCGGG
>NZ_SZXG01000029.1:0-16604 GCF_005281305.1 Citrobacter sp. wls706 | reverse complement strand
CGGCTGATGCGCCATCCGGCGGGTGATTTACACCTCGTAATCCATCTCTTCTTCACCGTGTAGCGGTATCAACTGGACTTTTTGCACGCGATGGTTTTCCACCTGCAAGGTTTTTAGTCGGTAGTCGCCAACCTGAACTTCCTCTCCGGTTTTCGGAATACGCTGTAAATATTCCATCAAAAGCCCGGCAATGGTGTGATATTCACGTTTTTCATCTAACGGAATAGGGACGTACTGCACCAGATCTTCCAGCGGCATGTGACCGTTAGCCGTCCACGAACCATCGGCATTTTTCTGGATATCATGGCGGGCATCAATCTCTTCTACTTCATTTGGCAGATTACCGGCGATGGTTTCCATCACGTCACTGAGCGTCACGATCCCTTCTACAGAACCAAATTCATCAGCAATAAAAGCGAAGTGCGTGCGGGCATTACGGAACTGCTCCAGCGCCGGAAGCAGCGGCAGTGTTTCCGGGAACACCAGCGGCTGACGAATCAGAACGCGTAAGTCGAGCGGCTCACCGCGCAGAGACTGCTGCAGCAGATCGATGACATGCACTACGCCCAGCAGTTCTTCCTGCTCGTCTTCCCCGGTAACGACCAGACGCGTATGCTGGTTTTTTTCCAGTAAAGCGCGAATTTCTGCTTCGGGTGCGTTGAGATCGACGTGTTCAATGTCGTGGCGTGAGGTCATTATGCTGCTGACGGTACGCTGATTAAGATTCAGTACGCGCTCAATCATCCGCCGTTCCTGAGGCGCAAAAATCTGCCCTTCCTGATGATCCGCCAGCATAGCAGCGGTTTCGGCATCCAGTTCGGCATCTTCTTTTTGACCGCTCAGCAACCTCATCACCGCCTCGGCGGTGCGCTGGCGCAAGGTATGATTAGCTGACAGGAAGCGACGACGGTTAAAGATTGCCAGCTGGTTCAAGGCTTCGATCATCACCGAGAAGCCGATAGCGGCGTACAGATAACCTTTCGGGATGTGGAAACCGAACCCTTCGGCGACAAGGCTGAAGCCAATCATCAGCAGGAAGCTCAGGCACAGAATAACGATGGTTGGATGGCTGTTGACAAAGCGAGTCAACGACTTGCTGGCGAGCACCATCAGGCTGATGGCAATAATCACCGCCGCCATCATCACCGCCAGGTGATCGACCATCCCGACGGCTGTAATGACTGAATCCAGAGAGAATATGGCGTCCAGCACCACTATTTGCGCGACCACCCCCCAGAACTTAGCGCCTTTACGCTGGGTGGGATTGTCGCTGTCTTTTCCTTCCAGCCGTTCGTTTAGCTCCATTGTGGCTTTAAACAACAGGAAGAAACCGCCGAACAGCATGATCAGATCGCGTGCGCTGAAACTGAGGCCGCGAATGCTGAACAGTGGCGTAGTCAGCGTCACCAGCCAGGATATTGATGCCAGCAGCAGCAGTCGCATGACCATTGCCAGCAGGAGCCCGGTAATACGCGCCTTATCCCGCTGGGCAGGAGGGAGTTTCTCCGCGAGGATGGCAATAAAAACAAGATTATCAATGCCAAGAACAAGTTCGATCACGATTAACGTGACGAGTCCGGCCCAGATTGACGGATCGGCAATCCATTCCATAGTAAATGCTATACCCATAGTTGTATGACAATTGTCACAATTCGATCATGGGTAAAACTGGCGGAAAATGCAATGCCGGAAAGGGATTTCTCTAGTGGTTATATCAGGATGCCAGCGGGAAATAGCCGTAATGTAACTACAGGAAATAATTTTCTTTAGCTAATTATATTTAGGAAATATCGCAGGTGGTGTATTTATTTAGCAATGCTGTCAATATCGATAAAATCCTAAAAATATATAAATTATAGCCTTAATATTATTCTTAAAAGCAAGTGAGCGGAGGCTTGTTATCTTGCCTGCTATTCACTTAGCTGCAACAATTCTTCCGGTAATAATCAAAAGATAAATATTTCCTCATCAACAAGTGACGTTATTCCCGATGCGTTGCCGTTCTGAATGTGATGAAAATAAAGGAGAAGATAAAAATTTAAATTAATCAGTGCATTGGTAGCTAATGAAGCCAGGGGCGGTAGCGTGTCTGGCCACCTGAAAACAAGCCTGAATTATTCTGTCAAGAGACCGCAGATGAATCCATTATTTTTAGGATTGATGCCAGTTAAATTCCTTTTCAATTAACGGCAAGGTAAATGTGTACAGGCGAAGCCGCTATTTAGAACGCACGTGATAATTACTCTGCCAAAGTGATAAATAATCAATGATGAACTCCAAACTTAAATTGATACCAGTCCTGGTATCGGTAATCTTGATAAACGGTTGTACCGTGCTTCCGGGCAGCAATATGTCTACGATGGGCAAAGATGTGATTAAACAGCAGGACGCTGATTTTGATATCAACCGGATGGTGAATGTTTATCCACTGACCCCGCGACTGGTCGAGCAATTACGTCCTCGTCCTAATGTTGCGCAGCCTAACATGTCGCTGGAGCAGGAGATTGCAGGATATCAGTATCGGGTCGGTCCGGGCGATGTCCTGAATGTGACCGTCTGGGATCATCCTGAACTTACAACCCCGGCCGGGCAGTATCGTAGCTCAAGCGATACCGGCAACTGGGTGCAGCCGGATGGCACCATGTTTTACCCCTATATTGGCAAAGTCAGCGTGGTGGGAAAAACGTTAGCCGAAATTCGTAGTGATATTACCGGGCGCTTAGCGAAGTACATCGCTGACCCGCAGGTGGACGTTAATATCGCCGCTTTCCGCTCGCAGAAGGCTTATGTCTCCGGGCAGGTGAACAAATCTGGCCAGCAGGCCATCACCAACGTACCGCTTACCATTCTTGATGCCATTAACGCCGCAGGCGGTCTCACCGAGGCGGCTGACTGGCGCAATGTTGTACTGACTCACAAAGGGCAGGAGCAACGTATTTCACTGCAAGCGCTGATGCAAAATGGCGATCTGAGCCAGAACCGTCTGCTCTATCCTGGCGACATTCTGTTTGTTCCGCGTAATGACGATTTGAAAGTCTTCGTGATGGGGGAAGTGAAAAAGCAGAGCACCCTCAAAATGGACTTCAGCGGTATGACGCTCACTGAAGCGCTTGGCAATGCGGAAGGTATCGATCTGACTACCTCCAACGCCAGCGGCATTTTCGTTATTCGTCCGTTGAAAGGCGAAAGCGGGAACAACGGCAAGATCGCGAATATCTATCAGCTTGATATGTCCGATGCGACTTCGCTGGTGATGGCGACGTCATTCCGACTCCAGCCTTACGATGTGGTGTATGTCACGACCGCACCGGTTGCCCGCTGGAACCGTTTGATCAATCAGTTGCTGCCGACCATTAGCGGTGTTCGCTATATGACGGACACGGCCAGCGACCTTCACAACTGGTAATCGTCATGTTTAACAAAATATTAGTTGTCTGTGTGGGGAACATTTGCCGTTCCCCAACGGCGGAACGCTTGTTAAGGAAGTTTCATCCGGCGTTGACGGTCTCTTCTGCGGGTCTCGGGGCGCTGGTGGGTAAAGGTGCGGATCCCTGTGCTATCAGCGTCGCGCAGGCGCACAACCTGTCACTGGAAAATCATTGTGCCCGGCAGATCTCGGGACGCATGTGCCGGGAGTATGACCTGATCCTGACCATGGAAAAACGCCATATCTCAGCCCTGTGCGAAATGGTGCCGGAGATGCGCGGCAAAGTGATGCTCTTTGGTCACTGGGACAGCGAACGCGAAATTCCCGACCCGTACCGTAAAAGTCGGGATGCGTTTGACGCGGTGTACGCATTACTTGAACGGTCTGCCCGCCAATGGGCTCAGGCATTGAACGCGGAGCAGGGAAAACAATGACAGAAAAAGTAAAACAGTCTGCCGCGCCGGTTACGGGCAATGATGAAATCGATATTGGTCGTCTGGTAGGGACAGTGGTGGAAGCTCGCTGGTGGGTACTTGGGATTACCACAGCTTTTGCCGTGTGTGCGGCGGTTTACACGCTGTTTGCCACGCCGATCTACAGTGCGGATGCGCTGGTGCAAATTGAGCAAAATACCGGGAATTCGCTGGTACAGGATATTGGCTCGGCGTTGTCGAATAAACCGCCGGCCTCGGAAGCGGAAATTCAGCTCATTCAGTCACGGCTGGTACTGGGAAAAACGGTAGACGATCTCAATCTGGATATCGCGGTGACGAAAGATACATTTCCGATTTTTGGCGCCGGCTGGGATCGGTTGATGGGGCGTCAGAATGAAACCGTTAATGTCACCACCTTCACGTTGCCAAAGGCGATGAAGGAACAGACCTTTACGCTAAGCGTGCTGAACGACAAAAGTTATCAATTAGTCAGTGATGGGGGATTTAGCGCCCGCGGTCAGGTTGGGCAATTATTGAATCGCGATGGCGTGACGATGCTGGTTGAGGCGATTCATGCCAGCCCTGAGAGCCAATTTACCGTCAGCAAATTTTCCACATTGGGCATGATTAACACCCTGCAAAATAACCTGATGGTGACAGAAACCGGCAAAGATACTGGCGTATTAAGCCTGACTTTTACCGGCGAAGACCGCGAACAAATCCGCCAGATCCTCGACAGTATTACCCGCAACTATCTGCAACAAAACGTAGAGCGTAAGTCAGAAGAGGCCGCTAAAAGTCTGGCGTTTCTGGCAAAACAGTTGCCTGAGGTGCGTAACCGGCTGGACGTTGCTGAAAACAAGCTGAATGCCTTCCGTCAGGATAAAGACTCCGTGGATTTGCCGCTGGAAGCTAAAGCGGTGCTGGACTCCATGGTAAATATCGATGCGCAGCTCAACGAACTGACCTTTAAAGAAGCGGAAATCTCCAAGTTATTCACCAAAGCGCACCCGGCGTATCGCACGTTGCTGGAAAAACGCCAGGCGCTGGAAGATGAGAAAAGCAAGCTGAACGGACGTGTTACTGCAATGCCGAAAACGCAGCAGGAAATTGTCCGGCTGACCCGCGATGTGGAGTCCGGTCAGCAGGTCTATATGCAGCTGTTAAATAAGCAACAGGAACTGAAGATCACCGAGGCGAGTACGGTCGGAGATGTACGCATCGTCGATCCCGCGATTGCCCAGCCAGGCGTGCTGAAGCCGAAAAAGGCGTTGATTATTCTCGGTAGCATTATTCTTGGTTTGATGCTTTCAATGGTGGGCGTATTGCTGCGTTCCCTGTTTAATCGCGGCATTGAAAGCCCGCAGGCGCTGGAAGAGCATGGCATCAGCGTGTATGCCAGCATCCCGCTTTCAGAATGGCAAAAAGCGCGTGATAACGTTCAGACCATTAAAGGTGTGAAGCGCTACAAACAAAGCCAGTTACTGGCGGTGGGGAATCCAACGGATCTCGCCATAGAAGCGGTCCGCAGCCTGCGTACCAGTTTGCACTTCGCCATGATGCAGGCGCGCAACAACGTGTTGATGCTGACCGGCGTCAGCCCGTCGATAGGTAAAACATTTGTCTGCGCTAACCTGGCGGCGGTCATTAGCCAGACTCATAAACGCGTGCTGTTGATCGACTGCGACATGCGCAAAGGCTATACCCACGAACTGCTGGGGACCAATAACGTCAACGGTCTGTCCGAGCTCCTCGTCGGTAAGGGAGATATTACCTCCTGCGCGAAACCGACCTCCATTGCGAATTTTGATCTGATCCCTCGCGGACAAATCCCTCCTAACCCTTCAGAGCTTCTGATGAGTGAACGCTTTGGCGAACTGATTACGTGGGCCAGCGAGCACTATGACCTGGTGCTGATAGATACCCCGCCAATACTGGCGGTGACCGATGCGGCGATTGTTGGCCGCCATGTCGGCACCACGCTGATGGTGGCGCGTTATGCGGTCAATACGCTGAAAGAGGTGGAAACCAGCCTGAGTCGGTTTGAGCAAAATGGCATTCAGGTGAAGGGGGTGATCCTGAACTCTATCTTCCGCCGTGCCAGTGGGTATCAGGATTACGGTTACTACGAATACGAGTACACGTCGGATTCGAAATAGATAACGAACAGCAACGCATATCGAATGTAGGCCTGATAAGCGTAGCGCCATCAGGCAACTTTATTTGGGAAACGAAAATGACGACAGAAAACCCACTAATTTCAATTTACATGCCAACCTGGAATCGCCAACAGCTGGCCATTCGGGCGATTAAATCGGTGTTGCGTCAGGACTATCCTCACTGGGAGATGATCATTGTTGATGACTGTTCTTCCTCGTATGAGCAATTGCAGCAGTTCGTTGAGGAACTCAACGACCCACGCGTGTGCTATACGCATAACGCGACGAACTCCGGGGCCTGTGCGGTGCGCAATCAGGCCATCATGCAGGCCAGTGGGCAATATATTACGGGTATTGATGATGATGATGAATGGACGCCGAATCGCCTGAGCGTGTTTCTGCAACATCGTCATCAACTGGTCACGCACGCGTTTCTGTACGCCAATGATTATGTTTGCGAAGGCGAAGTGTATTCGCAACCAACCAGTCTGCCGCTCTATCCGAAGTCAGTTTACTCCAGACGCAAGTTTTATAAGCGCAATATTATTGGTAATCAGGTGTTTACATGGGCATGGCGTTTTAAAGCATGCCTGTTCGATACCACACTGAAAGCCGCGCAGGATTACGACATTTTCCTCAGGATGGTGGTGGCGTACGGCAAACCGTGGAAGGTCAAAGAGGCGACGCAGATCCTGCATGTTAACCATGGTGAGATGCGCATTACCTCATCACCGCATAAATTCTCCGGCTACTTTCAGTTCTATCGCAAGCACAAAGGTAAATTTGACCGGGCGAGTAAGAAATATCAGCTGTTTACGCTCTACCAGATCCGCAATAAACGAATGAACTGGCGCACGCTGCTGACGTTGCTTTCGATTCGCAACAGTAAGCGTCTGGCCGACGGACTGCGAGGACGCTAAGTATGCTGGAAGATTTACGCGCGAACGGCTGGAGTCTGCGCCCCTGCTGCATGGTAGTGGCCTATCGGATTGCCCATTTTTGCTCCGTCTGGCGTAAAAAAAATATCGTGAACAACCTGTGGGCTGCGCCGGTGCTGGTGCTGTATCGCCTGATCACTGAATGCCTGTTTGGTTATGAAATTCAGGCCGCTGCATCTATCGGTCGTCGTTTGACCATCCATCATGGTTATGGCGTGGTGATCAATAAACACGTGGTGGCAGGGGACGATTTAACCCTGCGCCACGGTGTCACCATTGGCAATCTTGGCGACAAAGATCTGTCCTGTCCGGTCATCGGTAACGGTGTCGAGCTGGGGGCTAACGTCACTGTGCTCGGCAATGTCGCTATCGGCGATAACGTGACCATTGGCGCCGGGAGCGTGGTGGTGGATAGCATCCCTGACAACACGCTGGTGGTGGGCGAGAAAGCACGAGTGAAGGTAACAAAATGAATATCTTACAATTTAATGTGCGACTCGCAGAAGGTGGAGCGGCAGGCGTAGCCTTAGATCTGCATCTTCGCGCGCTGGAGAAAGGACTGTCGTCGCGCTTTGTGTACGGCTATGGCAAAGGCGGCAAGAAAAGCGCCAGCCACAGGGATTATCCGCATGTTATCAAACATACGCCGCGTCTGACATCGGTGGCGAATATTGCGCTATTTCGTTTCGCTAACCGCGATCTGTTCGGCAATCTCAATAATTTATACCGTACGGTGACCCGCACTTCCGGCCCGCTGGTGCTGCATTTTCATGTGCTGCACAGCTACTGGTTGAATCTGGAAGAGGTGGTGGCCTTTTGCCAAAAGGTGAAGGCGCATAAACCGGACATCACCTTTGTCTGGACGTTGCATGATCACTGGAGCGTGACCGGACGCTGTGCTTTCACCGATGGTTGCGAAAGCTGGAAAACGGGCTGCCAGAAATGCCCGACGCTGAGTAACTATCCGCCGGTAAAAATTGACAAAGCCCATCAGCAATTGCCCGGAAAACGGCAGATGTTTCGCGACATGTTAGCGCTTGGCTGCCAGTTTATCTCTCCCAGCCAGCATGTGGCCGACGCGTTCAACAGCCTGTATGGCGTGGGGCGCTGCCGCATTATTAACAACGGTATTGATGTGGCAACCGAAGCCATTCTTGCCGACCTGCCCGCCAAATATGAGCCACACGGCAGACCGAAAATCGCTGTAGTGGCTCATGACCTGCGCTATGACGGTAAAACCAATCAGCAGCTGGTGCAGGAGTTGATGGCGTTGGGAGAAAAAATTGAGCTGCATACCTTCGGCAAATTTTCGCCCTTTGTTGGCGATAACGTTATCAATCATGGCTTCGAAAGCGATAAGCGAACGTTGATGAATGCGCTTAACGAGATGGATGGACTGGTGTTCAGCTCCCGCGTTGATAATTACCCGCTGATTCTGTGCGAAGCGCTTTCCATCGGCGTACCGGTGATTGCTACGCACAGCGAGGCTGCACGGGAGGTGCTGGCGAAAGCGGGCGGTAAAACGTTCAGTGAAGCGGATGTACTGCGGCTGGTACAACTGAAAAAATCAGACATCGCGCAGGCGGTATTCGACACGTCGCTTGCCGAGTTCAGCCAGCGCAGCCGGGTGGCATACAGTGGGCAACAGATGCTGGAGGAATATGTCTCGTTCTATCAGAATCTGTAGCTATCTGCTGCTACCGCTGCTTTATCTGCTGGTTAACGTCAAACTTGCCCAGCTTGGCGAGAGCTTCCCAATAACGATTGTCACATTCTTGCCCGTTCTGCTGTTGCTGTTTGTCGAGCGCATCAATATTAAAAAATTAATGATAGCGCTGGGCGTGGGGGGAGGATTGACGGCGTTTAACTACCTGTTCGGTCAATCGCTGGATGCCAGTAAGTACGTCACGTCCGCGATGCTGTTTGTCTATACCGTGGTGATTATTGGCATGGTGTGGAGCATTCGCTTCAAAACCATTTCGCCGCATAACTACATTAAGATCCTGCGCTTTTTCTGGCTGGTCGTTGGGCTGGTAGTGGGGTTAGCGGCAGTTGAAATGGCACAGATCATTCTCAGCGGCGGTAGCAGTTTAATGGAAGTTATTTCGAAATATCTTATTTACAGTAACAGCTATGTTCTGAACTTTATTAAGTTTGGCGGAAAACGCACCACCGCACTTTATTTCGAACCGGCATTCTTCGCTCTGGCGTTAATCTCAATTTGGCTCAGTATCAAACAGTTTGGTATCAAAACGCCTAAGTCCGATGCTATGATTCTGGCAGGGATAATATTATCAGGATCGTTTTCAGGGGTAATGACGTTTATTTTGTTTTATCTCCTGGAGTGGGCGTTCCAGTACCTGAATAAGGATGCGATAAAAAAGAAGTTGCCGCTGGCGATAATCTCATTAAGCGTGTTTTTAGTCGGTGTGATATTCGCGTTTCCGTACATCGCAACGCGCCTTGGAGATTTAGGAACCGAGGGTTCATCATCGTATTATCGAATCGTAGGTCCGTTAGTAATGGTCGGTTATTCGCTAATGCATGTTGATGGTGTAGTAAGATTCGGTTCGCTTTATGAATATGTCGCGTCATTCGGAATTTTTAACGGTGCGGATGTGGGTAAAACGATAGACAATGGTTTGTATCTGCTGATTATTTATTTTTCATGGTTCGCCGTGATATTAACCCTGTGGTACATGGGGAAAGTTATCAAGATGATGATCACTGCTTTTGGTGATAATCAGAATTTTCGGGTGCAGCTTTATCTTTTTACGCCGCTGTCGCTGTTTTTTACAGGGTCAGTATTTAGTCCGGAATACGCTTTTTTAATTGTATGTCCGTTTATTTTGCGCAAGGCGCTGAATATCGCGAGGTAAATCACATGCTGCTCAGTATTATTACCGTCGCCTTTCGCAATCTGGAAGGGATCGTCAAAACTCACGCCTCGCTGGCACAGCTGGCGCAGGCAGGCGATATCAGTTTTGAGTGGATTGTTGTCGATGGGGGCTCCTCTGACGGTACGTCGGCGTTTCTTGAAGGACTCGGTGGAGAGCACCGGTTACGGTTTGTCAGTGAGCCGGATAACGGCATTTATGATGCGATGAACAAAGGCATTGCGATGGCGCGCGGGCGGTTTGCACTGTTCCTCAATTCCGGCGATATTCTGCATGCCGATGCGGCCCAGTTTATCCGCCAGCTAAAAACGCAGAGCGATAAAGCCATGGTGATCGGCGACGCGTTGCTGGATTTTGGCAATGGCAACAAAATTAAGCGCCGGGCAAAGCCGGGTTGGTATATTTATCACAGCCTGCCCGCCAGTCATCAGGCCATCTTTTTTCCGCTCTCCGGACTCAATATCTGGCGTTATGATCTGCAATATAAAATATCGTCCGATTACGCGCTGGCTGCCAGGCTATATAAATCTGGTTACGCTTTCAAAAAACTGGACGGGCTGGTGTCCGAGTTTTCGATGGGCGGGGTGTCAACGACGAATAATCTGGAATTATGCCGCGATGCAAAAAAAGTGCAGCGGCAGATATTACATATGCCAAGTTTTTTCACTGGGGTTTCTGAATATTTACGGTTGCGTACAACCGGTAAAACCAAAACCTTATATGGCAAAACGTAAGGGCACATTATGCAAGATTTAAGCGGTTTTAACGTGCCGAAAGGTTTTCGCGGTGGCGGCGTCATTAAAGTGCAATTATGGTGGGCGGTACAGGCAACACTATTTCGCTGGTCACCCCAGGTAATGTATCGCTGGCGTGCGTTTTTATTACGAATGTTCGGCGCGAAAATAGGAAAAAACGTAGTTATTCGACCTTCAGTAAAAATTACTTATCCGTGGAAATTAACCCTGGGAGATTATGCCTGGGTGGGCGATGACGCGGTTTTATACACGTTAGGTAATATTACGATTGGCGCCCATGCGGTTATTTCGCAGAAAAGTTATTTATGCACCGGAAGTCATGATTACGCCAGCCAATATTTTGATATTAACGCCACACCGATTGTGGTTGGCGATAAATGCTGGCTGGCGACAGATGTCTTTGTCGCGCCAGGCGTGACGATTGGCGATGGCACCGTCGTTGGAGCACGAAGCAGCGTATTTAAATCGCTGCCAGCAAATGTCGTTTGTCGGGGAAACCCCGCAGTAGTCACGCGCGAACGCGTTGAGAAAGTTACTCCCTGAGGGGATCATTGAAGAGGTAATAACATGTCAAAAGTCGCTCTCATCACTGGCGTAACCGGGCAGGATGGTTCTTACCTGGCAGAATTCCTGCTGGAAAAAGGGTATGAAGTACACGGCATTAAGCGTCGCGCTTCATCATTCAACACCGAACGTGTGGACCATATCTACCAGGATCCACATTCAAGCAACCCCAAATTCCATCTGCACTATGGCGATTTGACGGATTCATCCAACCTGACCCGTATTTTAAAAGAGGTCCAACCGGACGAGGTCTATAACCTGGGCGCCATGAGTCACGTCGCGGTGTCGTTTGACTCACCGGAATACACCGCGGACGTCGATGCAATTGGTACGTTGCGTTTGCTGGAGGCTATCCGCTTCCTCGGTCTGGAAAAGAAGACCCGTTTCTATCAGGCCTCCACCTCAGAACTGTACGGCCTGGTGCAGGAAATTCCGCAGAAAGAGACCACGCCGTTCTACCCGCGCTCGCCCTATGCGGTAGCTAAGCTTTACGCCTACTGGATTACCGTTAACTACCGTGAATCCTACGGTATGTATGCCTGTAACGGCATTTTGTTTAACCACGAATCTCCACGCCGTGGTGAAACTTTCGTCACCCGTAAAATCACCCGCGCCATTGCCAACATCGCTCAGGGCCTGGAGTCGTGCCTGTACCTGGGCAACATGGATTCGCTGCGTGACTGGGGGCATGCCAAAGATTACGTCAGGATGCAGTGGATGATGCTGCAGCAGGATCAGCCGGAAGATTTCGTCATTGCCACCGGCGTGCAGTATTCCGTGCGTCAGTTTGTAGAAATGGCGGCGGCGCAACTGGGTATCAAACTGCGTTTTGAAGGTGAGGGCGTGAATGAAAAAGGCATTGTGGTTTCCGTGACCGGACACGATGCGCCAGGCGTGAAACCTGGGGACGTGATAATCGCCGTCGATCCACGCTATTTCCGTCCGGCAGAAGTAGAAACGCTGCTGGGCGACCCGGCCAGAGCGCATGAAAAACTCGGCTGGAAACCGGAGATTACGCTGCGCCAGATGATCTCTGAAATGGTCGCTAACGACCTTGAAGCAGCGAAGAAACATTCCCTGCTGAAGTCGCACGGTTACGAGGTTGCCATCGCGCTGGAGTACTGAGGATGAATAGACAACGTATTTTTGTGGCAGGCCATCGCGGGATGGTGGGGTCCGCCATCGTAAGACAGCTGGCCCAACGAGATAATGTTGAACTGGTGCTGCGTACCCGAGATGAGCTTAACCTGCTGGACGGAGACGCGGTGCGTCAGTTCTTCGCCGCTGAACGTATTGACCAGGTGTACCTGGCGGCGGCAAAAGTGGGGGGAATTGTAGCCAATAACACTTATCCCGCTGATTTTATTTACGAAAATATGATGATTGAGAGCAACATTATTCATGCGGCGCATCTGCATAACGTGAATAAACTGCTGTTTCTCGGATCATCGTGTATTTATCCCAAACATGCTACCCAGCCAATAGCCGAAAGCGAACTCTTGCAGGGGCAACTGGAGCCGACCAATGAACCGTATGCGATTGCCAAAATAGCCGGCATCAAGCTGTGTGAATCGTATAACCGTCAGTATGGCCGTGATTATCGCTCGGTGATGCCGACGAATTTGTACGGGCCGCATGACAACTTTCATCCAAGCAATTCGCATGTGATCCCGGCGCTGCTGCGCCGCTTTCACGAAGCCTGCGAGCAAAATGCGCCGGATGTGGTGGTGTGGGGAAGCGGTACGCCGATGCGCGAGTTTCTGCATGTGGATGATATGGCGGCGGCCAGTATCCACGTAATGGAGCTGGCTCATGAAGTCTGGCAGGAATATACCCAGCCGATGCTGTCGCACATCAATGTGGGTACCGGCGTGGACTGCACCATCCGTGAGCTGGCCCAGACCATCGCCAAGGTCGTGGGTTATAAGGGACGCGTGGTGTTTGACGCCAGTAAACCGGACGGGACGCCGCGTAAATTGCTCGACGTTACGCGTTTGCATCAGTTGGGCTGGTATCACGAGATATCACTTGAGGCAGGGCTTGCCAGCACCTGGCAGTGGTTCCTTGAAAACCAGCAGAGTTATCGGGGGTAAGCATGTTTTTACGTCATGAGGATTTTGCCACCGTTGTACGTTCAACCCCGCTGATTTCTATCGATTTGATCGTGGAAAATGCCGAGGGAGAGTTTCTGCTCGGTAAGCGTCTCAATCGTCCGGCGCAGGGCTACTGGTTCGTTCCCGGCGGTCGTGTGCAAAAAGATGAATCGCTCCACGCGGCTTTTGAACGGCTGACTGAAGCTGAGTTGGGGGTGCGTCTACCGCTGTCCGCCGCTGAGTTTTATGGTGTCTGGCAGCACTTCTATGACGACAACTTTTCCGGGGATGATTTCTCAACGCATTACATCGTGCTGGGATTTCGTCTGCGTGTATTAGAAAACGACCTGCAACTGCCTGAGGCCCAACATGATGCCTACCGCTGGCTGGCGGTAACGCAAATTCTGGCCAGTGACAGCGTACACGCCAACAGCCGGGCTTACTTCTGCCCGGCAAGCCAGACCGGAGTGCCTGGGCTATGAAGATCCTGGTGTATGGCATCAACTACTCGCCGGAGCTGACCGGTATCGGCAAATACACCGGTGAAATGGTGGAGTGGATGGCGCAACAAGGTCATGACGTTCGGGTGATCACCGCGCCGCCTTATTATCCGCAATGGAAAGTTAATGGTCGCTATTCATCCTGGCGCTATCGTCGCGAGGAGGGGGATGCCACTGTCTGGCGTTGTCCGCTGTATGTGCCTGAGCAACCCTCAACGCTCAAGCGCCTGCTGCATTTGGGCAGTTTCGCCCTGAGCAGTTTCTTCCCGCTGCTGGCGCAACGTCGCTGGAAGCCGGATCGCATCATCGGCGTGGTGCCGACGCTGTTTTGTACGCCGGGTATGCGCTTGCTGTCAAAACTCAGCGGCGCACGCACGCTGCTCCACATTCAGGATTATGAAGTCGATGCCATGTTGGGACTTGGCATGGCGGGCAAAGGTAAGCGCGGTATGGTGGCGAAACTGGCCAGCGCATTTGAACGCAGTGGTTTGCACAACATGGACAATATTTCGACGATTTCCCGTTCCATGATGTACAAAGCCATGGAAAAAGGCGTTGCGCCACGCAAGGTTATTTTCTTTCCCAACTGGTCGGAAGTGGCGCGCTTTCGTGACGTGACCGACGCCGATGCTTTGGCGTTGCGCCAGAAACTGGGATTGCCCGCAGATCAAAAAATCATTCTCTACTCGGGCAATATCGGTGAAAAGCAGGGGCTGGAGAGCGTTATCGAGGCGGCGACCCAGTTGAGTGAGCAACCCTGGCTGTTTGCGATCGTCGGGCAGGGCGGGGGCAAAGCGCGGCTGGAGACCATGGCCAGCGAACGCGACCTGCGTAACGTAATGTTCTTTCCGCTGCAATCTTATGACACGCTGCCTGCGCTGCTCAAGCTCGCGGACTGTCATCTGGTCGTACAAAAGCGCGGCGCGGCGGATGCGGTACTGCCGTCCAAACTGACTAATATTCTCGCCGTTGGCGGTAACGCGGTGATTACCGCCGAACCTGAGACCGAGTTGGGTCAGTTGTGTAACGCTCACCCAGGCATCGCGGTGTGTGTCGAGCCTGAATCAGTGAATGCGCTGGTTGGCGGGATACAACAGGCGCTAACCATGCCAAAAGTTAACACGGTGGCACGTGAGTATGCCGAACGCACGTTGGATAAAGAAAACGTGCTGAGTCAATTTATTGCTGATATTCGGGGTACATGATGAGTCAAAACAAACTCTTTCCGGTAGTGATGGCCGGTGGCTCGGGGAGCCGTTTATGGCCGCTGTCTCGCGTACTGTATCCAAAGCAGTTCCTGTGTCTGAAAGGCGATCTCACCATGTTGCAGACGACGATTTGCCGTCTGAACGGTGTGGAGTGCGAAAGTCCGGTGGTTATCTGCAATGAACAACACCGTTTTATCGTTGCGGAACAGTTACGGCAACTGCACAAACTGACCGAGAACATTATTCTCGAACCTGCCGGACGCAACACGGCGCCGGCGATAGCGCTGGCTGCGCTGGCGGCAAAACGTCAGTGTCCGGGGGACGATCCGCTGCTGCTGGTACTGGCGGCGGATCACATGATTGCCGACGAAGAGGCATTTCGCGAAGCGGTTCGCAATGCGATGCCGTATGCCAGCGCGGGTAAACTGGTGACGTTTGGTATCGTTCCGGACCAGCCGGAGACCGGCTATGGCTATATCCGTCGAGGCGAGGTTTCACCGTCGAATACTGACGCGGTGGCTTTTGAGGTGGCGCAGTTTGTTGAAAAACCTAATCTGGAAACCGCACAGGCATATGTGGCAAGCGGCGACTACTACTGGAACAGCGGTATGTTCCTGTTCCGGGCCGGTCGTTACCTGGAGGAACTGAAAAAGTATCGTCCCGACATCCTTAAGTCCTGTGAGAATGCCATGAGTACCGTCGATCCCGATCTCGATTTTATTCGCGTTGATGAACAGGCGTTTCTCGCCTGCCCGGAAGAGTCTGTGGATTATGCGGTAATGGAACGTACGGCCGATGCGGTGGTGATGCCCATGAACGCAGGCTGGAGCGATGTCGGCTCCTGGTCATCGCTGTGGGAAATCAGCGCCCATACTGCCGAAGGTAATGTGCATCACGGCGACGTCATTAGCCACAAAACGGAAAACAGCTACGTCTATGCCGAATCCGGGCTGGTGACGACCGTTGGGGTGAAAGATCTGGTGGTGGTGCAGACCAAAGATGCGGTACTGATTGCCGATCGCAACGCAGTACAGGATGTCAAAAAAGTGGTGGAGCAAATTAAAGCTGATGGACGCCATGAACACCACATTCACCGCGAAGTTTATCGTCCGTGGGGCAAGTATGACTCCATTGATGCCGGAGACCGTTACCAGGTCAAGCGAATTACCGTCAAGCCTGGCGAGGGATTGTCCGTGCAGATGCATCATCATCGCGCTGAGCACTGGGTTGTCGTCGCTGGCACCGCGAAAGTGACAATTAATGATGATATCAAACTGCTCGCTGAAAACGAGTCTGTCTATATTCCTCTCGGGGCAACCCACTGTCTGGAGAACCCCGGGAAAATTCCGCTCGATCTGATTGAAGTACGCTCCGGATCTTACCTCGATGAGGATGATGTGGTGCGGTTTGCGGACAGATACGGGCGCGCCTGATGCCTGATGCGCTGATGCGCACCAGGCAATGCATTTAACACTCATTAAAAAGGCTCATTAAGAGTCAGGGCCTCCTGTTGCCTGAAAAAGGGTAAATCATGACAAAACTGACCTGTTTTAAAGCGTATGACATCCGCGGCCGACTGGGCGAAGAGTTAAATGAAGAGATTGCGTGGCGCATTGGCCGCGCTTACGG
>NZ_SZXG01000032.1:225905-442367 GCF_005281305.1 Citrobacter sp. wls706 | reverse complement strand
CCTGATAAGCGCAGCGCCATCAGGCAATTTGCCGGATGGCGGCTCAAGGCCTTATCCGGCCTACATCGTTACCGTATTACTCCGCCAGAAACAGCTCCAGCAGCGAATTCAAAAACAGCTTACCGTGTTGGGTAATCTGCCAGTATTCATCGCATTCACTCAGGTAACCCTGGGCGATAGCTGCATCAATCTGTCGACGAATAACGTCTTCGGCAAGCCCGGTGTATTGCGTGAATTCTGCACGCGGCGCGGCCTCCAGTAACCGGAAACGATTCATAAAGAACTCGAACGGCTTGTCGGCTTCGGCAACATCACGCTGGCTTTCCAGGTAACGTCCTTGCATGTATCCGCGTGGATGCCGCGTTTTGGTGGTGCGCAAAATGCGTCCGTCCGGGAAAGTGATTTTGCCGTGCGCGCCACAGCCAATGCCAAGATAGTCGCCAAAACGCCAGTAATTGAGATTGTGCTGACACTGATAGCCCGGCTTCGCATAGGCTGAGGTTTCGTACTGCTGATACCCCGCTGCAGTCAGCAACTGGTGGCCTTGCTCAAAAATATCCCACAGTGCGTCATCGTCCGGTAGAACCGGCGGACGCGAACCAAATAGCGTGTTGGGTTCGATGGTCAACTGATACCAGGAAAGATGCGGCGGGTTGAGCGCGATGGCCTGCTGCAAATCACTCAATGCTTCTTCCAGCGACTGATCCGGCAGGCCGTGCATCAGATCGAGATTAAAGCTACGTAGCCCCAGACCGCTCGCCAGGTGTGCTGCACGTTTGGCTTCTTCCGGCCCGTGAATACGTCCCAGACGCTTAAGTTTGGCGGCGCTAAAGCTTTGTACGCCAATGGAGATTCGGTTTACGCCTGCGCGTTGATAATCAACGAAGCGATCGGCTTCCACCGTACCAGGATTCGCCTCCATCGTGATTTCTGCATCCGCGGCCAGCTTCAGACGTGCGCGCACGCCGTCGAGCAGCGTTTGCATTGCCGGGCCAGAAAGCAGGCTCGGCGTACCACCACCGATAAAAATGGTCTTTACTTCACGTCCCTGGGCGTGGGCCACCTCAGTATCCAGATCGCTCAGCAGATGCTGCACATAGTCGTCATGAGGAACGTCGCCCTTCAGCGCATGCGAGTTGAAGTCGCAGTACGGGCATTTTTGCACGCACCACGGGATGTGAATATAAAGACTTAGCGGCGGAAGCTTAACCATTACGCAGGGCATCCAGCAGCAACTTCAGCGCCTGTCCGCGGTGAGAAATCGCACTTTTCTCTTCACGGGTCAGTTCAGCCGCCGTTTTCCCTTCAGTCGGCACAAAGAATATCGGGTCGTAGCCAAAGCCACCGTTTCCGGCAGGTTCACGGGTAATAATACCCGGCCAGCTTCCGTGGCAAACTACCGGCGTTGGATCGTCTGCGTGGCGCATATAGACCAGCACGCAGTGGAACTGTGCCTGGCGCTTGTCATCAGGAACATCCTGCAGGGTATGAAGCAGTTTTTCCAGGTTCTGCCTGTCGGTCGCATCTTCGCCGGAATAGCGGGCCGAATAGATGCCTGGCGCGCCGCCAAGGGCGTTCACCGCCAGACCAGAGTCATCAGCAATGGCCGGCAGTCCGGTAATTTGCGCTGCATGACGCGCCTTCAGAATGGCATTCTCAATAAACGTCAGCCCGGTCTCTTCTGCAGAATCAACACCCAGATCCGTTTGGGCAACGACATCAAGACCGAAATCACTCAGAAGAGAGGCGAGTTCACGCACTTTACCGGCATTGCCGGTCGCGAGGACAACTTTTTGCATGGGATACCTAATCAGTTAGCGCCGCAATTTCGGGCGGGATCTGTTGCGGATGAATGATTTTAACCTGTTTGTGACGGCCAAGCTCGCCCTTCTCAATGATGACCTGGCTCTTTGCCACACGGAACTGTTTGCCGAGAAACTTCACCAGATGGCTATTCGCTTGCCCATCCACCGGCGGGGCGGTAATGGCGACTTTAACTTCGTCGCCATGTAAACCCACAATACTGTCACGGCTGGCTTTAGGCTGAATGTAGAGCCGTAAAACCAGACCGTCGTCGCAGGGTGTAACGGCACTCATAGCGCCATCCACAGCCCCGGCAGCAGCATATTGCCTGTCGCCTGTAACACTTCCGCGATACCCATGTTAATCACATAGAGCAGCAGAACCAGAATCATCGGCGAGAAATCGATGCCGCCCATGCCCGGGAGTATACGACGGATAGGACGCAGCAGCGGGTCTGCCAGTTGGATCAGTACATATTCCACAGGGCTACGGCCCTGGCTGACCCAGCTCATAATTGCCATCACCAGCAGTACCCAGAAAATCAGCAGCCCGATGGTCTTGAGGACAATCAGTACGGCAGCGATCCAGATAATCGGCTGGAACGTGACCACCTTAAACAGCACGATTGCTTTGATAAAGCTGAGAACGAGCGCAACTAATGCCGAGGCGCTGTCAATCGGCCCCATCGGGGGAATTACACGGCGTAACGGCCCAATAACAGGCTGAGTGATTTTCACTATAAACTGCGAGAACGGGTTGTAAAAATCGCAGCGAGACCATTGCATCCACACGCGTAGCAGCAGCGCCATGGTATACAGCTCAATTACCGTTGAGAGCAGGAAGGTCAACGTATTCATGGTGTTCCTTAGTTTTCCTTATTTTTTAGTGTAATCACGAGCACCAAAAATGGCAGTGCCAATGCGCACCATCGTGCTACCCGCCGCAATTGCGGCATCCATATCATCAGACATCCCCAGTGAGAGGGTGTCGATGCCTGGGTAGCGTGTTTTCAACCCGGTAAATGCTACAGCCATTTGCTGTGCAACTTCAAACTGCCTTACATAATCTGACTCAGGCGCCGGAATTGCCATCAGACCACGCAGGTTGATACGCGGCAATGCGGCGACTTCAGCGGCCAGTGCATCAAGCTCTGAAAGCAGAATTCCTGACTTACTGTTCTCATCGCTGATATTTATTTGGATCAGCACATTCAGCGGCGGCAGTTCTGCCGGGCGCTGCTCGCTCAGACGGGTGGCGATGCGCAGACGATCAATGGTATGGCACCAGTCAAAGTGCTCAGCGACCAGACGACTTTTGTTGGACTGCAGTGGGCCGATAAAGTGCCACTGCAGATCGTTGACGCCTTTTTCCCGGAAGTAGCGGATTTTATCCACCCCTTCCTGCACATAGTTTTCACCGAAGGCACGCTGCCCTGCGGTAATGGCTTCTTCGATGGCGCTCGCAGGTTTGGTTTTGCTGACTGCAAGCAACATAACTTCTTCTGAAGACCGCCCGCAACGCGTCGCGGCGGCTGAGATTTTGTCCCGGACATGTGCCAGGTTATGCGCGATATCGTTCATTTTCCGAGGATGTTCATATGAATATGGAAGAAATAGTGGCCCTTAGTGTAAAGCATAACGTGTCGGATCTACACCTGTGCAATGCATGGCCTGCGCGCTGGCGCATACGCGGAAATGTCGAAATTGCGCCGTTTACCACGCCTGACGTAGAGACGTTGCTGATGTGCTGGCTCAGCGAGCAACAACAGGTACAGTGGCAGAAACAGGGGCAGATTGATTTTGCTATTGCGCTGGCAGATTCCCGACGTCTGCGCGCCAGCGCATTTGTTCATCAGCAGGGAATCTCTCTGGCGCTAAGGCTGTTGCCGCTTGATTGCCCATGCCTGGATGATCTCCAGACTCCCGCCGCCTTATCAGAGTTGCTGCACAGTGAAAATGGATTGATTCTGGTGACAGGCGCCACCGGCAGCGGTAAATCAACGACCCTGGCGGCGATGGTGTCATATCTTAATCAGCACGTCGCGGGACATATTTTGACGCTGGAAGATCCCATTGAATATCGTTACACCAGCCAGCGTTGTCTCATTCAACAACGGGAGGTAGGCGTACACTGCGCTTCTTTCGCCGCCGGTTTGCGCGGCGCGCTGCGCGAAGATCCTGACGTCATTCTGCTGGGCGAGCTGCGCGATGTGGAAACCATTCGTCTGGCGTTAACGGCTGCGGAAACCGGGCATCTGGTGCTGGCAACGTTACACACGCGAGGGGCGGCGCAGGCCATTGCACGGCTGGTGGATACCTTTCCCGCACAGGAGAAAGATCCGGTGCGTAATCAGCTGGCAGACAGCCTGCGGGCGGTACTTTCGCAAAAGCTGGAACAAGATAAGCAGGGAGGACGCGTGGCGCTATTCGAACTGCTCGTCAACACGCCCGCCGTCGGTAACCTGATCCGTGAAGGGAAAACGCATCAGCTACCCGGCATAATGCAAACCGGGCAACAGACAGGCATGCAGACGTTTACGCAGAGCCAGCAGCAGCGCCAGGCGCAGGGACGGCTTTAGTAGCCCTGCTCGAAATAGCTTTCGAGAATAATAACGGCAGAAGCGGAGTCCACTTTACCTTTATTCAGTGCCCGGTACCCGCCTTGCTCAAACAGGCCGGAGCGGGCTTCGATGGTACTCAAACGCTCATCATGCAACGTCACGGTAACGCCAAAACGACCATGAATACGGTTAGCGAACTTGCGTGCGCGTGCGGTAAGGGGTTGCTCGGTGCCATCCATATTGAGCGGTAAACCGACAATGATTTCGTCCGGCTGCCATTCTTTCAGCAGACGTTCAATCAGATTCCAGTCCGGCGTACCGTCCTGTGCTTTGATCGCGGGCAAGGGTCTCGCGGTACCGGTAATGCGCTGACCAATTGCGACGCCAATGCTTTTTGTACCAAAGTCGAAAGAGAGTAATGTTCCGCTCATCAGGCATGTCCCGCCACGCCAGGCATGGTAAGAATATCTATCCCGATAAGTTTTGCCGCATCACGCCAGCGGTCGGCAATCGGCGTTTTAAACAAGATGTTGAGATCGGCGGGGGCCGTAAGCCAGGCGTTATCCAGCAGTTCTTGTTCCAGCTGGCCTTTTTCCCATGATGAATAGCCTAACGCAACCAGCACCTCAGAGGGTTGCTCCTGCGTACCTAAGGTTTCTAATACATCGCGGGAGGTGGTGATGATGGTGTTATCTGAAATGCGGATACTGGATGCAAAGCGTGACGGCGGGGTATGCAGAATAAATCCACGGTCTTCCGCCAGCGGTCCGCCGAGCATCACCGGTTTATCCAGACGAATAGCCGGATCGCGCGCTTCAGGGGTAATTTTCAGCTTTTCCAGAATCCCTTCAATTTGTAAGTTTTCCAGAGGCTTATTGATGATAATCCCCATTGCTCCGTTCTCATTGTGTTCACAGATATACACCACGGAACGGCGGAAAATCGGATCCTGGAGAGCAGGCATGGCAATAAGAAAGTGATGCTGTAAATTCATTGTCAGAGGTTCTGTTTCCTGGTTCAAAAAAGCAACAGCGCCCAGTATGCGTACAAATACGAGCGCTGTCACTATGAGTATTGGTAGGATCCCTTCTACCGGCGAGTTCTTTTATTTTTGCAAACGCGCCTCAATGGCATCCATCAGCATACCGGTAATCGAAACCGGGAACTCCGCTTCAATTTCACGAATACAGGTTGGGCTGGTAACGTTAATTTCCGTCAGGCGATCGCCAATGATATCCAGACCGACAAAAATTAATCCCTTCGCTTTCAGCGTTGGCCCAATGCGGCGGGCAATTTCCCAGTCGCTGTCGGTTAATGGACGCGGCTCGCCACGGCCACCGGCGGCCAGGTTGCCACGGGTTTCACCGCCCTGCGGAATACGCGCCAGGCAGTACGGAACGGGTTCGCCATCCACAACCAGTACGCGTTTGTCGCCGTCTTTAATCGCTGGCAAATAGTTCTGCGCCATGCAATAGCGGGCACCATGTTCGGTCAACGTTTCGGCAATGACACCGAGGTTCGGGTCACCTTCTTTCACGCGGAAAATAGACGCGCCGCCCATGCCGTCCAGCGGCTTGAGAATGATGTCGCTGTGTTTTTGCCAGAAGGCTTTCAACTGCGCTTTGTTACGGGTGACCAGCGTGTCTGGCGTCAGGTCGGCAAACCATGCGGTGAACAGCTTTTCGTTACAATCGCGCAGGCTCTGCGGTTTGTTGACGATTAACGTCCCTTTTTCTTCTGCACGTTCCAGAATATAGGTCGCGTAAATGAACTCAGTATCAAATGGCGGATCCTTACGCATCAGAATCACATCCAGATCGGCCAGCGGGAGATCCTGCTCACCCTTGAACTCATACCATTTGTCGTAGTTCTGCTCTACGCTCAGAGTCCGCGTACGGGCGCGGGCTTCACCGTTGATCAGATAAAGATCGGCCATCTCCATATAGTGAATTTCGTAACCACGACGTTGTGCTTCCAGCAGCATTGCGAAGCTGGAATCCTTCTTGATGTTGATGCTTGCGATGGGATCCATCACGATGCCGAGCTTGATCATTGTTCTTCTCCGTTAGCCCAGATCGCCAAAACGCACCTGTAGCGCGGTAATGGCGGTGAGCGCAGTTGTCTCAGTACGCAGAACGCGAGGTCCTAACAGAATATCAGTAAACTGATAACGTGCGGTCATGGCAATTTCATCTGCCGACAGTCCACCCTCCGGGCCAATCAGCAAGCGGATGCGCTCTACCGGCAGCGGCAGCGTATTGATGCTGGCGCTGGCGCGAGGATGCAGGTTCAGTTTCAACCCTTCGTCCTGTTCCGCGCACCATGCTTCCAGATCCATTGCCGGGCGAATTTCAGGCACCCGGTTACGACCGCACTGTTCGCAGGCGGCAATGGCGATTTTCTGCCACTGCTGGAGCTTTTTGTTCAGGCGTTCACTATCCAGTTTAACGCCGCAGCGCTCAGAAAAAAGTGGCGTAATGAGGCTTACACCCAGTTCGATCGATTTCTGGATAGTAAATTCCATTTTTTCGCCGCGCGACATCACCTGGCCCAGGTGGATGTGCAACGGCGATTCACGATCGTCGAGTTCGGCGTTAAGCACCTTCACGTCCACGCTTTTCTTGCTTGCGTGAGTGATTTCGGCGTCAAACACCTGGTTGCTACCGTCAAACAGCTGTAGCGCCTGGCCAGGTCCCATACGCAGCACACGGCCGATATGGTTGGCGGCATCTTCACATAGTGAAATTTGGCTGCCGGAAACGAGTGGCTCAGGGTGATAAATGCGAGGAATGCGCATAGTTAAACATCCGCGTCATGGCCCTGGGCTGCGAAAGGCCAGGGCATGGTTAAAAATATTGCCGCTAGTGTAGGTTAGCTCTTTTGCGCCTGGCAAGCGCGTTGCACATAGGGGTTATGGTTCCCCTGTACCTTCGCAATGCGTTCGTCACGCTCACACTCCCAGTCGGTAACCGGATATTGCTTGTTCCAGGCATTAAAAAGCTGGGTTTGTTGGCGGGAGAGCGTCAGGTCGTACTGGTCACGCATGTAAAAATAGGTGCGTGCGATAGCGCCGCGGGCGCGGGCTGGCGGCTCGGCAACTTTCTCTTTGAAATCAACCTTCATGGCGCACTGTCCATACTGTCCTTCGCCACCGTTCCACTGGCTGTACATAAAGTTTGCGCGATCGCCATTCACTTCACCCACTGCAGGCTGCAGGTTATGCATATCGCTTTCCATCTGGCGATAGACCGGATCTTTGGCGCAGTTTTTACGCCCTCCGTCCTGCCAGCACTGGCGCTGATGACCAAACTGCCAGGCGGGAACAACGTGTTCCCATTCGATACGACTGGCGCGGTTTTCGTTTTTTCGCACTTTATAGCCGCAGGATTCAAGGTCAACGACCCCTTTTTTACCTTGCCAGTTAATTTTGCAACCACAGTAGAAATCTCCCGGCGCATCGGCGTTAACTTTGACGCCTGCTGCTTTCGCCTGAGAAAAACTGTTGATACCTTCGGCTAACACCGGGCCAGAAAACGCAGCGGCTAACATGGCCGCGGCAAAAGAAAGATTACGGTACATCACGAACTCCGTGTCAAAACGAGCCCGCAACGTAGCGAAAGTTGTTCTTGTATGCAATCAGCTAGATCAGAAAGGTTCCTGATAATTCTGAATATTATTCTGCAATCAGTGGTTCGCCGCAATGGACGCAGCGGTAGGTGGCCTCACCGCGCACAACGCGGTTATGGCGGCGAACGGTCAAGTGATGTTCCTGGCACTTACAGCGGTAAGCAAAGGTTTTACGCTGAACGGATTGCAGTTCAAACTGATGCGTGCGTCGGGCCGGGACGCCCAGCACACTCTCCATCATCCATTTCCACTCTTTTCCGTGCGGCGGGACGCGGCCAAAGTGCTTCCACACCAGCAAATGTGCTAGTTCATGGGGGACCACTTCGTTAACGAACGCATCGACGTTTTCCATCAGCAACACCGGGTTGAGGCGGATTTCGTAAGTTTGTAGCCACGCCGTGCCCGCGGCGGTGCCGCGCTGTTGGTAAACAAGCTTTGGCTCCGGGTAATGACGTTCCAGCTTGAGATTGGCCTGGGCGAGTTTTTCCCGCAGGCTGCGCATAACGGCTTGCTGGATGGCGATGGGAAGTCGGGAGGTTTTCATAACGCAAGAGGATAGTGCGACAGGGAAGGGACTGCAAGAGGAAGGCTCCCTCCCGCCCGGGGAGGAAGCCTTGAGTGATTAGTCGTGTGCGCCAATTTCGCGCAGTTTACGACCTTTCATCAGGTTACGTTCAATGTGTTCCAGAGAGACGTTTTTCGTTTCCGGGATTAGCCACAGAGTCAGGAAGATGAACAGTACGTTCAGACCGCCGTAGACCCAGAAGGTGTTAGCGCTGCCCAGAGAGTTCAGCATCGTCAGGAAGGTTGCGCCAACGATCATGTTAGCAATCCAGTTGGTTGCGGTAGAGCAGGTGATGCCGAAATCGCGACCTTTCAGCGGCTGAATTTCAGAACACAGTACCCAAATCAGCGGACCGGCGCTCATCGCGAAGCCAACGATAAACATCAGCAGCATCAGCACGGCAAAGTACTGGGCGGCCGCGGAGTGGATACCTACATGCATCATAGTGCCCAGCACGCCCATACCCACCGCCATGACGATAAAGCCAAGAATCAGCGTAGGTTTACGGCCCCAGCGGTCAACCAGGCCAATGGCGATAAAGGTTGCCAGTACGTTGGTCAGGCCAACGATAACCGTTCCCCACATCTGCTCGGTGGTGTTGGTATAACCCGCCAGTTCAAAGATTTTTGGCGCGTAATACATAATGACGTTCATCCCGGTGAACTGCTGCATCACCTGTAACAGCACGCCAAGGAACACTGCGCGACGGAAGTTGCTGTTTTCTTTAAACAGCGCCCAGCCACTTTGTTTAACCTGCAGACTCTCACGAATTTCATCCAGCTCGCGTTTGGCCTCGGCGCTGGTATCACGCAGACGCAACAGAACGCGCTCTGCATCGACAAAACGACGTTTAGCTGCAAACCAACGTGGGCTGTCCGGCAGGAAGATAACGCCAACCAGCAGTAACAGAGCAGGGATAATGATTACGCCCAGCATCCAGCGCCATGCGCCGCTATAACTGAATGCGGTATCGGAGAGGTAAGCGCCGAGGATCCCGATGGTGATCATCAACTGATACATCGAGATCATGCTGCCGCGAATTTTTTCCGGTGCTATTTCGGACAGGTACAGCGGCGCAGTATAAGACGCAACACCAACGGCCAGGCCCAGCAGCACGCGGGAAACCAGCAGCACTTCAACGTTTGGCGCGGCGGCGGAGAACAATGAACCGGCAACAAACAGGATTGCGCCAATCATCAGGCTCTTTTTACGCCCCAGTTTGAAGGAGAGCCAGCCGCTGCCAACAGCGCCTACAGCCGCACCAAACATCATGGAGCTCACCACCCATTCCTGAGTGTGCGGGGTAATTTGAAACTCGTCGGTGATGAACGGTAAAGCACCGGCAATAACACCGATATCCAGGCCAAAAAGTAATCCAGCCAGGGCTGCAAGAAAGCAGACAAAAAATGTCATGGCTTTGTTGGAACGCCCCGTTTTTTTATTGTCAGGCATGATGCCCTCCGGTTGGGTAGCTAGTTTTGTTGATGTTAAGGGTAGGTGAGTACGGGGTAAAAAAATGCGAATTACATCACATTAGTGTAATCGCTTACACTGGCATTCATTGCGTTTATCATTTATTTAATTGAAAAATAACGTTTTTTATAAGGGTGCGATAAAGCTGGTTGCCTGAAATTAAGACAATGCTGAAAGATAATGTAACAATGATGCACAAGAGATGGCCTGGATATGTTAATTCAAAGTGGGTGGAAACACTGTTTGATGTAATCGCTTTCATTTTCGTTCGAAAAGAGGATTGCGAGGCTGTTCTGGTAATGGTAGGTAGAAAGAAAATGTGCATAAAAAAAGACCAGCCGGGGCTGGTCTTAGGAAGTATACGCGTTCAGTCGTGGGTGAATTACTTCAGCCCGGCAGCGTCACGCAGCAGTTGCGCTTTGTCGGTTTTTTCCCAAGGGAAATGCTCGCGACCAAAGTGACCATAGGCTGCGGTTTCTTTGTAGATTGGGTGCAACAGATCCAGCATCTGAATCAGACCATACGGGCGCAGGTCAAAGAACTCACGCACCAGCAGGGTCAGCTGTTCTGAAGGCACTTTTTCGGTACCGAACGTTTCAACCATGATAGAGGTCGGTTCAGCCACGCCGATGGCGTAGGAAACCTGAATCTCACAACGGTCGGCCAGACCAGCGGCAACGATGTTTTTCGCGACGTAGCGCGCCGCATAGGCTGCGGAACGGTCAACTTTAGACGGATCCTTACCAGAGAATGCGCCGCCACCGTGACGAGCCATGCCGCCGTAGGTATCAACGATAATCTTACGACCCGTCAGACCGCAATCGCCCATTGGGCCGCCGATAACGAAACGACCGGTTGGGTTGATGAAGAATTTGGTAGAAGCATTCAGCCATTCAGTCGGCAGCACCGGTTTGATGATTTCTTCCATAACGGCTTCTTGCAGCGATTTCTGGTCGATATCTTCAGAGTGCTGAGTTGACAGAACAACCGCATCAATACCGACGATTTTGCCGTCGTCATACTGGAAGGTGACCTGGCTTTTTGCATCCGGACGCAGCCAGGATAAGGTGCCGTTTTTACGCACTTCAGCCTGACGCTGCACCAGACGGTGAGCATAGGTAATTGGCGCTGGCATCAGCACGTCGGTTTCGTTGGTGGCGTAGCCAAACATCAGGCCCTGGTCGCCCGCGCCCTGTTCCAGCGGATCGGCACGGTCAACGCCCTGGTTGATGTCCGGAGACTGTTTACCAATTGCGCTCAGTACCGCACAAGAGTTGGCGTCAAAACCCATGTCGGAATGCACATAGCCAATTTCGCGCACCGTGTTACGGGTGATCTCTTCGATATCGACCCATGCGCTGGTGGTGATCTCACCGCCAACTAAAACCATACCGGTTTTGACGTAGGTTTCGCAGGCAACGCGTGCTTTCGGATCCTGTTCCAGGATTGCATCCAGCACGGCATCAGAGATTTGGTCAGCGATTTTGTCAGGATGCCCTTCTGATACGGACTCGGACGTAAAAAGGTGTTTTGCCATATTTAATTTCACCTAAGGAGAATTTGGTTAGCTCAAACTGTCGAGTGGGATAGCCATGTGTAGAAGATTCTACCATGAGTCTGCAGATGACGGACACTGGCAGTCTGAGTGTTAATCGGTATAGATGGATTAACATCTGGACGGCTATTTTAGGACAGTTCTTCGCCTGATTTCCAGCTTTTTTTGAGTAAGGTCTCATTGTACTGAAAATGTAACTGGAAATTTTTCCTGACGGTGCTGGCAATGTGCGTATTTATCTTTTGCTTTTTGACTTTCTTATCGGTATAAAACGCGGCGCGCGGCTCATACAAAAAGCACACGACATTTTCATCGTGTTGCCACTTCCAGCCGGGTTAAAACTTTAGCTTTGGCTTGTGGGTTCGTTCCGTAAGGAGCAACCGTGGAGGTGATACGAGATAATGAACCGTTGTATTCTGCTGAATCTGTCGCACCGTTCTGGTGTACATATGTCCCCCGCAATCTGCATCTCTGCTTTGCATACCTGTCGATGTTATATACACAAAATCATTCATGTTGCGTCGAGGCGGCAAGTGAATGAGTCCCCTGAACGTACGAGTAGTACGTGACTGGGGCGAATGAGCGTAGCCAACAAAGAGGCTGCATGAAGGATGAAGTGTATACCCATCTCGGCGTATCTCAGGACTCAAGAGCCGGTAACGGTCACTAAGAACTGAACAAGGGCGCTCTTGGTAAACAAGAGTTTTCTCGTGGTTTCGCCGAACCGTCAGCAGTACGTTCGGTTACGTGTTTACAATGATATGAAAAAGAAACCGGTCGCACAGTCGGAGCGTCAGCACTATCTGCTGGAAATTCTGCCTGTATTTGGGTTGTTATCGCGTCTTTGGATTGCGATAGTAGTCAACTGTTTTACACTTGTTAATAAAATTTGAGGTTCGCTATGTCTGACGACATTTCTTTGGGTTCGCCTTCGTCAGCAGGCGAACACGGTGTACTACGCTCCATGCAGGAGGTTGCAATGAGTTCCGAGGAAGCCAGCAAGATGCTGCGTACTTACAATATTGCCTGGTGGGGTAATAACTACTATGACGTCAATGAACTGGGTCACATCAGCGTGTGCCCGGATCCGGACGTACCAGAAGCGCGCGTTGACCTTGCTGAGTTGGTGAAAGCCCGTGAAGCACAGGGCCAGCGTCTGCCTGCATTGTTCTGCTTCCCGCAGATCCTGCAACACCGACTGCGTTCGATTAACGCCGCGTTCAAACGCGCCCGCGAATCCTACGGCTACAACGGTGATTATTTCCTCGTTTACCCGATCAAGGTTAACCAACACCGTCGCGTGATTGAATCACTGATCCACTCCGGCGAACCGCTGGGGCTGGAAGCGGGTTCCAAGGCTGAACTGATGGCCGTTCTGGCCCATGCCGGAATGACCCGTAGCGTGATCGTCTGTAACGGCTATAAAGACCGTGAATACATCCGTCTGGCGCTGATTGGCGAGAAGATGGGCCATAAGGTCTATCTGGTTATCGAGAAGATGTCTGAAATCGCCATCGTGCTGGATGAAGCTGAACGCCTGAATGTCGTTCCGCGTCTGGGCGTGCGTGCGCGTCTGGCGTCACAGGGTTCCGGCAAGTGGCAGTCCTCCGGTGGTGAAAAATCCAAATTCGGCCTGGCGGCAAACCAGGTACTGCAACTGGTAGAAATTCTGCGCGAGCGCGGCCGTCTGGACAGCATTCAACTGCTGCACTTCCACCTCGGCTCGCAGATGGCGAACATTCGCGATATCGCCACCGGTGTGCGTGAGTCGGCCCGTTTCTACGTCGAGCTGCACAAGCTGGGCGTGAATATTCAGTGCTTCGATGTGGGCGGCGGCCTGGGCGTGGACTATGAAGGTACCCGTTCGCAATCCGACTGCTCCGTAAACTACGGCCTGAACGAATACGCCAACAACATTATCTGGGCGATTGGCGACGCTTGTGAAGAACATGGTCTGCCGCACCCAACGGTGATCACTGAATCGGGTCGTGCCGTTACCGCGCACCATACCGTGCTGGTTTCCAATATCATTGGCGTTGAGCGTAGCGAAATTACCGAAGCGACGCCTCCGGCAGACAACGCGCCGCGCTCCCTGCAAAGCATGTGGGAAACCTGGCAAGAGATGCACGAGCCGGGCACGCGCCGTTCGCTGCGTGAATGGCTGCACGACAGCCAGATGGACCTGCACGATATTCACGTTGGATACTCCTCTGGCACCTTTAGTCTGCAGGAACGCGCGTGGGCGGAGCAGCTCTATCTGAACATGTGCCATAATGTGCAAAAACAACTCGATCCGAGCAACCGCGCGCACCGCCCGATTATCGACGAGCTGCAGGAGCGGATGGCGGATAAGATTTACGTCAACTTCTCACTGTTCCAGTCAATGCCTGATGCGTGGGGGATCGATCAACTGTTCCCGGTGCTGCCGCTGGAAGGGCTGAACCAGGCGCCTGAGCGCCGCGCGGTGCTGCTGGATATTACCTGTGACTCTGATGGCGCTATCGACCATTACGTTGACGGGGATGGTATTGCCACCACTATGCCGATGCCGGAATACGACCCGGAGAACCCGCCGATGCTGGGCTTCTTTATGGTTGGCGCGTATCAGGAGATCCTCGGCAACATGCACAACCTGTTCGGCGATACCGAAGCGGTTGACGTGTTTGTCTTCCCTGATGGCAGCGTGGAAGTGGAATTGTCTGACGAAGGTGATACTGTGGCGGATATGCTGCAGTACGTGCAGTTGGATCCGAAAACGCTGCTGACGCAGTTCCGTGATCAGGTGAAAAACACCGATCTGGACGCCGAGTTGCAACAACAGTTCCTCGAAGAATTTGAAGCGGGTCTGTACGGATACACCTATCTGGAAGACGAGTAAAGCTGTGCGGGTTCGCTTGAATCCGTACAAATTAACGGCGATAATTCGCCAAAACAAGTAGTCACGTAAATCAATCCCTTCCTCGTCGGGCTTAACGACGCGGAGGGGATTTTTTTTCATCGATTTTTAAAGAGGTCAGTACATGAGCACCTTAGGTCATCAATACGACAACTCCCTGGTTTCTAACGCCTTTGGTTTTTTGCGTCTGCCGATGAATTTCATGCCATACGACAGCGACGCCGATTGGGTGATTACTGGCGTGCCGTTTGATATGGCAACGTCCGGTCGTGCTGGCGGCCGTCATGGTCCGGCGGCGATCCGTCAGGTATCCACCAACCTGGCGTGGGAGCACAACCGCTTCCCGTGGAACTTCGATATGCGCGAGCGCCTGAACGTCGTGGACTGCGGCGATCTGGTTTATGCTTTCGGTGATGCCCGTGAAATGAGTGAGAAACTGCAGGCACACGCAGAGAAACTTCTTTCTGCGGGTAAGCGCATGCTCTCCTTTGGTGGCGACCACTTCGTCACGTTACCGCTGCTGCGCGCGCACGCTAAGCACTTTGGTAAAATGGCGTTGGTGCATTTCGATGCCCACACTGATACCTACGCTAACGGTTGCGAATTCGACCACGGCACCATGTTCTATACTGCGCCGAACGAAGGGCTGATCGACCCGAACCACTCGGTGCAGATTGGTATCCGTACCGAGTTCGACAAAGACAATGGTTTCACCGTGCTGGACGCCTGCCAGGTGAACGATCGCAGCGTGGACGACATCATCGCCCAGGTTAAGCAGATCGTCGGCGATATGCCGGTGTACCTGACCTTTGATATCGACTGCCTGGATCCTGCGTTTGCGCCAGGGACCGGCACGCCGGTGATCGGCGGCCTGACCTCCGATCGCGCGATCAAGCTGGTACGGGGTCTGAAAGATCTGAACATCGTCGGGATGGACGTGGTGGAAGTGGCGCCGGCTTACGATCAGTCTGAGATCACCGCACTGGCGGCGGCGACGTTAGCGTTAGAAATGCTGTATATCCAGGCGGCGAAGAAAGGCGAATAATAGTCGGACTATTTTACTCGTCATTTTGGGTCCGGGCAGTGCTCGCCATCCTCACGTACTACGTGTACGCTCCGGTGGCTGTGCTCTGGCCGGGCCCAAACTGACTTCGCCAATTACGTCCGATAATGGGATGAAATCTGTAGGCCGGATAAGGCATTCACGCCGCCATCCGGCACTGTTTGAAGATTACTTAATTCCGTCTGCGCTCATGCGATCGCGAATATGCTGCGCACGTTCTGCGGATGCCGGGTGATCGTCAAACATGGAGCTTTGACGTCCGGCTTCCAGTTTTGCCAGTTTCTCAAAGCTGGTTGCCAAACCTGACGGATTGATCCCGCGTTTGCGCAACAAATCATACGAGTAATCATCCGCTTCGGATTCCTGACGCTGGGAGAACTGCGAGTTCACCAGTTTCTCGCCAAGATCGCCCAATTGCGACTGCGACAGGCTGCCGACAATGCCGCCAGCGGAGGCCGCCGCTGCACGCACGGCGTTCGTGCCCAGCGCAACCTGCATGCCTTTTTTCACGTGACCCAACGCGACGTGGCCCATTTCGTGGCCGATCACCGCTTCGACTTCGTTATCCGTCATCATATCCATCAGGCCGCTGTATACGCGGATACAGCCGTTCGCCATGGCAAAGGCATTCACGTCTTTCGCCATATAGACTTTGTAGTTCACCGGCTGGCCGTTAATGTTATCGCCAAGCGCGGAGGCGATTTTGCCAAGACGCGTTGCATACTCGCTGCCAGCCGGGGCGATGGTAGCTTTGCTGTCCATATCCTTACAGGCCTGATCGCTCAGCGCTTTCACCTGAGTATCGCTCAGACTGTAGGCCTGAAAAGCCTCTGCGCCTGAGGAAAGCAGTCCGTTTGAGTCCATGTTCTGGCAGCCGGTCAATGCCGTCGCCATGCTCGTAGCAAGCAGTAAAGCGCGAATTTTCATTTTTTCTCTTCCGCACAAAGTCAGGATTATTCTAAAAAATGCGTCGTTTGCAGGTAAACCGACGCTCGGCATAAGTATAAAGAAAAGAACAATAAGCGGGCGAGAAGATTGCGCAACATGCGTGCATGATCCAGAGATTTCTGAAGCGGTAAAAGGATGCTCCATGTACATGACACGCGGCTTAGGTTACATTGTTGGCACTTTTTTCTGGCGTAGCCCAAAACGCGCTGTCGTCAAGTCGTTTAGGGCGTGGCCTTCATTATCCGATCTGGAGTCAAAATGTCCTCACGTAAAGAGCTTGCCAATGCTATTCGTGCGCTGAGCATGGACGCAGTACAGAAAGCCAAATCCGGTCACCCGGGTGCCCCGATGGGTATGGCTGACATTGCCGAAGTCCTGTGGCGTGATTTCCTGAACCACAATCCGCAGAACCCGTCCTGGGCTGACCGTGACCGCTTCGTGCTGTCTAACGGCCACGGCTCCATGCTGATTTATAGCCTGCTGCACCTCACCGGTTATGACCTGCCGATGTCCGAGCTGCAGAACTTCCGTCAGTTGCATTCCAAAACGCCGGGTCACCCGGAAGTGGGTTACACCGCGGGTGTTGAAACCACGACCGGTCCTCTGGGCCAGGGTATTGCGAACGCAGTCGGTATGGCTATCGCTGAAAAAACGCTGGCGGCGCAGTTTAACCGCCCAGGTCACGACATCGTTGACCATTTCACCTACGCTTTCATGGGCGACGGCTGCATGATGGAAGGTATCTCTCACGAGGTATGTTCTCTGGCTGGTACGCTGAAGCTGGGCAAACTGGTTGCGTTCTACGATGACAACGGCATCTCTATCGATGGTCACGTTGAAGGCTGGTTCACCGATGACACCGCTAAGCGTTTCGAAGCTTACGGTTGGCACGTGGTTCGTGGCGTTGATGGTCACGATGCTGACGCGATTAAACGCGCAGTTGAAGAAGCGCGCGCAGTGACCGACAAACCGTCTCTGCTGATGTGCAAAACTATTATCGGTTTCGGTTCTCCGAACAAAGCGGGTACTCACGACTCTCACGGTGCGCCGTTGGGCGATGCTGAAATCGCACTGACCCGTGAACAGCTGGGCTGGAAATACGCGCCGTTCGAAATCCCGTCTGAAATCTATGCTCAGTGGGATGCGAAAGAAGCAGGCCAGGCAAAAGAAGCTGCGTGGAACGAGAAGTTCGCTGCATATGCGAAAGCCTTCCCGCAGGAAGCGGCTGAGTTCACCCGTCGTATGAAAGGTGACATGCCGGCTGATTTCGACGCGAAAGCGAACGAGTTCATTGCGAAGCTGCAGGCGAACCCATCCAAGATCGCCAGCCGTAAAGCGTCTCAGAACGCGATTGAAGCATTCGGTCCTCTGCTGCCGGAATTCCTTGGCGGCTCTGCTGACCTGGCACCTTCTAACCTGACTCTGTGGTCTGGTTCTAAAGCGATCAACGAAGATACCGCTGGTAACTACATCCATTACGGTGTGCGTGAATTCGGTATGACCGCTATCGCTAACGGTATCTCCCTGCACGGTGGTTTCCTGCCGTACACCTCTACCTTCCTGATGTTCGTAGAATATGCCCGTAACGCGGTGCGTATGGCTGCGCTGATGAAACAGCGTCAGGTGATGGTCTACACCCACGACTCCATCGGTCTGGGCGAAGACGGCCCGACTCACCAGCCGGTAGAGCAGGTGGCTTCTTTGCGCGTGACGCCGAACATGAGCACATGGCGTCCGTGTGACCAGGTTGAATCCGCCGTGGCGTGGAAATACGGTGTTGAGCGTCAGGATGGCCCGACCGCCCTGATCCTCTCCCGTCAGAACCTGGCACAGCAGGAACGTACCGAAGAGCAGCTGGCGAACATCGCTCGCGGCGGCTACGTGCTGAAAGATTGCGCTGGTCAGCCAGAACTGATCTTCATCGCGACTGGTTCTGAAGTTGAGCTGGCTGTGGCTGCGTGGGACAAACTGACTGCTGAAGGCGTGAAGGCGCGCGTGGTTTCCATGCCGTCCACCGACGCATTCGACAAGCAGGATGCCGCTTACCGTGAGTCCGTACTGCCAAAAGCTGTCTCTGCACGTGTTGCTGTGGAAGCGGGTATCGCTGACTACTGGTTCAAATACGTGGGTCTGAACGGCGCTATCGTTGGTATGACTACCTTCGGTGAATCTGCTCCGGCAGAGCTGCTGTTCGAAGAGTTCGGCTTCACCGTCGACAACGTTGTCGCGAAAGCAAAAGAACTGCTGTAATTACGGTTACAGATGAAAACGGGTCGCTTAGGCGGCCCGTTTTTTTAGTAATAATATGTTTGTTTATTTCTTCGCAATGATTAATTGTAGATCTTTGTCACAAAGATGACATTTAGTGATGTTGTGAATATGCAATGCATGTCACATAATTGCTATTGCTTTTTATTTATCTATAAATAACTTTTTGTTTTTAAAGGGTTTATGAAAATGCAGTTTGCACTGCATGGCTTTTCTCCCTCGATTGATTTCGCTTTGCCGCACGAGTATTTTATTTTTAACGCTAACTCGTACCCTAAAAATAAAATAAGGAAAATGTATGCGGCTAATTGATTACTTTCCAGAGTCATCTATCTCAATAAAAAATTCAGCAAGGAACTGGCAGGAGGCAATAGATTTTTCTATGTCATCCTTGCTGGCTAACCATTATGTTAATTCAGATTATGTTCAGGCCATTAAGGATTCAACAATCAGCAATGGTCCTTATTATATTTTGGCTCCTGGCGTTGCGATGCCGCACGCTCGACCAGAATGTGGTGCGTTAAAAACCGGGATGTCGTTAACGCTTCTCAAACAGGAAGTAAAGTTTGCCGATGATGACGACGGTATAAAATTATTAATCGGGTTATCGGCAGCGAATGCCGATTCACACATTGGCGCTATCCAGGCCTTAAGCGAATTATTATGTGAAGAGGAAGCATTAACCGCTTTATTAACGGCTAAATCAGAAAAACAACTGGCGGATATTATCGCCCACGCATAATTCACAGCCTCCTTTCAGGACATTATTATGGAAAACAAGTCTGCTCGTGCCAAAGTCCAGGCTTTTGGTGGGTTTTTGACTGCGATGGTCATTCCCAACATCGGCGCTTTTATTGCCTGGGGTTTTATAACTGCATTGTTTATTCCTACCGGTTGGATGCCGAACGAGCATTTCGCCAAAATTGTCGGTCCGATGATTACCTATTTACTACCCGTCATGATTGGCTCCACTGGGGGACATTTGGTGGGAGGGAAACGTGGCGCAGTAATGGGGGGGATTGGTTCTATCGGCGTGATTGTGGGCGCGGATATCCCGATGTTCCTTGGCGCTATGGTGATGGGGCCGCTTGGCGGCTGGGTGATTAAGCATATCGATCGTCTGCTGGAAAAACGCATTCCTGCAGGTTTCGAGATGGTTATCAATAACTTCTCCCTTGGTATTGCGGGAATGCTCTTATGCTTGCTGGGGTTTGAAGTCATTGGCCCGGCGGTTCTCGTGGCTAATAATTTTGTGAAGGAGTGTATTGAAGCGTTGGTTCATGCGGGGTATTTGCCGTTGTTATCCGTGATTAACGAGCCTGCGAAAATCCTCTTTCTGAACAATGCCATCGATCAGGGCGTGTATTATCCGCTCGGCATGCAACAAGCTTCAGAAACGGGAAAATCGATATTTTTCATGGTGGCCTCCAACCCAGGGCCGGGATTGGGTTTGCTACTTGGCTTTGCCATCTTTGGTAAAGGGATGAGTAAGAAATCTGCGCCAGGGGCCATGATTATCCACTTCCTGGGGGGTATTCATGAACTGTATTTCCCCTATGTTCTGATGAAACCCCTGACCTTGATTGCCATGATCGCTGGGGGAATGACCGGGACGTGGATATTCCATCTGCTGGACGGTGGGTTGGTTGCGGGACCGAGTCCAGGATCAATATTCGCTTACCTGGCATTAACGCCAAAAGGTTCTTTCCTCGCGACTATTGCAGGCGTCACAGCGGGAACGATTGTCACCTTTGTTATCACTTCTTTAATCCTGAAAATGGAAAAGAACGTCGCAACAGAAAATGAAGATGACTTCGCGGAATCTGCCAGAACCGTCAAGGCAATGAAGCAGGAAGGTAAATTCTCTTATAAAAATATAAAGCGTGTCGCTTTTGTCTGTGATGCTGGAATGGGTTCCAGCGCTATGGGAGCCACCACATTCCGTAAACGTCTGGAAAAAGCGGGATTGAATATTAATGTGGCGCATTATGCCATCGAAAACGTTCCACAAGATGCCGATATTATTGTCACCCATGCCAGTCTTGAAGGTCGTGTTAAACGCGTAAGTGAAAAACCATTAGTGCTGATTAAGAACTATATTGGTGACCCGCTACTGGATGATTTATTTAAACGCATGACTGCGAACTAACTTTCTTTTTTTGGAGTGAATATGAAAACGAAAGTCGCTGCCATATATGGCAAGCAGGATATTCGTATCCGTGAATTTGAACTTCCTGCAATTACAGATAATGAATTACTAGTAAGTGTAATCTCAGATAGCGTTTGTTTATCAACCTGGAAAGCGGCTGCATTGGGTAGTGATCATAAACGTGTTCCGGATGACCTGGAAAATCATCCGGTTATTACCGGCCATGAGTGCGCAGGTATCATCATTGAGGTTGGGAAAAACCTGACGGAAAAATATAAAAAAGGCCAGCGTTTTGTTTTACAACCCGCGATGGGCTTGCCAAGCGGATATTCAGCAGGATACAGCTATGAATATTTTGGTGGCAATGCTACCTACATGATTATTCCTGAGGTGGCGATTAATCTGGGCTGCGTTTTACCGTACCACGGTTCTTATTTTGCCGCAGCATCCCTGGCGGAGCCGATGTGTTGCATCATTGGCGCTTATAACGCGAACTATCACACCACGCCTTACGTGTATGAGCATCGTATGGGGATTAAGCCAGGAGGCAGCATTGCGTTGCTGGCCTGCGCCGGGCCGATGGGGATTGGCGCTATAGATTATGCCATTAACGGCAATATTCAGCCGTCACGCGTGGTGGTCGTGGATATCGACGAAGCGCGACTGACGCAGGCTAAAAAACTGTTGCCGGTTGAGTTAGCGGCAGAAAAGGGGATTGAGCTTATCTATGTGAACACTACCGGCATGGATTCCCCCACAGCGATGTTGCGCGCGTTAACTGACGATGCAGGTTTTGATGATGTCTTTGTGTATGCGGCTGTGCCAGCGGTGATTGAAATGGCAGATGATCTCCTCGCGGAAGATGGTTGTCTGAACTTCTTTGCCGGACCGACTGACAGCAACTTCAAAGTGCCGTTTAATTTTTATAACGTTCACTATAACAGCACTCACGTTGTCGGAACGTCCGGTGGTTCAACGGATGATATGAAAGAGGCTATTGCGCTCAGTGCAACCGGTCAACTACAGCCCTCGTTTATGGTAACGCATATTGGGGGGCTGGATGCCGTACCGGAGACGGTATTGAATTTGCCTGCGATCCCTGGAGGTAAGAAGCTGATTTATAACGGTGTGACGATGCCACTTACAGCCATAACGGATTTTGCTGAGAAGGGGAAAACGGACCCACTTTTCAAAGAGCTGGCAAGGCTGGTGGAAAAAACGCACGGTATCTGGAATGAAGAAGCGGAAAGATACCTGTTGGCGCAATTTGGCGTGGATATTGGGGAGGCGGCAATATGATGTCGTTGGCATGGCCGCTGTTTCGTATTACTGAGCAGGCCGCGCTGGCGGCCTGGCCGCAAACCGGGTGCGGTGATAAAAACAAGATTGATGGTCTGGCCGTGACGGCAATGCGGGAAGCATTGAACAGCGTTGCCATTCGTGGGCGAATCGTTATTGGCGAAGGAGAAATTGATCGCGCCCCGATGCTGTGGATTGGTGAGGAAGTGGGAAGTGGCGCCGGACCAGAGGTGGATATTGCCGTCGATCCCATTGAAGGAACCCGAATGGTGGCGATGGGGCAAAGCAATGCGCTGGCGGTCATGGCGTTTGCCCCCCGCGGTAGTTTGTTACACGCTCCTGATATGTATATGAAAAAACTGGTTGTTAATCGGTTTGCAAAAGGGGCGATTAATCTGGCGCTGCCGTTGGCAGATAATCTGCGTAATGTGGCTGCGGCGTTGGGCAAACCGCTGGAACGACTGCGGATGGTGACGCTGGATAAACCGCGTCTTCAACCGGCGATTGCCGAGGCGACACGACTTGGCGTCAAGGTCTTTGCGCTGCCCGATGGTGATGTGGCCGCCAGCGTACTGGCCTGTATGCAAGAGAATCCCTATGATCTGATGTACACCATCGGCGGGGCACCTGAAGGCGTTATTTCAGCCTGCGCGGTTAAAGCGCTGGGGGGCGATATGCAGGCTGAGCTAATCGATTTCTGCGAAGCGAAAGGGGATAACGCCGATAATCGTCTGATTGCGACACAGGAACGTCAGCGCTGTGCCGAGATGGGCGTTGAGGTCAACCGTATCTATGCGCTCGACGAATTGGTAGGGGGAAATAAGATCCTTTTCAGCGCGACGGGGGTCACAGGCGGCGATCTTGTTAAAGGGATCCAACAGGTTGCGAATGGTGTGCGCACGCAAACTTTACTGATCGGCGGCGCGGATCGAACGTGTAATATAATAGACTCTCTGCATTCATGGTGATTTATCGAGAAACGAATGACGACGCTGACAGAAGACGATGTGCTTGAGCAACTGGATGCTCAAAATAATTTACTCTCGTTTATGACGACGGCACATAACATTTTGCTCCAGGGCATTAAGCGCTTTCTACCGTCGCTGTTCGTCAATAACGATGAAGAGATCGTGGAATATGCAGTGAAGCCGTTACTCGCCCAGAGTGGGCCGCTTGACGATATCGACGTTGCGTTACGTCTGATTTATGCGCTGGGTAAAATGGATAAGTGGCTTTATGCCGACATTACCCATTTTTCTCAGTTTTATCAGTATCTGAACGAGCAGGATAACATTCCCAGTTTTGCCGATGACATTACCTGGGATTTTGTCAGCAACGTGAACAGTATCACCCGCAACGCGACACTCTATGGTGCGCTGGAGTCGATGAAATTTGCCGACTTTGCTGCGTGGTCTGAAGTGCGCTTTAGCGCAATGGTCAAGACGGCAATGACGCTGGCAGTGACGGCGATTTTAAAGGAATTGACGCCGTGAAAATCGAACTAACGGTGAATGGGCTACAGGTTGAAGCACATTACCTTGATGATGAGATAAAGAACGTTCACAAACCCATATTACAGCAACTGGCCAAAATACATTCCACGAATCCGCAGCGACGAACGATTGTTTTTCTCAGCGCGCCGCCGGGAACGGGAAAATCGACGCTGACCACCTTCTGGGAATATCTTTCCCGTCAGGACCCCGGTCTGCTAGAGATCCAGACGCTGCCAATGGATGGCTTCCATCACTACAATAGCTGGCTGGACACCCATAATCTACGGGCATACAAAGGGGCGCCGGAAACCTTTGATGTGGAGAAGCTTGCACGGAATTTGCAGCAAATAAGAGACGGGGAAGGTGCCTGGCCGCAGTATGACCGGCAAAAGCACGACCCGGTCGAAGAATCCATACAAGTGACTGCACCGATTGTCATTGTGGAAGGAAACTGGTTATTGCGCGATGACCAAAGATGGCGGGCTTTAGCTGAATTTTGTGATTACTCGCTGTTTATTCGCGCCCCCGCCAATGCGCTTCGTACACGACTGGTAGGCCGTAAACTGGCTGGCGGACTATCGCAAGCTGACGCTGAAGCGTTTTATGAGCGTACCGACGGACCGAATGTTCGTCGGGTACTGGAGGGGAGCCGACCAGCCGACTTTATGCTGGAGATGACGGTCGATGGTGAATATCGGATTGCGTGAGATTTTTGTTGTGTAACCTTACCACTCGCGAGAAATGGCGCTGCGTAAACGCAGCGTCATGACTGATCGCCACAACGCTTGCGCCACGCGCACGGCACACCGCCAGCCAGTGCTCGAAAACACCCAGCCAGTGCGCATCAAAATCCCGGCTGGGCTCATCCAGCAGCAGAATCGCAGGTGCCAGGGCTTCCAGACTGGCGACGGCAACCATTCGGCGTTGCGCGGTATGCAGATCCAGTGGGTGTGCGTCGGCAACCTCATCTAGCTGACATAATTGCAGTGCCGCCGCAGTGCGTTGCGCAACTTCTACTGCAGGAAGCTTTTGTAACCGTAATCCAAAGGCCACTTCATCTCGTACCTTACTGTGGAAGATCTGATTTTCCGCCTCCTGAAACAGCACGCCGATCGCCCTGGCGCGCTCCCGGTTTTTCAGTTGCGCAATCGCACGGTTTTGCACCGTTACTGAGCCGGAAGAAGGGGAGAGCAGCCCGGCCATAATGCGCAGCAGCGTGGATTTACCGGCGCCATTATCGCCCGTCAGCGCCAGCCATTCACCTTCATGGAGTTCAAGTGAAATATTGCGCAAGCAGTCATCGGCGGCATTTGGCCAGCGCCAGGTTACCTGGTTTAGCGTTAACATAGTGGTGACAGCGCTCCGTCGCGCAGTTGCCACGCCTGCTGGCAGTGGCTGAGAAAAGGTGAATGATTGCGTTCGAAAAGCACCACTAAAGCATGCTGTTCCTGCGCCCATTGTTGCAGTCGCTCCAGCATCATTGTCGTGGCCTGCGCGGTGAGGCGGCTGAATGCTTCATCCAGAATCAATATTTTCGGCTGCATAGCGAGCGCGCTGGCAATCACCACCCGCTGGGTTTCGCCGCCGGAAAGCGTGCCTGGATGACGATGACGCAGTGGCTGGCATTCCGTTAGCGTGAGCGCCATGTCAATGCGGCGCACAATTTCAGCCTCGGTAAGGCAAAGATTCTCGGGACCAAACGCCACTTCCTCCTCAACGCTGAAAGTACAGCCGGAAAGCTGCAGGTAAGGTGATTGCTGCACCAACTGAATGGTGCTTGATTGCTCGACGAGCGACAGCTGTCCGATGGGGGTACCCAATAATGTTCCTGTACCCTCAATTTCACCGGGCAGGAAATCGGGGTACCAGCCTGCCATCAGCTGCGCCAGCGTACTTTTCCCACTACCGTTATCGCCAAAAATGGCTACCATGCCAGGCTTTGCATAGTGGAAATCGAAACAGGCTGGCGGTCGCATAGCATGCGTTGGGTGATAGCGAAACTGCTCTAACGTAACCATATCCAGACTCCAGTCTCAATCACTATCAGAACCACCATGCCGTAGCGCGCCAGACGCTGTAAGGTGCTGTCCGGCGGCGCCCACAGCGTTGTACGAGTGCGATGCAGGCGAAATCCGCGCATATCCAGCGCTGCGCCGCGTACGGCCAAATCGTTGAGCGCATTATGGGTGAGCGGCACAATCAGTGCAGGCATGGCGCGTAAACGTTGATGCCAGGACTCATCCAGCGGTACACCGCGCGCCCGCTGGGCCTCATGAATAATCGCCAACTGGTGTTTGAGCTGCTCGACGACCAGCAGCGGGCCTGCAAACAGATAGGCAATGCCAGGTGGTAAGCGTGAAGCAAACAGCGCGCGTATAAAGCGCGAAACCGGTACGTACTGCATCCACATCTGTGATGTCGACACAATGGCCAGGATCCGCGACCAGAGCGTGACGGCATCGGCCCAACGTTCTGGCGTGCGCGGTTGTCCGCTGAGCCATTCTGTAAGCCATCCGCCGTGAACCAGCCATAGCCCCAGACCTAAGGGAATCATCAGCCAGAGTACGTATTTTGCCCGTGGGCGCGTGGCCTTCATACACAACAGACCGATGAACGTCGCCGCGCTGTAAAGGCTGAGCGGCGCTCCGACTGGCAGCAGGAGCGTGGAGCAGGCGGCGAGCGCCCACAGGGTTAACGAGGTAAACGGATGCATTTAGCGCACAGCAGACATCGTGGGGAAGTGACGCGTGGTACGCAACGGAAGCTGGCGTAGCAGTACCCAGACGATGATCGCCGTGAGGATTTTATCGACCAGATTCGCGCCAATGACGGTGATGGCAACGGATTCCACCAGGTTCTGACCGACCGAGTACATCCAGGCGACAAAAAGATCGGCACCACTGCCGGTGACGCCGCCAAACAGGGTGGTACGAATCGGTACGGCCACGAGGGTGACGGCCAGTGTAATGATCACGCCGCTGACAACGACTTTGGGTAAGGTGCGAAACCATCCCGCCCGCGCCAGCCAACCGGCCACCAGCCCGATGACCATCGCCACAGGAGCAAAGGCGGCGGCGATGGGATCGGTCAATAATCCCCATAACAGGTTTGTGAGTAATCCGGTCAGCATTCCTACCACCGGACCTAGTAGCACTGCGCTGATTAAGGTGCCAATGGAGTCGAGAAAAATAGGTAATTTCAACATGCTGATAAGCTGTCCACCGACCATGTTGATGGCAATAGCAATGACAATCAGCACCAGAGACTGGCTGGAAAATTGGCGATGCGCCATAGAAGACCTCATTCAAATGAAACGTTAGCGGGATGAAATAACCAGTTCGTCATAACCGGAGATGGCGCAGGGTTGTCGGCTAAATGCCAGCGACGTTAGCTCGCCAATCACCAGTTCCAGCGTGGTGCGCACGGTACAGCCCGGCATCATGTGGCCGCCCAGCATCGCGCCATGCGGGTCGGCAACCGCCAGATGGAGATGCTCACCAGTGAGCTCCAGTGTGCCGTTCAGGGAGATGATCTCCCATGTGCCGGTGAGTAATGTGGTTTCCTCACGACCTGCGTAGCGCAGGGCAACGTTGGTTAGGCTTCCAGTGCAACCCGCTATCCAGGCTGCCTGCAACTGATGCTGTTGGACAAATGCGTGTAGCGCAGAAAAGAGTTCCTGACCGGGTAATAATCGCAGCGCCAAAAAGCGCGCGTCAGATGATTGGGGAGCGAATGTAGCCATAGTTGAGGGACTCCGAGACTCGGACGTAGCGCTGATAATATAGACGCGGGTTAGGGAGCTTTCTGATATAAATCAGGATTTGTGACATAGCAACGAAATAATCTTGCTACGGTTATTCGCAATTCTGGAATATGGAATAAATTTAGCGACGAAGGGCGTTAAAGTGTGATGTAAGTCAGATAACTGCGTTCTGTCGCTGGACAATCATTCCTTTTATTCCGCGTTTCGCTTATTCTAGCTGAAGCGTTTCAGTCGATTAAATGTTCGACAATTAACCAATTAGTCGCAGTTTGCGACAGGTAAGGTTTCCCTGAGCGATTTGCTGCATTACTCTGTCAGCCACATCGTTTCTGAGAAATCCTTGCAGGAGACCTATGACCGTACGCGTAGCGATTAATGGTTTCGGTCGCATCGGACGCAACGTGGTTCGTGCTTTGTATGAATCCGGGCGTCGGGCGGAAATCACCGTGGTGGCAATCAACGAACTGGCGGATGCTGCAGGCATGGCGCATTTGTTGAAATATGACACCAGCCATGGGCGTTTTGCCTGGGATGTTCGTCAGGAACGTGACCAACTCATCGTTGGTGATGACGCGATCCGCATTTTGCATGAGCGAACGCTCGACGCGCTGCCATGGCGTGAACTGGGTGTTGACGTTGTGCTGGATTGTACGGGCGTCTTCGGTAACCGCGAACACGGCGAGGCGCATATTGCCGCTGGTGCAAAAAAAGTGCTCTTTTCACATCCTGGTAGTCCCGACATCGACGCAACGGTTGTATTTGGCGTTAATCAGGATCAGCTGCGCGCTGAGCACCGAATTGTATCCAACGCCTCCTGCACCACGAATTGTATAATTCCCGTCATTAAATTGCTGGATGATGCTTACGGCATTGAGTCTGGTACCGTCACGACGATCCACTCTGCGATGCACGATCAGCAGGTGATTGATGCCTATCATCCTGACCTGCGTCGTACGCGAGCGGCCAGCCAGTCAATTATTCCGGTTGATACCAAACTGGCGGCGGGCATTACGCGAATTTTTCCGCAATTTAACGATCGTTTTGAAGCGATCGCGGTGCGTGTACCGACCATAAATGTGACGGCGATCGACTTAAGCGTGACGGTGAAAAAACCGGTAAAAGCCAGCGAAGTCAACCAGTTGCTGCAAAAAGCAGCACAAGGTGCATTTCATGGTATAGTTGACTATACGGAATTACCGTTGGTCTCTGTAGATTTTAACCATGACCCGCACAGCGCCATCGTTGATGGTACGCAAACGCGTGTGAGTGGTGCTCACCTGATCAAGACCCTGGTCTGGTGTGATAATGAATGGGGCTTTGCTAACCGTATGCTCGACACAACGTTAGCGATGGCTGCTATTGGTTTCAGGCTCGACGCTTGAGCGTCGACAAAACTTTAAGTATCAACGAGAGGATTCACCATGTCTGTAATTAAGATGACCGATCTGGATCTGGCTGGTAAACGCGTTTTTATCCGTGCCGACCTGAACGTACCAGTTAAAGAAGGGAAAGTAACCAGCGACGCGCGTATCCGTGCTTCCCTGCCGACCATCGAACTGGCCCTGAAGCAGGGTGCTAAAGTGATGGTAACTTCCCACCTGGGTCGTCCTACCGAAGGCGAGTACAACGAAGAATTCTCTCTGCTGCCGGTTGTTAACTACCTGAAAGACAAATTGTCTGCTCCGGTTCGCCTGGTAAAAGATTACCTGGACGGCGTTGAAGTCGCTGCCGGTGAGCTGGTGGTTCTGGAAAACGTTCGCTTCAACAAAGGCGAGAAGAAAGACGACGAAGCACTGTCCAAAAAATATGCGGCGCTGTGCGACGTATTCGTGATGGACGCTTTCGGTACGGCTCACCGTGCACAGGCTTCTACCCACGGTATCGGTAAATTCGCTGATGTTGCTTGCGCAGGTCCTCTGCTGGCTGCTGAGCTGGACGCGCTGGGCAAAGCGCTGAAAGAACCGGCTCGTCCGATGGTGGCTATCGTTGGTGGCTCTAAAGTTTCTACCAAACTGACCGTTCTGGATTCCCTGTCTAAAATTGCTGACCAGCTGATCGTTGGCGGTGGTATCGCGAACACCTTCGTTGCCGCTCAAGGCCACAACGTCGGTAAATCCCTGTATGAAGCTGACCTGGTTGACGAAGCAAAACGTCTGCTGACCACTTGCGACATCCCGGTTCCGACCGATGTTCGCGTAGCGACTGAGTTCTCTGAAACTGCGCCGGCGACACTGAAATCCGTTAGCGATGTGAAAGAAGACGAGCAGATCCTGGATATCGGCGACGCTTCTGCACAGCAGCTGGCTGAAATCCTGAAGAATGCGAAAACCATTCTGTGGAACGGCCCGGTTGGCGTGTTCGAATTCCCGAACTTCCGTAAAGGTACTGAAATCGTTGCTAACGCTATCGCAGACAGCGAAGCGTTCTCCATCGCGGGCGGCGGCGATACCCTGGCAGCAATCGACCTGTTCGGCATTGCTGATAAAATCTCCTACATCTCCACTGGCGGCGGCGCATTCCTCGAATTCGTGGAAGGCAAAGTTCTGCCAGCAGTAGCGATGCTCGAAGAGCGCGCTAAAAAGTAAGCATTTAATGGGCAGGGAAACCTGCCCAATTATTAGCGCGCTTTAGAGCGCGCGCCCTTTCCAAGGCCGAAGATACAGGACTCGCAACATGTCTAAAATTTTTGATTTCGTAAAACCAGGCGTAATCACTGGTGATGACGTACAGAAAGTTTTCCAGGTAGCTAAAGAAAACAACTTTGCTCTGCCAGCTGTTAACTGCGTTGGTACCGACTCCATCAACGCCGTACTGGAAACCGCTGCAAAAGTTAAAGCGCCGGTAATCGTACAGTTCTCCAACGGTGGTGCTTCTTTCATCGCGGGTAAAGGCGTGAAGTCCGACGTGCCTCAGGGCGCTGCAATCCTGGGTGCTATCTCTGGCGCGCATCACGTTCACCAGATGGCTGAACACTACGGTGTTCCGGTTATCCTGCACACTGACCACTGCGCGAAGAAACTGCTGCCGTGGATCGACGGTCTGCTGGACGCAGGTGAAAAACACTTCGCAGCAACCGGCAAACCGCTGTTCTCTTCTCACATGATCGACCTGTCTGAAGAGTCTCTGGAAGAGAACATCGAAATCTGCTCCAAATACCTGGCGCGCATGTCCAAAATGGGCATGACTCTGGAAATCGAACTGGGTTGCACCGGTGGCGAAGAAGACGGCGTGGACAACAGCCACATGGACGCTTCTGCACTGTACACCCAGCCGGAAGACGTTGATTATGCATACACCGAGCTGAGCAAAATCAGCCCGCGTTTCACCATCGCTGCTTCCTTCGGTAACGTACACGGCGTTTACAAGCCGGGTAACGTGGTTCTGACCCCGACCATCCTGCGCGACTCTCAGGACTATGTTTCTAAGAAACATAACCTGCCGCACAACAGCCTGAACTTCGTCTTCCACGGCGGTTCCGGTTCTACTGCTCAGGAAATCAAAGACTCCGTAAGCTACGGCGTAGTGAAAATGAACATCGATACCGATACCCAATGGGCGACCTGGGAAGGTGTTCTGAACTACTACAAAGCAAACGAAGCTTACCTGCAGGGCCAGTTGGGTAACCCGAAAGGCGAAGATCAGCCGAACAAGAAATACTACGATCCGCGCGTTTGGCTGCGTGCTGGTCAGACAAGCATGATCACCCGTCTGGAACAGGCTTTCAAAGAACTGAACGCGGTTGACGTTCTGTAATTTACGCCGTTCTATGTGACATGAGGCCCGCCAATGCGGGCCTTTTTTATTGCCATTTCAACAGGCTGCTGGCAGAGATTTCTGTGATCTGTTTGGCAAAAATCAGGTTTATTGTTTACTCTTGTCAGATTGTCAGTCCCGGCGGGGCGGCTTTATTTTTCCCATTTGGGTAAGCAAAAAAGGAATAGTAAATGGAAGATTTGAATGTTGTCGACAGCATAAACGGGGCGGGCACCTGGCTGGTCCGCAATCAGGAACTGCTGTTGAGCTATGCCGTCAACATCGTTGCGGCCATCGCCATTGTTATCATCGGTATGATTGTGGCGCGTATCGTATCAAACACCGTTAACCGCCTGATGGTGGCGCGGAAAATTGATGCAACGGTTGCCGATTTTCTCTCCGCACTGGTGCGCTACGGTATTATCGCTTTCACGCTGATTGCCGCGCTGGGCCGCGTTGGGGTGCAAACCGCCTCCGTGATCGCCGTTCTCGGTGCCGCAGGTTTAGCCGTTGGTCTGGCATTGCAAGGTTCGCTGTCCAACCTTGCCGCAGGCGTGCTGTTGGTAATGTTCCGTCCGTTCCGGGCGGGTGAGTATGTAGACCTCGGCGGCGTGGCGGGAACCGTACTTAACGTGCAGATTTTCTCCACCACCATGCGTACCGTAGACGGTAAGATTGTGGTGATCCCAAACGGTAAAATCATTGCCGGGAACATCATTAACTTCTCTCGCGAACCGGTTCGCCGTAACGAATTCATTATCGGCGTGGCCTACGATTCCGATATCGATCAGGTAAAGAAAATCCTCACCGATATCATCCAATCCGACGAGCGCATCCTTAAAGATCGTGAAATGACGGTGCGCCTGAATGAGCTGGGTGCTTCTTCGATTAATTTTGTTGTACGCGTCTGGAGCAACAGCAGCGATCTGCAAAGCGTCTACTGGGACGTACTGGAGCGTATTAAACGCGAGTTTGACGCCAACGGCATCAGCTTCCCGTATCCGCAGATGGATGTGAACTTCAAGCGTGTGAAAGAGAACGTGGCAGAGTAATCTTTTTCTGCACCACGGTGCCGGATGGCGCTTCGCTTATCCGGCCTGGTCAGATTTCTATACTGTAAGCCGGAAAGGCGTTAGCTGACATCCGGCAAAGAACCTCTCATTAATTCCTCTAATACGCGATTAAAATTATCCATTTCAGCTAATGATTCTCCCGCGCTATAGTCTGCTCCTAAGAGAAACAGTACGGGATAAAAACGTGTTATCGTATTACTTTCAAGGGCTTGCACTTGGTGCGGCCATGATACTTCCGCTTGGTCCGCAAAACGCCTTCGTGATGAATCAGGGCATTCGTCGCCAGTATCACATTATGATTGCATTACTCTGCGCCATCAGCGATCTGGTGCTGATTTGCGCGGGGATCTTCGGCGGTAGCGCCTTGCTGATGCAGTCGCCGTGGCTGATGGCGCTGGTCACCTGGGGCGGGGTCGCATTTTTACTCTGGTACGGTTTCGGCGCGTTAAAAACGGCCATGAGCAGTAATCTGGAACTGGCCAGTGCTGAAGTAATGAAGCAAGGACGCTGGAAAATCATCGCCACGATGCTGGCGGTGACCTGGCTCAACCCACACGTTTATCTGGACACCTTTGTGGTGTTGGGGAGTCTGGGTGGTCAACTGGACGTTGAGCCTAAGCGCTGGTTTGCGCTGGGTACCGTCAGCGCCTCGTTCCTGTGGTTCTTTGGCCTGGCATTGCTGGCGGCCTGGCTGGCGCCGCGTCTGCGTACGGCTAAAGCACAGCGCATCATCAATATCTTAGTAGGATTAGTGATGTGGTTTATCGCTTTTCAGCTGGCAAAAGAAGGTGTTACGCATGTTCATGCGCTGTTCAACTAAGTGTTGTCTGATGGACAACGCAGCGAGATCGGCTAAGCTTGCCTGCATGTGCCCTGAGTTTCGGGGTAATTAATGAAACATGGAGGAACGACCGTGAAGTTCAAAATAATGGCCCTGGCGGCATTAGTCGGATTCAGCGCACTATCGGTACAGGCAAATGAGTTGCCAAACGGACCGCACATCGTGACTTCCGGAACGGCAAGCGTGGATGCGACGCCTGATATCGCCACCCTGGCGATTGAAGTCAATGTTGCTGCGAAGGATGCGGCTTCAGCGAAGAAGCAAGCCGATGAGCGCGTGGCGCAATATCTGTCCTTCCTTGAGCAGAATCAGATAGCGAAGAAAGACATTAGCGCTGCCAACCTGCGCACGCAGCCGGACTACGATTACCAGAACGGCAAAAGCATCCTCAAAGGCTATCGTGCGGTGCGTACCGTTGAAGTGACGCTGCGTCAGCTGGACAAACTCAACGCTCTGCTTGATGGCGCACTTAAGGCCGGTCTGAATGAGATCCGTTCGGTATCGCTTGGCGTTGCCCAGCCGGACGCTTACAAAGATAAGGCGCGTAAAGCGGCAATTGATGATGCCATCCATCAGGCCGAGCAGTTGGCGGCGGGCTTTAACAGCAAACTGGGACCCGTTTACAGCGTGCGCTACCACGTGTCCAATTATCAGCCCAGCCCGATGGTACGGATGATGAAAGCGGATGCAGCGCCTGCGGCATCAGCTCAGGAAACCTACGAACAGCCGGTTATTCAGTTTGACGATCAGGTTGATGTGGTCTTCCAGATTGAGCCTACGGCGGGACAGCCGGCAGCAACGCCTGCCAAAACCCAGTAATCTTTCAAACCCGGCTTTCCAGCCGGGTTTTTTCTGTGTGTAACTGTAAAAATGAGATCTTACATCCAGTCTTTTTTTTCGGCGTAATGAGGATAGGCCATAGCGATTTTAAAGGGGACGCTATGGATATTTTTATCTCGAAAAAGATGCGTAATTTCATTCTGCTGGCGCAAACCAATAACATCGCCAGAGCGGCAGAAAAAATCCATATGACCGCATCGCCTTTCGGTAAAAGCATTGCCGCACTGGAAGATCAAATCGGCTATACGCTGTTTACCCGCAAAGATAACAACATCAGCCTGAATAAAGCCGGGCAGGAGTTGTATCAGAAACTGTTCCCTGTTTATCAGCGTCTCTCCGCTATTGATAACGAAATTCATAACGCCTCTCGCCGCTCGCGAGAAATCGTCATCGGCATCGATAATACCTATCCAACGATTATTTTTGACCAGTTAATTAGCCTTGGCGACAAGTACGATGGCGTAACGGCCCAGGCCGTTGAATTCAGCGAGAATGGGGTGATCGATAACCTGTTCGACCGGAAACTGGATTTTATTATCTCACCGCAGCACGTTTCCCCTCGCGTGCAGGAACTGGAAAATCTGGCGATTAGCGAGCTGTCTCCGCTGCGTCTGGGGTTTCTCGTTTCCCGGCGCTACGAGGAAAAACAGCCGCAGGAGCTGCTGCGCGAGCTGCCCTGGCTACAAATGCGCTTCCAGAATCGCGCCAACTTTGAGGCAATGCTCGATGCTTACATGCGGCCATGCGGAATTCATCCGACGATTATCTACCGTCCGTACAGCTTTATGGCCAAGATTAGCGCGGTGGAGCGCGGGCAGTTTTTGACGGTGATCCCTCATTTTGCCTGGCGACTGGTTAACCCCTCGACGTTGAAATATTTCGATGCGCCCGGCAGTCCTATGTATATGCAGGAGTTTCTCTATTCGCTGAAAAACCATCGTTATACCGCCACGATGCTTCAGCATATTGCTGAAGATCGTGAGGGTACGGCAAGTTAACCGAGCATCGATCCGGTTTCGATCAGGTTACGATGCAGATCGAACGCATGGCTGAGATCGTGATGGATATGCCCGCCGGGCGCTTTCTCCAGATAGCGGTGCAGGTAGTCCCGATACAGGGGATGCGCACAGTTATCGATAATCGTGTGCGCCCGCTGCATCGGAGATAACCCACGCAGATCGGCAATCCCCTGTTCGGTGACGATCACTTTGACGCTATGTTCGCTGTGATCGACATGGCTACACATCGGCACGATGGTGGAGATTTTCCCGCCTTTGGCAATCGACGGCGCCATAAAAATAGACAGGTAGGCGTTGCGCTCGAAATCGCCGCTGCCGCCAATGCCGTTCATCAGGTTTACACCTGCTACGTGTGTGGAATTGGCATGACCGTAGATGTCAAACTCCAGACCGACATTGAGCGCAATGACGCCCAGCCGACGAATGATTTCCGGGTTATTGGAAATCTCCTGCGGGCGCAGCACAATCCGGCTGGCGAAGAAGTCCATGTTGTCGTAAATCTTCTGCAACGACGGGGCTGAAATAGTCAGACTGGAGGCACTGGCGCCGGTTATCTTGCCCGTTTCCAGCAGATGCACCACAGATTCTTGCAACACCTCGGAATACATCATAAAGGGTGGAATATCTGGGTTCTCGCCCAGTCGCGCCATTACCGCGTTGTTGATATTGCCCACGCCGCTTTGTAAGGGCAGGAATTCCGCTGGGATGCGTTTGTGCGCCATTTCCGCCAGCAGAAATGTCACCACGTTATCGGCAATTTGCTGGCTGACTGGGTTGCTTTTATCCGCGGCATTTCCGGCATCGGGAAGTTCGGTATCCACGACCGCGATAATTTTTTTCGGGTCTATCTGCACACACTGGCTGCCCACGCGATCCATGGTGTGAAAAATCGGTACGCTGTTTCGCCGCGGCGGTGCGCCGGGTATCACAATGTCGGCAAACTCCGCCACGCGCGGGTTATGATAATGATTCAGCTCGATAATCACCTTTTTCGCCCGCAGCAGCCAGGTCGGCGCGTTGCCGATGCCGCTGGAAAGCCAAATCCGACCATCTGGCGCAATGGCGGAGGCTTCAATGACGGCAACATCGATATCGCCAAAAAAGCCATAATTGACCATTTGCGCCACTTCGCTCAAATGGAGATCGACAAACCTCACCTGACCCTGATTAATTTTCTCGCGCAGGCCCGATGATGTTTGATAGGGAGCCCGCCAGGAAACAGCATCCGCCGCGGATAACGCATCATCAGCGGCAGCGCCAATTGATGCCCCGGTCAGCAGGCGGATTTGAAAAGGCTGCCCGACCTGATGCCGCTCGCAAGCGAGTTGAGCAATTGCGTTAGGTAATGCTTTTGGCGAACCCGCAGGGGTAAAGCCGCTGAATGCTACCATATCGTCGTGCTGGATAATTTCTGCCGCTTCTTCGGCACTCATCCGTTTCATGGCCGTCTCCTTCCTCGAGCGTGATTAATGGCCGACAAAATTGGGTTTACGTTTTTCCATAAACGCGTTCATCCCTTCCTGATAATCCTCGCTGTCGTACACCGCGCGGCGCATGCCCTGAATACGCTCAAATTCGTCTGAGTTCATGGTGTGCGCTTCGCCCAGTACGCGCAGTTCTTCTTTGATGACGGCGATGGCCAGCGGCGCTTTCTCCGAGATGTGGTGCGCCATTTGCAGAGTGAAATCCTCCAGTTCGTCGACAGGAACCACATGGTTGAGGATCCCGACGGCCATCGCTCGCTGAGCGGTAATCGGCGAGGCGGTAAAGATCAGCTCTTTCACGATGTGGAACCCAGCATCGCGGGTCAGGTTGTGGATGCCGACCAGGTTATATGGCACGCCGAGGTTGACGGGTGTCATCGAGAAGGTAGAGGTTTCAGCGGCGATGATCAGATCGGAACTCATGATCATCTCAAACGCGCCGCCCCAGACGCTGCCTTCGACCATGGAGATCACCGGTTTTGGATATTTTTGGATCATGCGGGTTATCTGGCGCAGCGGATCGTCATAGGAGAGCGGATCGCGACGTCCGGAGGGGAGTTCATGAATATCATGTCCGGCAGAGAACACTTTGGCCCCGCTCGGGGCGCGCAGAATGATGCAGCGAATTTCCGCACGATTAAGATCGCTAAGCGCCTGCATCAGATCGTCGATAAACACTTTGCTCAGCGCATTGAGTTTGCGGGCGTAATTGAACTCAATAACCGCGACTTTCTGGATGATGACTACGTTGACGTATTGATAAGACATAATGTTCTCTTTATTCAAAGTAATGATGCTGGATAAATTCACTGATGTGACGCAGACCGGTACGCGGCGAAAGGTCGTTATTTTTGACGGCCTGCAGCGTCTGCTGGAAATAACGGTCGAAATCAGTCCGGGTAAACAGCAGATGCAAAGCTTCTTCTTCAGCCTGCTTGTGTAACCAGTCCACCGCTTGCTGCTGGCGGACTTTTTCCAGTCGACCGCTGACGGTAAGGCACGTTTTAAAGTCGGTTATCGCCTGCCAAATCTCCTCAATGCCACGTTTTTCCAGGGCGCTACAGGCCAGAACCTGCGGCTGCCACTCGTCATATTTGCGGCGCAGAATATGCAGAGCGGATTCGTACATATGGCGGGCGATGGCAACCTGGTTACGGTTATCACCGTCGTCCTTGTTGATGACGACCAGATCCGCCATCTCCATCAGGCCCTTTTTGATGCCCTGCAGATCGTCACCGCCGCCGGCAATTTGCAGTGAGATAAAGCAATCCACCATGCTGGCGACTTCGGTTTCTGACTGCCCGACGCCGACGGTTTCTACAATCACCACGTCAAAGCCCGCCGCCTCGCACAACAGCATTAATTCACGGGCGCGCTGGCTGGCGCCGCCTAAATGACCGCTGGAAGGCACCGGGCGGATAAATGCCGATTCTGCACGGGCCAGTTCCGTCATTCGGGTTTTATCGCCAAGAATGCTGCCGCCGCTAACGGGGCTACTGGGATCGACCGCGATCACTGCCACACGTAATCCCCGGCGGATCAACAGCATACCGAACGCCTCCAGAAAGGTGCTTTTGCCCGCGCCCGGCGTGCCGGTGATGCCCAGACGCAGCGCGTTACCGGTGAACGGCATTATCGCGTCCAGCAATTGCGTACTCAGTGGCTGGTGGCGTGGGTGGCTGCTCTCAACCAGCGTCATCGCCTGAGCAAGCGTGGCCCGTTCACCGCGCCGCAAGCGTCGGACGGCATCGTCAAGCGTGGCGGCGTTAATCATGATGCTGACTGATCCGGGTCAACACATCGCGGACGCTGTCGAGCATCGGTGTGCCGGGGCCATAAATGGCGGCCACGCCATGCTCGTACAGGAAGGCGTAGTCCTGGGGTGGAATCACACCGCCTGCCACCACGCAGATATCTTCGCGTCCCCAGCCTTTCAGCGCCGTGACCAGTTCAGGGATCAACGTTTTATGCCCGGCAGCCAGTGACGATGCGCCTATGACATGCACATCGTTTTCTACCGCCAGACGGGCGATCTCTTCTGGCGTGGAGAACATCGGACTGAGATCGACGTCGAAGCCGAGATCGGAGTAGGCGCTGGCGATCACTTTCGCGCCGCGATCGTGACCATCCTGGCCCATCTTGGCGATCAGGATCCGAGGTCGGCGACCATTTTCCGCGAGGAACTGTTCGGTTTGCGCAACAATGGCGTCGAACTCATTGGCGGATTTGTCGGACTGGTGATAGCTTTGCGCAATCACGCCGGTGACGCACTGGCTGGGCACCAGATAGCGGTCAAAAGCGGCTTCCAGCGCGTCGGAGATCTCACCGAGCGTGGCGCGAACGCGGGCGGCGTTAACGGAGGCGGCCAGCAGATTTTCATTATGCTGCGCGGCGTGGGTCAGCGCCGTTAGCGCGGCGTTGACGGCATCATTGTCGCGAGTGGCGCGGATATGTTGTAGTGAAGCAATCTGTTCGTTGCGCACCTTCACGTTGTCGATTTCCAGTACCGACGTTTCGTCTTCTTTATCCAGCTTGTACTTGTTCACGCCAACGATGACGCGTTTGCCCTGGTCGATCAGCGACTGCTCGCGCGCCGAAGCTTCTTCGATCATCCGTTTGGGGAGTCCAGCTTCAATCGCCTTCGCCATGCCGCCCGCTTCATCAATTTGTTTAATGATCGTGCGCGCCTGCTTCACGATTTGATCGGTCAATGACTCGACGTAGTACGATCCGGCCAGCGGATCGACGGTGCGGCAGATCTCTGACTCTTCCTGAATGATGATCTGCGTATTACGCGCGATGCGGGCGGAGAAATCGGTGGGTAGCCCGAGCGCTTCATCAAAGGCGTTGGTATGCAGCGACTGGGTGCCGCCAAGCGTGGCGCCGAGCGCTTCAATGGTCGTGCGGATCACGTTGTTGTAGGGATCCTGCTCGGTCAGACTCCAGCCGGAGGTCTGGCAGTGGGTACGCAGAGCGAGAGATTTCGGGTTGGTTGCGCCAAAACCGCTGACGGCTTCACTCCACAAATAGCGAGCCGCGCGCAGCATGGCGACGTTCATAAACAGATCCATGCCGATACCGAAGAAGAATGACAGACGCGGGGCGAAGTCATCAATTTTCAGCCCGGCAGACAGTGCGGCTTTGATGTACTCAATGCCGTCAGCCAGCGTAAACGCCACCTGCTGGACGCAGTTCGCCCCGGCTTCCCCCATGTGATAACCGCTGATGCTGATGGTGTTATAGCGTGGCATATTGGCGGAGCACCAGGCGATGATGTCGGCGATGATGCGCATCGAAGGTTTTGGTGGGTAAATGTAGGTGTTGCGGCACAGGTACTCTTTCAGAATATCGTTCTGAATGGTCCCGGTGAGCTGTTCCGGCGTTACGCCTTGTTCCTCAGCCGCGACGATATAAAACGCCAGTACCGGCAGCACCGCGCCGTTCATCGTCATCGACACCGACATCTTATCCAGCGGGATCTGATCAAACAGCACCTTCATATCTTCAACGGTATCGATCGCCACGCCCGCTTTGCCGACATCGCCCGCCACGCGCGGGTTGTCAGAGTCATAGCCGCGGTGGGTGGCAAGGTCAAAGGCGACGGAAAGCCCTTTTTGTCCGGCGGCGAGGTTGCGGCGGTAAAAGGCGTTGGATTCTTTGGCGGTAGAGAAACCGGCATACTGGCGGATGGTCCACGGCTGCGCGGTATACATGGTGGCGCGTGGGCCGCGCACGTAAGGCGGCAGGCCGGGCAGGGTGCCCGTGACTTCCAGATTATCGAGGTCAGCCTCGGTGTACAGCGGCTTGATGACAATCCCTTCCGCCGTTTGTCTTTCCAGTGACTCAACGGTTTTTTCCCGTCGACTGAGTTCTTTATTGGCAAGTGTTTGCCACTCTTGCACGTTAGCCATTTTTTGCTCCGTATTACGCAATAAGTTGAATCTTTACGAGATACGGTGAGCTTTTTCATTTGGCTTGTCGCCAGCAAAAAATAGCCAACTGGGCGTCGTTTTTTGCCGCGTGGTATGTTTTATTTTGTGATGTATTTCAAAGACGTGGCGGGAATAGCATGAAAAGGCGATAGAGTCATAAATGCCGGATCGGCAAAGCCCACCCGGCATTCATATGGGGAATTAATCCTGACGCAGTACGTTGTGACCGTAAGCCAGCAGCGCGTCGGTAACGTTGCGCATCATACGGCTTTCCGGCGCAAAACGGTGCCAGTACAACATCCGACGCTGGAACAGGCCCGGCGTCAAGTCGATAAGCTCACCGCTTTCCAGCTCTTTTTCTATCTGTAAGTGCGGGATCATGCAGCAGGTCGTGCCCTGACGGGCCAACTGGACGAAGGCTTCTGATGAGTTAACGATATGGCACGGCACGCTGCCTGGCGGCAGATCGAAGTTTTGTTGCAGGAACGCCTGATGCATATCATCAAGATGGTCAAACGCCACCGCCGGAGCTTTCAGTAGTGCAGAGCGGGTGACGCCGTTGGGGAAATAGCGCTCGGCGAACGCTTTTGAACCTACAAACAGGTAATCCAGCGCGCCAAGTTTATCCACCAGACAGCTTGGCAGCGCCTGATGTTGAATACTCACCGCACCGACCACTTCACCACGGCGCAGACGTTCCTGGGTGCGCGTTTCATCCTCAACCTGCAGGTTCAGGCGAATCGGCGAATTAGCCAGTACCGGGGCCAGCGCCGGAAGCAACCAGGTCGCCAGACTGTCGGCGTTCACCGCCAGCGAAAGCAGCAGCGGCGTGGAGCCAGTTTGCTCATCACCCAGCCACTCATCTTCCAGCAGTTCAACCTGGCGTAAAAGCGCCAGGAGTTTCTGCCCTTGTTCAGTAGGGCGAGGCGGTACGGTACGCACCAGCAGCGGCTGTCCGAACATATTCTCAAGCTGTTTTATGCGCTGTGAAACGGCGGATTGCGTGATGCACAGCTTTTGCGCCGCGCGCTCAAATCCTCGTTCACGAATAACCGCATCCAGTGCTTGTAGTGTTCTGTAGTCCGGACGTTTCATTGCTTTGGCGCACTCCTGAAATTTTTGCTTGTTCTGCACTATGACACAAATTTGGGTTGGGTAAAGACGAAATCAGCCACCTGGTAGCGGGTGTGGGGACATTTTTCTGCACAATGTTCTATAATGCGCGTGAATTTTCCCACCATATTCACACCACAGGCGAAACGATCATGACGCAGGATGAACTGAAAAAAGCAGTAGGATGGGCGGCACTTCAGTATGTACAGCCCGGTACCATTGTGGGCGTAGGTACAGGTTCAACAGCCGCACACTTTATTGATGCGCTGGGCACAATGAAAGGTCAGATTGAAGGCGCGGTGTCCAGTTCTGACGCCTCGACCGAAAAACTCAAAAGCCTTGGCATCCACGTGTTCGATCTTAACGAAGTGGACAGCCTCGGCGTCTACGTTGACGGCGCAGATGAAATCAACGGCCATATGCAGATGATTAAAGGCGGTGGCGCAGCGTTGACCCGTGAAAAAATCATTGCTTCAGTGGCGAAGAAATTTATCTGCATCGCTGACGCGTCCAAAGAAGTCGATATTCTCGGTAACTTCCCGTTGCCGGTAGAAGTTATCCCAATGGCGCGTAGCGCAGTGGCTCGCCAGTTGGTGAAGCTGGGCGGTCGTCCTGAATACCGTCAGGGCGTGGTAACTGACAATGGTAACGTGATCCTTGATGTGCACGGTCTGGAAATCCTCGACGCCATCGCGCTGGAAAACGCCATCAATGCGATTCCGGGCGTGGTAACCGTAGGTTTGTTCGCTAACCGTGGTGCGGATGTCGCGCTGATCGGTACCCCAGACGGCGTGAAAACTATCGTAAAATGATCTGATGGGAGCGTCTTCTCCCGTTAAAAAAAATTTGGCAGGGCAAATTTGGTGACTTGTGTCACGTTTACAATATTGCCCTGCCGATCTCTCCAAAGAAAAAGTTATCGCCAGTATTTTCCTCTGACATTTCCCGCTGAATGACATTTCCTCAGCATGACGACGCAAACGTTCATATTGCCGCAATATTATTTTTTGATATGTTGAAGAGGCGGATGAAAATCCCACACACAACACATCAGATTGAACAAAAAAGACAGGGTCGGGGAAATGGCAAAGGTATCACTGGAGAAAGATAAGATTAAATTTCTGCTGGTAGAAGGCGTGCATCAAAAAGCACTCGAAAGCCTTCGTGCAGCAGGTTATACCAACATCGAGTTTCACAAAGGCGCTCTGGACACCGAACAACTGAAAGAGTCCATCCGTGATGCCCACTTCATTGGCCTGCGATCCCGTACCCATCTGACTGAAGATGTAATTGCCGCCGCAGAAAAACTGGTCGCGATTGGTTGCTTCTGCATCGGCACCAACCAGGTTGATCTTAGCGCTGCGGCAAAGCGCGGGATCCCGGTGTTTAACGCGCCATTCTCTAACACACGTTCCGTTGCTGAACTGGTGATTGGTGAACTGCTGCTACTGCTACGCGGCGTACCAGAAGCGAACGCCAAAGCGCACCGCGGCGTGTGGAATAAACTGGCTACCGGCTCTTTTGAAGCGCGCGGCAAAAAACTGGGGATCATCGGCTACGGGCACATTGGTACTCAGTTAGGCATTCTGGCGGAATCGCTGGGGATGCATGTCTATTTCTATGATATTGAAAATAAACTTCCGCTGGGTAACGCCACGCAGGTTCAGCACCTTTCCGATCTGCTCAATATGAGCGACGTGGTGAGCCTGCACGTGCCGGAAAATGCCTCTACCAAAAACCTGATGGGCGCGCGTGAGATTTCGCTGATGAAACCTGGCGCGCTGCTGATCAACGCCGCGCGCGGTACGGTGGTTGATATTCCAGCCCTGTGCGACGCGTTAGCGACCAAGCACCTGGCAGGGGCGGCAATTGACGTTTTCCCAACCGAACCGGCAACGAACAGCGATCCGTTCACTTCGCCGCTGTGTGATTTCGACAACGTGATCCTGACGCCGCATATTGGTGGTTCCACGCTGGAAGCGCAGGAAAATATCGGTCTGGAAGTGGCGGGGAAACTGATCAAGTATTCCGACAACGGCTCCACGCTGTCTGCGGTTAACTTCCCGGAAGTTTCGCTGCCGCTGCATGGTGGTCGTCGTCTGATGCACATTCACGAAAACCGTCCTGGCGTTCTGACCGCGCTGAACCAGATTTTTGCCGAGCAGGGCGTCAACATTGCTGCGCAGTATCTGCAGACTTCCGCACAGGTAGGTTACGTGGTTATCGATATTGAAGCGGATGAAGATGTGGCGGAAAAAGCGCTGCTGGCGATGAAAGCCCTTCCGGGAACCATTCGCGCCCGTCTGCTGTACTAATTTCCTCTAAATGGGCAGGCGATGACCTGCCCATCCTTCCTCTGATTTCCCGGCCTCAAAATTTCTTTCTGTAACGCCTACATTCTGTTTTCGAGCCTTGCCACAATTGGCAACTAAAGGCAGTGCTGCGTGTTGTACAGCACTAAAAGAAATTTACGATAGGGGCTCAGCATAGTGCTGAAACGGGAAAGCCCCTACCGAAGCAGGGGCTCTAAAAAGGAAAGGGACGATGATGAGATACGTCATCATGCTGCTGATCCTGTTAATCATCGCTACGCCAGCATATTAACAGAGAGTACGCAGGAGGGAGGTTCGCCTCCCTCACCCTTCACCGAGGAATTTAGGTCAAAAAAACGGCGCTGTCAATCGGCAAAAAACGGCTACCACTGCCAAATTTTGGATGGTGTCACCACCGCAGGCAGTGGGATATCCCACTCTTCGACAGGCAGCTTTTCCACTAACTGGCAATCATGTGCGTAGCCCACGGGTTGGATCTTATGCTGTTGCCAGTTTTGCAACGTGCGGTCATAAAATCCGCCGCCCATGCCCAGACGCTGGCCGTCTTCATCAAACGCGACTAACGGCGTAACCAGTACATCCAGCTTTGCCAGTGGCAATACGTCGCGGACATCAAGTCGTGGCTCCTGGATCTTTAAGCGGTTGGTCACCAGCGCACTCTGTGGATGATAGTGCAGGAACAGCAGGTTGCCAGGGCTAAAGGGATGAAGAACCGGAAGGTAGACGCGCTTACCCGCTCGCCACAGCTGTTCAATCAGCGGTTGGGTGTCGAGTTCGCCATCGAAAGAGAGAAACACCGCTACGGTATGGGCAAGAACAACAGGGGGAAAACTGAGCATTCTGGTCGCGGCTTGCTGACCAAAGTGTTGTTGCTGATCGCTGGTAAGCGCACGGCGACGCTGACGAATCAGTGTGCGTATTTCTTGTCGGGATAAAGGGAGTTCAGAAAGTAGTGTCATGGCTGTTGCCAGGTAGAAGGGAATCTCCGAGATGCCGCCGCAGGCTGTAACCCTTGAACCCTTGGTTCAAGGTGAATGCGTCGTCACAGTTTTAAGGCTTCTCGGACGGGCCGAGCATGCTCACCAACCGTGGAGCGCCACATTCTTGTGGTATGAAATATCGGCTCAGGGGACTGGCCCGCTTGCAAACATCTCAGAGAAATTTTGTCTTCACGGTCACTCTACCACAGTAAACCGAAAAGTGTTATTCAAAGTTTTGGCCCGTTTTTTCGGTTATGCGACCCTGATCAAGCAACGCTTGTTCGATGGTCTGTTGCAGCATCCGAATACGTTGTTCCATGCTCGCCGCGTACTCACGCGTCTTCGCTTTTTCCTGAGTTAATTCATAGCTGATGTTCAACGCGGCGATGAAAACCAACTGCTCAGTATTTGTGACTCTAGTGCGAACTTTCAGATCTTGCAATCGCTGATTGAGATCGTCCGCAGCCTGATTCAACGCATCCCTTTGTTCAGGCGGGCAATTCACTCGCAGTGAACGGCCAAATATTTGGATATCGACGGGTTGTGCAGACATGCCACCTTCCTGCTGATTGACTGCGCTGCCTTCGTCTCCAGACCTTGGGTCCGCGAAGGGGCGACACTATAGCTACCCTGGTATCAAGATACAAGCCCTTTTCTGGTCCACCAGGGTCCAAAGTGGTAGCATATCATGAATATTCCTCCCTTTGATGACGAATGCTTATGTCTATACAGAACGAAATGCCTGGCTACAGCGAAGTTAGCCAGTTTTTGAACCAACAAGGGGCTGGATTAACCCCGGCCGAAATGCACGGCTTAATCAGCGGGATGATTTGTGGTGGCAACAACGACAGCTCATGGCAGCCGCTGTTGCACGACCTGACGAACGAAGGTCTGGCCTTTGGTCACGAGCTGGCTCAGGCACTGCTGAAAATGCACTCTGCTACCAGCGATGCCCTTGAGGACGACGGCTTCCTTTTTCAGCTTTTTCTGCCTGAAGGTGATGACGTCAGCGTGTTCGATCGCGCCGATGCGCTGGCTGGCTGGGTAAACCACTTTCTGCTGGGTCTCGGCGTTACGCAGCCTAAGCTCGACAAAGTGACCGGCGAAACCGGTGAAGCGATTGACGACCTGCGCAATATCGCTCAGTTGGGATATGACGAAGACGAAGATCAGGAAGAGCTGGAAATGTCGCTCGAAGAGATCATCGAATACGTGCGCGTAGCCGCCTTGCTGTGCCATGACACGTTTACGCGTCAGCAGCCGACGGCGCCGGAAGTCCGCAAACCGACTCTGCACTAAATACAACAACGCCAAGGAGAGTGTTATGAGTGAGATATCTCAGCAAGAATTCCAGCGTCGTCGTCAGGCTTTGCTGGCACAAATGCAGCCCGGCAGCGCCGCGCTGATTTTTGCCGCGCCGGAAACGACGCGCAGCGCGGACAGTGAATACCCGTACCGCCAGAACAGTGATTTCTGGTATTTCACCGGCTTTAACGAGCCTGAAGCCGTGCTGGTGCTGATTAAAAGTGATGACACTCATAACCACAGCGTTTTGTTCAACCGGGTTCGCGACCTGACGGCTGAGATCTGGTTTGGCCGGCGTCTGGGCCAGGATGCCGCACCGGCAAAACTTGGCGTTGATCGGGCGCTGGCCTTCAGTGAAATCAATCAACAGTTGCATCTGCTGCTCAATGGTCTGGACGCGGTGTATCACGCTCAGGGCGAATATGGCTGGGCCGACGAAATTGTCTGCACGGCGCTGGATAAACTACGCAAAGGCTCCAGACAAAATCTGCACGCGCCCGCCGCGATCATCGACTGGCGTCCGATGGTGCATGAGATGCGCCTGTTCAAATCACCGGAAGAGATTGCGATCATGCGCCGTGCCGGAGAGATCACCGCCCTGGCGCATACCCGCGCGATGGAAAAATGCCGTCCGGGGATGTTTGAATACCAACTGGAAGGGGAGATTCACCACGAATTTACCCGCCACGGCGCGCGTTATCCATCCTATAACACCATTGTCGGAAGCGGTGAAAACGGCTGTATCCTGCATTACACCGAAAATGAAAGTGAAATGCGCGATGGCGAGCTGGTGCTGATTGACGCTGGCTGTGAATACAAAGGCTATGCGGGCGACATTACGCGTACCTTCCCGGTTAATGGCAAATTTACCCCCGCGCAGCGTGAAATCTACGATATCGTACTGGAATCCCTGGAGACCAGCCTACGTCTGTATCGCCCCGGAACCTCCATTCAGGACGTCACCGGTGAAGTTGTGCGCATCATGATTACCGGTCTGGTGAAGCTTGGCATCCTGCACGGCGACGTCGACCAGTTAATTACCGAGAATGCGCATCGCCCATACTTTATGCATGGTCTTAGCCATTGGCTGGGGCTGGATGTGCACGACGTTGGCGTTTATGGTCAGGATCGTTCGCGTATCCTTGAGCCAGGAATGGTGCTTACCGTCGAGCCAGGGTTATATATCGCACCGGATGCCGATGTACCGGCTGCTTATCGTGGCATTGGCATTCGTATAGAAGATGACATCCTCATCACCGAAGACGGTAACGAAAACCTGACCGCCAGCGTGGTGAAGAAAGCGGATGATATTGAAGCCTTAATGGCTGCGGCGCGACTGCAATGAGCGTAATTATCGTCGGTGGTGGCATGGTCGGTGCGACGCTGGCGCTGTCCATTTCCCAGCTCAGTCATGGGACGCTGCCAGTTCATCTGATAGAAGCGAGCGAACCTGAAACTGACCGTCATCCTGGGTTTGACGCCCGGGCGATTGCGCTGGCGGCAGGAACCTGTCAGCAGCTGGCGCGAATTGGCGTGTGGCAGGCGATTGCCGATTGCGCAACGGCAATCAAAACGGTCCACGTCAGCGATCGCGGCCATGCTGGATTTGTTACGCTGGATGCGCAGGAATATCGTCTCCCGGCGCTGGGTCAGGTGGTGGAACTCCACGATGTTGGGCTGCGTCTGTTTGCGCTACTGCGTAAAGCGCCGGGCGTCACGCTACATTGTCCCGATCGCGTAGCCAGCGTGGCGCGTGCGCAGGAACATGTTGAGGTCACGCTGGAAAATGGCGAGGTTATTACCGGTCGCGTGGTGGTCGCCGCTGACGGTACGCGTTCCGCGCTGGCTACCGCCTGCGGCGTGGACTGGCAGCAGCAGCCTTATGAACAACTGGCGGTAATCGCCAATGTCACGACCTCCGTTCCTCACGATGGGCGAGCGTTTGAACGCTTCACGCAGCATGGCCCGCTGGCAATGCTGCCGATGTCTGATGGTCGCTGCTCGCTGGTATGGTGCCACCCGCTGGAGTTGCGTGATGAGATCATGGCCTGGTCCGACGAACGGTTTTGTCGTGAATTGCAAACTGCGTTTGGCTGGCGGCTGGGGCGTATTACCCAGGCCGGTAAACGCAGCGCTTATCCGTTGTCATTAACTACTGCGCTGAAGGCGATGACCCATCGTACCGTGCTCGTGGGGAATGCCGCTCAGACGCTACATCCCATTGCCGGACAAGGTTTCAACCTTGGTCTGCGCGACGTAATGAGCCTGGCTGAGACGTTAACTCAGGCGCAAAACTGCGCGGAAGATATTGGTGATTACGCAGTGCTGGCACGCTATCAGCAACGCCGCGAGCGCGATCGCGAAACGACGATTGGTGTGACCAATAATTTAGTGTATTTGTTTGCCAATCGCTGGGCTCCGCTGGTTGTTGGCCGCAATGTCGGGCTGATGGCGATGGAATTATTCACACCCGCGCGCGATGCGCTGGCGGAGCGGACCCTGGGTTGGGTTGCGCGATAAATATGGCCTGTAGGCCGGATGGCGGCGTAAACGCCTTATCCGGACTACGGTTTTGATTGTTCCGGTTTCCAGGAGTAAACAGTGCAAAGTGTTGATGTAGCAATTGTCGGTGGCGGCATGGTGGGACTGGCGGTTGCCTGCGGCTTGCAGGGCAGCGGGTTACGCGTTGCGGTGTTAGAACAATATGTTCCGCAGCCGTTGGCGGCGGATGCAGCTCCTCAGCTTCGCGTGTCGGCAATCAATGCCGCCAGTGAAAAACTGCTTACTCGTTTAGGCGTCTGGTCAGATATCGTTGCCCGTCGCGCGTGCTGCTATCACGGTATGGAAGTCTGGGATAAAGACAGCTTCGGGCGCATTGAATTTGACGACCAGAGCATGGGCTACAGCCATTTGGGCCACATCGTCGAAAACTCAGAGATCCATTACGCGCTGTGGCAAAAGGCGCAGCGTTCGCCGGATATTACGCTGCTGGCACCCGCTGAAATACAGCAGGTAGCCTGGGGTGAGAACGAGGCATTTCTGACCCTGAAAGAGGGCGCAATGCTGACGGCTCGCCTGGTGATCGGCGCGGATGGCGCTAACTCCTGGCTGCGTAATAAAGCAGACATTCCGCTCACCTTCTGGGATTACCGTCATCATGCGCTGGTGGCGACGATCCGCACGCAGGAAGCCCACGGCGCGGTTGCGCGCCAGGCGTTTCACGGCGAGGGTATCCTGGCATTCCTGCCGCTCAGTGACCCGCATCTGTGCTCTATCGTCTGGTCACTTTCTCCGCAGGAAGCCGAACGCATGCAGCAGGCAAGCGTTGACGAGTTTAATCAGGCGCTGAATATCGCTTTTGATAACCGTCTGGGACTGTGCAGCGTTGAAAGCGAACGGCAGACGTTTCCGCTGACGGGACGCTATGCGCGTCAGTTCGCCGCCCATCGTCTGGCGCTGGTGGGGGATGCGGCGCATACTATCCATCCGCTGGCAGGTCAGGGGGTTAACCTCGGCTTTATGGATGCGGCAGAGCTTATCGATGAGCTTAAGCGGCTACAACGTCAGGGCAAAGATATTGGCCAGTATCTCTATTTGCGTCGCTATGAGCGCAGCCGTAAGCACAGCGCAGCAATGATGCTGGCCGGTATGCAGGGCTTCCGTGAACTGTTTGCTGGTGAGAATCCGGCGAAGAAACTGCTGCGTGATATTGGTCTGAAACTGGCCGATACCCTTCCGGGCGTAAAACCGCAGCTCATCCGTCAGGCGATGGGACTGAACGATCTTCCCGAGTGGCTACGTTAGCGTCCGTAAGGACAATCTTAAGAGTTTGAGACCCGTCACATTTTCCTCTCCCGGCCCTCGCGCCGGGATGCTTCTCTCATTTGAAATAATCTAATTCCACACCTTTTTTCGCATTAGTTTTTTTAATATCACGTTTTTTTCATAACGCCATTTTTGACATTTTTTCCACATTTAATGTTGTTTACTGCTGATTACTCTGCCTTGTTTATGCTTATTATTCTGATTTTTTCGTGTGGTTATGGGTTTTTATTCTGTCGTCGATCTGGCCATTTTTTGCCATAAGCTAATGTGATGGCTAATTTTGCCTTATGGTTTAGCGTCTGTTTCGGTGGTAAGTTCAGGACAAAGAGAACGTTTGCGTCGTAGCCCCTGGAGCGGCTGCGGTGCTGGGTTTCGTGGCGAAAATTTCACCGCGAAAGAGTTGGTAGCCCCGCTTATTCAACGAGGAAAAGATGGCTCAACAGACTCCTTTGTACGAACAACACACGCTATGTGGCGCGCGCATGGTAGATTTCCATGGCTGGATGATGCCACTGCATTACGGTTCTCAGCTCGATGAACACCATGCTGTTCGCACCGATGCCGGTATGTTTGATGTGTCGCATATGACCATCGTCGACCTGCGCGGCAGCCGCACCCGGGAGTTCTTGCGTTATCTGCTGGCAAACGACGTCGCGAAGCTAACGAAGACGGGTAAAGCCCTCTACTCCGGTATGCTTAACGCATCGGGCGGCGTGATAGATGACCTGATTGTCTATTACTTCACTGAAGATTTCTTCCGCCTCGTTGTAAACTCCGCCACCCGCGAAAAAGACCTCTCCTGGATTACCCAGCACGCTGAACCTTACGCCATCGACATCACCGTTCGTGACGACCTGTCGCTGATTGCGGTGCAGGGGCCAAACGCGCAGGAAAAAGCAGCAACGTTGTTTACTGACGAACAGCGCCATGCGGTAGAAGGTATGAAGCCGTTCTTCGGCGTTCAGGCGGGTGATTTGTTTATCGCAACCACCGGTTATACCGGCGAAGCAGGCTATGAAATTGCCATGCCGAATGAAAAAGCGGCTGATTTCTGGCGTGCGCTGGTACAGGCAGGCGTCAAACCTTGCGGTCTGGGTGCGCGTGACACGCTACGCCTGGAAGCGGGTATGAACCTGTACGGTCAGGAGATGGACGAAGGGATTTCTCCACTGGAAGCCAACATGGGCTGGACCATTGCGTGGGAACCTGCCGACCGCGACTTTATTGGTCGTGAAGCGCTGGAAATGCAGCGTGAAAAAGGCCACGAACAGCTGGTCGGACTGGTGATGACCGAGAAGGGCGTGCTGCGTAATGAACTGCCAGTCCGTTTCACTGACTCTTCCGGTAACCAACATGAAGGCATTATCACCAGCGGAACATTCTCCCCAACCCTGGGTTACAGCATCGCGCTGGCGCGTGTACCCGCGGGTATTGGTGAGACCGCGATCGTGCAGATCCGTAACCGCGAAATGCCAGTAAAAGTCACTAAACCTGTTTTTGTGCGTAACGGCAAAGCCGTCGCGTGATTCATCCTTTTTGGAGATTGATTGATGAGCAACGTACCTGCAGAACTGAAATACAGCAAAGAACACGAATGGCTGCGCAAAGAAGCTGACGGCTCTTACACCGTTGGTATCACCGAACATGCTCAGGAGCTGTTGGGTGACATGGTTTTCGTAGACCTGCCAGAAGTTGGTGCCACCGTCAGCGCGGGTGATGACTGCGCCGTTGCGGAATCCGTAAAAGCAGCTTCTGATATTTATGCGCCGGTAAGCGGTGAGATTGTTGCGGTTAACGACGCGCTGAGCGACTCCCCGGAACTGGTCAACAGCGAACCGTATGCCGGTGGCTGGATCTTCAAAATCAAAGCCAGCGATGAAAGCGAAATCGAATCGCTGCTGGATGCCACTGCGTACGAAGCATTGTTAGAAGACGAATAATGTTGTGCCGGATGGCGCTAATGCTTATCCGGCCTACTCACTGCAACGCGAATTATTTTGCGTATTCGTTTTCGCACGCGTAGGCCCGGTAAGCGCAGCGCCACCGGGCAATTGAGTTAGAGACAATCACGATTCACTGCACGTTTCAGGAACCATCGCCCATGACACAGACGTTAAGCCAGCTTGAAAACAGCGGCGCTTTCATTGAACGCCACATCGGACCGGACGCCGCGCAGCAGCAAGAGATGCTGAATGCGGTTGGCGCCGAGTCGTTAAACGCGCTGATCGGCCAGATTGTGCCGAAAGACATTCAGCTCGCAACCCCGCCACAGGTAGGCGAGGCGGCGACAGAATACGCTGCGCTGGCCGAATTAAAAGCCATCGCCGGGCGTAACAAGCGCTTCACGTCCTACATCGGCATGGGCTACACCGCCGTGCAGTTGCCACCGGTTATCCTGCGTAACATGCTGGAAAATCCGGGTTGGTACACCGCGTATACGCCGTATCAGCCGGAAGTCTCTCAGGGCCGTCTGGAAGCGCTGCTGAACTTCCAACAGGTCACGCTGGACCTGACGGGGCTGGACATGGCCTCCGCCTCTCTGCTGGATGAAGCCACCGCGGCGGCAGAAGCCATGGCGATGGCCAAACGCGTCAGCAAACTGAAAAACGCCAACCGTTTCTTTGTGGCGGCTGATGTTCATCCGCAAACGCTGGACGTCGTGCGTACTCGCGCCGAAACCTTTGGTTTTGACGTCATTGTGGATGACGCAGCGAAAGCACTGGATCACCAGGATGTGTTCGGCGTGCTGTTGCAGCAGGTTGGTACCACTGGTGAAGTGCACGACTACAGCAAACTAATTGCTGAGCTGAAATCCCGTAAAGTTGTGGTCAGCGTTGCTGCCGACTTTATGGCGCTGGTGCTGCTGACGGCTCCTGGCAAACAGGGTGCGGATATCGTTTTCGGCTCTGCGCAACGCTTCGGTGTTCCAATGGGTTACGGTGGCCCGCACGCGGCATTCTTTGCCGCCAAAGACGAATTCAAACGCTCCATGCCAGGCCGTATTATCGGCGTATCAAAAGATGCGGCGGGCAATACCGCACTGCGCATGGCGATGCAGACTCGCGAGCAGCATATCCGCCGTGAGAAAGCGAACTCCAACATTTGTACCTCACAGGTACTGCTGGCTAACATCGCCAGCCTGTATGCCGTTTATCATGGTCCGGTCGGTCTGAAGCGCATCGCTAATCGTATCCACCGCCTGACCGATATTCTGGCGGCAGGTGTGCAACAGAAAGGCTTAAAGCTGCGTCATGCGCACTACTTCGACACGCTGTGTGTTGAAGTGGCTGATAAAGCTGCGGTACTGGCGCGTGCGGAAGCGGCAGAGATCAACCTGCGCAGCGATATTCATAACGCGGTAGGTATTACCCTCGACGAAACCACCACCCGTGAAAACGTGGTGCAGTTGTTCACTGTTCTGCTGGGCGACAGCCACGGCCTGAACATCGACACGCTGGATAAAGACGTTGCGCTCGACAGCCGTTCCATTCAGAGCAGCATGCTGCGTGATGACGCGATCCTCAGCCACCCGGTGTTTAACCGCTACCACAGCGAAACCGAGATGATGCGCTACATGCACTCGCTGGAGCGTAAAGATCTGGCGCTGAACCAGGCGATGATCCCGCTGGGTTCCTGCACCATGAAGCTGAACGCCGCCGCCGAGATGATTCCTATCACCTGGCCGGAATTCGCTGAACTGCATCCGTTCTGCCCGCCAGAGCAGGCGGAAGGGTATCACCAGATGATTGGTCAGCTTTCCGAGTGGCTGGTAAAACTGACCGGCTATGACGCAGTCTGCATGCAGCCGAACTCCGGAGCACAAGGCGAATACGCTGGCCTGCTGGCGATTCGTCATTATCACGAAAGCCGTAACGAAGGCCATCGCGATATCTGCCTGATCCCGGCGTCAGCCCACGGTACTAACCCGGCTTCCGCACAAATGGCGGGGATGCAGGTGGTGGTAGTCGCCTGTGATAAGAACGGCAACATCGATCTGGACGATCTGCGGGCAAAAGCAGAACAACATGCCGCGAACCTTTCTTGCATCATGGTGACCTATCCGTCCACCCACGGCGTATATGAAGAAACGATCCGCGAAGTGTGTGAAGTTGTGCATCAGTTCGGCGGCCAGGTGTACCTCGACGGCGCGAACATGAACGCCCAGGTTGGAATCACCACGCCGGGCTTTATCGGCGCGGACGTTTCGCACCTCAACCTGCATAAAACCTTCTGCATTCCGCACGGCGGCGGTGGCCCAGGTATGGGACCGATTGGCGTTAAATCGCATCTGGCACCGTTCGTACCGGGCCACAGCGTCGTTCAGATTGAAGGGATGCTGACCCGTCAGGGCGCGGTGTCTGCCGCACCGTTCGGTAGCGCATCCATTCTGCCAATCAGCTGGATGTACATCCGTATGATGGGCGCAGAAGGTCTGAAGCAGGCAAGCCAGGTCGCGATTCTTAACGCTAACTACATTGCCAGCCGTCTGAAAGATGCCTATCCGGTGCTGTATACCGGTCGCGATGGCCGTGTAGCGCATGAATGTATTCTCGACATTCGCCCACTGAAAGAAGAGACCGGCATCAGCGAACTGGATATTGCCAAACGTCTGATCGACTATGGTTTCCATGCGCCAACCATGTCGTTCCCGGTAGCGGGTACGCTGATGGTGGAACCGACCGAATCTGAAAGCAAAGTGGAACTGGATCGCTTTATTAACGCGATGCTGGCAATCCGCGCTGAGATCGAGCGCGTGAAAGCCGGTGAGTGGTCACTGGAAGATAACCCGTTGGTAAACTCGCCGCACACCCAGAACGAGCTGGTGAGTGAGTGGAACCACGGTTATAGCCGCGAAATCGCAGTCTTCCCGGCTGGCGTGGCGAACAAATACTGGCCTACCGTGAAGCGTCTTGATGACGTTTACGGCGACCGTAACCTGTTCTGCTCCTGCGTGCCGATGAGCGAATATCAGTAACTTTTCCGCGTAGTTAAACAATTTCCAGGCCGGGTAAGGCGAAGCCGCCTCCCGGCTTTTTCATATCTGGAGGTCTCTATGGGAATCGCACTTGTTACTGGCGGCAGTCGCGGTATCGGGCGAGCAACCGCGCTGCAACTGGCACTGGAGGGTTACACGGTCGCGGTTAATTTTCATCACAATATTCGTGCGGCCACCGAGGTGGTGAATAACATCATCGCTTCAGGCGGTAAAGCATTTGCTTTGCGAGCGGATATCAGTGATGAAAGTCAGGTGCTGGCGATGTTTGAATCGATCGACCGTGAAGGGGAATCGCTGACTGCGCTGGTGAATAATGCCGGGATTTTATTTGAACAGACCACAGTGGAAAACTTAACTGCAGAGCGAATTAACCGCGTGCTGGCGACCAATGTTACCGGCTATTTTCTGTGCTGTCGGGAAGCGGTTAAGCGCATGTCGTTTAAGCACGGCGGTCAGGGTGGGGCGATTGTGAATGTCTCTTCGGCGGCATCACGGCTCGGTGCGCCATTCGAATATGTCGATTACGCCGCTTCAAAAGGTGCGGTGGACACGCTCACCACCGGTCTGGCGCTGGAGGTGGCGGCGCAGGGGATCCGCGTAAACTGCGTACGTCCTGGCCTGATCTACACTGAGATGCATGCGTCGGGTGGAGAACCGGGAAGGGTTGATCGCGTGAAGTCGATGCTGCCGATGCAGCGCGGTGGGCAGCCGGAAGAGGTCGCTCAGGCCATTGTCTGGTTGCTGAGCGAGAAGGCGTCGTATGTGACGGGAAGTTTTATTGAGCTGGCGGGTGGAAAATAGCGCTTTGATTGCCGGATGGCGGCGTAAACGCCTTATCCGGCCTACAGGTTAAGTTCCCGTAGGCCGGATAAGCGCAGCGCCATCCGGCAAAAATCACAGATTCTCGCCGTTACTGGCGATCACCGCTTTATACCACTCAAAACTCTTCTTGCGTGAACGCGACATATCGCCAGTGCCGTCATCGTGCTTATTCACGTAGATGAAGCCGTAGCGCTTGCTGTACTGACCGGTGGTGAACGAAACACAGTCGATGCAGCCCCACGGCGTGTAGCCCATCAGATCTACGCCATCATAGGTGACCGCCTTCATCATCTCTTCGATGTGGGCGCGCAGATAATCGATGCGGTAGTCATCATTGATGCTGCCGTCTTCTTCCACTTTATCGTAGGCGCCAAACCCGTTTTCAACGATAAACAGCGGCTTCTGATAACGCTCGTACAGCTCACATAAAGCATAGCGCAGGCCAACAGGGTCAATCTGCCAGCCCCAGTCGGAGGCTTTGACGTGCGGGTTCGGCACGCTACCCTCAAAACCGGAAATGGCATCACCGCTACCGCCTTCCGCTTTCACCGCGTTGGTCATGTAGTAGCTAAATCCGAGATAGTCGCAGGTGCCTTCACGCAGGATTTGCTCGTCGCCGTCTTCCATCCTGATGTTAAATTCGCGACGTTCCCACTCGTTCAACACATAGCTTGGGTAGTAGCCGCGCAGCTGGACGTCAGTAAAGACGTAGCGTTCACGCATTGACTCCTGGGCGAACATGACATCTTCGGGCTTACAGGAGAACGGATAGAGCGGCACCATTGCCAGCATGCAGCCCACTTTCATTTCAGGATTGATGCGACGTGCGGCTTTCACTGCGAGCGCGCTGGCCACGAACTGGTGGTGCAGCACCTGGTACATGGTCTCTTCCGGGTTTTCATGCTCGGTATACACCACACCGGAGCAGCAATAGCCAAACAACGGTGCGCGCCAGTTACGTTGGTTATTGATCTCGTTGAAGGTCATCCAGTATTTGACTTTGTGTTTGTAACGCTCAAAGACGACTTCGGCAAATCGAACAAAGAAATCAACAACTTTGCGATTGGTCCAACTCCCATACTGTTGAACCAAATGTAGCGGCATTTCGAAGTGGGAAAGGGTGATGACCGGTTCGATGTTGTATTTCAGTAATTCATCGAACATGTCGTCATAGAACTTCAGACCTTCTTCGTCCGGCTGGGTTTCGTCCCCATTGGGGAAGATACGGGTCCATGCGATGGAGGTACGGAAACATTTGAAGCCCATTTCGGCAAACAGTTTAATGTCTTCTTTGTAATGACCGTAAAAATCGACGGCTTCGTGGTTGGGGTAGTATTTACCGGGCACGACTTCCTGAGTGATTTCTCGTGGAACGCCGTGTGCCCCACCGGTCAGTACGTCGCAAATGCTGGGGCCTTTGCCACCTTTGTTCCAGCCGCCTTCGACCTGGTGCGCCGCAACTGCGCCGCCCCATAAAAAATCTTTTGCTAAGGTAAGTTTTTTCATCTGCGCTCAGTCTCAAATTAATACAATCTGATTTTGAGTCTAACAAAGGAAACCTAAATGTCACGATATAACAAAATAACGTTAATGTGATTTGTTACATCAAAAAAACAGATTGTTTTTTTACGCTATTCTTTTCGCCAGCTTGCGGCCAAGTGATTCCAGAATATAAATAACAGGGATTTGCGTGGTAATATCGTATACCCCGGCAATGCGCGTTTGTGGAACGTGCCAGGAGAGATTAAAGTCGGCGAGTTTCGCCAGACGTGAGTGTTCATGGCTGGTTACAGACAGCACTTTACAGTTGTGCAGGCTGAACTGGCTGGCAAAACGCAGGATCTCTTCTGTTTCGCCGGAGACGGAAAGCACGATTGCCAGCGCGTTTCTGGCCATGTCATTGGTTACCGGAAAATAAGGGTCGTCAATATGATTACTGAATTTGCCGACGTTGGAGAAAAAACGCGCGCCGTATTTCGCAAGCGCTCCTGACGTTCCTGCACCAACAAATATAATACGTTCGGAAGATAATATAATATCAACAGCCTGATCGAGCAGTTTATCGAATTCGTCGTTATTGACGCTTTTAAAAAAGCTGATAATTTCGCTGGCGCTGAAATTAGCCTGTTGCGGTTCATTCTGCTCTAAATATAATTTGAAGCGTACGCGAAATTCTGAGTAACCTTCACACTTAAGCTTGCGGCAAAAGCGCAGTACGGTGGTAGTGGAAACACCCACGGCATCGGCCAGTTCACGAATGGTCATGTACATGACTTTGTCACGATTTTTGATGACATAGTTGTAGACCAGCATCTCAAGATTGTTGAGACTGGCGATGGCAGCGTGGGAGAACATACTCACAATAGCAAAACTCACTCATCAGACTTCATCTACAGGGAATAATAACATGCAGCCAAATGACATCACTTTTTTTCAGCGTTTCCAGGATGACATACTGGCCGGACGCAAAACCATCACCATTCGTGACGAGTCCGAATCACACTTCAAAACCGGTGACATTCTACGGGTTGGGCGCTTTGAAGATGAGGGATACTTCTGCACGATTGAAGTTGTTGGCACGTCAACCGTCACGCTGGATACGCTGACCGAAAAACATGCCCAACAGGAAAACATGTCGCTTGAAGAACTGAAACACGTGATCGCCGAGATTTACCCAGATCAAACGCAGTTTTATGTGATTGATTTTAAATGTATTTGATTTAATGTGTACGCTTGTTAGCTGAAAAGGTAAAATTAATTATATGATTTTTATGAACTATTTATTTTAATATAAATATTACAGCTAACATGTGTTCACTGGAACCATTCTCAGTTACGCTAGAGGGGCAATAACGAAAGTGTTCGTTTCTCGGGAGTAAGCTATGGTTCAGAAACCATTAATCGCGCAGGGATATTCGCTGGCAGAGGAAATAGCCAACAGCATCAGTCACGGTATCGGGTTGGTGTTTGGGATTGTCGGGCTGGTGTTGTTGCTGGTTCAGGCAGTGGATACCAACGCCAGCGCTATGGCGATTACCAGTTATAGCCTGTACGGCGGCAGCATGATCCTGCTGTTCCTCGCCTCAACTTTGTATCACGCGATCCCCCATCAGAGAGCGAAAGTCTGGCTGAAAAAATTCGACCACTGCGCGATTTATCTGCTGATTGCCGGGACCTATACGCCATTTCTGCTGGTGGGGCTTGATTCGCCGCTGGCACGTGGGCTGATGATTGTTATCTGGAGCCTGGCGCTGCTCGGTATTTTATTCAAACTGACCATTGCGCACCGCTTTAAGGTTCTGTCGCTGGTGACCTACCTGACAATGGGCTGGCTATCGCTGATTGTGGTGTATCAATTGGCAGTTAAACTGGCGGCGGGAGGCGTGACGTTGCTGGCCGTTGGTGGTGTGGTCTATTCGCTGGGCGTTATTTTCTACGTATGTAAGCGCATTCCATATAACCACGCGATCTGGCACGGTTTTGTACTGGGCGGCAGCGTTTGCCACTTCCTGGCGATTTATTTGTATGTTGGACAGGCGTAACCCTTGATTGCGGATGGTGGCTAACGCCTTATCTGGCCTACAAAATGTGCTTGTAGGCCGGATAAGCGTAGCGCCATCCGGCGTTAATCTTTTACTCTTCCAGTGAATACGGCAGCGGCACAATATGCAGCGTTTTTGCGTCATCGCGAACGCGGAACAGGCTGTCAGCTTCCATGTCGTTATTCATCACGACTTGCACCAGTATCTGGCCATCAGCGAGCTGTACTGCGGCAAGTACGGTACCGGTACGACGCCAGTTCTCACCCATTTTCAGTTCCAGGTCTTCGCCTGCTTCCGGCACCCGGCTGGCCGTACCTGCCAGAGTCCACATGGCGCGTTTGTTGGCGCCGCGGAATTTGGCGCGCGCCACCATTTCCTGGCCGGTATAGCAGCCTTTTTTGAAGCTGATCCCGCCCAGAGCCTGCATATTGGTCGCCTGGGGAATAAACTGTCCGCTGTTGGCTGTATCAATGACCGGAATACCCGCTTCGATATCCAGCGCCAGCCACTGTTGACTGTTATTTAACTCCGCTTCGCCGCGCAGTTTCTCAACCAGGCTTTCCGCTGTTGCAACATCAACGATCAGCAGGAAACGCTCGGCAGGGTGTTCGAACCACAGTATTGTGGAAGCACCTTCGGTAATAACCTGTTTATCGCTGTTCGGTAATTCGCTAAAGAGATTGGCCAGCGCCGCTCGTGCCTGGAATCCCGCTACGCCCAACAGAACATGCTCGTCGTCCGGCGCAATCACTACCTTCGAGAAGACCGCATATTTCTTCAGTTCTGTAAGCTGCGCATCGCGCAAGCTGCGGCGTTCAAGCCATGCAAAACCGTCACTGTTACGGAACAGGCGCAGATTGCTCCACATTTTACCTTTGGCATCACAATGGGCTGCCAGCACGTGCTGATACTCGGTCATCTGGCTGACATCAGCCGTGACCTGACCCTGAATATACTTCTCACTGTCGACACCGGTAATGGTGGCGAGCGCCCAGTCATCGAGCGTCATTAGCGTCAGAGGTAAACGCGTTGACGCAAAAGGCTGGCGAGGAGGAAAAGATGTAAAAGCCATAATAATGTCCTGATTTGCTTAACGCCGTGATAATGACTAATGGTAAAAGAGCTATGGCCCATTGCAAGCGGTTTAAACAGGCTATTTGTGCCATATAGTAAGCTTTGCGAGGTGACATCCAAAAATGATGAATCCTTTGACTTAATGCGGTTTTATTTAGCGAACGTGCTTCCATTAGCTGATATTCCCGCAAAAGCGTGTGAAAAACACGTTACAATAGCCGGATACTTCGTTTTCGCGAGACAGGAAGAAGAACATGGATATTAATAACAAAGCACGTATTCATTGGGCATGCCGCCGCGGTATGCGTGAGCTGGACATCTCTATCATGCCGTTTTTCGAACATGAATATGACAGCTTAAGTGACGAAGAAAAACGTATCTTTATCCGTCTGCTAGAATGTGACGATCCAGATTTATTTAACTGGTTGATGAATCATGGGAAACCAGCTGATGCTCAGTTGGAGCAGATGGTGCGACTTATCCAGACACGGAATCGGGAACGTGGTCCAGTGGCAATCTGATTTACGCGTTTCGTGGCGCGCGCAGTGGCTTTCGTTGCTTGTTCATGGGCTGGTCGCGGTATTTATTTTATTGATGCCCTGGCCTTTGAGCTACACCCCCTTATGGATGGTTTTGCTCTCTCTGGTGGTGTTCGATAGCGTACGCAGCCAACGTAGAATTAACGCCTGTCAGGGCGAGATTAGGCTGTTGATGGATGGTCGTCTGCGCTGGCAAGGGCAGGAGTGGACTATCGTGAGCGCGCCCTGGATGGTCAAAACAGGCATGATGCTGCGTTTGCGTTCAGATACCGGGAAACGTCAGCATTTGTGGCTGGCGGCAGACAGTATGGATGAGGCTGAGTGGCGAGACTTACGGCGGTTAATGCTGCAACAGGCGAAGCAGGGGTAATGCCACCGTATGTCTGATGGCGTGCAGCTTTAAGGCTTAGGTTTGATGCGTGAGGTAAGCCGGATAAGGCGTTCACTGCGCCATCCGGCAACACGGTTATCAGGACCAGTGTTCGGCCATTTCCCCAAGAATTTGCTCGCACCAGTTCTGGATGCGTTCATCGCTGAGATCGTACTGGTTCGTTTCATCCAGCGCCAAACCAACAAACAGCTGTCCATCGGCAATGACGGGTTTATCGCTGGTAAATTCATAGCCTTCGGTTGGCCAGTAACCGACAAACTTGACGCCTTTGGTGACCAGTTTATCGTGCAGCATACCCAGCGCATCCAGGAACCATTCGCCATATCCTAACTGATCGCCCATCCCGTAAAGCGCGACAATTTTGCCTTCCAGGTTGAGGTCGTCCAGTTGCTCCCAGACCGCTTCCCAATCCTCCTGAATTTCACCGAAATCCCAGGTCGGGATGCCCAAAATGAGCACATCATACTGCTCCATTAAGGTCGGGGAATCATCTTTGAGGTTGTGCAGTGTCACCAGTTCGGGACCCAGGATATCGCGGATTTTTTCTGCTGCCATTTCGGTGTAGCAGGTACTGGAACCGTAAAAAAGACCCATGTTCATGACGTAAACATCTCAATTCTGCTGTAGCGTTGCGGGTAGTGTAACAGAATCGCCGCAATCCCGGCACAATGAGGCATAATGCATCAAAAATGAGAGTGAATAAGGGGCGCGAGTGGAACAGGATCTGGCGCGCATCGAGCAGTTTCTTGATGCCCTGTGGCTGGAACGAAATCTGGCGGAAAACACATTAAGTGCGTATCGTCGCGATCTGACCATGCTGGTCGAATGGCTGCATCATCGCGGCGTTTCACTGGCGACGACGCAGAGCGATGATCTGCAGGCATTGCTGGCCGAGCGGATGGATGGGGGATATAAAGCCACCAGTTCCGCTCGCTTGCTCAGTGCCACGCGGCGCTTTTTTCAGCATCTGTACCGCGAAAAATTTCGCGAAGACGATCCCAGCGCCTCGCTAGCATCACCGAAGCTTCCGCAGCGTCTGCCCAAGGATCTCAGTGAAGCGCAGGTAGAGCGGTTGTTGCAGGCGCCGCTTATTGAGCAACCGCTGGAGCTACGCGACAAAGCCATGCTGGAAGTATTGTATGCAACGGGCCTACGCGTGTCTGAGCTGGTGGGACTGACGATGAGTGACGTCAGCCTGCGTCAGGGCGTGGTTCGGGTGATCGGTAAAGGTAATAAAGAGCGCCTGGTGCCGTTGGGTGAAGAGGCGGTGTACTGGCTGGAAACGTATCTGGAACATGGCCGCCCATGGTTGCTCAACGGCGTATCGATTGATGTGCTGTTTCCCAGCCAGCGGGCGCAACAGATGACCCGTCAGACCTTTTGGCATCGTATTAAACACTATGCTGTGTTGGCGGGAATCGACAGCGAAAAACTGTCACCGCACGTCCTGCGGCATGCTTTTGCCACGCATTTGCTCAATCATGGCGCTGACCTGCGCGTGGTGCAGATGCTACTGGGGCATAGCGACCTCTCGACAACACAAATTTATACTCATGTCGCAACGGAGCGCTTGCGTCAACTACATCAACAGCATCACCCGCGAGCGTGAGTGCTGACAGGATAGGATAGGTTATGAAAAAACGTTTTATGATGTTCACTCTGCTGGCAACGGCGTTTTCCGGCATGGTACATGCAGACGATGCGGCGATTCGCCAGTCATTGGCAAAGCTGGGCGTCCAGAGCACAGAGATTCAGTCTGCTCCGGTGGCGGGCATGAAAACCGTACTGACCAATAGCGGCGTGCTGTACTTAACTGAAGACGGTAAACATATTATTCAGGGACCGATGTATGACGTGAGCGGCGCAAGCCCGGTGAATGTCACTAACCAGCTGCTGATGAAGCATTTGAACGCGCTGGAAAAAGAGATGATCGTCTACAAAGCGCCGCAGGAAAAACACGTCATTACCGTTTTCACCGATATCACCTGTGGCTACTGCCACAAGCTGCATGAAGAGATGAAAGACTATAATGCGTTGGGGATCACCGTTCGTTATCTGGCCTTCCCACGTCAGGGTCTGGAAAGCCAGGCTGAGCAGGACATGAAGTCGATCTGGTGTGCGAAAGATAAAAACAAAGCCTTTGATGATGCGATGGCAGGCAAGGACGTGAAACCAGCGACCTGTGATGTGGACATCGCTAACCACTATGCGCTTGGCGTGCAGTTTGGCGTTAGCGGCACGCCGGCGATTGTGCTGAGCAACGGCTATGTCGTGCCTGGCTATCAGGGCCCGAAAGAGATGAAAGAATTCCTCGACGCACATGCAAAACAAACCAGCGGTAAATAATTCGCGTGAAACAAAAGATACAACTTCGTCGGCGTGAAGCCGACGAGACAACCGAGCTGCCTGATGACTTGCCGCCATTGTTGCGTCGTTTATACGCCAGCCGCGGCGTGAGAACGGCTAACGATCTGGAGCGAAGCCTGAAAGGGATGCTGCACTGGCAGACGCTGACGGGTGTGGAAAAAGCGGTTGAGATGCTGCATGACGCGTTTGAGAAAAACCTGCGCATTATGGTGGTCGGCGATTTTGATGCAGATGGCGCGACCAGCACCGCATTAAGCGTTCTTTCGCTGCGGGCGATGGGCTGTGATACCGTGGAATACCTGGTTCCCAACCGTTTTGAGGACGGCTACGGCTTAAGTCCTGAAGTGGTCGATCAGGCCCATGCACGCGGCGCACAAATGATCATGACGGTGGATAATGGGATTTCCTCCCACTCCGGGGTCGATCATGCGCATGCGCTGGGTATCCGCGTTCTGGTTACCGATCACCATCTGCCGGGGGAAATACTGCCCAATGCCGACGCCATTGTGAATCCAAACCTTGCGGACTGTCCTTTCCCGTCAAAATCGCTGGCGGGAGTGGGGGTGGCGTTCTACCTGATGCTGGTGCTGTGTAATCATCTGAAGAGTAAGGGCTGGTTTGACGCGCGTGGTATCGCGATACCGAAGATTGTGGAATATCTCGATCTGGTCGCGCTGGGGACAGTGGCGGACGTTGTTCCGCTGGATGCTAACAACCGTATCCTGACCTGGCAGGGCTTGTCCCGTATTCGTGCGGGCGTCTGCCGTCCGGGTATCAAGGCGCTTCTGGAAATCGCCAATCGCGAACCGGCTAAGCTGGTGGCGAGCGATTTGGGTTTTGCGCTGGGACCACGGCTGAATGCCGCTGGCCGTCTGGATGATATGTCCGTCGGCGTGGCGCTGTTGCTGTGCGACAACATTGGCGAGGCACGCGTGCTGGCCAATGAACTGGACGCGCTCAATCAGACACGCAAAGAAATTGAGCAGGGCATGCAGGCGGAAGCGCTGACCCTGTGTGAAAAGCTGGAGCGCAGCAGCGAGACGCTACCGGGCGGCCTTGCGATGTACCATCCTGAGTGGCATCAGGGGGTAGTCGGCATTCTGGCATCGCGCATTAAAGAGCGTTTTCATCGTCCGGTGATTGCGTTTGCTCCTGCTGGCGACGGTACGCTCAAAGGCTCCGGGCGTTCGATTCAGGGGCTGCACATGCGTGATGCGCTGGAGCGCCTGGACACCCTTCATCCTGGCATGATCCTCAAGTTTGGCGGGCACGCCATGGCGGCGGGCTTGTCGCTGGAAGAGGCGCAGTTTGAGCGTTTCCAGCAGCGTTTCGGCGAACTGGTAACCGAGTGGCTGGATCCCGCCTTGCTGCAGGGCGAAGTGGTGTCAGATGGCCCGCTAAGCGCCGCGGAGATGACCATGGAGGTCGCGCAAATGCTGCGTGATGCCGGGCCGTGGGGGCAAATGTTCCCGGAACCGCTGTTTGATGGACATTTCCGTCTCCTTCAGCAGCGTTTGGTGGGGGAGCGTCATCTGAAGGTGATGGTGGAGCCGGTTGGCGGCGGACCTCTGCTGGACGGAATTGCGTTCAACGTTGATACCAGTTGCTGGCCGGACAACGGCGTGCGCGATGTTCAGTTGGCCTATAAACTGGATATTAATGAGTTTCGCGGCAACCGCAGTTTGCAGCTAATAATCGATAATATCTGGCCACTTTAGCGTCACTAATCGCTATAAAAAAGGGCGTGGATTAGTTACAATCCCGCTCTTATAACCGCATTTTGACTAGTCCAATAAAAGAAATCAGACAATGTTTGAAATTAATCCGGTAAATAACCGCATTCAGGACCTCACGGAGCGCTCTGACGTTCTTAGGGGGTATCTTTGACTATGATGCCAAGAAAGAGCGTCTGGAAGAAGTAAACGCCGAGCTGGAGCAGCCGGACGTATGGAACGAACCCGAACGCGCGCAGGCGCTGGGTAAAGAGCGTTCCTCCCTCGAGGCTATCGTCGATACACTCGACCAAATGAGCCAGGGCCTGGAAGATGTCTCCGGCCTGTTGGAACTGGCTGTAGAAGCCGACGACGAAGAAACCTTTAACGAAGCCGTAGCAGAACTCGATACCCTGGAAGATAAGCTGGCGCAGCTGGAATTCCGTCGTATGTTCTCCGGCGAATATGACAGCGCAGATTGCTATCTCGATATTCAGGCTGGCTCCGGTGGTACGGAAGCGCAAGACTGGGCAAGCATGCTGATGCGTATGTATCTGCGTTGGGCTGAAGCACGCGGCTTTAAGACTGAAATTATTGAAGAATCTGAAGGTGAAGTGGCGGGTATTAAATCCGTGACCATCAGAATTGCTGGCGAATATGCGTACGGTTGGCTGCGGACTGAAACCGGCGTACACCGTCTGGTACGTAAGAGCCCGTTCGACTCCGGCGGTCGCCGCCATACGTCGTTCAGCTCGGCGTTTGTCTATCCGGAAGTTGACGATGATATCGATATCGACATCAACCCGGCGGATCTGCGCATTGACGTTTATCGCGCCTCTGGTGCGGGCGGTCAGCACGTTAACCGTACAGAATCGGCGGTACGTATCACCCACATCCCGACCGGGATTGTGACGCAGTGTCAGAACGACCGTTCCCAGCACAAGAACAAAGACCAGGCCATGAAGCAGATGAAAGCGAAGCTTTATGAACTGGAAATGCAGAAGAAGAATGCCGAGAAACAGGCGATGGAAGACAATAAGTCAGATATCGGCTGGGGTAGCCAGATTCGTTCTTATGTCCTTGATGACTCCCGCATTAAAGATCTGCGTACCGGGGTTGAAACCCGTAACACGCAGGCGGTGCTGGATGGCAGCCTGGATCAATTTATCGAAGCAAGTTTGAAAGCAGGGTTATGAGGAACCAACATGTCTGAACAACACGTACAGGGCGCTGACGCGGTAGCCGATCTTAACAATGAACTGAAAACGCGCCGTGAGAAACTGGCGAGCCTGCGTGAGCAGGGGATCCCGTTCCCGAACGATTTCCGTCGCGATCATACCTCAGACCAACTGCATGCTGACTTCGACGCGAAAGAAAACGAAGAGCTGGAAGCGCTGAACATCGAGGTATCCGTTGCTGGCCGTATGATGACCCGCCGTATTATGGGTAAAGCCTCATTCGTTACGCTGCAGGATGTTGGCGGCCGTATTCAGCTGTACGTTGCTCGTGACGATCTGCCGGAAGGCGTTTACAACGAGCAGTTCAAAAAATGGGATCTGGGCGATATCCTTGGCGCGAAAGGTAAGTTGTTCAAGACCAAGACCGGTGAGCTGTCCATTCATTGCACCGAGCTGCGTCTGCTGACGAAAGCGCTGCGGCCGCTACCGGATAAATTCCACGGGCTGCAGGACCAGGAAGCGCGTTATCGTCAGCGCTATCTGGATCTCATCTCTAACGATGAATCCCGCAATACCTTTAAAGTGCGTTCACAGATTATGGCTGGCATCCGCCAGTTCATGGTGGGTCGCGGCTTTATGGAAGTAGAAACCCCGATGATGCAGGTGATCCCTGGCGGCGCGGCGGCGCGTCCGTTCATCACCCATCATAACGCGCTGGATCTGGATATGTACCTGCGTATCGCGCCGGAACTGTACCTCAAGCGTCTGGTGGTTGGCGGCTTCGAACGCGTGTTCGAAATTAACCGTAACTTCCGTAACGAAGGCATCTCAGTTCGTCATAACCCAGAGTTCACCATGATGGAACTCTACATGGCGTATGCGGACTACAAAGATCTGATCGAACTGACCGAATCACTGTTCCGTACGCTGGCGCAGAACGTTCTGGGCACCACCGAAGTGCCTTACGGCGAAGAAGTCTTTGACTTCGGTAAGCCGTTCGAAAAACTGACCATGCGCGAAGCGATTCAGAAATATCGTCCGGAAACCAACATGGCCGATCTGGATAACTTCGACTCTGCTAAAGCGATCGCTGAATCTATCGGCATCAAAGTTGAGAAGAGCTGGGGTCTGGGCCGTATCGTGACCGAGATCTTCGAAGAAGTCGCGGAAGCGCATCTGATTCAACCGACCTTCATTACCGAGTACCCGGCAGAAGTTTCTCCGCTGGCGCGCCGTAATGACGTAAACCCGGAAATCACCGATCGCTTCGAATTCTTCATCGGCGGACGTGAAATCGGTAACGGTTTCAGCGAGCTGAACGATGCAGAAGATCAGGCGCAGCGTTTCCAGGATCAGGTTAACGCCAAAGATGCAGGTGATGACGAAGCGATGTTCTACGATGAAGACTACGTTACCGCTCTGGAACACGGTCTGCCGCCGACTGCGGGTCTGGGTATTGGTATCGACCGTATGGTTATGCTGTTCACCAACAGCCACACCATCCGCGACGTGATCCTGTTCCCGGCGATGCGCCCGGTTAAGTAAGATGTGAAATGCCGGATGGCGGCTGATGCCTTATCCGGCCTACGATTCGTTATGTAGGCCAGCTAAGCATAGCGCCATCAGGCAATTAATTCCCGTTGGCAAACTTGCGCAGTAATCCTCGCGCCTTATCGTTTGAAACCTGCATTACCATCCACGGGCTAAACGCCCACGGCGTCGCGTCAATCCCGCTCAACACATCCTCAAGATCGCTCCACTGGTGATCCATCACTTCATCTGCGTTTAGCTGGAGCGGACTCACGATATGTGCGGCGTACACCGGACACACCTCGTTTTCCATAATTCCGCTCGGGTCCGTGGCACAATAACGAAAATCAGCATACACGGAGCTGAGCGAGTCAATGTCTGTACCCAGTTCGAACCGAGCGCGGCGGACAATAGCGGCTTCGGTGGATTCACCCGATTGGGGATGACCGCAGACAGAGTTGGTCCAGACGCCTGGCCAGGCTTTTTTGTGCAGTGAACGGCGCGTCACCAGCAGTTGTCCCTGGTCGTTAAATATCCAGCAGGAAAACGCAGCGTGCAGAGGCGTTGTGGCGGTATGCGCCGCATACTTTTCCAGCGTCCCGCAGGGCTGACCCTGCTCATTTAATAAAATGACATGTTCCTGTCGCATAGCGTCCACCATCAATCTTAAGCACCCACATTATATGCTTAATTAAGACAGTTTGATTAACAGTGGGTGTGAAATACCAGCGCCGAGGGTTCGTTACGCGATATGATTTGGCATCCGGTTTCTGGCTGCTATGATAAAGCGTCTGAAAATGTTGCGAGGTATTGTTTTGAGTGCAGGACGCCTGAAGAAAAATGGCCTGAGTGTCGCGATGCTGCTGTGTGTCGGTCTGCTGTTATCTGGCTGTTCCGGGAGTAAGTCGTCTGACGCAGGAAGTTATTCCGGCTCCGTATATACCGTGAAGCGGGGAGATACGTTATACCGTATTTCACGCGCCACCGGCACCAGCGTGAAAGAGATCGCTCGCCTGAATAACATTTCCCCACCCTATACCATTGAAGTGGGGCAAAAGCTAAAGGTCAGCGGCGGTGCGAAATCCACTTCTTCCTCTGGTAAAACAAGCTCGAAATCCTCTACCAAAACGGCGGCAGTCAGACCGTCTTCTTCCGTGCCGCAATCGTCCTGGCCGCCGGTAGGACAACGCTGCTGGCAGTGGCCCGCCAGCGGTAAGGTGATTCTGCCTTATTCTACGGCGGACGGCGGTAACAAGGGCATTGATATCTCAGCTGCGCGCGGTACGCCGATTTATGCGGCCGGAGCGGGGAAGGTGGTCTATGTCGGCAATCAACTGCGGGGCTATGGCAACCTCATCATGATTAAGCACAGTGAGGACTACATCACTGCCTATGCGCATAATGACACCATGCTGGTGAACAACGGTCAAAACGTGAAAGCCGGGCAGAAGATCGCCACGATGGGCAGCACGGATGCGACGACGGTGCGTCTGCATTTCCAGATCCGTTATCGCGCAACGGCTATCGATCCGCTGCGTTATTTAACGCCGCAGGGCAGTAAGCCAAAATGCTGACGGTGAATTAATCGCCAGTCAGTCGGTTAGTCCCTTGCCAAGAAGAGCGTAAGGTTTATAATCCCTTACGCACTTCAATGCGGGCGTAGTTCAATGGTAGAACGAGAGCTTCCCAAGCTCTATACGAGGGTTCGATTCCCTTCGCCCGCTCCAAAGTCACTTCCCTTGATGTTTCCACCTGGTCTGCCTGATTCCCACCTTCGACAATTCGTTTTCTTAATGAAATCAATGCGTTGACTTCCTCTGCTGATGCTGTGGGAGAGTTCTCATCGGTCATACATTGGTCGCCCAACGGTGAGTCACAACTGAGTAAACTTGTTGATCCAGGGGCTGCTATTTTCGCCCGACCACAGATGTAATATCAGCTGGCGGAATTTTTCCGCCGCAGGACTAAGGGTTGTTTCACTGCGTTTTACAAGGCCAAGCGTACGGCGTATGACGGGTTCTATCAGTGGACGACTAACAAGGACGTGATGTTCATCGGCCGGCATCGCCAGACTGGGAACGACAGACACACCAAGACCCGCTTCCACCATCCCAAGTGACGTTGAAAGATGACGCACTTCATAAAACCAGTTAGGTTTCCAGGCCATTTTCTCGAAAGCCTGATCGATCAGCGATCGGTTTCCGCTGGAGCGTCTTACCCCAATCAGCTTCATTCCGGCCAGATCGTCCCATGTTACCAGCGATTTATTCGCCAGCTCATTGTCGCGTCGGCATGCCAGAACGAAGGGTTCGTTCACCAGCGGCGCAAAATCGATATTTGGATGTGTGACGTTTATCATATTTATACCGAAATCTGCGTCGCCATTTAAAACTGCTTCCAGGCAATCGCTGGCGCTGTGCTCCAGTATGCGGATTCGGATGTTTGGGTAGTCATTGTTGTAATCTCGTATCACTGAAGGCAGAAAATAGAACGCGGCAGTAGGGATACAGGAAACCGTAATAACACCAGCCTGATGTGTCGCCATCTCTTTAATACTGAGGATGGAGCTTTCATAAAAATCTATTAAATTCTTAGCCTTAGGTAAAAATTCTCTTCCTACTGCCGTGAGCTTAACGCTGCGCGTAGAACGTTCAAACAGCGCGGTTCCCAGGCTATCTTCCAGTTTCTGAATTCTGCGTGTTAAAGCAGGTTGTGAAATGTGAAAAAATTGAGATGCTTTTGTAAAGCAGCCGATTTCTGCAATTTTTACAAACGCTTGTATCCCCTGAAGTTCATGCGGCATAGCTGTATCCCATTCTCGCTTTTATATAACCACCATAACGCACGGGCTATTAATGTGCAAAACGTATTAATCCTGCTTTTTTTGGCATTAGAGTTATCAACCGGAGTGTGAAAACCTTATAGCGTTCCAGACAAAAGCGAAGTGAGATAAACACATGTTAAAGATCCCTTGCGTATTAATGCGTGGCGGTACGTCAAAAGGGCCGGTGATTCTGGCCAGCGACCTGCCTGTGGAAACAGAAGCGCGCGACGCAGTTTTACTCAGTTTGATGGGGGCAGGCCATGAACTCGAAATTGACGGTATTGGCGGTGGAAGCCCGCAAACCAGTAAGGTGGCGATAGTCAGCACTTCAGAAAGCCCTGACGCGGATGTGGATTACCTGTTCGCGCAGGTGATGGTGAACGAACGTCGCGTCGATACCACACCTAACTGCGGCAACATGCTCTGTGCGGTTGGTCCCTTTGCCATTGAAAAGGGGCTGGTGAAGGCGCAAAGCCCGGTAACGACGGTGCGGATCCGCAATCTCAATACCGGAACGCTGGTCGATGCAGAAGTGCAAACGCCTGATTATCGGGTGGTGTATGAAGGCGATACCCAAATTGATGGTGTCCCGGGGACCGCCGCACCCATTGGCTTAACTTTCCTGAACTCTGCGGGTTCTAAAACGGGGAAATTGTTGCCGACGGACAGTGCGACAAACGTCTTCGACGGTATTGAAGTCACCTGTATAGATATGGCGATGCCGATGGTATTGATTGACGCTTCAGCGCTGGGGAAAACAGGAGGGGAATCTCCTGCCGAATTAGATGGCGATAAGGCATTTAAAGAAAAGCTGGAGAGTCTGCGTCGTCAGGCTGGTGCAGCTATGGGCTTAGGGGATGTAGCAAACAAGGTGATCCCTAAACCGGTTCTTCTCAGCCCGGCGCGTAACGGCGGAACGATTCAGGTACGGTATTTCATGCCGCACACATGCCATAAATCACTGGCGATTACCGGATCGATTGGTATTTCGACCGCAACGCTGATTGAAGGATCCGTCGCGGCAAAAATTGTCGCCGATCGTCCAAAGGGGCTCTTCACAAATATCATCGATATTGAACACCCAAGTGGAAAAATATCTGTGTCCTTGTTGAAGGAAGGTAACAATATCGAAAAAACCCGTGCCGCTGTCATACGTACTTCACGCAAGTTATTTGAGGGTGCCGTATGTGTACCGGAAAAAATGCTCACTGAAGTTGAGTAAATAAAATCTAAATAAAAAACATCTGCCTTAAAAAATTACACTCTGTACCCTAACAATAATACCGAGGTTATTATGGCGTTAACTCATGCTAACAATACCCTGAAAGCTTCAGATTCTGTAAAAGCCGATGCGCATATTCGCGTGATTCTGGCCCTGGCATTATCCGGGCTTGCAGAGCTTGCTTCTCTGTTTTTTATTCAGCCACTGCTTCCGACACTTGCTGTGGAATATAATGTTCCTGTCAGCCAGGTGAGTATTATCTTATCAGCAGAAACGGCCTTGCTGGCGATTGGATTGCTGTTTACCGGGACGTTATCCGATCATTATGGCAGAAAACGGTTAATTATTGTTTCCCTCCTGTTAGGCGGTATTCTTACGCTGCTCTGCCCGCTGATGGAATCCTGGGCGATGCTGGTGGCGCTACGTGCGGTAATTGGTCTGGCGCTGAGCGGCATCGCTGCGGCAGCCACCGCCTACATCAGTGAAGAAGTCGCCCCGGTGGCGGCAGGTATTGTAACGGGATATTTTGTCTTCGGTAATTCGATGGGCGGCATGTCCGGTCGTATTGTTGCCAGCCAACTTATTGATCACGTTTCAATAAATGCCATCTTTTACGGTTTTGCGACCAGCTTGATTGTGGTTGCCATTCTGGTTAAGTTTTTACTGCCTGAATCTAAAAACTTCACCCCAACGCAAAACCTTAACGTTACGCGTATGGTGAAAGGGGCTGCATCGCATTTCAAAAACAAAAATCTGGCGCTGGCTTTTGTCATCAGCTTCATTATTTTCGGCGCATTTACCTCGCTTTATAACTATCTGGCCTTCTTCCTGAAAGGGGAGCCGTTCCATATTTCACCGGCAAATGCAGGTCTGCTCTCCTTTAGCTTCGCCCTGAGTTTCTTTACGGCTCCGCAGGCTGGTCGTTTAAGTGCGAAATATGGCGCGATGAAAGTATTGCGCGTGCTATTCCTGATCATGGCCTTAGGCATGCTGCTGACGCTGACGTCGAATGTCATCGCCTTTATTGCTGGCGCGGTGATTTTTACCGGCTGTTTCTTCGGCTGTCACTCTATTGGTTTGAGCTGGGTAAGTAAAAATGCAACGCATGCAAGAGGCCAGGCCGTTGCACTCTATTTATTCTTCTACTACATGGGCGGTTCGGTGATTGGTTTTATCAACGGTTTTGTTTTCCATTCACTGGGCTGGGTGGGGATGACCGGGTTGATTCTGGTATTGCTTGGCGTTGGCGTTGTCGTGGCAACGTATCTGGCAGCCGGTACAAAACCGGTACTGGTGCCCGCCCAGTCCGCAGAATAAAAAGTTTGGCAATTTGTTTACGCCTCAGGGCGTAAACAAAAATAGGCATGTATATCAATCGGGTGTCATCATGAAATTAGCAAGTTATATTCATCAGGGCCGTAAAAGCTACGGGATTTATACAAAGTTCGGCGTTATAGATTTGGGTAATAAAATCGGCCATCAATATGCGACGTTGAAAGACCTTCTTCAATGGGATGCCGTTGACGTCGCAAGGCAATACAACGATTGCCCTGTGGATATTACGCTTGAAGATATTACCTTTTTGCCCGTTATCGAAGAGCCAGGAAAAATTTTCTGCGTTGGGATGAATTACGCTGAAAAAAGAAAAGAGTTTGCCGAGACGAATAATGCCCCGACGCTGTTTATCCGTTTTCCTGATTCGCAAACAGGTCATGCCCAACCTGTGCTTAAACCTGAGTTGTCGAGAGAATTCGATTATGAGGGCGAGCTGGCCGTCATCATTGGTAAACCGGGCTCCCGAATTGATGTAAATAACGCGCTCGATCATGTCGCGGGATACAGTTGCTATATGGATGGCTCCGTTCGTGACTGGCAGCACGCGTGGTTTACCGCTGGTAAAAACTGGAAGCAAACCGGCGCTTTCGGCCCCTATATGACTACAGCGGATGAGATACCCGATCCTCATGCGTTGACCATCCATACCTGGCTGAATGGCATGCTGGTTCAGAACGACTCCACTGGTAGCATGATCCACAAAGTTGCAGATCTTATCGCCTATATCAGCACATTCACCTCCCTCAGCGCCGGTGACGTCATTATTACGGGTTCGCCTGGCGGCGTCGGTAAAAAACGCAATCCTCCGTTATTTATGCATGATGGCGATCGGGTTGAAGTTGAAATCGAAAATATTGGTCGTCTGATTAATACCATTGTGGAAGCCCAACCGCAGCAAGAAGCGTTGCTTGTTTAGACGGTCAGGAGAGAGACGATGTACACCGCCAGAACGCCAGAATTTGAGATTATAAATGCCGGTAACGCTCAGGCCAGAGAGGAAGTTGCCCGCTTCCTGGCACGCAACGGTTTAGGCATTGATGACGATATCTCGCAATTTATTGTTGCACTCTACCAGCGTCAGATTATTGCCTGCACCGGTATTGCGGGTAACACCTTAAAATGCATTGCAGTGGATTCCGGGTGGCGTGGCTCGTCGTTAATCCTGACGTTAATTCATGAGGCCGAACTTCTGGCGGCACAAAATGGCGAACATCAGCTCTTTCTTTTTACCTGTCCGGATAATGTGAAGTCGTTTCGCGGATGCGGATTCTATCCGCTTGTCACCGTCGATAATTGTGCGGCATTAATGGAGAATACGCCGGTCGGTATTCATCGTTACTGCAGCCAGTTGCGTAATCATCATTTCGTGCCGGGAAAAAATATAGGCGCGATCGTGATGAACGCGAATCCATTCACGCTAGGCCATCAATATCTTATCGAGCATGCGGCAAGCCAGTGCGATTGGCTCCATGTTTTCGTGGTTCAGGAAGATGTCTCCGCTTTTTCGTTTAAAGAACGTTTTGCGATGGTCAGGGACGGATCGCGGCATCTTAAAAATGTCACTGTTCATCCGGGGTCTGCATATATTATTTCGCGCGGGACATTCCCAGGCTATTTCCTGAAAGATAAGCAGGTGATAGATAAAGCCTACGCGGCAATTGATCTTATGCTGTTCAGAAATTACATCGCACCTGCGCTGAATATCACTCATCGTTTTGTGGGGACGGAACCATTCTGTCAGCTAACCGCAGAATATAACCGGGCGATGCATCACTGGCTGGAAAACGCAACGAGCACAGCGGCCTGTATCCGCGTACACGAAATAGAAAGAAGAACGGACGGTAATGATGTGCCGGTCTCTGCTTCAGCCGTTCGTCGTTTATTAAAAGAAAACCAAATTGCTGCCGCTAGTCGTATGGTGCCTGCCACCACGCGCGCGTTTCTGAATAACGAGGGGCAACATCAGCCTCGTTTATCCGAATCGTTGTCGGCAGCGGTTTAACCGCATTATCACAGGAAAACTGATATGAAAATTGTACAAGCCGCGATGGCGGGAACGCTGGAGTCCAGTGACCTTATGGTAAAGGTCAGCCCCGTCGAGAGCGGGCTGGATGTGGTCATCCACAGCGAAGTGTATAAGCAGTTCGGCGACCGAATTACCGAAGTGGTGAATGAAACCCTGGCTGCGTTCAACATCGATCAAGGGCAGATCATTATTGATGATAAAGGCGCGCTGGATTGCGTGATCCGTGCCCGTTTACAGGCTGCTCTGCTCAGAGGTTCGGCTCGGGAAGATATTGCATGGGAAAAGTTATAATGAAAAAGTTACGCCGCAGTATGTTATTTATTCCCGGTTCAAGTGCCGCCATGCTTTCTACGGCATATATTTATAAACCGGACTCCATTATGTTTGATCTGGAAGATGCCGTAGCGCTAAAAGAAAAAGACAGCGCTCGCCTTCTGGTATTTCATGCCCTGCAAAACCCGATGTACAAAGATATTGAAACCGTTGTCAGAATTAATCCGCTGAATACACCTTTTGGATTAAAAGATCTGGAAGCCGCCGTCAGGGCGGGCGTTGATGTTATTCGTTTACCGAAAACCGACTCTCCGGAAGATATCCATCAGCTTGAACGCGAAATTGTTCGCATTGAAGAAAATTGCGGACGTCCTGTTGGCTCAACGAAATTAATGGCAGCGATCGAATCTGCCGTTGGCGTTATTAATGCCGTTGCCATTGCGAAATCGTCCGACCGTTTAATGGGGATTGCGCTGGCCGCCTTTGACTATGTGATGGATATGCAAACTGAGCGAGGCGACGGGACAGAACTGTTCTACGCCCGCTGTGCCGTATTACATGCCGCACGCGGGGCGGGTATTGACGCTTTCGATGTGGTGTACGCCGATGTGAATGATGAGGCCGGTTTCCTGAAGGAAGTGGATCTGATTCGACGGATGGGCTTCAACGGAAAATCGCTGATTAATCCGCGACAAATTGAAATTCTGCATAACGCTTACGCGCCAACCCAGGAAGAAGTGGATTACGCACAACGCGTGATTGCAGCTGCAGAGGAAGGGGAGCGCAACGGACTCGGGGTGATTTCGCTGAACGGCAAAATGATTGATGCGCCGATTATCAACCATGCCCGCGTGGTTATCGAACGCAAAAATGCTTCCGGCATTCGTCAGTAATTCCCCATTGCAAGCGACAGGATGAATAATGAAAAACCTAACAGAAACTCTGCATCACATTCCAGACTCCCGTCGTGAGTACGTCGCATTCAGCGGCGCGAACGCAACGACGCCTTATCTTGCTGATAATCAACAAAAATACCAGCGCAAACTTTTTGCCAGCGTGGACGATGTTCTGGCCCGCTGCGATCTGCATGACGGTATGACAGTTTCCTTTCACCACGCCTTCCGCGAAGGGGATAAGGTCATCAATTACGTGCTGGATAAGCTGGCTCAGCGCGGCCTGAAAGGGATCACGCTCGCGTCCAGCTCGTTAATGTCGTGCAATACTCCGCTTATTGAACACATTCGCAATGGCGTGATCGGCAAAATCTACACCTCCGGTATGCGTGGTGATCTGGCGGATGCAATTTCGCACGGCCTGATGGACGAGCCGGTACAAATCCATTCGCACGGCGGGCGGGTGAATTTGATTCAGAAGGGCGAAATTGCCATTGACGTCGCGTTTCTGGCGGTTTCCTGCTGCGATGAATATGGCAATGCCAGCGGCAACGGCGGCAAATCGCAGTGCGGCTCCCTCGGTTACGCCATGGTCGACGCAAAATATGCCAAAAAAGTGGTGTTGCTCACCGAAACCCTGAAGCCTTTCCCCAACTTGCCGGCCAGTATCGTTCAGGATCAGGTTGACTATATTGTGCAGATTGAGAGCGTCGGCGACCCGGCAAAAATCAGCGTAGGCGCCGCCAGGGTCACCAGTAATCCACGTGAGCTGATGATTGCCCGCTCTGCTGCCGACGTGATCGAACACTCAGGTTATTTCCGCAACGGTTTTTCCATCCAGACCGGTTCAGGTGCGGCGTCAACGGCGTGTACGCGTTTTATGGAAACCCGAATGCGCAAGCACAATATTGTTGCCCGGTTCGCACTGGGCGGAATCACCGGCAGCATTGTCGATCTGCATCAGAAAGGGTTAATTGAAAAGATCCTTGATACGCAAAGCTTTGACGGTGCGGCGGCAGCCTCCATGGCGGTCAACCCTGACCATGTGGAAATCTCCACTAACGTCTATGCGAACCCGGCTGCAAAAGCCGCCTGCTGTGACAGAGTGGATGTGGTCATCCTCAGCGCACTGGAAGTAGACACCCAGTTTAACGTCAATGTCCTGACCGGCTCCGACGGCGTAATGCGCGGCGCGTCGGGCGGACACTGCGATGTCGCGGCAGCGGCAAATCTCACTATTGTCGTTGCCCCGCTGATCCGCAGCCGCATTCCTACCGTCGTCAGACAAGTCACTACGCTGGTAACGCCGGGTGAAAGTATTGACGTTCTGGTTACCGATCACGGTATTGCCGTTAATCCGGCGCGCCCGGAAATCCGCGAACGTTTGATCAACGCCGGACTGCCTATCGTCGACATTGAAGCCTTGTATCAACAGGCACTGCTGATCTCGGGCAAGCCTAAGCCGGTTGAATTTACTGACCGAATTGTCGGTGTGGTGCGCTACCGCGACGGCAGTGTGATTGATGTGGTTCGCCAGGTGAAGGAGTAATTCCCATGACGGATAAAGCCTCGAACGCGAATGTTTCTCTGGAACAGGTTCTGGCTTCCCGGGAGCAACGAGCCCGTCGGCAGCAGGCGTGGCTGTTTCAGTCGGATCATACCGTGGTTTCCGTCACGCTGGTCTGGCCGGGCGAGGTGAAGGATACCGCGCTGGCCAGACGCGTGATGGCTGTCGCGAATCAGGCTCTCGGAGAGCTGTTCCACACGCATCAGTGGAAGGTTTGTCGGCATCAGGTGTTACACCCGGTCACCGGGCCGGAAGCGCTCTGGTCGGTCGCGGCTCCCGCGTGGATGATAAAACACGTCACGGCGCATCTGGAAGATAACCATCCTTTGGGACGTCTGTGGGATATCGACGTGTTTTGTCCGAAAAAGGGGCTGCTGAAAAGAAATGCCATCCAGCAGCCGATGCGTAGATGCTTTATCTGTCATGAACCTGCTCATGTTTGTTCCCGTTCGCGATGTCATTCGCAGGCCGAGCTAACGCGCGTGATCGAGGAGTTAACCGATGACTACTTCGCTTGCCAGATTTAACGAACCAGACGTTCAGCGCTCCTTTGCTGAGCTGGCTGTCGAGGCCCTGTACCGGGAAATTAATTTAACCCCGAAACCGGGTCTGGTGGATCGCGTAAACAGCGGGGCGCACAGCGATATGAATTTCGCACTGTTCATAACCAGTATCGCGGCGATTGCCCCCTGGCTGTCACTATTTTTCAACACAGGCAGAGAGACTGCTTATCTTGCTGGCCCACAAACTCTACGGGCGCTAAGGCCGACTGGCCTGGCCTGTGAGCAGGCGATGTTTACCGCCACCGGCGGGGTGAACACCCATAAAGGGGGGATTTTCTCGCTGGGGCTGCTGTGTGCTGCGGCGGGACGTCTTACTCAAAGGCATGAAGCGCTCACGCAACGCAGCCTGTGTCATGAGACCAGCCTTATCTGTACCGGCATTGTTGAGCAGGAATTGGAAAATAGCGGTGTCGCAAAAACGAAGGGAGAGCAGCAGTTTCAGGCATATGGGTTCACTGGGGCAAGAGGGGAAGCCGCCAGTGGTTTCATCACTGTACGCCTGTCAGGTCTTCCGCATCTGCAAACCGCGTTACATCAGGGAGAATCCGAAGAGGTGGCGTTACTGAGGATGTTGCTGGGCCTGATGGCGGCAAATCCGGATACCAATCTGGTTTCTCGGGGAGGAACCGCAGGGCTGAATTACGCCAGACGCTACGCCAGACGATTATTAAAAATACAGCGTCTCACGGCGGATAAATTAGTGAGGGCGTTATTCAGAATGGATGCGGAATTTATCAAACGGAATTTAAGCCCTGGCGGTAGCGCAGATCTTATCGCCGTTGGATGGTTATTGTCGCAATTTCCCGCCGAATAAGCGCGAATAGCGTAACAGGAAAACGTCATGATTGAACAACGCCTGCAGCAACTCAGTAACGTTTATACCCTTATGCTGGTGCCGGGTCTGAGAGACAGCGATGAATATCACTGGCAAAGCTGCTGGGGGCGACGTTTTCCTTTCTGGAGGCGGATTCAGCAAAAAAACTGGCTAGAGCCTGATATTGAAAACTGGGTTTCCGCCATCACCCGCGAGCTGGCGCTTTCCCCGCTGCCTGCCATTCTCGTCGGTCATAGTTTTGGCGCGCTGGCGTCGTGCAGATTACTGCAAACGCGACGGGTAAACGTCGCCGGTGTCGTTATGGTCGCACCGGCGGAACCCGCGTTTTTCGGCCTTGAAGAGGCTATTCAGCCAGCGGCTTTACCCGTTCCCTGCCTGATGTTTGCCAGCAGAAATGATCCCCTGATGCCTTTTTCGCGCGCCCAGTTCTGGGCGGCTTGCTGGGAGGGGCATTTAATCGATATCGGGGAGGCGGGACATATTAATGCCGAGTCTGGCTTTGGCGACTGGCCGTACGGACTCGAACGCTTAACAGAATTTTGTGAACAACTTTAGTTTTAACAGGAGAACCTATGTTAGATGATTATAATCAGCACCTGCATGCGCGTGCTGAATCGGGTATTCCGGCGAAACCCTTAACAGCGCAACAAACTGATGTACTGATTCAGCGTTTAATCAATGATGCACCCGCACATCATCCGGAATTAATTCATTTATTGACCCATAGCGTACCACCGGGTGTCGATCCTGCGGCAAAGTTAAAAGCCGAGTTTTTATTTAAGGTGGCGATGCAGGAATACCGTGTTGACGGGCTTACTCCCGAAGCAGCAACGGCGCTGCTGGGCTCCATGCAGGGCGGCTATAACGTCCAGCCACTGATCGATCTTCTTGAGCATCCTGATCTGGCACCGCTGGCCGCGCAGCAGCTTTCTTCTACGATCCTGATCTTCGAAAAATTCAGCCTGGTTGAGGCCAAAGCACTGAGCGGTAACGTCCAGGCACAAGAGGTACTGCAGTCCTGGGCTGATGCCGAATGGTTTACCCGCCGTCCGGCCATGGCTGAAAAAATCACCCTGAAGGTGTTTAAGGTTTCCGGTGAGACCAATACCGACGATTTGTCTCCTGCGCCGGAGGCGTGGTCACGCCCGGATATTCCGCTGCACGCGCTCTCCATGCTCAGTAACGTCAGGGAAGGGATTGCACCTGATGAACCCGGCGTGCGTGGTCCTGTCCGTCAGTTGGCAGCGCTAAAAGAGGGCGGTTGGCCGCTGGTGTATGTGGGTGACGTCGTGGGGACCGGATCATCACGTAAATCCGCCACTAACTCCATCCTGTGGCACATCGGGAACGATATTCCGTACGTGCCGAATAAACGTAACGGCGGGTTTGTGTTTGGCGGCAAGATTGCCCCTATTTTCTTTAACACCCTGGAAGATTCCGGTGCCCTGCCGATAGAGATGGATGTCTCTGCGCTGACGACCGGGATGCTGATCGATCTTTACCCCTACAAGGGCGAAATTCGTGAAACAGAAAGCCAGCGGCTGGTGACAACCTTTACCCTGAAAACCGAGGTGCTGCTGGACGAAGTGCGCGCCGGTGGGCGCATCCCACTCATTATCGGACGCAGCCTGACGGCGAAAGCGCGTGAATCGCTGAAGCTGGCGCCTTCCGAGGTATTCCGCAAGCCCGCGTTAGTTGCGCCTTCCGCGAAAGGTTTTACGCTTGCACAAAAAATGGTGGGTAAAGCCTGCGGCGTCGCGGGGATCCGACCTGGACAGTATTGCGAGCCGAAGATCGCGACCGTGGGTTCTCAGGACACTACCGGTGGGATGACGCGTGACGAGCTAACCGACCTGGCGTGTCTCACGTTTTCAGCCGATCTGGTGATGCAGTCGTTCTGCCACACCTCTGCATATCCTAAGCCTGTAGATGTTCTACTCCATGAAACCCTGCCGCAGTTTATCACCAGCCGTAACGGGGTTGCGCTGAAACCGGGCGACGGCATTATCCACTCATGGCTTAACCGCATGCTGCTGCCGGACACGGTTGGTACAGGCGCTGACTCCCATACTCGCTTCCCGCTGGGGATCTCCTTCCCTGGTGGTTCCGGGCTGGTGGCGTTCGCTGCCGCGACGGGCATTATGCCGCTGGATATGCCTGAATCTGTACTGGTGCGCTTTAAGGGCGAGATGCAGAAAGGGATCACCCTGCGCGATCTGGTGCATGCCATTCCGCTGTATGCCAAAAAGCAGGGGCTGTTAACGGTCGAGAAAAAGAATAAGCACAATATTTTCTCGGGCCGGATCCTCGAAATTGAAGGGCTGGAAATGTTGAGTGCAGAGCAGGCGTTTGAACTGGCTGATGCCTCTGCCGAGCGCTCCGCTGCGGCCTGCGTTATGCGTCTGGCGGAAGACAATGTCGCGCAATATTTGCGCTCCAATGCGGCCCTGCTGCGCTGGATGGTTAAGCAGGGTTATGAGAACGCCGCCACGCTTGAACGCCGTATTGCTGAGATGGAGGCATGGCTGGCTAGCCCGTCGCTGCTTTCTGCCGATCCTGACGCGGAATATGCTGCTGTCATTGATATTGATCTTAATGAAATCACCGAACCGGTCGTCTGTGCCCCGAACGATCCGGACGATGCCCGGTTACTTACTGAGGTTGCCAGCATGCCCATTGAAGAGGTCTTCATTGGTTCCTGCATGACAAACATTGGTCATTTCCGCGCTGCGGGTAAAATCATGGCCGGTGGCCGCGAAAACCAGGCGCGCTTGTGGCTGGCGCCGCCGACTAAAATGGATGCCCAACAGCTCTCCCGTGAAGGCTATTTTAGTCAGTTTATTAAATCAGGGGCGAGAATCGAGCCAGCGGGCTGTTCCCTGTGCATGGGGAACCAGGCGAGGGTGCGCGAAGGGAGTAACGTGGTATCGACCTCTACGCGAAATTTCCCGAATCGTCTGGGAACGAATACTAAAGTATTTCTTGCCTCCGCAGAATTAAGCACCGTCGCGGCCATGTTGGGTAAAATGCCCACCGTTGAAGAATATTTTAGCTATACCGATAAGCTTCATGACGTACATGAGGATATCTATCGCTATCTCAGTTTTGATATTTTAAGTGAATATCAAATCACGGAAAACGATAATATCAAAATTGTGAATCTGTAATATTTATTATTTGTTTGATAAATGTATTTAGTGTGCGGAGGCTCCTCCCCGGAGCGGCCTCTGTTATTCAGGGACCCTTTTCTCATGGGTGAGATATGCTTAAATCGAATATTTTAAAAACAATACTGCTTGCCGTGATAATATTATTATCAATATTTATCCCTCCGCCTGATGGATTAACCAAAGAGGCGTGGATACTGGCAGGAATATATTTATCCGCTATCGTTGGGCTGGTTATTAAACCCTATCCTGAACCCGTCATTATGCTGGTTGCGGTTGCGTTAACCTGTTTTACCGTGACAAAATTCCCGGATTCACCCGTCAAATCACTGGATGTGCTGAGCGGGTACGCGTCAGGCACCACCTGGCTGGTGTTTAGCGCCTTTACACTGAGTGCTGCATTTGTCACTACCGGCCTCGGGAAACGGCTTGCCTACTGGTTTATCCTTAAATTTGGCAGTACGACGCTGAGACTGGGGTATGTTACCGCCTTGCTGGATTTGGTGTTGGCACCTGCGACGCCCTCAAATACCGCGCGGGCAGGTGGGGTGGTTTTCCCTATTATTAACAGTATCGCGACAGTATTGGGCTCAACGCCAAAAGAGTCACCCAGCAAAGCTGGCCGTTATTTAATGGTCAACGTCTATATGGTCACGAAAACGACCAGCTATATGTTTTTAACGGGCTTTGCCGGTAACGCGTTAGCGCTACAGCTCATTTCAGATATTTTCCATATTCGTATTAGCTGGATCGGCTGGATGCTGGCGGCAGCACCGTTGGGGTTATTGATGCTATGTATCATTCCCTATATCTGCTACCGGGTTGCTTCCCCGGAAATTAAAAAAATTGATAATGTCGCTATTGCGACCAACGGACTTCAAAGTCTTGGGGCAATGAGCCTCAAAGAGAAAGGGCTGGTGGTCATTTTTGTCGCTGCATTATTGGGTTGGATCTTCTCACGTAAACTCGGACTCAATGAATCTGCGGTCGCCATTATCGCAATGGGTGCGGCACTGCTGTTTAATATTATTGGCTGGAGTGATGTCCAGAAAAATAAAGGCGGCTGGAATACCCTGATGTGGTACGGGGGCATCATTGGTCTGAGCGCCACCCTGAGCAAGGAGGGATTTTTCCGCTGGCTGGCCGATTTCATGTCAGCGCATCTGGATTTTCTCAGTGCCGGGAATATGACTATTGTGATTATTGTGTTTCTTAGCGTGCTGGTGCGCTATTTCTTTGCTTCCGGCGGGGCATACGTCGCAGCAATGGTGCCGGTCTTTGCCACTGTAGGTCTGGTTACCGGAACGGCACCTGTTTTGCTGGCGCTTGCCATCCTATTTTCCAACTCCTACGGCGGTTGCATCACTCACTATGGTGGCGCGGCGGGGCCGATTATCTTTGCCGCAGGGTATAATGACATTAAGTCGTGGTGGACAATCGGTACTATCGTGGCATTGAGCACGTTTGTGATTCACATGCTCGTCGGTATTCCCTGGTGGGGGTTCTTGATCCAGCACGGTATGCTGCAGTCTTAATCGCCCGGTGGCGGCTACGCCTGATCTTGCCTGAAATGGCTAAAACCGTAGGTCGGGTCAAGCGTAGCCGCCGCCCGACCACATTACTATTGCGACGGGTTCGTAAACAATAAATTATGTGGCATGCTCTAAGTCCTTCGCCCACTTCAGATTTCCTTTTCCTGAAATCATCCCTTAGAAAGGTTAAATAGCGGCATCTATATCTGCTGGTAGTGTACTGTTCCCTTCCCCCAGAGTTCGTTGCAGCAAAACCGTATCCAGCCAGCGACCATGCTTGAAGCCAACGTCTTTCAGCGTGCCTATTTCTGTAAATCCGACCTGCTGATGGACTTTGAGCGACCCCTGATTATTGCTGTCGCCGACCATGGCAATTAACTGTCGATAGCCGTGCGTTTCGGCCCAGTCAATGACATGGCGCAGTAGCGCTTTTCCCGCTCCCTGACGCTGCGCCGCCGGGTCAATGTAAATTGAATCTTCGAGGGTATAGCGGTAGGCATAACGTTCGCGGTAGCGAGTGAGATAACAATATCCTATGACCCTGTCTTCCTGCAGAGCGACAATCCACGGCAACCCCAGACTATGAATTTTTTCCAGCCGAGCCAGCATTTCGTGGGTATCCGGTGGGTCAGTTTCAAAGCTGCCTGTACCGTGAATAACGTGGTGTGCATAGATATCGCGTATGGCGGGGATGTGTTTTTCTTCTGCATTAACGATTTTCATCGACCAACTCCTGGTGGCATCTTTTTTCAGATTACCTGAAAGTCTGAAAGGAAGGTAAGCGCAAAAAGTTATGCTTCAATCAGGAGCTCACAATGAAATTAAGCTTGTTAATAGTAAGGGTAAAAATAATTGTGGTTAATGCTGTCAATAGCAAGTCAGGGTGATAAATAGAGAAGCTGATAAATTTTCAGACCAATATGGCCGGATGAAAAAATACTATCATTCAATTGTGAATTAATAAACCACTTTGATTTCATGGTATTATCACTGTGCCTAATGTTAATCGTGGCTGTACCTTTAATTTGACTTCATCAATACTGCCTGTAAATTAAAATTACGTTGTCGAGTTTGTCTCATTATTTTTATAGTGATAAGAGTGGTTGCTATCAGAACTTTCTCTATTCATACCAAATAGTTACTGTGCAAACAGTTACGGAGTGTAGCTATGTTACCCAACAATAGTTTGCATCGTCACATGGCTTCGTCACGGAAAATTAATCTAAATCCAGAATGCAATCCCAAGAGTATTAGGATAATTTAGTTTAAAATACTTTTTTTGCCTAAGCATTATCTTATTACATAGCCATGAACTACGTTGAGTGATAAAATTCTCGAGTTTATGCCTCCTTTCCAAGGATTAGAGGGCGAGGCAAAGGTAGTCAATAAGACGAAAGAATTAATTGCTTCATAACCCTATTACGAAATAAGCGGCAGTGCGTCTTACATGGTCGGCAACCGTCAGGGATTGACTGTAACTTATTGAAAACGCTTATTTTTACTCTGATGTAAGATATAAGGGCAGATATGTTAAGTATGCGTCGACATGCCAACTTCATTAAACGTTTTAAGTCTGTAAGCTGTTTATTTACGGTAAGCATTCTTTTCCCGATGCCAATCTCTGCGGCGGTATCAGATTATGATGCTTTAGTTATTGAAGCACGGGGAGGTAATAGTGCACCGCTATTACGTTTCCTTGAGGATCAGGGAAAGAAAAGCGCACTAACGCCCAATCAGGTTGCCGACTGGCTGCAAGTTTCCAGTTGGGTCGATAACAACGATAAAACCACAATTGAAATCTGGCAGCAGTATCGTGGACAGATGAATATACCTGCCCGGGGAAAAGTCGCTGCTGCACGAGCGTATCGCAATCAGAAGAACTGGAATGATTCTTTAGCCGTCTGGGAAAGTGTTTTACAGGAAGAGCCTGATAACGTTGATGTTCGTACCGGCTGGATAATGACGTTGGCGGATGCTCGCTACAATCAGCAAGCCCTTACTGAAGCGAATAAATGGGCGCAGGCACATCCCGGGGCTGATTCTGATGCGCTACTTGCCTATGTCTACCATTCGCAGGGAAAAAACTGGGATGCATTGTTAGTCGCCAGCCAGGCGGATGACGTCGATCCGGGCAACAAAAATGCAAAATCCACATTGCTGTCTGCGCTGTCAGCAAACCGCGTTTCCGGGCCCGCCTTAAATATGGCAGAGGTGGTACCAACGGCAGACCCGGTGAAGCGTCGCCTTGAGCTTGATGCCGCAGCAGAAATGGTACGTTCCTCCTATACGTCCGCACGTAATGAAGAAGAACGGTTTATCGTGGCCGATAAAGCGCTGGCCCGTTATGACCAGTTGCTGGCTGCCTGGAAGGATGAACCGTCCGCGCAGAATGATGTCCGTCGGGCCAGAATTGACCGCATGGGCGCCTTGTTGGTGCGTAAGCGTACTGCCGAAGTTATTCAGGAATATGATTCGCTGTCCGCAAGTGGTGAAGTGCCAAACTATGCTAAACGCTGGGTGGCATCAGCATGGTTGAGCGAACGCCAGCCGGAAAAAACCGAAGCGATGCTAACGAGCATCTATTATCCGAACGGACCGATTCCGGTTACGCCGCTCGGTCCTGAGGATCAACAGGATCTGTTCTACGCGCATATCGATAATGAAAACTTTGATGCGGCGAAAAAGCAGGTCGATGCGTTAATCAAAGACAGCCCGTACCTGCGACGCATCTATGGTTCGCCAACGCCGCAGCCTAACGATAACTGGCTGCTCGGACAGTCGCTGCTGACGCAATATCATATCGCAGCCAATGAACTGCCGGAGGCAGAAAAACTCGCTGAGCATCTGGCACGCACAGGCTCAGGTAACCAAGGGCTGCGCATATCCTATGCTTCTGTTCTTGAAGCCCGTGGACTGCCGCATGCGGCGGAGAAAGAGCTGAAGCTGGCGGAAGTGATTGAACCCAGTAACCTGGAACTGGAGCGTCAGCAGGCTTATGTGGCGCTGGATCTCCAGGAGTGGAAGCAGGCCGATGAACTGACGGATGACGTTATTGCTCGCAGCCCGGATGATGAAGCGACGCTGCGCCTCGCGCGTATTCGTGATGTGCATAAAATGTCGGAAGTACGTATTAGCGGCACGCAGGGGATCTCGTCCGATAGTCCGGTCAGCGGTAAGAATGATTTCAACATCAACACGGCGATTTACAGCCCGCCAATTGACGACAACTGGCGACTGTTTACCGGATTCAACTTCGCTACCGGTGAATTTGAGGAAGGGAAGGGCATCAGCCGCGATCTGGCGGCGGGTGCAGAATGGACTTCCCGTGATTACTGGGCCGAAATGGAAGTGTCTGGCCGAAATTATGGTGATGGTCAGAAGATTGGTGGGCGTCTATCTGGCTGGCATGACTTCAATGACAACTGGCGCGTTGGCGGTTCGGCCGAGCGTCTTTCGCGCAACACACCACTGCGCGCGCTGCGTAGCGGCGTGTATGCCAACGGCGGCGATATGTTTGTCCGCTGGTATCAAAACGAACGACGTGAATATCAACTGTCGTTTGCCGCATCACATTTCTCGGACGGTAACGATCGCATCGAATACGGGCTGAGCGGAAAAGAGCGCATGTGGACTACACCGCGCTTCACGCTGGACTTTACGCCGGGCATTGGCGGGAGCACCAACACCAAAGAAAATGTGCCGTATTACAACCCGAAGAGTGATTTTTCGGTTGTCCCTGGCCTGAGCGCGGAGCAGGTTCTTTACCGCCACTATGACACAGTCTGGACGCAGCAAGGTCTGGCTGGCGTAGGTGGCTACTGGCAGCAAGGTGAAGACGCAGGCGCTATCGTCCAGGTGGGGTACGGACAACGGCTGAAATGGAACAACGTCGTAGATGGCGGGGTGATGCTGGTTTGGGATAAACGCCCCTACGACGGTAAACGTGAGCGGAATATCTCCCTCGCTTTCGATTTAAATGTCAGGTTTTAAGGATTGTTCATGCTGAAAAGATGCCTGTGGCTTAGCGCATTAATCGCTGGCTGGTTGATGATTACCGCGTGCAGTAGCGCGCACAATACAACGCCTCGCTATGTTCCTCCCGCAGAGAGAACGCCGTTGACGGCAGATCATCCATGGCCGAAAAACAGCTTCCTGGTGCTCGGCTACCATGATGTTGAGGATGGCGCAGCCGACCAGCGCTACCTCTCCGTACGCACCAGCGCGTTGAGCGACCAGATGGCCTGGCTGCGTGATAATGGCTATAACCCGATCAGCGTGCAGCAAATTCTGGACGCCCATGACGGTAAAATTGTGTTGCCGGAAAAAGCGGTCTTACTCACCTTTGACGACGGATACAGCAGTTTTTATACCCGCGTCTGGCCGCTGCTGAAAGCCTACAACTGGCCTGCGCTCTGGGCGCCAGTGGGCAGTTGGGTTGATTCTCCAGCCAATAAAAAAGTCGATTTTGGCGGCTTGATGACGGCGCGAGATAAATTTGCCACCTGGAAGATGGTCGAGGAAATGGGCAAATCGCCGTTGGTGGAAGTGGGCGCGCACACCTGGAACTCGCATTTCGGTGCTGAGGCGAACCCGCAGGGAAGTAAAGAACCTGCGGTGGCGAACCGCCTTTTCGATAAGAAAACCGGAACTTACGAAACCGACGAACAGTACAATCGTCGCATTAATACTGATATCTCGCTGATTACCAATAAGATTAAATCGGTAACCGGGAAATCGCCGCGCGCGTGGGTATGGCCTTACGGTGCGGCTAACGGCACGACGTTAAACCTGGCCAAAGAGCATGGCTATAAGATGGCCTTTACGCTAAACGAAGGGCTGGCGAACGCCGCGTTTCTGGATGATATCCCGCGCGTACTGATCTCTGATAATCCGTCCCTCAAGCGCTTTGCCAGCCAGGTCGCTCAGGTACGTGAACCGCAAACGATGCGCGTCATGCACGTCGATCTGGATTACGTATATGACAAAGATCCTGCCCAGCAGAAGCGAAACATCGACAAGCTGATCCAGCGCGTTTATGACATGCGCATTTCTCATGTCTTCCTGCAGGCGTACGCCGATCCTAAAGGCGACGGGAATATTCGGGAACTCTATTTCCCTAACCGTTGGCTGCCGATGCGTGCCGATCTGTTTAACTATATCTCCTGGCAGTTACAAACGCGGGCCGGGGTGACGGTGTATGCCTGGATGCCGGTACTGGCTTTCGACCTCGATGCGTCCATTCCACGCGTGACGGCATGGGATCCGAAAACAGGACGCACTGCGATCAACCGCGAGAATTATGTGCGTCTGTCTCCCTGGGACAGCGAAGCGCGTAAACGCATTACTGAAATCTATGAAGATCTGGCAAAGCACGCCAGTTTCAAAGGGATTTTGTTCCACGACGATGCTTTCCTGACGGACTTTGAAGATGCGTCACCGGAGGCGTTAGCCGCCTACCGCGCCGCAGGTCTTCCGGGAAGTATTGAGCAAATCCGTAGCAACCCTCAGACCTTCGAGCGCTGGACGCGCCTGAAAAGTAAGATGTTGATCGACTTTACTAAGCAGCTGACGCAATCGGTACGCAATATTCGCGGTCCACAGGTAAAAACCGCGCGTAATATTTACGCCTTACCAGTGCTGGAGCCTGAAAGTGAAGCATGGTTTGCACAAAACCTGAATGATTTCCTCAATACCTATGACTGGACGGCGCCAATGGCGATGCCATTCATGGAACAGATCCCGGCTAATGATGCCAACGCCTGGCTCGACAGATTAGTGAATGCCGTTGCACAAACGCCCGGCGCGCTGGACAAAACCGTGTTTGAGCTGCAGGCACGAGACTGGCGCAAATCCGGGGACGAAGCAGAAATCAGTGGAAAACAAATAGCTGAATGGATGCGCCAGCTGAAACTTAGTGGTGCAGGTAACTACGGCTATTATCCGGATGATTTCATCAGCGACAAACCTGAGATGTCAGAGATTCGCTCGACGTTCTCCTCATACTGGTACCCGCAAAAATGACCGATCGCATTATTGCTTTCCTGATACTTTGCCTGATGTTCAGCCTGCCGTTTGGCGTGGCTGTCATCTTTACAGGTGAAGTCATGTTGAACTTCGTCTTCTTCTGGCCTTTATTCATGTCTGCATTATGGATAAGCGGCGGGGTCTATTTCTGGTTTTATCGTGAGCGTCACTGGAAATGGGGAGACGATACACCGCCACCAACGCTGGAGGGAAATCCGCTGGTTTCCATTCTGATCCCCTGTTTTAACGAAGGGATTAACGCGCGTGAAACCATTGAGGCTGCACTGGCACAGCGATATAAGAATATCGAAGTGATTGCCATCAACGATGGTTCGACGGATGACACGCACGACGTACTGGAACAACTGGCAGTGGAATACCCCAGCCTGCGGGTGATTCATCTGGCTGAAAACCAGGGTAAAGCACTGGCGCTCAAGACCGGTGCGGCCGCAGCGCGCAGTGATTACCTGGTGTGCATTGATGGCGATGCGTTACTGGATCGCGATGCCGTGGCGTATCTGGTGGCGCCGCTGATCCAGTTCCCGCGCGTTGGTGCGGTGACGGGGAACCCGCGTATTCGAACCCGCTCTACGTTAATCGGTCGTGTGCAGGTCGGTGAATTCTCTTCCATTATCGGCTTGATTAAGCGCACTCAGCGAGTCTATGGGCAGATCTTTACCGTTTCCGGCGTCGTTGCGGCGTTTCGTCGTCGCGCACTGGCCGAGGTCGGCTACTGGAGCCCGGACATGATCACCGAAGATATCGATATCAGTTGGAAGCTGCAGTTGCGCCACTGGTCGGTATTCTTTGAGCCGCGCGCGCTGTGCTGGATCCTGATGCCTGAAACGTTAAAAGGGCTGTGGAAGCAGCGCCTGCGCTGGGCGCAAGGTGGGGCGGAGGTGTTTATCGTTAACATGCGTCGTCTGTGGTCGTGGGAGTTCCGCCGTATGTGGCCGCTGTTTTTCGAGTTCTGCTTTTCTACCGCCTGGTCGTTTGCCTATGCGATCAGTATCGTGCTGTTCCTGTTGGGACTGATGATTCCGATGCCGGACTCGTTGTATGTACAACATCTGTTCCCGCCAGCCTTTACCGGACTTATTCTCGGTGTGGTCTGCTTAATACAGTTTGCGGTGAGTCTGATGATTGAACGACGCTATGAAAAAGGCATTGGCGCCTCGTTGTTCTGGATTATCTGGTTCCCTGTGGTGTACTGGATGCTAAGCCTGTTCACTACGCTGGTGGCTTTCCCGAAAGTGATGCTTAAACGCAAACGCGGCAGGGCGCGCTGGGTGAGTCCTGACCGTGGAATTGGGAGGATCGAATCATGAGCCAGCCACTGATCTTTACGGAACGGCGTCTACTGCCGCGCATCATCGACGTGCTGTTGACGGTCATCGCCTGGGTTGGTTTTTTATACCTGATCTATAAAGGGCTGATCACGGCCCTGGCGCATTCACCGTATATGGGCGTGCGTCCCTTTTTCACCACGCTGGATACGGTCACGTTTTATATCCTTGTCGCGCTGGTCAACGGACTGGTGCTGATCGGCTGGGCGAAATACAACCAGTTTCGCTTTCGGGTGGAGCGTCGCAGCCGTAGACCAGGACTGGAACACCATGAGCTGGCAGAAAGTTTACGCATTACCCGTGAACTGGTTACGGAGTTGAACAAAGCGAGGGTGCTGACGGTCCATCATCATGAGAATGGCGAAATCAGTCATATCGATGTGGACAAGCACATCGCCGATAACCGCCTGCCGCCGCCGACGCCTGCAATGCTGGAATATTTGCCGCCGGAGCGGGAGCCATCGTTACAAAAAGGGACTGAGTGATATTTCTGCTACCCGCCACTTCCTTCAGACTCGCATCGGTCTATGATTAGACTCAGACAATAAAAAATGCGAGGCAATGTCGTGGAAAAGGAACTACTTGATGCAGGCTACCGGGCCTATACCGGCGAGAAGATTGACGTCTACTTCAATACGGCGATATGTCAGCATTCAGGAAACTGCGTGCGGGGAAGCGCGAAGCTTTTCAATCTGAAACGCAAACCCTGGATAATCCCCGATGAAGTGGATGTCGCGACGGTTATTAAGGTCATCGATACCTGCCCAAGCGGTGCGCTGAAATATCGCCAGAAATAAGTGAGGGAATCATGGAAATTCTTGCAGGCCACAACAAATTTTATGTCAACGATGCCGAAGGCAATCAGGTTGCCGAGATTGTCTTTGTGCCGACGGGCGAGCATCTGAGTATCATTGAACATACCGATGTTGACCCCAGTCTGAAAGGTCAGGGCGTCGGCAAACAACTAGTGGCGAAGGTAGTGGAGAAAATGCGCGCTGAAAACCGCAAAGTGATTCCGCTGTGCCCGTTTGCCAAACATGAATTTGATAAAACCCGCGAGTACGACGATATTCGCGCCTGAAGTCTGATTTTCGCCGGATAGACTTATCCGGCATATTAGTCCCGATGCAGCAAATCCTGATAAATGCCCGTCAGTACCCCTTGCGGGCCAAACTCTTTTTTAATCCACTGGGTTACTCGACCGGTTGCCGAATGCTGGGTCGCCAGCAGCATCCGTGAATCCTGACGTGGATTGTGGATCTGTCGCGTGACCAGCAGCGACTTTTCCATCGCTTCGCGCACCATATAGTCCGGTAAAAAACCGATGCCTTCGCCCAGAATTTGGCACTGACATTTGGTATTAAAATCGGGAACCAGAATCGACTCCTGACCGTGTAACAGCCACCCGACCTTTTTGTTAATGGTGTGGGCGGTGTCTTCCACCATAATGTTCGGATACAAACGCAGCTGGCTCTCAGAAATCGGTTCAGGCATGAAAGCCAAGGGATGATCCGGGGCAATGGCGAACGACCAGCGAATAGCGCCGATCTCGGTATAATCAATCCCGCCGCCGTCCAGTAACGTATCGGGCGCGCCAATGGCGATATTGGCAAGGTTGTTGATGATCGAATCCCAGACGCCGTTATACACCTCGGTGGTGACGGTTATCTGGCAGGTAGGGAACTGTTTCTTGAGTACCTGCAGCAGTCGTGCCGTATGCTGTGGGGTGTACAACAACTGGTTAATACAGATGCGCACCCGGGCTTCAATGCCCTGAGCGATGGTATCAATGCTACGCTTAATCGCGTGGAAATCGTTGAGCAGGTCGGTGGCCTTGCGAAACAGATAGCGACCAGACTCAGTCAACTCAATGCTACGGGTGCTACGCGTAAACAGCACCACATCAAGCCCCATCTCCATGCGTTTAATGGTATAGCTAATTGCTGATGTGGTTAAGCCTAGCTCCTCCGCAGCTTTGCTGAAGCTGCTGTAGCGGGCAGCCATAGTAAATGCCAGCAGATTTTCCTCGGTAAAAATGGAATTCATCTTTTCTCCCTTCAGGCAACCAACACGCCCCGCCACATAATGATTGTTGAATGTATTTGTAATCCTTATACAGAGCAATCAGTTTTGAACAGAATTTAACACTAGTTTTACATTTAATTTGAAGGTAATCACACTTCTGCATATTAATTGCAGGCCGCTATCCGTGCAGCATACCGCCCGATTTGCCGGACTATTAATTAGTGGCAAAAAACGCCCCAGCCATAAGGGAAAGATTGCACTACAGCACGGTTTCCTCTCATTGTTAAATTTTATTCAATAATTGCCACGCTTACGATGAATGAAATTTAAGCGGATGTTATTCTCTACACTCTGTTGCTATTCTCAGCTTATCGGATATTTAAAAAGTCTAAAAAACTGCAGGAGAGCAATTATGTCAGAGAAAGAACTCATTACTGAATTTCTGCTGGCGGCAGAGCAAGGTAATGCCGATGGATTAAAATCCTGTCTGGCAAAAAATGTGGATATTAATGCCACGAACCGCCAGGGACGTACCGCTATTATTATTGCCAGCCTGAATAAGCATTATGACTGTGTTTCTTTATTGATTGCCGCCGGTGCCGATATTAATAAACAGGACCAAACCTGTTTTAATCCTTTCTTGATTAGCTGCCTGACTGACGATTTAACGCTGCTGCGTACCGTATTGCCTGCTAACCCCGACCTTAACTGCCTGAGTCGTTTTGGCGGCGTAGGCATTACGCCTGCCAGTGAAAAAGGTCATGTGGAGATTGTGCGCGAACTACTGCTGCGTACTGATATCAATGTCAACCATACCAACTTTGTTGGCTGGACGCCGCTTCTGGAAGCCATTGTGCTTAATGACGGCGGCGCGAAACAGCAGGAGATCGTCAAGCTGCTGCTCGATCATGGCGCGAATCCGCATATGACGGATAAATATGGTAAAACCCCGCTGGAACTGGCGCGGGAGAAAGGTTATCACGAAATTGCCGAGCTGCTGATTGCTGCCGGAGCCTGACAGAGGAGCGCCGCTATCGCTACGCCATCACGGCGATGCGTACAGGCGCTAACCGCAGATAGCGCGTTTCTCGCTTTCCGGGGGACGGGGCAAGTTGAACAGGTTTTTTCCCGCGCGGTGAACCTGTTGATACCTGGCCAGCAGCGACTGTTGACGTTGCTGAGTGAAGGTTGTGATAACGCGCCTAATAGCTGTCGGCTGGCGCTGACGCATTGCGCGGACCTGTTTCTCCCCGGTGAGCAGGTCAGATTTACCGAGTCGGGGATAGCCGTTGGCAAAGATAAATGGATAGAGACCTCTGGTTGCCTGCCGTGGCGCATACCACAGTGGACGCCAGATGCAGTAACCCTTGCCGCAGTCCGCTGGCAGCGCTGGGAAGAGGTAATCCGCCAACAGTTAAGCAGCGACGACACATTATTTTTGTATCAGGGGGACAACCCGTTTTATCAGGAAATCACCCGTCAATTACTCAACCGCCGACAAACACTAATAGCGGCGCTATATACGGGAGTAAATATTTCTACAGCGGCCAGCCATTTAATTGGTCTGGGAATTGGCCTGACGCCATCATCCGACGATTATTTAGTGGGCTTAAGCGCCATTTTATTAATCCCTGGTCATCCGCTGGAGAAATATCGTGGGGATTTTTTAGCGGCATTACAACGCGCCGGAAATAATACGACGCTACTTAGCAAAATAACGCTCGAAGAAGCTTTGCATCAACGTTATCGGGAAAGCGTCGTGCGGCTGCTGCAGCATATTATTACTGAGCAACAACCCGTTTCTACGCAATATATTACTGACATTAAAAATATCGGCTCAAGTTCTGGCTGCGACATGCTGTATGGCATGGCGGACGCCTGCGCCCTGAGCCACAGGTCCGGAGGGAATTATGTCGATCAGGATAGTTGTTAAAAAGAACACGTATTTTGATTCCGTTTCACTGATGTCTATCTCCACACGTGCAAATAAGCTCGATGGCGTTGAGCAGGCATTCGTGGCGATGGCCACGGAAATGAACAAGGGTGTGCTGAAGAATCTCGGCCTGCTGACGCCTGAACTGGAAGAGGCAAAAAGTGGCGATCTGATGATTGTCATTAAAGGTGCCAGCGAGGCGGCGAACGACCAGACGCTGGTGGCAATTGAAGATCTGTTTACGCATAAAGAGCAGGGCGGCCAGCATGAAGCGCGCTATGCCACGGTTGCTAGTGCCAAGAAGCATGTGCCTGACAGTAACCTGGCGGTGATCTCGGTCAATGGTTTGTTTGCGGCGCGTGAAGCGCGTCAGGCGCTGCAAAATAACCTCAACGTGATGCTGTTCTCGGACAACGTTTCTCTTGAGGATGAACTGGCGCTAAAACAACTGGCGCACGAAAAAGGGCTGTTGATGATGGGGCCAGACTGCGGAACCGCCATTATTAACGGCGCGGCGCTGTGCTTTGGCAACGCGGTACGTCGCGGCAACATTGGGATTGTTGGTGCGTCCGGTACCGGTAGCCAGGAACTGAGCGTACGTATTCACGAGTTTGGCGGCGGGATTTCCCAACTGATTGGCACCGGTGGTCGCGATCTAAGTGAGAAGATTGGCGGCCTGATGATGCTTGATGCGATTGGCATGCTGGAAGCCGATCCGCAAACCGAAATCATTGCGCTTATCTCTAAACCACCTGCCCCAGCGGTGGCGCGCAAGGTGCTGGAACGTGCGCGCGCCTGCCAAAAGCCAGTCGTGGTGTGCTTCCTCGGACGCGAAGCCGCGCCTGCGGATGAAAAAGGTCTGCAGTTTGCACGCGGTACCAAAGAGGCGGCGCTGAAAGCGGTGCTGCTGACCGGCGTGAAAAAAGAGAGCCTGGACCTGCATCCGCTCAACTGGCCGCTGATTGAAGAGGTCCGCGCCCGCCTGACCCCGCAGCAAAAGTATATCCGTGGCTTATTCTGCGGCGGCACGTTGTGTGATGAGGCGATGTTTGCTGCCATGGAAAAACACGCGCAGGTTTACAGCAACATTCATCCGGATCCGGCGTTCCGTCTGAAAGATCTCAACCGCAGCGTGGCGCATACCTTCCTTGATTTCGGTGATGACGATTTTACCAACGGTAAACCACACCCGATGATCGATCCCACCAACCGTATTAATCGTCTGTTGCAGGAGGCGCGCGATCCTGAAGTGGGCGTGATCGTGATGGACTTCGTGCTTGGATTTGGATCGCATGAAGATCCGGTCGGGGTGATGCTGGACGCGATCGTTGAAGCCAAAGCGATCGCCGCCGCAGAGGGGCGTCCGCTGGAAATCCTCGGCTATGTGCTGGGAACCGATCTCGATACGCCGTCGCTGGAAAAACAGTGCCAGATGCTGACCGACGCCGGGGTTATCTGGGCGAGCAGTAGTACCAACACCGGGTTGCTGGCGCGTGAATTTATTTGTAAAGGGGAGGAAGCCTGATGAGCCAGACACTGTTTAACCAGCCGCTGAACGTGATTAATGTCGGCATCGCGATGTTCAGCGATGACCTGAAAAAACAGAATGTGCCCGTGACTCAACTCGACTGGACGCCGCCGGGTCAGGGCAATATGCAGGTCGTGGCCGCGCTGGATGACATTGCTGATTCGCCGCTGGCGGACAAAATCGCGGCCGCTAACCAGCAGTCGTTGGAGCGCATCATCCAGTCGCATCCGGTGCTGATTGGTTATGACCAGGCCATCAACGTGGTGCCGGGCATGACCCGCAACACCATTTTGCACGCCGGCCCGCCGATCCGCTGGGAAAAAATGTGCGGCGCGATGAAGGGCGCGGTAACCGGGGCGCTGGTGTTTGAAGGGCTGGCGAAAGATCTGGATGAAGCCGCCGAACTGGCCGCCTCGGGAGAAATCATCTTCTCTCCGTGCCACGAGCATGACTGTGTTGGCTCGATGGCGGGGGTGACGTCGGCGTCGATGTTTATGCACATCGTGGAGAACAAAACCTACGGCAACCGCGCATATACCAATATGAGCGAGCAGATGGCGAAGATCCTGCGCATGGGGGCGAACGATCAGAGCGTTATCGATCGACTGAACTGGATGCGCGATGTGATGGGACCGATGCTGCGTGATGCTATGAAGCTGGCGGGTGAAATCGATTTGCGTCTGATGCTGGCGCAGGCGTTGCACATGGGCGATGAGTGCCATAACCGTAACAACGCCGGGACAGCGCTACTGATTCAGGCGCTAACGCCGTGGATTATCCAGACCGGTTATCCGGTTGAGCAGCAGCGCGAGGTATTCGAGTTCGTCCTCAGCAGCGATTACTTCTCCGGGCCGACCTGGATGGCGATGTGTAAAGCCGCGATGGATGCCGCACACGGCATTGAATACAGCACCGTGGTCACGACGATGGCGCGTAACGGCGTCGAGTTCGGTCTGCGCGTCAGCGGGTTGCCGGGGCAATGGTTTACCGGTCCTGCGCAGCAGGTGATTGGTCCAATGTTCGCGGGCTATAAGCCGGAAGATTCCGGGCGTGATATCGGCGATAGCGCGATTACCGAAACCTATGGCATTGGCGGTTTTGCCATGGCGACGGCGCCTGCCATTGTGGCGCTGGTCGGCGGTACGGTCGAGGAGGCGGTCGATTTCTCTCGCCAGATGCGCGAAATCACCCTCGGTGAAAACCCCAACGTTACCATTCCGCTGCTCGGTTTTATGGGTGTACCGACCGCTATCGACATTACGCGCGTGGGCAGCACCGGCATTTTGCCAGTGATCAACACCGCCATTGCGCACAAAGATGCGGGGATCGGCATGATCGGCGCCGGAATCGTTCACCCGCCGTTCGCCTGTTTTGAAAAGGCGATCCTCAACTGGCGTGACCGCTACTGCTAATAACAACAACCGGGGCTAACGGCGTTAGCCCCACAGTAGCAAAGCGTTAAACGTTGCTTACCTGCAGGGCTGGGCGATCTCCGCGATCGCAAACGATGCTTAACCTGTTAAGGATATTCCATGAACAGCATAAAACTAGAATGGAAACGTGGTGACTGGGCGGCTTACTTCGGGCTGATGACCAACAACCTGACGAACCTGCTGACAATGATGGGGCTGCTCATTTTTGTCGTCGGGATCCCTACCGAAATTGTCTATGGTCGCATTGCGCCTGCCTTTGGTCTGGCGGTGCTGGTGGCCAGCGTCTGCTACGCCTGGTTTGGCCTGCAAATGGCAAAACACACCGGACGTAATGACGTAACGGCGCTGCCGTCCGGTCCCAGCGCACCGTCGATCTTTACCGTGACCTTCCTGGTGCTGATGCCGGTTTATCAGCAAACCAAAGATGCCAACTTCGCCATCCAGATAGCGCTGGTATGGTGCTTTGTGGAAGCATTAATCCTGGTGGGCGGCTCCTTCCTTGGCGAGACCATCCGCAAGATGATCCCACGAACGGTACTGCTCTCTTGTTTATCCGGCCTGGGCCTGCTGCTGTTGGCGATGAACCCAATGCTGCAGGCATTTGAAGCGCCAACCGTTTCTTTCATCGTCCTGCTGCTGATCTTTATTAACTGGTTCGGTAAGAAGCCAATTTTTGCCCGCATTCCTACTGGTTTGCTGTTACTGATTGCCGGTACGGCCCTGGCGTGGATCTCGGGTTTGCAAAGCCCGGAAGCGATTAAAGCGTCGATGTCTTCTTTTGGCTTTAACCCACCGGAAATTCATGTCGACAGCTTCCTGCAAGGTTTGCCGCACGCGCTGCCGTATCTGGCTTCTGCGGTTCCTCTGGGTCTGGCGAACTACATTTTCGACCTCGAGAACATTGAAAGTGCGCATGCCGCGGGCGATGAGTACAACACCCGTAAGGTCATGATGGCGAACGGTTTTGCTTCCATGCTCGGCTGCATGCTGGGCAACCCGTTCCCGGTGACTGTGTATGTCGGCCATGCGGGCTGGAAAGCGATGGGCGCCAGCATCGGCTATACCCTCGCTTCGGGGATCACTATGTTCCTGGTGCCGCTGTTTGGTCTGGGGGCGTTTATGCTCGCCATTATTCCGATGACTGCGATAGTGCCAATTTTGGTGTTTATCGGCGTGGTGACCGCCAACCAGGTGGTGCGAGAAACGCCCAAAGTCGAGGTTCCCGTTATCTTCATCTGCCTGTTCCCGTGGATCGCTAACTGGGCGCTAACCATCGTTAATAGCGTGATGGGCGCGGCCGGTACGTCAGCCGGTAAGCTCGGTAGCGACCTGCTGCACAGCAAAGGCGTCTATTACGACGGGCTGGTGCATCTGGGAAGCGGCGCGCCGCTGGCCAGCATGTTGTGGGGCTGTGTCGCCATCTTCGCCATTATGAATAAGCCGTTGCGTGGGGCGATTGCCGCTGCCTTTGGCGCCCTGCTGTCGCTGTTTGGTGTGATCCACTCCCCGGCGGTCGGCTTTGCAGAGGGCAGTTCGATGATGTTTGTACTGGCCTACCTGATGATGAGCGGCATGTTTGTCCTCAAGCACGTGCTCGACAGTCGTGAAGCGGTGACTGCGCCTGAGCAACAACCGACGAAATCCACCTGAATCGTCTGCAAGCGGAAGATAACACTATGAAAGAACTTGTGGTCGTTGCCATTGGCGGCAACAGCATTATCAAAGATAACGCCAGCCAGTCGATTGAGCACCAGGCTGAAGCGGTGAAAGCAGTTGCGGACACGGTGCTGGAAATGTTGGCCTCGGACTACAACATTGTGCTGACGCACGGTAACGGACCGCAGGTGGGACTGGATCTGCGGCGGGCGGAAATCGCACACGAGCGTGAAGGGTTGCCACTCACCCCGCTGGCAAACTGCGTTGCCGATACGCAGGGCGGTATTGGTTATCTGATCCAACAGGCGCTGAATAACCGTCTGGCGCGGCGCGGTGAGCAGAAGGCAGTTACGGTGGTCACGCAGGTGGAGGTCGACAAAAACGATCCGGGCTTCGCGAATCCAACCAAACCTATCGGCGCGTTCTTTAGTGCAGCCCAGCGCGATGAACTGCTGCGGGTCAATCCGGGCTGGCGTTTTGTGGAGGATTCCGGGCGCGGCTACCGTCGGGTGGTCGCTTCGCCAGAGCCGAAGCGCATCGTCGAAGCGGAGGCGATTAAGGCGCTAACCCGGCAAGGCTTTGTGGTGATTGGCGCGGGCGGCGGCGGGATCCCGGTGGTGCGTGGTGAGCAAGGTGATTACCAGAGCGTGGACGCAGTGATTGATAAAGATCTTTCCACAGCGCTGCTGGCCCAGGAGATTAACGCCGACATTCTGGTGATCACCACCGGCGTCGAGCAGGTGTGTATTCACTTCGGTAAACCCAACCAGCAGGCGCTGGATACGGTGGATGTCGCCACGATGACCCGCTACATGCAGGAGGGGCATTTCCCACCGGGCAGCATGCTACCCAAAATCGTTGCCAGCCTGACATTCCTGGCACGCGGCGGTAAGCGAGTGATCATCACCACGCCGGAATGTCTGCCCGCCGCAATCCGCGGCGAAACGGGTACCCACATTGTCCATTCCTGAGAGGAGATGCGAATGAAAGAAAGTAACAGCCGCCGCGAATTTTTAAGCCAGAGCGGAAAAATGGTGACCGCTGCCGCGCTGTTTGGCGCAGTGGCTCCGGTCGCGTATGCTGCTAATCCTGTCGGGAACACCTGCGGGTCGAAGAGCACGATGACGATTAACGATAAACACTATTACCTGGACAACGTTCTGCTGGAAGCAGGGTTTGATTACGAAAACGCGGTGGTGGTACATACCCGTACCGCATTGCAAACCGTTGAAATCCAGGACGGGAAAATTGTTGCGCTGCGTGAGAATAAGCTGCATCCGGATGCGACGCTGCCGCACTACGATGCGGGTGGCAAGCTGATGCTGCCCGCCATGCGCGATATGCACATCCACCTGGATAAAACCTTTTATGGCGGTCCGTGGCGCTCACTGAACCGTCCGGCTGGCACCACTATTCAGGATATGATCCGCCTGGAACAAAAGCTGCTGCCTGAACTCCAGCCTTACACCCAGGAGCGCGCAGAAAAGCTCATCGATCTGCTGCAATCCAAAGGTACCTCGATCGCCCGCAGCCATTGCAACATCGAACCGGTTTCCGGGTTGAAAAACCTGGAAAACTTGCAGACGGTGTTGGCGCGTCGCCAGCCGGGTTTTGCCTGTGAAATTGTGGCATTTCCACAGCATGGCTTGCTGTTATCAAAATCAGAACCGCTGATGCGCGAAGCGATGCAGGCGGGGGCGCATTACGTTGGCGGTCTGGACCCAACCAGCGTGGACGGAGCGATGGAAAAATCCCTCGACACCATGTTCCAGATCGCGCTGGATTACGATAAAGGCGTGGATATTCACCTGCATGAAACCAGCCCGGCGGGCGTAGCGGCGGTGAATTACATGGTGGAAACGGTAGAGAAAACGCCGCAGTTGAAGGGCAAACTGACCATCAGCCACGCTTTCGCGCTGGCAACGCTGAACGAGCAGCAGGTTGACGCGCTGGCGACCCGTATGGCGGCGCAGCAGATTACCATTGCCTCGACGGTGCCGATTGGCACATTGCATATGCCGCTCAAACAGCTGCGTGACAAAGGCGTGGAGGTGATTACCGGGACCGACAGCGTGATTGACCACTGGTCGCCGTACGGGCTGGGAGACATGCTGGAGAAGGCGAATTTGTACGCGCAGCTCTATATTCGCCCCAACGAGCTTAACCTGTCGCGCGCGCTGTTTCTTGCCACCGGCGATGTGCTGCCGCTAAACGATAAAGGTGAACGCGTGTGGCCGAAAGCGCAGGATGAAGCCAGCTTTGTGCTGGTGGATGCCTCCTGTTCGGCAGAAGCGGTTGCCCGCATCTCCCCCCGCACCGCGACCTTCCATAAAGGGCGACTGGTATGGGGGAATGTCGCCAGCTAGCCTGGATTTACGCGCAGCGGCAATCGCTGCTGCGCGTTCTGTTCGTTAACCGACGATCCCCATATAGCCATGAATCCCCATATATAAGCCAACCATGGCGATGAGCGCGCTGGAAAAATAGGGCGCTTTGCGTGCCAGCGTGTTAAATCCACTCCAGCGTTTGGCCGCCTGCTGTACGCTGATTGCTGCGCCCACACCCACCGTCACCAGCGTCAATGCCAGTCCGAGGCTGAAGCACAGCACCATAGTCGCGCCCAGCGTGAAGGCTTTGAGCTGGATGCAAATCAGCAGCACCGTAATGGCGGCAGGGCAGGGGATTAACCCGCCGGTCAAACCAAATAGTAATATTTGGCCGTTAGTGACCTCTTTACCGGCAAAGCGGCGCTGAATGTCGGTGGCATGCGCCCGTTCGTGGGCATCCTGATACTCTTTTGAACCCTCGCTCAGCCCTGCCAGCGCGGCATGGTCATGATCGTGGTGATGGTGGTGGTGCTCGCCGTCGTGATCGTGATGATGATCGTGGTGGTGATGATCATGATGTTCGTGGCCATCATCGTGATGCGTCTGGGCCAGCCAGCTCTGCTCTCCCTGCCGGGTTCGCCAGAACATCCAGAATGCGGTGCCGAGAATGATAATCGCCGAGACAAACTGCAGCCATGGCTCAACGGCCTGGGCGGTAAACGCTTTGCTGATATACATCCCGCCGAGCGCGATCAACCACACCACTGCGGTATGCGACAGCGTTGCCGCCAACCCCAGCATCACTGCCTGTTTGATGGTGCCTTTAATGGCAATAATAAAAGCCGCCATCATCGTTTTCGAATGCCCCGGTTCCAGACCATGTAACACACCCAATAAAATCGCGCTGGGAATGAAAAACCAGGCGTTGCCTTGCTGAAGAAGCGTAGAAAACTCACCCATGAGAATGATTCTTAGTTGTTTAATTTCGCCCGATTCTACTCCCCCCCAGTATTAAATACTACCCCCCAGTAGAATGTCGATGGTATTGTCGCTACAGCCAGACGTTAAATAGGTAAAGTTATGTCACATACGATCCGCGACAAACAAAAGCTGAAAGCCCGAACCAGCAAGATTCAGGGGCAGGTAGCGGCGTTGAAAACCATGCTGGATGAACCGCATGAATGCGCGGCGGTATTGCAGCAAATAGCGGCGATCCGCGGGGCGGTAAACGGATTAATGCGTGAGGTGATTAAAGGTCATCTGACCGAGCACATTGTGCATCAGGGCGATGAAATAAAGCGCGAAGAAGATTTGGATGTGGTGCTGAAAGTACTGGATTCGTACATCAAATAAGTCAGTTTAACGGCTCATCCACATACAGGAATGAGCCGTTAAATACACGTTCTAGCCAAAAAACATCACAGATACACACAGCAACCCGACAATCAAAGTGATCAGATTACCCACTGAACGGTACGGCTTCAGCGCCGGGATCAGATAGGTAGATAATGTCGGCATGATAAACAAAATCATAGCGATGAGTGGCCCGCTAATGGCGTAAATCATTGAAATCGCATTAGGGTTAATGCAGCAGATGATGAACGTAATGGCCGAAACCAACATAATGGACAGGGCGCGGTTAAAGGCCCGGCTTTTCTTCACGCCCACCTGATGCAGCGACGTTTTTACCACTTCCGTTGCCCCTTCAATCACCCCAAAGTAGGTGCCAAGGAACGATTTTGACATCGCCACGACGGCGACGATAATCCCGGAAATTGACAGCCATGCCGGCGCGTTGGGCATCATCGATAGCGCTGACAGAATGGTCACGCCTTCATTTTTCGCGTCTTCAATATAGTGTGTCGGAATCGAAAGCAAACAGCTGAAGACGAAAAACAGTACGCTCAGGCAGATGATGATGTAGGCGACCTTCATGATTTTTTTGCATTTACCCATGGCCTGCTCGCCGTATTTCTCACGTCGGTCAATGGCGAACGTAGAGATAATTGGCGTATGGCTAAAAGCGAAAACCATCACGGGAATAGAGATCCAAACCTGATGAAGCGTGTGCTGATCGAAAGACATCTGGCCGGTGAGTAGCGTTGGCTGCCAGCTTCCGGTCAGGTAAAGCGAAAGGAACAAAAAGTAAGCAATCAGTGGGAATACCAGAAAGCCCATAACCCGAATGGTGGCTTGTCGGCCCATCAGAAAAATCAGGTTCAGCACCAGCACCACACCGAGACTGACCAGCATACGAACACGCAAATCGATAGTGATATGTTTTGCCAACTGTTCAGTGAGTGAATTGGTTATCGCCACAGCGTAGATCAGCACCACCACAAAGAAGGCAATAAAATAGAGGGTGGTGATCAGGTTGCCAATCTTCTTGCCGTAGTAGTGCGTAACCGCGCCGGTAATTCCTTCACCTGCCGAGGTTTTTGAGGACAGGATAAACTGGCACAGCGCCTTGTGCGGCCAGTAGGTTAAAGGCCAGGCGACGAGTGCGGTGATAAACAATACCACCGCGCCTGCAGAACCCAGCTGTATGGGGAGGAAGAGGGTTCCTGCGCCGACGGCAGTCCCATATAGTGCGAAGCTCCAGAGAGTCTCTTCTTTTGACCAAATTTTCGACATTATTTGAACGTATCAACTATAAAATAAACAAAAAGAAGCGCAATTTACCACAAATGAGAGGGGCTGGGGGAAGTGTGAACAAGTGGGCTGGTGAATAGATGAATAGTCGGAATCAAGATAATTCCGACTATTTATTGAATTATCAGGCAGTAACACGCTGCTGGCGACGCTTCATAACACGCTCGCGTAACGTGTCATAAGCCCAGTTATAGAACATGGTGTACGGCAGGAAGAACAGGAAGAAACCTATTTCCAGCGTGAATGCCTGAATCAGGCTGACGTTCAGCACATAGGCCACGATGCTCACCCCGATCACAATAAACCCGCTCTCGAAGCCTAAGGCGTGAAAGGCTCGAATTTTCGCCGTACGTTTTACCCGATGCGACGGCCATAAGCGGTCAAACAGAGCGTTATAAATGATATTCCAGATCATTGCCGTGGTAGCCAGAATAATTGTCAGCCCGCCCATTTCCAGCACCGAGCGCTGCATCAGCCACGCGGTGGTTGGCGCAAGGATCGCGGTGGCAATGCCTTCAAAGCAGACGGCATGAAAAATACGCTCCACTAGCGAGCGACGTTGGACTGTATCGTGTTGCATAACCTAAAACCTTCTTTAATGCCCGGATAACGGAATGGTGGCAATTTTATCGTTTTATGTGATATCTAAAAGATAGTATCCATCGATAAAGTAGATAGTTCATGCGTTACTCTCCTGAAGCATTAACGGCATTTGTAGAGACCGTTTCCTGCGGCTCATTTTCTGCCGCGGCCCGGCGACTGCGTAAAAGCCAGTCCACCATCAGTACGGCCATTGCGCATCTGGAAGCCGATCTTGGTTTTGCGCTGTTTGACCGATCGTCCCGTCAGCCAACGCTGACTGAAGAAGGTAAGCGGGTGCTGGGCTATGTGCAGGCAATTTTGACGGCCAGCGAACGTCTCGATGAGGCGGCTATCTCGCTGTCGGGTGAAACGGAAGCGCGCCTGACCTTCGTACTTTCGGACACGCTGCACCCGGATGTGCTGGAAGAATTAATGGTGCAGTTTGACCGCAAGTTTCCGCATACCGAGTTTGAATGTCTGATTGGTGAAGATGAAGACGTGATCGATCTGCTGCAAAAAGGGCGCGCGCAGGTCGGGTTGATTGAGGCAAGAGAGGATTACCCGACCGACATGGGCGTTACGCGTCTGCCGATGCAATCCTGGATGGGGTTGTACGTTGCGGACTCGCATCCGCTGGCGTGTCAGGAAAAACTACAATGGGAACAGCTACATACCTGGCGCGAGTTGCGTCTGAATACCTACCTGGAAAGCAGTACCAACGTGGCGCGTGGCCCCGTCTGGTCGGCGCCTAACTATTTGCTGTTGTTGAGTATGGCGGTTCAGGGATTCGGCTGGTGCGCGCTCCCTTGTGCACTGGTGGAAGAGTTTGCAGCGGAAAAACCGCTGGTTCAACTACAGGTGCCCGGCTGGCCAAAGGCTATCTCTATTGATCTGTTGTGGAATAAGAAATCACCGCCAGGCGTGGCGGGAAGTTGGCTGCGCGATCATTTACAGCAGAGTGGCGTTCAGATGACCAATAAATGATACGAAATTCATTTGTGATAAAAATCACCATTTTTAAACAACTTTGATAACTACTTTTAACAATCATCTACTATTGCGGTGTTATTTTGCGCTGAGGTAGTGATGAAAGAGGTTGTGATAGTCGGGGCGTTAAGGACACCGATCGGCTGCTTCCAGGGAACGCTGGCTCGCCACTCTGCCGTTGAGTTAGGCAGCATGGTGGTCAAGGCGTTGCTGGAACGCACGGGCGTGGATGTTCACGCCGTGGATGAAGTGATCCTCGGGCAGGTGCTTACCGCAGGTGCCGGGCAGAACCCGGCCCGTCAGTCCGCCATCAATGGTGGGCTACCTAATACCGTTTCCGCCATCACCATTAACGATGTTTGTGGTTCGGGGCTGAAAGCGCTGCATCTGGCGACCCAGGCTATTCAATGCGGCGAAGCCGACATTGTGATTGCCGGTGGACAGGAGAATATGAGCCGTGCGCCGCATGTCCTTACCGATAGCCGCACTGGCGCACAACTGGGGAACAGTCAACTGGTCGACAGCCTGGTGCATGATGGTCTGTGGGATGCTTTCAACGATTATCATATGGGCGTCACTGCAGAAAACCTCGCGCGGGAATACGGCATTAGCCGTGAATTACAGGATGCCTACGCGCTGCACTCGCAGCACAAGGCTCGGATGGCTATCGACGCCGGACGCTTTAAAGATGAAATCGTGCCGGTGGTGACCCAGCGTAATGGTCAATCATTCGTAGTGGATACCGATGAGCAACCGCGTACCGATGCCAGTGCGGAAGGGTTGGCGCGTCTGGATCCTACCTTTGACCGGCTCGGTTCGGTCACCGCGGGGAACGCCTCATCCATTAACGATGGCGCCGCCGCGGTGATGATGATGAGCGAGGCCAAAGCGCAGGAGCTGAATTTGCCGGTGCTGGCCCGCATTCGCGCGTTCGCCAGCGTCGGGGTCGATCCCGCACTGATGGGGATTGCGCCGGTGTATGCGACGCGCCGCTGCCTTGAGCGTGTGGGCTGGCAACTGGCTGATGTTGATCTGATCGAAGCCAACGAAGCCTTCGCCGCGCAGGCCTTGTCCGTTGGGAAAATGCTGGAGTGGGATGAACGGCGGGTAAATGTGAACGGCGGCGCTATCGCGCTTGGCCATCCGATTGGCGCATCGGGTTGTCGTATACTGGTTTCGTTGGTGCATGAAATGGTGAAGCGTCGGGCGCACAAAGGGCTGGCAACGCTGTGTATCGGCGGCGGTCAGGGGGTGGCGCTCGCTATCGAACGAGACTAACGATCTTAGATTTCCCTTCTTAGACGCCTTTTTTGTGTGTTACCCCGGCATCCATAAAAAAGCCCTCCAACAGGAGGGCAAGGCCAGTTACAGAAACATACACTCTAAACGCCGTTAATATATCAAAACATTGTTTCATTTCATGTGATTGACTGCGCACTTTGTCAGCAAAGGTGTGCGAACATCGTATATTGCCAGCTGTGTTTTCAATGTCTTATCCCTGCCACTAATGATTATCTCTTTTTCACTTTAATCTATCTAATTGTTTTAAATAATTTTATTTTAAATATTCCCACGATTTATATGCCCGAGCGTGATCGCAACTACACTTTTGACAATAAGATGCGGAAAAAGTGAAACAACGTTTCAGTTGTAATTGAAAACCCTATCCGGGAGGGATATCATGAGCGCATTAGATAAAACGGAACAGCGTTTTGCTATTCGTTAAAGCATTCACGGTCAATTTATCACTGGAGGTAAATGTGGACGTAAGACAAAGCATCCATAGTGCGCATGCCAAAACCCTCGACACTCAGGGGCTGCGTAATGAGTTTTTGGTCGAAGAAGTATTTGTCGCAGATGAATACACCATGGTTTACAGCCACATCGACCGTATTATTGTTGGCGGCATTATGCCGGTGGCCAAAACTGTCTCTGTAGGTGGCGAAGTCGGTAAACAACTGGGCGTAACCTATTTTCTTGAACGCCGTGAGTTGGGTGTGATTAACATCGGTGGTCCGGGCACGATTACCGTTGACGGTCAGTGCTATGAAATTGGTCATCGTGATGCCCTGTACGTCGGCAAAGGGGCAAAAGAAGTTGTGTTTGCCAGCGTTGATACGGCGAAACCAGCGAAGTTTTACTACAACTGCGCGCCGGCCCACACGACTTATCCAACCAAAAAAGTCACGCCTGCTGACGTTGCGCCAGTGACGCTGGGCGATAACCTCACCAGTAATCGTCGCACCATCAACAAATATTTTGTACCGGATGTGCTGGAAACCTGCCAACTGAGCATGGGCCTGACTGAGCTGGCGCCGGGCAACCTGTGGAACACCATGCCGTGCCATACCCATGAACGTCGTATGGAAGTCTACTTCTACTTCAACATGGAAGAAGATACCTGCGTCTTCCACATGATGGGACAGCCTCAGGAAACGCGTCATATTGTGATGCACAACGAGCAGGCGGTGATTTCCCCGAGCTGGTCTATTCACTCAGGCGTTGGCACAAAAGCTTATACGTTCATTTGGGGCATGGTTGGTGAAAACCAGGTCTTTGATGATATGGACCATGTCGCCGTCAAAGATCTGCGCTAGTTGCGGGCGACAGCCGTGCCTGCCTGCGGCGGGCATTATAAAAAATTAAGGATTTACAATGATTTTGAATGCATTCTCTCTTGAAGGTAAAGTCGCCGTTGTGACCGGTTGCGACACTGGCCTGGGTCAGGGTATGGCGCTGGGTCTGGCGGAAGCGGGTTGCGATATTGTCGGTATCAACATTGTTGAACCGACGGAAACCATCGAACGCGTGACCGCACTGGGTCGCCGTTTTTTAAGTCTGACCGCCGACCTGCGCCAAATTGATGGTATTCCAGCGCTGCTGGAGCGCGCAGTGGCAGAATTCGGCCATATCGATATTCTGGTCAACAATGCGGGCCTTATCCGTCGTGACGATGCGATCGACTTCAGCGAAAAAGACTGGGATGACGTTATGAACCTGAACATTAAGAGCGTATTCTTTATGTCTCAGGCTGCGGCGAAGCACTTTATCGCTCAGGGTAACGGCGGCAAAATTATCAATATCGCCTCTATGCTCTCTTTCCAGGGCGGTATCCGCGTTCCGTCTTACACCGCGTCTAAAAGCGGCGTAATGGGCGTCACCCGTCTGATGGCGAACGAGTGGGCAAAACATAACATCAACGTCAACGCGATTGCGCCGGGTTATATGGCGACCAACAACACTCAGCAGCTGCGTGCTGATGAGCAGCGTAGCGCAGAAATCCTCGATCGTATTCCGGCAGGACGTTGGGGACTGCCGAGCGACCTGATGGGGCCTGTCGTGTTCCTGGCGTCCAGCGCGTCTGACTATATTAACGGCTATACCGTTGCGGTAGACGGCGGCTGGCTGGCACGTTAATACATTTTTTGAATAACAAACCCTGTCATCTGGCAGGGTTTTTTTTGGTTTTAAGTTATTTTAATCCATATTCTGTCTATAAATTAATCCATACATAATTATATATGTATGAATTTGTAATGTTTAATCCTCTTTAATATCAATAAATTAAATTTAATTGAGTGGTTGCTGATAAATTTTAAAATTGGAATATCCATCACATAACGAGGTGGTGTAGCTATTTAATCCATGTTTTTGCCGTTTCCCGCCTGACGCTTCATGTAAGGGATCCCTTACTTTCAGGGACATGGTTTACTCTGTATCTGGCAGGAAAAAATGGTCTCAATAAATAATGATGCTGCTTTAGCGCCGCGCCCTGTGCGCGATACGCGACGTATGAATATGTTTGTCTCTATCTCTGCGGCTGTCGCAGGATTGTTATTCGGCCTGGATATTGGCGTGATAGCGGGCGCGTTGCCTTTCATTACCGATCACTTTGTCCTGACCAGCCGCCTGCAGGAGTGGGTGGTGAGCAGCATGATGCTGGGTGCGGCAATTGGCGCACTGTTTAATGGTTGGCTGTCATTCCGCCTGGGACGTAAATACAGTCTGATGGCGGGCGCGATCCTTTTTGTCGTCGGTTCTCTGGGATCGGCGTTGGCATCCAGCGTTGAAATGCTCATTTTTGCCCGCGTGGTGCTGGGCGTTGCGGTGGGTATCGCGTCTTACACCGCGCCGCTGTATCTCTCAGAAATGGCCAGTGAGAATGTGCGCGGTAAGATGATCAGTATGTACCAGCTGATGGTTACGCTGGGCATTGTGCTGGCCTTCTTATCCGATACGGCATTCAGCTACAGCGGTAACTGGCGCGCGATGCTGGGGGTGCTGGCGCTCCCGGCGGTGTTACTGATTATCCTGGTGGTTTTCCTGCCGAACAGTCCGCGCTGGCTGGCGGAAAAAGGTCGCCATATCGAAGCTGAAGAAGTATTGCGTATGCTGCGCGATACGTCAGAAAAAGCCCGCGATGAGCTGAACGAAATCCGTGAAAGCCTGAAGCTGAAGCAGGGCGGCTGGGCGCTATTTAAAATTAACCGTAACGTGCGCCGCGCGGTTTTCCTCGGAATGTTGTTGCAGGCGATGCAGCAGTTCACCGGGATGAATATCATCATGTACTACGCGCCGCGCATTTTTAAAATGGCGGGCTTTACCACCACCGAACAGCAGATGATTGCCACGCTGGTGGTTGGCTTAACGTTCATGTTCGCCACCTTTATTGCCGTTTTCACGGTCGACAAAGCGGGGCGTAAACCGGCGCTTAAAATTGGTTTCAGCGTGATGGCCATTGGGACGCTGGTACTCGGCTATTGCCTGATGCAGTTTGATAACGGCACGGCTTCCAGTGGCCTTTCCTGGCTGTCAGTCGGTATGACCATGATGTGCATTGCAGGTTACGCGATGAGCGCCGCGCCGGTGGTGTGGATCCTGTGTTCGGAAATTCAGCCGCTGAAATGCCGTGATTTTGGTATTACCTGCTCGACCACCACCAACTGGGTGTCGAACATGATCATTGGCGCCACGTTCCTGACGCTGCTCGACAGCATTGGCGCGGCGGGTACGTTCTGGCTGTATACCGCGTTGAACGTCGCTTTTATCGGTATTACATTCTGGCTTATCCCAGAAACCAAAAACGTCACGCTGGAACACATCGAGCGCAAGCTGATGTCGGGTGAGAAGCTAAGAAATATTGGGGTGTAAGTGAGCAGGGAGCCCGATAGATCAACTCATTATCGGGCTCCCATTGCTACCTGTTTCAATGCGGAGACGCCTGCCTGGCGAGGAGGTCCTTAGCAGACAGACCGGTTATCTTTAGTATAATTTCATGACTAATACCATTCGCTAACATCATCTGGGCAATGCGTAACGCCTCTTGTTGTTTAGCTTCTTGTCGCAACACTTCCGCAATAGTCATCAGACGTTCCTTTTGCTGTGGTACCCGATAGGCAACCTCACGGATAAATTTATCAACGTGAGGCGTATTTCCAAACTGCATCATGTAATTAAATAGCGTTTTGAGCTGGCTGTCATTAGCGTATCCCGTAGCCAGCAACGAGACCAGTTGTTCCACTAATCCCATTAAATCACGCTTGCGGATATGTTTTTGCATCAATTCCAGCAGTGCTATACGGCGATGTTGCATAATTTCGTCATCGGGTATTACGGTGATATCTACCAGCGGAAATGTTGCTGAGTACAGCTGTCGTGCCAATGCGGGATCGTCAAACTCATCCAGCCAGCAGAGTGAAAAGGGGTAGGGGCTGAGAGCGCCATGATAAAACAGCATCGGTATCACCAAAGGTAATGTTTTATGGCCAGCATCCAGATGGCGTTGCATTGCAGCCATGGCGTAGCGCATTAGCCGAAATGCCATGTGAGCGTCGGGTGAACTCTGATGCTCGATAACGACATAGATATACCCATCGCCTTCGTTTGTTTTTAATGACCACAGCACGTCGGAGTAGCTGGCTCGCAGGCTATCCTCAATAAAACTGCCTGATTCCAGTTTTAATGTTTGCAGATCACATAGCTCCCGCAAGGTTGATGGAAGATAGATATCCAGAACATCTCTTGCAGTATCGGGATGGTACAAGAACTGTTTGAAGACTGCGTCATGTGGAGTGGCCGTTGTCATTTTTGTCATGGCGATCCGTCACCGTTAATTAAGTTAACGTGACAGTAATCGCCCACATGGCGAGGCGCATCGGGTGATTAATGCTTATGCGAGCTGGTATCGAAGGAAAATACCCCACCTTGTAACGTATTCATTTTTAGGGAACTGAGTACGCATTTTAGCGTGTCCTCAAACCGTTCAGTAGCACGGCTTGAAAACAGCGAAATTACCCGTGCAGAAAATCTTCGCGCACCGGGGTGAACGTATCGAGTAATGTTCCCGGTTTTAAGCAGACGCAGCCATGCATAATGTTGGGCTGTTTATACAGGGTGTCACCTGCGGACACGACATGCTTTTCTTCCCCAATCGTAAATTCAAACTCACCGGATAAAACGTAAGTCAGCTGTTCATGCGGATGGTTGTGCAGCGGACCAATCGCTCCCTGCTCGAAGTTCACCTCAACCGCCATCATTTTACCGTCGTGAGCCAGAATGCGACGGGTAACGCCATTGCCCAGATCTTCAAGCGTGGTCTCTTTATGAAAAATAAACATCCGGCATTCCTGTAAGTTAATGAAACACTGTTTCATTAAATTTATACCAGCAAAGTATAAAAAGAAATGCACACCAACAAATGTGGAAAGTTGATCACATCTTTGGTTCACTGGAGAGATAACAACGAATGAGGGGAAGCGATGAAGACGATCGGTCTGTTAGGCGGTATGAGCTGGGAATCCACCATTCCTTATTATCGACTCATTAATGAAGGGGTAAAACAGCGTCTGGGTGGCCTGCATTCAGCACAGATTCTGTTGCACAGCGTAGATTTTCATGAGATTGAAGCCTGTCAGTCCAGCGGCGACTGGCTGCGGGCCGGGCAGATCCTCGCGCAGGCCGCCAGAGGGCTACAGGAGGCGGGTGCTGAGGGAATCGTGTTGTGTACCAACACGATGCACAAGGTTGCTGAGGCGATTGCAACCGCCTGTGATGTACCGTTCCTGCATATTGCTGATGCCACTGGCCGCGCCATACAAAAGCAGCAGATGAGCAACGTGGCGCTGCTGGGTACGCGCTACACCATGGAGCAGGATTTTTACCGTGGGCGCTTACAGGCTGAATTTGGCATTAGTACACTTATTCCTGACGTTAACGACCGGCAAAAAATAAACCAGATTATTTTCGATGAGCTGTGCCTCGGCGAATTCAATGAAACGTCCCGCGATTATTATCTCAGTGTGATTGCTCAACTGGCTAAGCAGGGCGCGCAAGGGGTAATTTTTGGCTGTACCGAGATTGGTCTGTTGGTGCCAGCCGAGCTAAGCCCACTACCGGTTTTCGACACTGCGGCTATCCATGCGCAAGATGCGGTGGAGTTTATGCTTTCGTCTGTGGATGCAAAATAGCGTTCAGCGGATCGATAAGCCTCGGGAGATGGGTTTGCAGATGCGCACTAAAAGCATCGACCAACGCCGAGGCGGGGCGATGAAGCGGGTGAATCAGGCTGACCGTAAACGGTACCGAAATACTGAAGCGGCGGATAACGATCCCGCTACTGGCGTAATCCAGCGCCGTTAAGGGATTGACCACCGAGATCCCTACGCCCGCCCGTACCATTGCACAAATTGAAGCGGCGCTATGGGTTTCTATTACCATGCGACGTTTCACCTGATGCTCATTAAACAGGGTATCCAGAAGCTGACGGTAACTGTCGGTCCGCGACAGGCTGATGTAGTTTTCGCCCTGAAAATCCTGGGGGGTGAGCACGGATTTTTCGGCCAGCGGATGTCCTTGTGGCAGCACGCATACTTCATCCAGCGCCAGCAATTCTGTACGTTTAGTTCCTGCTGGGGTATGCAGGGTTTCTGTGATCCCCAGATCGTGGCGTTGCGCCGACAGCCACTCTTCCAGCAATGGTGACTCCTGCGGCACTATCTGAATATTGACCTGCGGGTAGCGTGTGAGGAATGGCTGCAGCAGCGGCGGTAAAAAAGATTGTGAGAATACCGGCAGGCAGACAATCGATAATTCGCCCTGACGAAATTCGCGCAGACTTTCGGCGGCGCTCACAATCCTGTCCAGACCATACCAGGAACGTTGTACCTCTTCAAACAGACGTAACCCTTGCACGGTCGGATGCAATCTGCCACGCGAACGTTCGAACAGCGTTAATCCCAGCACTTTCTCGAATCGGGCCAGTTCCCGACTGACGGTCGGCTGCGAGGTATGTAGCATCCGCGCGGCTTCCGTCAGATTACCTGCGGTCATGATGGCATGAAAAATTTCAATATGGCGCAGGTTAACGGCGGGCATGAGTAATCCTCGAATGATGTAAGCCATATCATTTTTGCATAGACTCACGATAAAACGATATTTTTTATTCTTTCTGGCCTGTGGCGTAATCATAAAAAAGCCAATACCGGAGCACATCATGCCACGCCCACTCAACAGCACTGATACCGATCTCACCGCCGCCAACCTGCTACGCCTGCCCGCTGAATTTGGCTGCCCGGTGTGGGTGTATGATGCACAGATTATCCGCGCGCAGATTGCCAAACTGAGCCAGTTTGACGTGGTGCGTTTTGCCCAGAAGGCATGCTCAAATATTCATATTCTGCGCCTGATGCGCGAGCAGGGCGTGAAGGTCGATTCCGTCTCGCTGGGCGAAATTGAACGTGCGCTGGCGGCGGGCTTTGAGCCGGGAAAAGATGAGATAGTCTTTACCGCCGATATGATCGATGAAGCGACGCTCGCCCGGGTGCATGAATTGAGCATTCCGGTAAATGCTGGATCGGTGGATATGCTGGAACAACTGGGTCAGCTTTCGCCGGGCCATCGCGTGTGGCTGCGCGTGAATCCTGGTTTTGGTCATGGACACAGTCAAAAAACCAACACCGGCGGCGAGAACAGCAAGCACGGTATCTGGTACAGCGATCTACCGGCGGCGCTGGAAGTGATCCAGCGCTATCAGTTGAAGTTGGTGGGTATTCATATGCATATTGGATCCGGCGTGGACTACGGCCATCTGGAACAGGTATGCGGCGCGATGGTGCGTCAGGTTGTCGAGTTTGGTCAGGATCTGGAGGCTATCTCCGCGGGCGGCGGGCTGTCGATCCCGTATCGTGAGGGCGAAGAGGCGATCGATACCGATCATTACTTTGGGTTATGGAACGCCGCGCGCGATCAAATTGCGCGTCATCTGGGTCACGCTGTCAAACTGGAGATCGAACCGGGCCGTTTTCTGGTCGCGGAAGCTGGCGTGCTGGTGGCGCAGGTGCGCAGCGTAAAAGCGATGGGCAGCCGTCACTTTGTGCTGATTGACGCAGGCTTCAACGATTTGATGCGCCCGGCGATGTACGGTAGCTATCACCATATCTCTGCACTGGCGGGAGATGGCCGTTCTCTGGAGCAAGCCGCGCAAATAGAAACCGTAGTAGCCGGGCCGCTGTGTGAGTCCGGCGACGTCTTTACCCAGCAGGAAGGCGGAAATGTGGAAACCCGTCTGTTGCCAGCGGTAGTGCCGGGGGATTATCTGGTGCTGCACGATACCGGGGCGTACGGCGCGTCAATGTCGTCAAATTACAATAGCCGTCCGCTGCTGCCGGAGGTGTTGTTTGATAACGGCGTGGCGCGACTGATCCGTCGTCGCCAGACGATTGATGAGCTACTGGCGCTGGAGTTAATCTGAATATAGCGTTGTGAAACGCCGGATGGCGCTTGCGCCATCCGGCACTATTCGTAATACGGCCCCGTTGTCACCGATTCCCGCAACACCAGTTTGCCGGTAAACGGTGGGATCGGCTCTACGCTCTCACCGTTGGCCAGACGGATAGCCTGGTCAATTGCCGTTGTTATCATGGCGTCAATCGGCAGATAAACGGTAGAAAGCCCCGGTTCCAGCCATTTGGCGCTGGGCGCATCATCAAAACCAAACAGCGAGACGTCCGTTGGGATCTTCAGGCCAGCCTGATGCAACGCTTTTGATGCACCTAATGCCATGTCATCGTTACAGGCGAACAGGGCGCTGAATGTCACCCCTTCCTCCAACAGTTCACGGCAGGCTTCATAGCCTCGCGTCATTGTGGAGTCGCCGTATTTGACCTTGTCGGGATCCCAGGGAATACCGTTTTTTTCCAGCGCCTTACGATATCCCATCAAACGTGATTTACCGGTAGGGGTATGGCCCGGCACGGTGATGCAGGCAATATCGTTATGCCCCTGGGAGATCAGATAATTGACCGCCTGGAACGCGGCTTCTTCCTGTTCAAAGAAAATCGCGCGATCGCGGGCCTGACTGACATCACGGTTAATGACCAGCAACGGCATAGCAATGCTGTTCATTAGCGACATAATCGCCTGTTCACTCATATAACGGGTATAGAGAATAATGGCATCACACTGCCTGTCGGCCAGCATTTGCACGGCTTCCTGTTCACGCTCCGGCGTGTCGTGGCCGTCGGTGACGATCAACTGCTTACCGTGAGATTCCGTCTGGCGCGAAGCCTGTTGCAGCAGGCGTCCAAAGTAGAATCCATCAAACGTGGAAACCACCAGGCCAATGCTGTTGCTGGTACGGTTCGCCAAAGAGCGCGCTAAAAAATTGGGTCGATAATCAAGTGCCTGCATGGCCTTAAACACTTTCTGGCGCGTACTCTCTTTTACCTGACCCGTACCATTCAGCACGCGCGAAACGGTCGCTTTTGAGACGCCAGCGTGTCGTGAAACGTCCAACATCGTGGTCATGACGCTATCCTGGTTAATCGTTTGACGAAGAATTGCCCGGCTCTGTCAGCGTCGAAACGGAATGGCGGCGCACCAGAGTTGGGTTAAATACGTGGGTGATTTCAGGCGTGGGTCGCTTTTCCGCCAGCGCCAGCGCCAGTTCAGCGGCCTGGGTTGCCATCGTCACTATCGGATAGCGTACCGTGGTCAGACGTGGACGCACATAGCGGGAAACCAGCACATCATCGAAGCCGATCAGGGAAATTTCGCCTGGTACATCAATGCCGTTATCATTTAACACGCCCATCGCGCCAGCCGCCATGGAGTCGTTATAGCAGGCTACTGCCGTGAAGTTTTTGCCACGGCCAAGCAACTCGGTCATGGCCTGCTCACCGCCGCTCTCATCCGGCTCGCCAAAGGTCACCAGCCGATCGTTAATCGGTATATTGCTCTCCGTCAGCGCATCGTAATAGCCTTGCAGGCGATCCTCCGCATCTGAAATGGTGTGATTGGAACACAGATAACCGATACGCGTATGGCCCTGCTGAATAAGGTGTCGGGTAGCCAACCACGCGCCGAAGCGGTCATCGAGGGCAACACAGCGTTGTTCGAATCCCGGCAGAATTCGGTTGATCAATACCATGCCGGGGATTTGCTTCATTAATGAAGCGAGGTCTGCATCCGGGATGATTTTGGCGTGGACAACAAGCGCAGCGCAGCGGTGGCGAATGAGCTGTTCAATCGCCTGACGTTCCTTCTGTTCATTATGGTAGCCGTTGCCGATCAGTAAAAAATTACCGGTGTTATAGGCCACCTGCTCGACAGCTTTAACCATTGCCCCAAAAAATGGATCTGACACATCACCAACCACCAGTCCGATGGTTTCGGTAGATTGTTGCGCCAGCGCACGCGCGTTGGCGTTGGGGTGGTAGCTGAGTGATTCCATTGCACTCGTTACGGCCAGACGCGATGCTTCGCTGGCTTTGGGGGAGTCATTAATCACTCGAGAAACGGTGGCGACTGATACACCAGCTAGTCGGGCTACATCCTTTATGGTCGCCATGATAGTACCTGTTGTGGGTAAACGCTTACATTATGTCAGTGTTACGGAAAATGGCTGGCTGTTCAAGCAGATTGCCTGTCAGGACGTCGCAAATGTGAGCGCGCACGAGCGAAGTAAGACAAAAAATAGAAAACGCTAATTTTTACTTACACTTTGCGATGTGCTGTTGCGATTGTTCGCTGGTGAGGGCACTGAGCAGATTGCTAGAGTTGGGATCCCAGAGGTATTGATAGGTGAAATCAACTTTCGGGTTGATCACTAGAATTACACCAGCCTGCGCAGATGCGCAGGTTTTTTTTTGTCTTCGGCCTATCTGTAACAGTAACCGATAATTTACACAACTCGTTGCATTTGGGTTCATTCCTTTGCGTTTTCGCACTGGCGTATCTGGCTGCTGACGACCACAATCAAGATCCCAGAGGTATTGATTGGTGAGATTATTCGGTACGCACTTCGTACCTGTCTCTTGCACCGACCTGCGCGGATGCGCAGGTTTTTTTTCGGATTGTATTCACCAGTTACCTGTCGCGCCCACTCTCCAACTCGTATACTCTCCCAACATTAATGTTTATGTAATTAATGGCACAGGGAGTTGAGATGCTATTTGGCTTTTTTCGTAATCTGTTTCGCGTGCTTTTCCGCGTTCGCGTCACGGGCGATATCAGCGCGCTACAGGGAGAACGCGTTCTAATTACTCCCAACCATGTCTCATTTATCGACGGCATCCTGCTGGCGCTTTTTTTACCGATCCGCCCCGTTTTTGCTGTTTACACCTCTATTAGTCAGCAATGGTACATGCGCTGGCTGACTCCGCTGATTGATTTCGTGCCGTTAGACCCGACCAAACCGATGTCGATTAAACATCTGGTTCGCCTGGTCGAGAAGGGGCGTCCGGTGGTTATTTTCCCGGAAGGGCGTATTTCGACCACCGGTTCATTGATGAAAATCTATGACGGCGCCGGGTTTGTCGCGGCAAAGTCAGGGGCCACGGTGGTTCCTGTGCGCATCGAAGGCGCGGAGTTGTCACGCTTTAGTCGCCTGAAAGGTCTGGTTAAACAGCGATTCTTCCCGCGTATACGCTTGCACATCCTGCCGCCGACCCACATGCCGATGCCGGAAGCGCCGCGTGCCCGCGATCGCCGCAAAATCGCGGGTGAAATGCTGCATCAAATTATGATGGAAGCGCGCATGGCGGTACGTCCGCGTGAAACACTTTACGAATCTCTGCTGGCGGCGAAATATCGCTTTGGCGCAGGCAAAAACTGCATTGAAGATGTTAACTTTACGCCGGACAGCTACCGTAAACTGCTGACTAAGACGCTGTTTGTGGCCCGTATCCTGGAAAAATATACCGCCGAGGGTGAAAAAATTGGCCTGATGCTGCCAAACGCGGGGATCAGCGCGGCGGTCATTTTTGGCGCTATTGCGCGTCGACGTATTCCGGCGATGATGAACTATACAGCAGGTGTAAAAGGGCTAACCAGCGCCATTACTGCTTCAGAAGTCAAAACTATCTTCACTTCCCGACAGTTTCTCGATAAAGGCAAACTTTGGCATTTACCGGAACAGCTCACCCAGGTGCGCTGGGTTTACCTGGAAGATCTGAAAGCCGATGTGACGTTTAGCGATAAGCTGTGGATTTTCTCGCATCTGCTGGCGCCGCATCTGGCGCAGGTGAAACAGCAGCCGGAAGAGGCTGCGGTGATCCTCTTTACCTCTGGCTCGGAAGGTCATCCTAAAGGTGTGGTACACAGCCACAAGAGCATTCTGGCGAACGTCGAGCAGATTAAAACCATCGCTGATTTCACCGCCGACGACCGCTTTATGTCTGCGTTGCCGCTATTCCACTCCTTTGGTCTGACGGTGGGATTATTCACGCCGCTGCTGACCGGCGCAGAAGTGTTTCTTTATCCCAGCCCGCTGCATTACCGCATTGTGCCGGAACTGGTCTACGACCGGAACTGCACCGTACTGTTTGGTACGTCAACGTTCCTTGGCAACTATGCTCGTTTCGCGCATCCCTATGATTTTCACCGTCTGCGCTATGTGGTGGCGGGAGCGGAAAAACTGCAAGACACCACAAAACAGCTGTGGCAGGAGAAATTTGGTCTGCGCGTCCTTGAAGGCTATGGCGTGACGGAATGTGCGCCGGTGGTGTCGATCAACGTACCGATGGCTGCGAAATCAGGAACGGTAGGGCGCATCTTACCCGGTATGGATGCCCGACTGTTAGCTGTTCCTGGCATTGAGGACGGAGGGCGTTTACAGCTGAAGGGCCCTAATATTATGAGCGGCTATTTGCGCGTCGAAAAACCCGGCGTGCTGGAAGTGCCGACGGCAGAAAATGCACAGGGTGAGATTGAGCACGGCTGGTATGACACCGGAGACATCGTGCGTTTTGATGAAAACGGCTTTGTGCAGATCCAGGGACGCGCCAAGCGTTTTGCTAAAATTGCCGGAGAGATGGTCTCGCTGGAAATGGTTGAGCAACTGGCGCTGGCGGTATCTGCAGACAAAATGCACGCCACGGCGATCAAAAGCGATGCCAGCAAAGGCGAGGCGCTGGTGCTGTTCACCACCGACAGTGAACTGACGCGCGAAAAACTGCAGCAGTATGCGCGAACGCACGGCGTGCCTGAACTTGCCGTGCCGCGTGATATTCGCCATCTGAAACAACTCCCACTACTCGGCAGCGGTAAGCCGGATTTTGTTACGCTGAAAAGCTGGGTCGATGAGCCGGAAAAACAACATGAGTGAGTCAGTGCACACTAACACTTCTATCTGGTCCAAAGGGATGATGTCCGTTATCGCCGCGCAGTTCCTGTCGGCGTTTGGCGATAACGCCTTACTGTTCGCCACGCTGGCTTTGCTTAAGGAACAATTTTATCCGGACTGGAGTCAGCCGATCCTGCAAATGGTGTTTGTGGGCGCTTACATCCTGTTTGCGCCCTTTGTCGGGCAGGTGGCAGACAGCTTTGCCAAAGGCCGGGTGATGATGTTCGCTAATGGCATGAAGCTGCTGGGCGCGGCGAGTATTTGTTTCGGCGTGAATCCATTTCTCGGCTATACGCTGGTGGGGATCGGCGCGGCGGCGTATTCACCAGCCAAGTATGGCATTCTCGGTGAACTGACCACTGGCGACAAACTGGTGAAAGCTAACGGCCTGATGGAAGCCTCCACCATTGCCGCGATTTTGCTCGGTTCTGTGGCAGGCGGCGTGCTGGCCGACTGGCACGTGATTGCTGCGCTTTCTGCCTGTGCGCTGGCCTATGCGGGCGCCGTGGTGGCTAACCTGTTTATCCCTAAGCTGGCCGCGGCTCGCCCTGGCCAGTCCTGGCATTTGGGGAAAATGACCCGCAGTTTTTTCTGTGCGGCCACTTCGCTGTGGCGTAACGGTGAAACGCGTTTCTCATTGGTGGGAACCAGCCTCTTTTGGGGCGCTGGCGTCACACTGCGTTTTCTGTTGGTGCTGTGGGTGCCGGTGGCGCTGGGCATCACTGATAACGCTACACCTACTTACCTGAATGCCATGGTGGCAATCGGGATTGTGGTCGGCGCGGGTGCGGCGGCGAAGCTGGTGACACTGGAAACCGTGTCGCGCTGTATGCCAGCGGGGATCCTGATTGGCGTCGTGGTGCTGATCTTCTCGCTGCAACATGCGCTGCTTCCGGCTTACGCGTTGTTAATGCTTATCGGCGTGTCAGGCGGGTTCTTTGTGGTGCCGCTGAATGCGTTGTTACAGGAGCGGGGCAAGAAAAGCGTCGGTGCGGGTAATGCGATTGCGGTGCAAAACCTGGGTGAAAACAGCGCGATGCTGCTGATGCTGGGTATTTACTCGCTGGCAGTGCTGGTAGGGATCCCGGCGGTAGCGATTGGTATTGGATTTGGCGCGCTGTTTGCGCTGGCGATTGCGGCGCTATGGATTTGGCAGCGCCGCCATTAGTCTGTGACGTGTAGTTGCCTTATCCGGCCTACAGGGAATGCTTTCTGTAGGCCTGATAAGCGTAGCGCCATCAGGCACTAACCGCTATGGTGCAGGATAGGTATACACCTGATGCACCGCTTCAATCTCGGCCAGAACCTCTTCGCTCAACTCCAGATGCAGGCTTTCAACGTTGGTTTTTAACTGCTCCATCGTCGTTGCTCCCAGCAGGGTGCTGGCGACAAACGGCTGACGACGCACGAATGCCAGCGCCATTTGCGCAGGATCCAGATTATGGCGTTTCGCGATATCCACATAGGCTGCAACGGCCTTTTGCGTTTGCTCACCGCTGTAGCGCGTGAAACGGCTAAACAACGTATTACGTGCGCCGGCAGGCTTCGCGCCGTTCAGATACTTACCGGTGAGCGTACCGAAGCCCAGGCAAGAATAGGCCAGTAGCTCAACCCCTTCGTACTGGCTGACTTCTGCCAGTCCAACCTCATAGCTACGGTTCAGCAGGCTGTAGGGATTCTGGATAGTGGCGATGCGCGGCAGATCGTGTTTGTCCGCCAGATGCAGATAACGCATCACGCCAAACGCGGTTTCATTGGAAACGCCGATGTAGCGAATTTTCCCCGCGCGCTGAAACTCAGCCAGCGCGTCCAGCGTGTCCAGCAGGGAGACGACCGGCGCGGAGTCCGTCCAGCTGTAGCCTAACTTACCAAAGCAATTGGTGGGGCGCTGCGGCCAGTGAACCTGATACAGATCCAGGTAATCGGTTTGCAGTCTTTTCAGGCTGTCGTGCAGCGCTTCACGGATATTTTTACGGTCCAGCGCCTGATTCGGTCGAATGCCGCTGTCGTTGTTACGTGATGGCCCACTGACCTTCGACGCCACGATTAGCTTTTCGCGGCTACCGTGTTTGGCTAGCCAGTTGCCCACGTAAGTTTCGGTGAGCCCCTGGGTTTCAGGACGCGGCGGTACCGGATACATCTCGGCAACGTCGATCAAATTTATGCCTTGTGCCACGGCATAATCGAGCTGTGCATGGGCGTCGGCTTCGCTGTTTTGTTCACCAAACGTCATTGTGCCCAGCCCCAGTGTACTGACTTCCAGCGAGCTGTGGGGTATACGGTGATATTGCATAGCCGTTTCCTTTTTATAATCACGACATAAGGATTATAAAAATGGCTGAGGGAAGAGAAAAAGGGAAGTAAAATTGTTAAGGCCAGCGCGCTGCTGACCTCAACCATCAGCGTTCAATGATTTGAGATACATCGTCGCGGTTGATCTGCATCGCGTTGCCTTGCTGATCGTGGTAGCTCACCAGACCGGTATCGTCATCAATTTCTGGTTTTCCGTCGGTCAGGATCATTCGACCATCTTTTGTCGCCATTACATAATCGCTGCTGCACCCAGAAACTACAAAAGCCAGTCCTACGGCGGAAATTAAAACTGCCCATTTTTTCATCTGCTTATCCTCACATGGCCTGCGTCTGACAATAGTTTAGTAATAACGCGAAGTTATGCATGACGAAAGCAGTAAAATCTTAAACTGTGAGAAGAGGTAGGTACGGCGCGGTATTCGCTCCCCTTGCGGGGAGCGACAGATTTCATCAGAGCGGATTTTTTTTATTGCGCCACAGATTCAGAGTCTCTACCGCGATAGAGAAGAACATGGCGAAATAGATGTATCCTTTCGGAACGTGGACGTCGAAACTTTCCAGAATCAGCGTAAAACCGACCAGAATCAGGAAAGAGAGCGCCAGCATTTTCACTGAAGGGTGACGATCGACAAACTCACCAATTGGGCGAGCAGCAAACATCATCACGCCTACGGCAATCACCACCGCCGCCATCATGATAAACAGATGGTCAGACAAGCCTACCGCTGTAATCACGGAATCCAGACTGAAGATAATGTCTAACAACATGATCTGCACAATCGCGCCCAGGAACGAAGAGACGCGGGTTTTCAGTCCCTCTTCCTCACCTTCAATGGATTCGTGGATCTCTTTGCTGGCTTTCCAGATCAGGAACAACCCGCCGAGCAGAAGGATCAGATCACGCGCGGATATCGCCTCGCCAAACACCTCGAACAACGGGTTTGTCAGTCGCGTGACCCAGGCGATAGAGGCCAGCAGCGCCAGACGCATAATCATTGCTGCCGCCAGCCCAATACGTCGGGCATGATTGCGTTGCGCTGTCGGAAGTTTGGCTACAACCAGAGAGAGGAAAATAATATTGTCGATCCCAAGAACGATCTCCAGCAGCGTCAGCGTACCGAGCGCAAGCCAGGCGTTAGGATCGGTTATCCATGCAAATAACATCGAGCAAAGTCCTGCCAAAAAAAAGAAGCGGTAATTATAGGCCCGTAACGCGGCGGGTGAAAGGCCGGGCAGTGCCTATTGCGGCTGGAATAAGAAATGCCGCTCAAGCAATGCGCGCGTGAAGTTCTTTTTCAGATAAAATCCGCGTGGCAGGGTCAGGATGGGTTCGCCATTGGCGCCAATCGCTTCGGTCAGCGCCCGGGCATTGGCGGCTTTGGGACGCAGCTGTAACACTTCCCCATGGCGAGCGGTGATGCGTTCGACGTGGCCTAGTACAATCATGTCCATTAGTTCTTCCCAGTCCAGCCGTAATTGCTGCTCTTCTTCGTCGTTCGGGCTCCAGAGCAAGGGCGAGCCGACGCGACGTTCAGCCAGTGGAATGCTGCGTTCACCCTCTACCGGGATCCACAGTACGCGTTTAAGTTTGTGCCGCACATGGCTGGTTTCCCAGGTGACGCCAGTATTGCCAGTTAACGGCGCCACGCACACGAAGGTGGTTTCCAGCGGTCTGCCAAGACTATCCACAGGGATCGTTTTCAGCTCTACGCCCAGCGCCGCAAAATCCTGCTCCGGCTTGCTGCCTGCGCTGGCGCCCAGCCAAATCTCCAGCAGGACGCCAATCCAGCCTTTATCACGTTTGAGATCCTTGGGTGTGACGAGTCCCGCCATGGTCGCCAATTCTCCCAACGAGTAGCCCGCAAGCTGCCGCGCCTGGGTCAGCAATTGGACTTCAGAATCAGGCGGAGAAAGTAACGGATGGAGTTCTGGCATCGGGTTAACCCTTAGGTGAAAAAATGAGCAATGATTTTATACCGTGTGGACAGAGTTTATCTTTTTCCACATGCTTTATTCAATTATTTGATTTATATTGGTTTTTATATTCGCGCGCGCGTTGTTGCGCAACAGCAATGTAGGTTTTCCAATTCTGGTCACTGACAATGAACAGGATCTTACACCATGTTATCCACAGAAAGATGGGATAACTGTGAAAAACCCCCACTACTGTTTCAATTTACAGCCTTGACGTGCGACGAAAATCGAATTTTTACACAAATTGTGCCTAACTTATTGGCATAATCTGTGGATAAAACCAACGCTGGTCGATCTTTCATCAGCCTGAAGATCGTGCGCGTGATACACATCACATTTATGTGTGTCCGTTGGTGGAGATCGTTTTTAACTTAATGAATAAAGAAGACTATTTTTTATATGTGACGAATGTCTTATTCGGACTGTTCTGGGTTTTCCCATAGTAATTCCGTACTTCTTCACAACTATATCCACAGAAAAGGTGAATAAAATCGCCCTGAATGCTCTTCTTCTGTTTATAACTCGGGCCTTCGCTGTGAGTTATTCAATTGTTATTAGAATATCGCACCCTTAACAGAGTGGTTTACCGCCTCTCAGTAGTGTGAAACAATCATTTGTATATAAGGTTTATATTGAGGTAGTCCGGTGATTGATGACGATGGCTACCGCCCGAATGTAGGGATAGTAATTTGTAACCGCCAGGGGCAGGTCATGTGGGCCCGGCGATTTGGTCAGCACTCCTGGCAATTCCCTCAAGGTGGGATAAACGCAGGAGAGACAGCAGAGCAGGCGATGTACCGGGAACTCTTTGAAGAAGTGGGTCTCAGCCGTAAAGATGTACGGATCCTTGCTTCTACTCGTAACTGGTTGCGTTACAAGTTACCGAAACGTTTGGTGCGTTGGGACACAAAGCCGGTTTGTATCGGCCAGAAACAAAAATGGTTTCTTCTGCAATTGGTCAGCAGTGATGCTGAAATCAATATGCAAACCAGCAGTACACCTGAGTTCGACGGCTGGCGCTGGGTGAGTTACTGGTATCCGGTTCGACAGGTGGTGTCATTTAAACGCGATGTCTATCGCAGGGTGATGAAAGAATTCGCAAGTGTTGTTATGGCGCTTCAGGAGGCCACTCCTAAACCGCAAAGCGCACCTGCGTACAGACGTAAAAGAGGTTAAGCTACGCAAATTATGCTCACCCGCCTGCGCGAAATAGTCGAAAAGGTGGCCAGTGCTCCGCGTCTTAATGAGGCGCTTAATATACTGGTTACCGACATCTGTCTTGCGATGGATACAGAGGTCTGCTCGGTCTATCTGGCCGATCACGACCGACGTTGTTATTACCTCATGGCGACACGGGGTCTGAAAAAACCCCGTGGTCGCACTGTCGCACTCGCGTTTGATGAAGGTATCGTTGGCCTGGTTGGCAGGCTGGCGGAACCTATCAACCTCGCCGATGCGCAAAAACATCCCAGCTTTAAATACATCCCTTCGGTAAAAGAAGAGCGCTTTCGTGCGTTCTTAGGCGTACCGATTATTCAGCGTCGTCAGCTCTTGGGTGTGCTGGTGGTGCAGCAGCGTGAATTACGTCAGTACGACGAAAGCGAAGAGTCTTTCCTAGTGACGCTCGCCACGCAAATGGCGGCCATACTTTCCCAGTCGCAACTGAATGCGTTGTTCGGCCAATATCGGCAAACGCGTATCCGTGCATTGCCTGCTGCTCCCGGTGTAGCCATTGCCGAAGGCTGGCAGGATGCGACGCTACCGCTGATGGAGCAGGTTTATCAGGCTTCAACGCTGGATCCCGTGCTCGAACGTGAGCGACTGACCGGCGCGCTGGAAGAAGCGGCGAACGAATTCCGCCGTTACAGCAAGCGTTTTACCGCCGGGGCGCAGAAAGAAACGGCGGCGATCTTTGATCTCTACTCGCACCTGCTTTCCGATACCCGTCTGCGCCGCGAACTGTTTGCGGAAGTGGATAACGGCTCGGTGGCTGAGTGGGCCGTTAAAACGATCATCGAAAAATTTGCCGAACAGTTTGCCGCGCTGAGCGATAACTACCTCAAAGAGCGGGCCGGAGATTTACGCGCGCTGGGCCAGCGTCTGCTATTTCATCTTGACGACTCGATCCAGGGACCGAATGCCTGGCCGGAACGTTTTGTGCTGGTGGCGGATGAGCTTTCCGCGACCACGCTGGCGGAACTTCCCCAAGACCGGTTAGTCGGCGTGGTTGTCCGGGACGGCGCAGCCAACTCTCATGCGGCAATTATGGTGCGTGCGCTGGGTATTCCTACCGTCATGGGGGCAGATATCCAGCCGTCAGTGCTACACCGGCGAACGCTGGTGGTGGATGGTTATCGAGGCGAAGTTCTGGTCGATCCGGAACCGGTATTGGTCCAGGAATACCAGCGTCTTATCAGCGAAGAGATTGAGCTGAGCCGCCTGGCGGAAGATGACGTCAATCAGCCGGCGCAGTTAAAAAGCGGCGAGCGCGTGAAGGTGATGCTCAATGCGGGTCTCAGCCCGGAACATGAAGAGAAGCTGGGCAGCCGGATCGATGGCATTGGCCTGTACCGCACTGAAATCCCGTTCATGCTGCAAAGCGGTTTTCCTTCGGAAGAAGAACAGGTTGCGCAGTATCAAGGGATGCTGCAAATGTTTAACGACAAGCCAGTGACTCTGCGGACGCTGGATGTCGGGGCCGATAAACAGCTGCCCTATATGCCGATCAGTGAAGAAAACCCATGCCTTGGCTGGCGAGGGATCCGCATTACGCTCGATCAGCCGGAGATCTTTTTGATCCAGGTCCGGGCCATGCTGCGTGCGAACGCGGCAACCGGTAACCTGAGCATTTTGCTGCCGATGGTGACCAGTATTGATGAAGTGGACGAAGCGCGACGCCTGATTGAACGCGCCGGACGCGAAGTGGAAGAGATGATCGGTTACGCAATCCCGAAACCGCGCATCGGCATCATGCTGGAAGTTCCGTCGATGGTGTTTATGCTGCCGCATCTGGCTAACCGGATAGACTTTATCTCGGTCGGAACCAACGATCTTACCCAATACATTCTGGCCGTCGATCGTAACAATACGCGGGTGGCCAGCATTTATGACAGCCTGCATCCGGGGATGCTACGTGCGCTGGCGATGATTGCGCAGGAAGCTGAAAGAAGCGGTATCGACTTGCGCTTATGCGGTGAAATGGCGGGTGACCCGATGTGCGTGGCCATTCTGGTCGGCCTGGGTTTCCGTCATTTGTCAATGAACGGTCGATCCGTGGCCCGCGTGAAATATCTGCTGCGCCATATTGATTTTGGCGAGGCGCAAACGCTGGCCCAGCGCAGCCTGGAAGCGCAGATGGCGGCAGAAGTACGCCATCAGGTGGCGGCCTTTATGGAGCGCCGTGGCATGGGGGGATTGATTCGCGGGGGATTGTAGGCCTGATAAGCGTAACGCTATCAGGCATTATGGGGGTAAAGATTACCTATACAGATCTTTTACATCTTCCCGGCATCCGCTGCGATCCCCTTGTGCTATCATTCGCACCTTTGGAGCGCCTGCATTATGCAGGCGCGCTTATCAATTGCTGTCTGACTTCAGCGAAATAACAAGAACTTGTGGTGACAGATGACCAGTAGCTATCTGCATTTTCCGGATTTCGATCCGGTCATTTTCTCAATCGGACCCGTCGCGCTTCACTGGTACGGCTTGATGTATTTGGTGGGTTTTATTTTCGCGATGTGGCTGGCGACGCGCCGTGCTAATCGGCCGGGTAGTGGCTGGACTAAAAATGAAGTAGAAAACTTACTGTATGCAGGCTTCCTCGGGGTTTTCCTCGGTGGGCGTATTGGTTACGTACTGTTCTATAACTTCCCATTGTTCCTCGATAATCCGCTGTATCTGTTCCGCGTTTGGGATGGCGGCATGTCCTTCCACGGCGGGCTTATCGGTGTGATTCTGGTGATGATTATCTTCGCCAGACGCACCAAGCGTTCGTTCTTCCAGGTTTCTGATTTCATCGCTCCGCTGATCCCGTTTGGTCTGGGAGCAGGGCGTCTGGGCAACTTTATCAACGGTGAACTGTGGGGACGCGTCGACCCGAATTTCAAGTATGCCATGCTATTCCCGGGCTCCCGTACCGAAGATATTTTACTGCTGCAAAGCAACCCGCAGTGGCAGTCTATTTTTGATACCTACGGCTCGCTGCCGCGTCACGCATCTCAGCTTTATGAGATGGCGCTGGAAGGGGTTGTACTGTTTATCATTCTGAACCTGTACATTCGCAAGCCTCGTCCTATGGGGGCAGTGTCCGGTCTTTTCCTGATTGGTTATGGCGCGTTTCGTATTATCGTTGAATTCTTCCGCCAGCCGGATGCACAGTTTACCGGCACCTGGGTGCAGTACATCAGCATGGGACAGATCCTCTCTATCCCGATGATTGTCGCAGGCATTATTATGATGGTTTGGGCGTACCGCCGTAGCCCACAGCAACACGTTTCCTGAGGAACCATGAAACAGTATTTAGAACTGATGCAAAAAGTGCTGGATGAAGGCACACAGAAAAACGACCGTACCGGAACCGGAACGCTTTCCATTTTTGGCCATCAGATGCGTTTTAACCTGCAGGAAGGGTTCCCGCTGGTTACGACCAAACGCTGCCATTTACGCTCGATCATTCATGAGCTGCTGTGGTTCTTGCAGGGCGACACTAACGTTGCCTACCTGCATGAAAACAATGTCTCAATCTGGGATGAATGGGCGGATGAAAACGGTAATTTAGGCCCGGTTTATGGCAAACAGTGGCGCGCGTGGCCAACGCCGGACGGTCGCCATATTGACCAGATCACCACGGTGCTAAACCAGCTGAAAAATGACCCGGATTCTCGCCGCATCATCGTTTCGGCATGGAACGTTGGTGAGCTGGATAAGATGGCGCTGGCGCCGTGCCATGCTTTCTTCCAGTTCTATGTGGCGGATGGCAAGCTCTCTTGCCAGCTGTATCAACGTTCATGTGATGTGTTCCTCGGTCTGCCGTTCAACATTGCCAGCTACGCCTTACTGGTACACATGATGGCGCAGCAGTGCGACCTTGAAGTGGGCGATTTTGTCTGGACCGGCGGCGACACGCACCTGTACAGCAATCATATGGATCAAACGCATCTGCAGCTTAGCCGCGAACCGCGCGCGTTGCCGAAGCTGGTCATCAAACGTAAGCCTGAATCTATCTTTGATTATCGTTTCGAAGATTTCGAAATTGAAGGCTACGATCCGCATCCAGGTATTAAAGCGCCAGTAGCTATCTAACCGAGCTTCATGTTGTCATAACCGACGCCTTCGCGCGTCGGTTTTTTTTGTCTGTCATTTCATTCTTCGGCGCCGGTTCCTGAAATATTGCAACGCTCTGCAACGCGTCAAATATTCCTCGTAGCTCGCCGTAGAAACCGAATTTCCCGCTCGTTATTCATTTTCCTCGCGCCATACTGGCGGCATGAAAAAACAACAAGGCTACACGCTTCTCGAAACCCTGATTGCGATGCTGATTGTCACGGCGCTTGGCGCGTCCGGGTTGTATGGTTGGCAGTACTGGCAACAACAACAGCGCCTGTGGCAGACCGCCTGTCAGGTGCGGGATTACCTGCTGCAATTACGTGAAGATGCTAACTGGCGTAACCGCGATCACGTCATCAGCGTGATGCGGGATGGCACATCCTGGTGTCTGGTCAGTTCTGCGGCTTCACAAGGCGGGTGTAAACCGACTTCACCCCTGGTGTTTGCACCGCTATGGGACGATGTCGAAATGGCAGAGATAACACCTTCACTGGCCTTTTTTGGGCTGCGCAATACGGCATGGGCTGGACATATTCGCCTGAAAAATACGACAGGGGAATGGCGTGTGATGGTGTCAGGCTGGGGGCGAATCAGACTTTGTGAACGCGATGAGGCCAGGTCATGTCAGTAAACGAGCGGGGTTTTTCACTGCTGGAGGTGCTCATTGCTATGGCGATCACCAGCATTTTACTGCTTAGCGCTGCGCGATTTTTACCCGCTCTGCAGCGAGAGATCCTGCGCAATACGCGCCAGTTAGCGCTGGAAGATGAAATATGGCAGCGGGTTTATACCGTGGCAAAACATCTTCAGCGGGCAGGGTATTGCCGGGGAACCTGTGTCGGAGAGGGACTGGTGATGTCGGCTAAGGGCGACTGTGTCATTGCCCGTTGGGATGCCAACGGTAACGGCGTTTGGGAGAATAGTCCCGCGAAAGAGGCTGATGTCATCGGATTTCGTTTACAGGACAAAGTACTGGAGACCCTGCGGGGAGCAACTGGTTGTAATGGAAAAGGGTGGGAGAAAATGACCGATCCGGCCACCATTCAGATTGAGGCATTTCAGGTTGAACGCGTGAATATTCGCGGATTTCAACCACTCCTTACGTTGCGTTTGCGTGGAGTGAGCAACGTCGAACCACAAAAAGTCATTGAAGCCTTTTACAGTGTGACAGGTTTCAACCTGTGAATAGTGAGCGAGGTGTTTCATCTCTGGCGATGGTTCTGCTATTGCTGGTGCTCGGCAGCCTGTTACTGCAGGGTGTTAGCCGACAAGAAGCGAGCTTCGCATCGCGTGTTACATCGGAAAGTCGGTCTTTGCAGCGGCAGGCGGTAGTGCAATCGGCTATCGAATGGGGACGCATGCAGTCCTGGGGCTTACAACCGACGATACAGTGTCGGCGTTATACCGGGCAGGATGCCGCGGTTTGCCTGCGACGACTTACTGAGACTTCCGTGCTGCTTATCGCTCATTATGAAGAGGTATCGCTATGGCGTCAGGGAGAGGTTATCGATGGCAATATCAAATTTTCGCCGCATGGCTGGAGCGATTTTTGTCCGTTAAAGGCGGTAGCGTTATGCCAGATCCCCTGAACAGACAACGTGGTTTTAGCCTGCCGGAAGTGATGTTGGCAATGGTGCTGATGATCATGGTTGTGACCGCACTATCGGGATACCAGCGGGCGTTGATGAACAGTTTTATCGTCAGAAACCAGTATCAGCAACTCTGGCGTCACGCCTGGCAACAAACCCAGCTGTATCCGTTTTCACCACCTGTGAACTGGCAGGTTAACCGAATGCAGACAACGGGAGCAGGATGTGTCAGCATCAGCGTTAAAATTTCTTCACCCCTGGGCAGGCAAGGTCAAATGACACGTCTGCATTGCCCGAACCGTCAGTAGTCAGGAGCCGCTATGTTAAGGGTCTATCACTCCAATCGTCTGGATGTGCTGGAAGCGTTAATGGAGTTTATCGTTGAGCGCGAGCGGTTGGACGACCCCTTTGAACCGGAAATGATCCTGGTGCAAAGTACCGGTATGGCGCAGTGGCTACAGATGACCCTTGCACAGAAATTTGGTATCGCCGCCAACATCGATTTCCCGCTGCCCGCGAGTTTTATCTGGGATATGTTTGTGCGCGTGTTGCCGGATATCCCGAAAGAGAGCGCGTTCAGCAAACAGAGCATGAGCTGGAAGTTAATGACTCTGCTGCCGCAGTTGCTGGATAACGATGACTTCGCACTACTGCGACACTATCTGACGGACGACACCGATAAACGTAAGCTGTTTCAACTCTCCGCACGCGCGGCGGACCTTTTCGATCAGTATTTAGTTTATCGCCCTGACTGGTTAACTCAGTGGGAAGCGGAGCGCCAGATTGAAGGACTCGGCGAGGCTCAGGCATGGCAGGCACCGTTGTGGAAAGCACTGGTGGAATACACCGCTGAACTGGGCCAACCGCGCTGGCATCGTGCCAATTTATATCAGCGATTTATTCACACCCTGGAAAATGCGTCTGAATGTCCGCAGGGGCTGCCTTCTCGCGTCTTTATTTGCGGAATTTCGGCGCTACCGCCGGTTTACCTGCAGGCATTGCAGGCGTTGGGTAAGCATATTGATATTCATCTGCTATTTACCAACCCTTGTCGCTACTATTGGGGCGACATTAAAGATCCCGCCTGGCTGGCAAAGCTGCTGGCGCGTCAGCGTCGGCACAGTTTTGAAGAACGTCACCTGCCGCTGTTTCGTGATACTCAGAATGCGGCAGGATTGTTTAACAGTGATGGTGAGCAGGACGTAGGCAACCCGATGTTAGCCTCGTGGGGCAAGTTGGGACGTGATTATATTTATCTGCTTTCAGAACTGGAAAACAGCCAGGAGCTGGATGCGTTTGTCGATATAACCCCAGACAATCTTTTGCATAACATTCAGTCGGATATTCTCGAGTTACAAAGCCGGGCCGTGGCGGGCGTTACGCTGGACGAGTATTCCCGGAGCGACAACAAACGGCTGCTTGATGCGAACGACACCAGCGTGACTTTCCATGTCTGCCATAGCCCTCAGCGTGAAGTGGAAATTCTTCATGACCGACTGCTGGCAATGCTGGAAGCAGATCCCACGCTGACGCCGCGCGACATTATCGTGATGGTGGCGGATATCGACAGCTATAGCCCGTTCATTCAGGCGGTTTTTGGCAGCGCGCCAGCCGACCGTTACTTACCATATGCGATTTCCGACCGTCGGGCACGCCAGTCCCATCCCGTCTTACAGGCCTTTATCAGTCTGCTTTCGCTGCCGGATAGCCGTTTTGTTTCTGAGGATGTGTTGGCATTGCTGGACGTTCCCGTACTGGCGGCGCGTTTCAACATTGATGAAGAAGGTCTGCGCTATCTTCGTTTGTGGGTCAATGAATCAGGTATTCGCTGGGGAATTGACGACGATAACGTGCGCGAGCTGGAACTGCCGCCAACGGGTCAGCATACCTGGCAATTTGGTTTAACGCGCATGCTGCTCGGCTATGCGATGGAAAGCGCCCAGGGCGAGTGGCAATCGGTATTGCCCTACGATGAGTCGAGCGGTTTGATTGCCGAGCTGGTAGGGCATCTGGCCTCGTTGCTGATGCAGCTTAATCTCTGGCGTCGTGGACTGGCGCAGGAGCGCCCGCTGGAAGAGTGGCTACCCGTTTGTCGGGACATGCTTAATGATTTCTTCCTGCCGGATGCGGATACCGAAGCGGCGATGACGCTGATTGAACAGCAGTGGCAGGCAATTATTAGTGAAGGACTGGGGGCTGAGTATGGTGATGCCGTACCGCTTTCCTTGCTACGTGATGAGCTGGCGCAGCGTCTCGACCAGGAACGCATTAGCCAGCGCTTCCTGGCGGGGCCTGTTAACATTTGTACGCTGATGCCGATGCGCTCCATTCCTTTTAGGGTTGTGTGTCTGCTGGGTATGAACGATGGCGTTTATCCGCGTCAGCTTGCGCCGCTGGGCTTTGATCTGATGAGCCAAAAACCGATGCGGGGCGATCGCAGCCGTCGCGATGATGACCGTTATCTGTTCCTCGAAGCGTTAATTTCGGCGCAGCAAACGCTCTACATCAGCTACATTGGCCGCTCAATTCAGGACAACAGCGAACGCTTCCCGTCGGTATTAGTGCAGGAACTGATGGATTACATCGGGCAAAGCCATTATCTGCCGGGCGATGAATCGTTGACCTGCGATCAAAGCGAGGCCAGGGTAAAAGCGCACATTACCCGTCTGCATACCCGCATGCCTTTTGACGCACAAAACTATCAGCCCGGCGAACAGCAAAGCTACGCCCGAGAGTGGCTGCCTGCGGCGAGCTTGTCAGGAAAAGCGCACACGGATTTTGTGCAGCCTCTCCCCTTTGAAATGCCAGCCACGTTAACGCTGGAAACGCTACAGCGTTTTTGGGCTCATCCGGTACGGGCCTTTTTCCAGATGCGTTTGCAGGTCAACTTTCGCGCTGAAGAAAGTGAGATCCCAGAAACAGAACCTTTTGTTCTGGAAGGATTAACTCGCTATCAGCTTAATCAGCAATTGCTTAACACGCTGGTTGAAGAGAACGATGCTGAACAACTATTTCGCCGTTTCCGTGCGGCAGGCGTGCTGCCCTATGGGTCATTTGGTGAAATTCTGTGGGATACGCAGCGTCAGGAGATGCAGTCGCTGGCTGAACGCATTATCGCCTGTCGTCAGCCCTGTCAGAGTACGGAGATCGATCTTAACTGTAACGGCGTGCAAATCACCGGTTGGCTACCGCAGGTGCAAGAGGACGGTTTGTTGCGCTGGCGTCCATCTTTGATAAGCATTGCGCAGGGAGTGCAACTTTGGCTGGAACATCTTGTCTATTGTGCCAGTGGCGGTACGGGAGAGAGCCGGCTGTTCCTGCGTAAAGACGGAGAATGGCGTTTTCCGCCACTGGAGGCAGAACAGGCGCTGTTGTATTTGTCGCAACTCATTGAGGGATATCGGGAAGGCATGTCATCGCCATTGTTGGTATTACCGGAAAGCGGCGGCGCATGGATAAAAACCTGTTATGACGCTGCAAATGATGCCATGTTAGATGACGACGATACGCTGCAAAAAGCGCGCAGTAAGTTTTTGCAGGCTTATGAAGGCAACATGATGGTTCGTGGCGAAGGCGATGATATCTGGTATCAGCGCCTGTGGCGTCAACTGGATGCCGAGACGCTGGAACGCATTGTTTTACAGTCACAGCGCTATCTGTTACCGATTTTTCGCTTTAACCAGTCCTGATGGTTGTATAAAAATTGCGCAATTCGATAGCTTCCACTATGATGCGCATTCTGTCACGGACTGATTCTTACAAAGAGAAGATGCTGACTTGTTCAGCACAAAGTCTTGCCCTGTTCAGGTCACGTATTGATACGTGGTTTGCAGTGAACAGGTGAATACGTTAATGATGAGGTTTGTGAATGCCCCGCAGCACCTGGTTCAGCGCATTATTGTTGTTCGTCGCCCTTTGGGTTCCCGTAAGTCAGGCAGATACCGGTTGGCAGCCTTTAGCTGAAACCATCCGTAAAAGCGATAAAGATACCCGCCAGTATCAGGCCGTGCGCCTTGATAACGGCATGGTCGTGTTACTGGTATCCGATCCGCAGGCCGTGAAATCCCTTTCTGCACTGGTGGTACCTGTTGGCTCGCTGGAAGATCCGGACGATCATCAGGGGCTGGCGCATTATCTCGAACACATGTGTCTGATGGGCTCGAAAAAATACCCGCAGCCCGACAGCCTGGCTGAATTCCTGAAAATGCATGGCGGCAGCCACAACGCCAGCACAGCGCCTTACCGTACGGCTTTTTATCTTGAAGTCGAAAACGACGCGCTGGTGGGGGCAGTGGATCGACTGGCGGACGCGATCGCCGATCCGTTGCTGGATAAAAAATATGCCGATCGCGAGCGTAACGCGGTGAACTCCGAGCTGACGCTGGCGCGTACCCGGGATGGGATGCGTATGGCGCAGGTCAGCGCTGAGACGATCAACCCGGCGCACCCTGGCTCGCGTTTCTCCGGCGGAAATCTGGAGACATTAAGCGATAAACCGGGTAACCCGGTGGTGCTGGCATTACAAAAATTTCATGAAAAATACTACTCCGCGAACCTGATGAAGGCGGTGATTTATAGCAATAAACCACTGCCAGAGCTGGCGCGGATAGCCGCTGAAACTTTCGGCCGCGTACCGAACAGAAATATCGAAAAACCGGAAATCACCGTACCGGTTGTCACCGACGCGCAGAAAGGCATCATCATCCACTATGTGCCGGCAATGCCGCGCAAAGTCCTGCGCGTCGAGTTTCGTATCGATAACAACAGCGCAAAGTTCCGCAGTAAAACGGATGAACTGATAACCTACCTGATTGGCAATCGTAGCCCTGGTACGCTGTCCGACTGGCTGCAAAAACAGGGGCTGGTGGAGGGCATTCGTGCCGATTCCGACCCGGTTGTTAATGGTAACAGCGGCGTGTTAGCCATTTCTGCGACGTTAACCGACAAAGGGTTGGCGAATCGCGATGAAGTTGTCGCGGCCATCTTTAGCTATCTCAATCTGTTGCGTGAGAAAGGCGTCGATAAACGCTACTTTAACGAACTGGCGCACGTGCTGGATCTCGATTTCCGTTATCCTTCAATCACTCGTGATATGGACTACGTGGAATGGCTGGCTGATACCATGATCCGCGTTCCCGTCGAGCATACGTTGGATGCGGTGAATATTGCCGACCAATATGATGCGCAAGCCATTGCGCAACGTCTGGCAATGATGACGCCGCAGAATGCGCGTATCTGGTATATCAGCGCGAAAGAACCGCATAATAAAACCGCTTATTTTGTCGATGTGCCTTATCAGGTGGACAAAATCAGCGACAAAACCTTTGCTGACTGGCAGCAAAAAGCACAGGGCATTGCGCTGTCTTTGCCAGAGCTGAACCCCTACATTCCGGATGATTTCACGCTGATCAAAGCGGATAAAAAATACGCTCACCCGGAACTGATCGTCGATGAGCCGGATTTGCGCGTGGTGTATGCGCCGAGCCAGTATTTTGCCAGCGAGCCGAAGGCTGATGTCAGCGTGATCCTGCGTAACCCGAAAGCGATGGACAGCGCGCGCAACCAGGTATTATTCGCCCTGAACGATTACCTGGCGGGAATCGCGCTCGATCAGTTAAGCAACCAGGCATCGGTGGGTGGAATAGGTTTTTCGACCAACGCTAACAATGGTCTGATGCTTAACGCTAACGGCTACACTCAACGTCTGCCGCAGCTTTTTCAGGCTTTATTGAGCGGTTATTTCAGCTACACCTCAACGGATGAACAACTGGCACAGGCGAAATCCTGGTACGCTCAGATGATGGACTCTGCGGAAAAAGGTAAAGCCTACGATCAGGCGATTATGCCGGTGCAAATGCTGTCTCAGGTGCCCTATTTCTCTCGCGATGAACGTCGCGCGCTATTGCCATCCATTACGTTGCAAGAGGTGATGTCCTACCGCGATGCTTTAAAAGCGGGGGCGCGGCCTGAATTCCTGGTGGTAGGTAATATGAGCAAAGCTCAGGCTACAACCATGGCGCAGGATATTCAGAAACAGCTTGGCGCGAATGGTTCGCAGTGGTGCCGGAACAAAGAAGTGGTCGTGGACAAGAAGCAGTCCGTCATCTTTGAGAAAGCGGGCAGCAGCACGGATTCTGCGCTGGCGGCGGTATTTGTGCCAACTGGCTATGACGAATACAGCAGTTCAGCCTACAGCGCCATGTTAGGGCAAATTGTTCAGCCGTGGTTTTACAATCAATTGCGTACTGAAGAGCAGTTAGGTTACGCCGTATTTGCTTTCCCGATGAGCGTTGGTCGTCAGTGGGGGATGGGGTTCCTGTTACAAAGCAGTGATAAGCAACCGTCTTACCTCTGGGAGCGTTATAAAGCATTTTTCCCGACGGCGGAAGCGAAGTTGCGGGCAATGAAACCGGAAGAGTTTGCGCAAATTCAGCAGGCGATCATTGCGCAAATGCTACAGGCGCCGCAAACGCTGGGGGAAGAAGCCTCACAGTTAAGCAAAGATTTTGATCGCGGCAATATGCGCTTCGATTCACGTGATAAAATAGTGGCTCAGATTAAACTGCTGACGCCGCAAAAACTTGCCGACTTCTTCCATCAGGCGGTGGTTGAGCCGCAAGGCATGGCGATACTGTCACAGGTTTCCGGCAGTCAGAACGGGAAAGCAGAATACGTGCGCCCGGAAGGCTGGAAAGTGTGGCAGACCGTCAGCGCGTTGCAGCAAACCTTACCCCTGATGAGTGACAAGAATGAATGATGCCGCTGAGTCCCTTGATCCACTGCGCTTGCCCCTGACGGGCGAGCGCCTGATTGAAGCCTCTGCGGGCACCGGTAAAACCTTTACCATCGCCGCCCTGTATTTACGTTTACTGCTTGGACTGGGCTGCTCTGCCGCCTTTCCACGTCCTCTGACCGTCGAAGAAGTGCTCGTGGTCACCTTCACCGAGGCGGCCACCGAAGAGCTGCGTGGCCGAATTCGTAGCAACATTCACGAGCTGCGCATTGCCTGTCTGCGCGAAACCACCGACAACCCGCTATATGCTCGTTTGTTAGACGAAATAGCCGATAAAAAACAGGCCGCCCAGTGGCTGCTATTGGCTGAAAGACAAATGGATGAAGCGGCGGTGTTTACCATTCATGGTTTTTGTCAGCGCATGCTCAGCCTCAACGCCTTTGAGTCAGGCATGCTGTTTGAACAGCAACTGATTGAAGACGAATCACTGCTGCGTTATCAGGCGTGCGCGGACTTCTGGCGGCGGCATTGCTATCCGTTGTCCCGCGACATTGCGCAGGTTATTTTTGAAACGTGGAAAGGTCCTCAGGCGCTATTGAGTGATATCAATCGCTATCTGCAGGGGGAAGCACCGGTAATCAAGGCTCCGCCGCCAGATGACGAAACACTGGCCTCCCGGCACGAACAAATTCTCGCCCGCATTAACCTGATTAAGCAGCAATGGCGTGATTCCGTTGATGAGCTTGACGGTCTGCTGGAAGCCTCCGGGATCGACCGGCGTAAATTTAATCGCGGTAACCAGGGTAAGTGGATCGAAAAGATCAGCGCATGGGCGCAGGAAGAAACCCAGAGTTACCAGCTTCCTGACGCGCTGGAGAAATTTTCACAGCGTTTTCTGCAAGAGCGCACCAAAGCGGGTGGCGTAACGCCTCAGCACCCGCTTTTCGTCGCCATTGATGAACTGCTTAGCGAACCGTTAACTCTCCGCGATCTGGTGATTACCCGGGCGCTGGCGGAAATCCGCACCGCGGTTGCCGAAGAGAAGCGCCGACGCGGCGAGCTTGGCTTTGACGATATGCTCAGCCGTCTGGATGCGGCGTTGCGCAGTGAAAGCGGCGATGCGCTGGCGACGGCTATCCGTACCCGTTTTCCGGTCGCGATGATCGATGAATTTCAGGATACCGATCCGCAGCAGTACCGCATATTCCGCCGGATCTGGCAGCATCAGCCAGAGACCGCGCTGCTGCTGATTGGCGATCCCAAACAGGCTATTTATGCGTTTCGCGGCGCGGATATCTTTACCTATATGAAGGCGCGCAGCGAAGTCAGCGCACACTATACGCTCGACACCAACTGGCGTTCTGCCCCCGGCATGGTCAATAGCGTGAATACGCTTTTCAGCCAGATGGACGACGCCTTTATGTTCCGCGAAATCCCCTTTAGCCCGGTAAAATTTGCAGAGAAAAACCAGTCGCTACGGTTTGTTTTACATGGTGAAACGCAGCCCGCAATGAGTATGTGGCTGATGGAAGGGGAAAGTTGTGGCGTAGGCGACTACCAGAACTACATGGCGCAGGTGTGCGCAACGCAAATTCGCGACTGGCTTAAGGCCGGACACTCTGGTGATGCGCAACTGGTGAGCGGTAAAGCATCCAGGCCGGTACGCGCCTCAGACATTAGCGTACTGGTTCGTAGCCGCCAGGAGGCGGCGCTGGTCCGCGATGCCCTGACGCAACTGGCGATTCCCTCCGTCTACCTTTCCAACCGTGACAGCGTATTTGAAACGCTGGAAGCACAGGAATTGCTGTGGATGCTGCAAGGGGTGATGACGCCAGAACGGGAAAACACGCTGCGCAGCGCGCTGGCGACCTCAATGATGGGGCTGAATGCGCAGGATATTGAAGCATTAAATAACGACGAGAATGCCTGGGATGCGGTAGTTGAAGAATTCGATGGCTATCGTCAAATCTGGCATAAACGCGGCGTCATGCCGATGCTGCGTGCGCTGATGACAAACCGCCAGATTGCGGAAAATCTACTGGCTACGGCAGGGGGCGAACGCCGCCTGACTGATATTTTACATATCAGCGAACTGCTCCAGGAAGCGGGATCGCAACTGGAAAGCGAGCATGCGCTGGTGCGCTGGTTGTCCCAGCATATTCTTGAACCGGACAGCAATGCGTCCAGCCAGCAGCTCAGACTGGAAAGCGACAAGCATCTGGTACAAATCGTGACTATTCATAAATCGAAAGGGCTGGAATATCCGCTGGTCTGGCTGCCGTTTATCACGAATTTCCGCGTCCAGGATCAAGCGTTCTACCACGATCGCAGCTCCTTTGAAGCGGTACTGGATCTCAGTGACGCCAGGGAGAGCGTTGAGCTGGCAGAGGCTGAACGCCTGGCGGAAGACCTGCGCTTGCTCTACGTTGCGCTAACCCGTTCGGTATGGCACTGCAGCCTTGGCGTTGCGCCGTTGGTACGTCGTCGGGGCGATAAAAAAGGGGATACCGATGTGCATCAGAGCGCCCTTGGCCGTCTGTTGCAAAAAGGTGAGCCAATGGATGCCGTGGGTCTGCGTGGCGCGATTGAAGCGCTGGGTTGCGACGATATTGCCTGCCTGACGCCAGGTCAACCTGACGGTGAGCGCTGGCAGGTTGCACAGCCGGTCAGCGCCACATTGAGTGTGAGAACACTGCAACGTACCCCCGGCGACGGCTGGCGCGTGACCAGTTATTCCGGCCTGCAACAGCGCGGACATGGAATCGCGCAGGATCTGATCCCGCGCCTGGATGTTGATGCCGCAGGCGTTGGCGAGGTCATTGCGGAGTCAGGATTCACCCCGCATCAATTTCCGCGCGGCGCCTCGCCGGGCACGTTTTTGCATAGTCTGTTTGAGGACCTTGATTTTACCCAACCGGTAGATCCGTGTTGGGTCGAAGAAAAACTGGCGTTGGGTGGTTATGACGCGCATTGGACGCCGGTTTTGACCGCATGGCTGGACACCATTTTGCAGGCGCCTCTTAACGAGACGGGCGTCAGTTTGAGCCAACTTTCTGCTCGTGAAAAACAGGTGGAGATGGAGTTTTATCTGCCGATTTCGCAGCCGCTGATGGCCAGCCGACTTGATGCGTTAATCCGTAAATACGATCCGCTCTCAGCGGGCTGCCCTGCGTTGGATTTTATGCAGGTACGCGGCATGCTAAAAGGGTTTATTGACCTGGTGTTTCGTCATCAGGGGCGTTATTACCTGCTTGATTACAAATCTAACTGGCTGGGTGAAGACAGCGCAGCCTACACGCAGCAGGCGATGGCCTCAGCTATGCAGGCGCATCGCTACGACCTGCAATATCAACTTTATACCCTGGCGCTGCATCGCTACTTACGCCATCGCATCAGTGATTACGATTATGAACGCCATTTTGGTGGCGTCATCTATCTTTTCCTGCGGGGCGTTGATGGTCAGGAGCCGCAGCAGGGAATTTACGCCACCCGACCAGACGGAGAAATGATCGCTTTGATGGATGAGATGTTTGCCGGTGCGGAGCTGGAGGAGATGTCATGACAATCCAGAAACGATTACTGCAAGCCGTTGAGCAAAAACAGCTCCGGCCTCTGGATGCCCAGTTTGCGCTGGCAGTTGCCGGAAATGACAATCCTGCGGTTGCGCTGGCTGCGGCATTGCTCAGCCGCGAAGCGGGAGAAGGGCACGTCTGCTTACCGCTTTCGCGATTATCCTTACGCGAAGATGCTCATCCTCTGTTAAGCGCCTGGCTTGCTGAGATGGGCGAGCCTGAAAACTGGGCTGAATGTTTGCTGGCCTCCGGGGCAGTAAGCCGTGGCGAGCAACCGACCCCGCTGGTGCTGTACGGCGATCGTTTATATCTGAACCGCATGTGGCATAACGAACGCGCGGTGGCGCGTTTTTTCAGTGAAGTTAACCACGCCATTGAGGTGGATGAACAACGGCTGACCGACACGCTGGAGGCGCTGTTTCCATCATCGGAAGGCGTTAACTGGCAAAAGGTGGCCGCTGCTGTGGCGCTGACCCGTCGTATATCAGTGATCTCCGGCGGGCCGGGCACCGGAAAAACGACAACGGTCGCGAGGCTTCTGGCGGCGTTGATCCAGATGATGGATGGTGAACGCTGCCGTATTCGTCTGGCGGCGCCAACGGGAAAAGCGGCTGCGCGTCTGACCGCCTCGCTGGGGGCGGCGCTGCGAGAACTGCCGCTTACCGATGAGCAAAAGAAACGCATTCCCGATGATGCCAGTACGCTGCATCGGTTATTAGGCGCTCAGCCTGGCAGCCAGCGTCTGCGTCATCATGCGGGGAACCCGCTGCATGTGGATGTGCTGGTGGTGGATGAAGCCTCGATGATTGATTTGCCGATGATGTCGCGCCTTATCGATGCCCTGCCATCGCACGGGCGGGTGATTTTTCTTGGCGATCGTGACCAGCTTGCCTCCGTCGAGGCGGGGGCGGTGCTTGGGGATATTTGTGCTTTTGTCAGCGAAGGATTCACCCCGGAACGTGCCCGGCAGCTTAGTCGCCTGACCGGTAGCGCTATTCCGGCGGGAACGGGTACCCAGGCGGCGGCGTTGCGTGACAGCTTGTGTCTGCTGCAAAAAAGCTACCGTTTTGGCAGTGACTCTGGGATCGGTCAATTGGCTGCTGCGATTAATCGCGGTGACAAAGCTGCGGTAAAAACGGTTTTCCAGCAGGGATTCAGCGATATCGAAAAACGCACGTTACACAGCAGTGAAGATTACGCCGCGATGCTGGATGAGGCGCTGGCCGGTTATGGGCACTACCTGGATTTACTGCACGAGGGCGCCGCGCCGGATGCCATCATTCAGGCCTTCAATGAGTATCAGCTGTTATGCGCTTTGCGGGAAGGCCCGTTTGGCGTTGGCGGTTTGAATGAACGCATTGAGCAGGTGATGACGCAAAAACGTAAAATTCGCCGTTCGACGCACAGTCGTTGGTATGAGGGAAGGCCGGTGATGATTTCGCGCAATGACAGTTCGCTGGGGTTATTTAACGGTGATATTGGCATTGCCCTCGAGCGTGGACAAGGGTTGAGGGTGTGGTTTGCGCTGCCGGACGGTTCGATTAAGTCGGTGCAACCCAGCCGCTTGCCTGAGCATGAAACCACCTGGGCGATGACGGTACATAAATCGCAGGGATCTGAGTTTGACCATGCGGCGTTGATTTTACCCAGCCAGCATTCCCCTGTGGTTACCCGCGAGCTGGTCTATACCGCCGTAACCCGCGCGCGCCGCCGTCTGTCGCTGTATGCCGATGAACGAATATTGGGCGGGGCAATTGTCATGCGTACCGAACGCCGCAGCGGGCTATCAGCATTATTTAATGACGGCCTGATGTAGCTGTAGGCCGGATGAGGCTGTTATGCCGCATCCGGCAACCACTCTTACCCCAAATCCGCCATCAGCACTTTTGAGCGCCGCTGATAGTTGTACATCTCTTTCTTGCTTTCCGGCAGCAGGTCGATATCCACTGGCGTGAAGCCGCGCTCCTGGAACCAGTGGATGCTGCGGGTGGTCAGTACGAACAGCTTACTCAGCCCCATTTGCCGGGCCTGCGCGGCGATCCGCTCCAGCAATACTTCCCCGCGTGACGAACTACGGTAGTCCGGATGTACCGCCACACACGCCATTTCGCCAATCCTCTCTTCCGGGAAAGGGTACAGAGCGGCGCAGGCGATAGTCAGGTTATCGCGCTGAATAATGGTGAATTTGTCGATCTCCATTTCCAGTTGTTCGCGGGAGCGGCGGACCAGAATGCCTTGTTGTTCCAACGGACGGATGAGCTCCAGAATGCCGCCGATATCATTAATGGTGGCGCGGCGAATTTGCTCGGCGCTTTCCATCACGATTTGCGTACCGATGCCATCGCGGGAGAACAGTTCTTGCAGCAACGCGCCATCTTCCTGATAGCTGATCAGGTGGCAGCGGCGTACGCCACTGCGACAAGCTTTCACCGCACCACGCAGGAAGCGCACCGTACCTGAGCTGTAGTCACCTTTCTCTTCCTGTGACTCGACGCGCGCCTGGGCTTCGTTAGGGAACAATTCGGAAATAATATCGCCATCATCGTTGGTGACCCCTTGGGAGGAACAAAAGCCAATCATTTTCTCCGCCTTCAGTTTGATAGCCAACTGCGTGGCGACCTCTTCTGACGTCAGATTAAAGCTCTCACCGGTAACGGAAACGGCGACTGGCCCCATCAGGACTATCGCGCCACTGTCCAGTTGACGGTGAATGGCCTCTTCATCAATACGACGAATACGCCCGCTATGGCAGTAGTCCACGCCGTCATCAACGCCCAGCGGCTGGGAGATAATAAAATTACCGCTGACCACATTGATATGCGCACCCTGCAATGGCGTATTATTCAGGCTCATCGACAGGCGGGCGGTAATATCAAGCTGGAGCAATCCCGCAGCCTGTTTGACCAGCTCCAGGGTTTTAGCGTCGGTGACGCGCGTATTTTTGTGGTACACCGGCTCATAATGATGCGCCGCAAGATTGGCATCAATCTGCGGTCGTGCGCCATAGACCACGACAAGGCGGATGCCGAGGCTATGAAGAAGCCCAATGTCATTGACGATACTGGAAAAGTTTTCATGCTCGATGGCTTCGCCGCCCAGCATAATGACAAACGTTTTTCCCCGATGGGTATTGATATAGGGAACAGAATGGCGGAATCCCTGTACCAGTTCGGTTCTACGCTCCTTCACCACGGCACACCCTCATTGCATGATTATTCGTAATTTGTGTATTTTTATTCTGTTTTGGTGCTGTGCGCAAGCGTAATTTTTACTCATGCCGAAGATTTTTTTCAGTAATGCCGTGAATATAAAAAGAATGTTTACCCTTTTATAGATGACAGATTATGCGTCATTCGTTAAAGTTTCCGGTCAATTCGGACGTTTTACGTATTACTTCAATAAAGATTTCTTTTGCTCGGGAGAAGCATGTCGGGATCCAATTCAGCAATCAGTCGCCGTCGTTTACTGCAAGGTGCGGGTGCTATGTGGCTTTTGAGCGTCAGTCAGGTTGGTCTGGCTGCCGTGAGTCAGGTCGTTGCCGTTCGTATCTGGCCTGCGTCCAGTTATACCCGCGTCACGGTGGAATCCAACCGTTTGCTGAAATACAAACAGTTTGCCCTGAGTAATCCTGAGCGTGTGGTTGTCGATATTGAAGGCGTTAATTTGAACTCGGTGCTTAAGGGCATCGGCGCGCAGATTCGTCCTGACGATCCCTATATTAAGTCGGCGAGAGTCGGGCAATTTGACCCGCAGACCGTGCGGATGGTGTTCGAGCTGAAACAGAATGTGAAGCCGCAACTCTTTGCCCTGGCCCCCGTCGCCGGTTTTAAAGAGCGCCTGGTCATGGATCTTTATCCTGCCAATGCGCAGGATGTTCAGGATCCGCTGCTGGCGCTGCTTGAAGATTACAACAAGGGCGATCTGGATAAACAGGTGCCGCCTGCGCAAAGTGGTCCGCAGCCGGGTAAAGCGGGGCGCGATCGTCCGATTGTCATTATGCTGGATCCCGGACACGGTGGAGAAGACTCCGGTGCGGTGGGGAAATATAAGACGCGTGAAAAAGATGTGGTACTGCAAATTGCCCGTCGCCTGCGAGCCCTTATTGAAAAAGAGGGCAACATGAAGGTCTTTATGACGCGTAATGAAGATATATTCATTCCGCTAAAAGTGCGTGTGGCGAAAGCGCAGAAACAGCGTGCAGACCTGTTTGTCTCTATTCACGCCGATGCCTTTACCAGCCGGCAACCCAGCGGCTCATCGGTGTTTGCGCTCTCCACGAAAGGGGCGACCAGTACCGCGGCAAAATATCTGGCCCAAACCCAGAACGCCTCGGATCTCATCGGTGGCGTTAGCAAAAGCGGTGACCGTTATGTCGACCACACCATGTTCGATATGGTGCAATCGCTGACCATCGCCGACAGCCTGAAGTTTGGCAAAGCGGTGCTGAATAAGCTCGGTAAAATTAACAACCTGCATAAGAATCAGGTTGAGCAAGCCGGGTTCGCGGTGCTGAAAGCGCCGGATATTCCCTCTATCCTCGTGGAGACGGCATTTATCAGTAACGTCGAAGAGGAGCGTAAGCTGAAGACGGCAACCTTCCAGCAGGAAGTGGCGGAGTCGATTCTGGCAGGGATTAAAGCCTACTTTGCCGATGGCGCGACGCTGGCGAGAAGGGGATAACAAAAAAGCGCTGAAAAGCGCTTTTTTTAACGAACTACAGATACAAAAAAACACCTGTTAAGGTGTTTAATGTGTTGGTTGCGGGGGCCGGATTTGAACCGACGACCTTCGGGTTATGAGCCCGACGAGCTACCAGGCTGCTCCACCCCGCGTCCGTCTTTTTGCTTCGTATTTCAAACCACATCTGCGTTGGCTTTCCTCGTTCACCTCAGTCACTTACTGGAGTAAGCTCCTAAGGATTCACTGCGTCGCCGCCTTGCTGTGATTCGAACTACTTTGCAAAAATATTGCAGCAAATATGATTGGTTGCGGGGGCCGGATTTGAACCGACGACCTTCGGGTTATGAGCCCGACGAGCTACCAGGCTGCTCCACCCCGCGTCCGTCATTACTCTTCCATCGAGTAACGTTACTGCTTCTGATTTTAATTGGTTGCGGGGGCCAGATTTGAACTGACGACCTTCGGGTTATGAGCCCGACGAGCTACCAGGCTGCTCCACCCCGCGTCCGTGGATGCGCACTATACTCTGCTCGCATTTTCATGCAACCCTTTTTTCACCTTGATCACGTTTTAAGGGTGAAAATGAACAAAAACAACGTATTCTGGATTATTTTTTGCGCAAAATTTGCGTTCGGGTATGCATACGCATTTCATTAGGTACGGGGGTTTGTTATCTTCGTCTCGCATTCAGGCAACATAAGACGAGAACAATGAAAGGACGTTGGGCAAAATATCTTCTGGCGGGAGCAGTCGTTGCGATGCTCGCCGCGTGTTCCTCAAAACCCACCGATCGTGGGCAGCAGTATAAAGACGGGAAATTTACCCAGCCTTTCTCACTGGTGAACCAGCCTGATGCGGTTGGCGCGCCAATCAATGCCGGTGATTTCGCCGAGCAGGTTAATCAGATCCGTAGCGCATCGCCACGTTTATATGGCAATCAGAGCAATGTCTATAATGCCATCCAGCAGTGGTTACGTGCGGGCGGTGATACCCGCAGCATGCGTCAGTTTGGTATTGACGCGTGGCAAATGGAAGGGGCGGACAACTACGGTAACGTCCAGTTTACTGGTTATTACACGCCGGTTATTCAGGCGCGCCACACGCGTCAGGGTGAGTTCCAGTATCCTATCTACCGCATGCCGCCAAAACGCGGGCGTTTACCGTCTCGTGCCGAGATCTACGCAGGCGCGCTAAGCGATAATTACATTCTGGCGTACAGCAACTCCCTGATGGACAACTTTATTATGGATGTTCAGGGCAGTGGATATATCGATTTTGGCGACGGCAGCCCGCTAAACTTCTTTAGCTATGCCGGGAAAAACGGCCATGCCTATCGCAGTATCGGGAAGGTGTTGATCGACCGTGGCGAAGTGAAAAAAGAAGATATGTCGATGCAGGCCATTCGCCATTGGGGAGAAACGCACAGCGAGGCCGAAGTGCGTGAGCTGCTGGAGCAGAACCCATCGTTTGTCTTCTTTAAGCCGCAATCTTTTGCGCCGGTGAAAGGGGCCAGCGCGGTACCGCTGATTGGCCGTGCATCCGTGGCTTCTGATCGCAGTATCATTCCTGCGGGTACCACGTTACTGGCGGAAGTTCCCTTGCTGGATAATAACGGTAAGTTCACCGGTCAGTACGAACTGCGCCTGATGGTGGCGCTGGACGTGGGCGGTGCGATTAAAGGCCAGCACTTTGATATCTATCAGGGCATTGGCGCTGACGCCGGACATCGTGCCGGGTGGTATAATCACTACGGCCGCGTGTGGGTGCTGAAAACAGCGGCCAACGCGGGTAACGTGTTCAGCGGTTAATTGCTTGATGGCGGCAGCGCCATCCGGCAGTCATACTGCTCGGTATTAATGAATTTGAGGTTCTATGTCTGTGGTTATCAGTGACGCCTGGCGTCAGCGTTTTGGCGGCACGGCGCGGCTGTATGGCGAAAACGCGCTGCAGTTATTTGCCGGAGCGCATGTTTGCGTGGTCGGGATTGGCGGTGTGGGATCGTGGGCGGCGGAAGCGCTGGCGCGTACCGGCATTGGCGCGATTACGCTGATCGATATGGATGATGTTTGCGTCACCAATACTAACCGTCAGATCCATGCGCTGCGCGATAACGTTGGTTTAGCGAAAGCTGAGGTGATGGCGGAACGTATCCGCCAGATTAACCCGGAGTGCCGGGTGAACGTGGTCGATGATTTTGTTACGCCAGATAACGTTGCTGAATATATGAATGCGGGATTTTCGTATGTCATCGATGCGATTGACAGCGTGCGCCCGAAAGCGGCGCTCATTGCGTACTGTCGGCGCAATAAGATTCCGCTGGTAACCACCGGCGGTGCGGGCGGGCAGATCGATCCGACGCAGATTCAGGTGGTTGATCTGGCAAAAACCATTCAGGATCCGCTGGCGGCCAAGCTGCGTGAGCGACTGAAGAGTGATTTTGGCGTGGTGAAAAACAGTAAAGGCAAGCTGGGCGTGGACTGCGTGTTCTCGACCGAGGCGCTGGTTTACCCGCAGGCAGATGGCTCGGTGTGTGCCATGAAGGCGACGGCGGAAGGGCCAAAACGTATGGATTGTGCCTCAGGGTTTGGCGCTGCCACCATGGTGACGGCTACCTTTGGCTTTGTAGCCGTTTCCCATGCGCTGAAGAAGATGATGGCGAAAGCGGCGCGCCAGAGTTGATTGTGTCGGATGGCGTTATGCTTATCCGACCTACAGTTCGTGCGGTGTTATAGGCCGGATAAGACGCATCAGCCGTCGTCATCCGGCTTGCCGGGCAGCTTCAAGAATCGCCTCGTTCAACGCATGCAGGCCCTGGCTTCGTGAGGCGCTGAGCTGCCCGCTTAACCCTAACTCGTCAAATAACGCCATCGGTGAATGCGCCAGCAACTCCGTTGCGGTTTTACCTTCTGTGGCGGTGAGCAATACTGCCAACAGCCCGCGAACAATGCGGCCTTCGCTGTCGCCGAAGAAATGCAGAGTGCCATTCTGGTGCAGGGTATATCCCAGCCAGACGCGGTTTTCGCATCCCGCAATCTCTTTTGCCTGCGCCCTTAGCGCATCCGGCAGCGCCGGAAGCTGCTTGCCCAGCAGAATTAGCTGACGATATTTATCCTCCCACTGGGTGAGCGGGGCAAACGTATTACGCAACGTCTCTTCAGTTACGGTTGTGCCAAACGGGTGTCCGGCGAATAAAGGGCTTGTCATTAATCCACCAATATATCCAGCGCGCGGTCAACGGCTGAGACCAACGCATCCACATCACTTTGCGTATTATAGGGCGCAAAAGAGGCGCGTAGGGTCCCGGATACGCCCAGTTCCGCCAGCAGCGGTTGTGCGCAGTGTTGCCCCGCGCGCAGCGCAATGCCATTTTCGGCCAGCAGCGTCACCATATCGCTATGATGAACGCCAGCGAAATCAAAGGCTAACAGACTAGAGTCCTGACAACGGAAGGAACGAAAACCGGGACGTTTCGCCAGGGCGTCTTCTGCCAGCGTCGCCAGACCCCGGCTCCAGTTTTCGGCCTGCGCAACATCAATGTCCGCCAGCCACTCGAGCGCCGCGCTTAACCCGATGACGCCAGCTACGTTAGGCGTACCGGCCTCCAGCTTCCAGGGGGCTGCCTGGGTGGTGAAACCGTCAAAGCTGACTTCGCTAATCATCTTGCCGCCGCCGAGCCACGGTGACATGGCTTCCAGTAATTCTGGCTTACCATAAAGTACGCCAATACCGGTAGGGCCATACAACTTGTGGCCCGAGAAGGCATAGAAATCAATATCTAACTGCTGCACGTCAGCGGGGAAATGCACAATTCCCTGCGCGCCATCTACCATTACCACCATGCCAGCCGCATGGGCGAGCGTAATGGCGCGGGCTAAATCCGGACAACCACCGGTAACGTTCGACATCTGCCCCAGCGCCAGAATGCGACTGCGCGGAGTGATGAGTTCAACCAGACGCTCGACGTCCGGTAGCAAATGGGCGTTGAGCGGGAGTTTGACTACTCTGGCTCCCGTTTGCTCAGCCACCATCAGCCACGGAACGAGATTGGCATGATGTTCCGCCACGCTGACGATAATCTCATCGCCCGGCCGTAAGCGCGGACGCGCATAGCTTTGGGCAACCATATTGATAGCTTCCGTCGTGCCACGGGTCCAGACTATCGTTTTCTCATCCGGGGTGTTGATCAGGCGTGCGGCCTTTCCCCGTGCGGCCTCATAGCGCGCGGTCAGGCGTTGCGCTTCGGCAAACTGACTGCGATGCACGTTTCCGGCGCTCAGGCTATAGAATTGCTGGGTCGCCTCAATCACGGCTTGCGGCTTCAGTGCAGTAGCAGCGCTGTCGAGATAGACGCCGGCATCGTTGAGTGCGGGAAATTGCGCACGAAACTGCGCGGGATTAAATGCGTTCATGATCATCCTCAGTTCAATAAACCGATCGTCGCGCAAAACAGGCGCTGACACAAGAGTTGTGCTAACCATCGGAATACTCTGGATATCCTGGCAAAGTCCTCACAGTGTCTTATGCTAAATAGCGTTAGGCGAGCAATTTTGCCTGTTACGGAGTGTGTTTTTAATAGCATAAATCGCTTTAAGGAGAAGAAGATGAAAAAGACTGCCGCAATTATCTCTGCCTGTATGCTGACTTTTGCCCTGAGCGCCTGTTCTGGATCGAATTACGTGATGCACACCAACGATGGTCGATCAATCGTATCTGATGGCAAGCCACAGACTGACAATGAAACGGGAATGATTTCGTATAAAGACGCTAACGGCAACAAACAGCAGATCAACCGTACCGATGTGAAAGAGATGGTAGAACTGGATAACTAACCGGTCGCCATCGACATAAAGTCGGACAAAAAAAAGCACCGCAATTTGGCGGTGCTACATTAATCACTATGGACAGACAGGGTAAATGTACAGGAAGTGAAAAAGGGTAGCTTTGCTACCATGGTCTGAATCGCAGACCAATTGCAAACACAACAACACAACATCACAACCGTAAGCCAAAAGCCCACCAGAACACGCATTCCGATAAAACTTTTCGTTCCGGCTTCAGGAAGTGCCGCCACTATAGGTATTTGCTGGTAGAACCTCAACGGACAATTTATAATGGCTCAGATAAAAAAAACTAATAGGTTACAGCCTGTTAGATAATTGTTAAATTCATTTAACATCAAAGCCTAAAAGTCATGTCAAAACGATTACCACCCCTAAATGCATTGCGTGTTTTTGATGCTGCAGCGCGTCATTTGAGCTTTACCCGCGCAGCGGAAGAGCTTTTTGTGACGCAGGCCGCAGTAAGTCACCAAATCAAGTCACTCGAGGATTTCCTGGGGCTGAAGCTGTTTCGTCGACGCAATCGATCTCTGTTGTTAACAGAAGAAGGTCAAAGCTATTTCCTCGACATCAAAGAGATTTTTTCGCAATTAACTGACGCGACGCGTAAACTTCAGGCACGCAGTGCAAAAGGTGCGCTTACCGTTAGTTTATTGCCCAGTTTCGCGATCCAATGGCTGGTGCCCAGACTCTCTAGCTTTAACTCAGCTTATCCGGGAATCGATGTCAGGATCCAGGCGGTGGACCGTCAGGAAGACAAACTGGCTGATGATGTTGATGTGGCGATTTTCTACGGACGCGGCAACTGGCCGGGTCTGCGCGTTGAAAAATTGTACGCAGAATATTTATTGCCGGTCTGCTCGCCGCTGTTACTCACCGGTGATAAACCACTGAAGACGCCGGATGACCTGGCAAAACACACATTATTGCACGATGCATCGCGGCGTGACTGGCAAGCCTATACGCGCCAGCTTGGCCTGAATCATATCAACGTACAGCAGGGACCTATCTTCAGCCATAGCGCCATGGTGCTACAGGCTGCTATCCATGGACAGGGGATTGCGCTGGCGAATAACGTCATGGCGCAGTCCGAAATTGAAGCCGGACGTCTGGTCTGTCCGTTTAACGATGTTCTGGTCAGCAAAAACGCGTTTTATCTGGTTTGTCATGACAGTCAGGCAGAACTGGGTAAAATAGCCGCCTTCCGTCAGTGGATACTGGCGAAAGCGGCCTCGGAACAAGAAAAATTCCGCTTTCGTTATGAACAATAAATTACGTAGGGTATTAACATGACCAGCCGTTTTATGCTGATTTTTGCCGCCGTAAGTGGTTTTATCTTTGTGGCGTTGGGCGCCTTTGGGGCACATGTTCTGAGTAAAACCCTTGGTGTCGTAGAAATGGGTTGGATCCAGACTGGCCTTGAGTATCAGGCGTTTCATACGCTGGCTATCTTCGGGCTGGCCGTCGCCATGCAGCGACGCATTAGCATTTGGTTTTACTGGAGTAGCGTGTTCCTGGCATTAGGGACGGTGCTGTTTAGCGGCAGCCTGTATTGCCTCGCGCTCTCTCATTTACGCCTGTGGGCGTTTGTTACCCCCGTCGGCGGTTTCAGCTTCCTTGTAGGCTGGGCGCTGATGTTAGTGGGCGCTATTCGATTGAAACGTAAGGGCGTTAGCCATGAATAAGGTTGTATTGTTGTGTCGCCCGGGTTTTGAAAAAGAGTGCGCCGCAGAAATTACGGATAAAGCAGGACGTCGGGAAATCTTCGGTTTCGCCCGCGTTAAAGACAATGCGGGCTATGTGATCTTCGAATGCTATCAGCAGGACGATGCCGAAAAGTTAGTGAAAGAACTGCCGTTTAGCTCGCTGATTTTTGCCCGTCAGATGTTTGTTGTGGGCGAACTGCTGCAATATTTACCGCCGGAAGATCGTATTACGCCAATTGTCGGCATGTTGCAGGGCGTGGTGGAAAAAGGCGGCGATCTGCGGGTCGAAGTCGCCGACACCAATGAAAGCAAAGAGCTGGTTAAGTTCTGCCGTAAATTTACCGTACCGCTGCGCGCGGCGCTGCGCGAAGCGGGCGTACTGGCAAAATATGAAACGCCGAAACGTCCGGTGGTTCATGTTTTCTTTATCGCCCCTGGCTGTTGTTATACGGGTTATTCCTGGCCTGACAATAACTCCCCGTTCTACATGGGGATTCCGCGCCTGAAGTTCCCGGCCGATGCCCCGAGCCGCTCAACGCTGAAGCTGGAAGAGGCGCTGCATGTGTTCATTCCAGAAGATGAGTGGGACGAGCGTCTGGCCAACGGCATGTATGCCGTGGATTTAGGCGCATGTCCGGGCGGTTGGACCTATCAACTGGTTAAACGCAACATGTGGGTTTATTCCGTGGATAACGGTCCGATGGCGCAAAGCCTGATGGATACAGGGCAGGTCACCTGGCTGCGCGAAGACGGATTTAAGTATCGCCCGAATCGTAACAACATCTCATGGATGGTGTGCGACATGGTGGAGAAGCCGGCGAAGGTTGCCGCGCTGATGGCGCAGTGGCTGGTCAACGGCTGGTGTCGCGAGACGATCTTCAACCTCAAACTGCCGATGAAAAAACGTTACGAAGAGGTATCGCAGAATCTGGCCTATATCCAGGCACAGCTTGATGAGCATGGCGTCAATGCCCAGATTCAGGCGCGTCAGCTGTATCATGATCGGGAAGAAGTGACCGTACACGTGCGTCGTCTGTGGGCGGCCGTCGGCGGTCGTCGGGACGAGCGATAACGCTAAACATAGACCGGATGGCGGCGTAAACGTCTTATCCGGTCTATGTTGTTTCAATCAGCTGTGTATCTGACACGATATGCGTCACATCATCCAGATGCCCAATCCGGGCCTCCCCGGAACGATTTAACTTACTTTTATCGATCAGCAATAAAGATTGCGATGCGCGCTTAAGCATAATGGATTTGAATTCTGCGTTGGTGGCATTGGAGTCCCAGAGCGCGCCATCGCTGTCGATCCCTTCGCAGGAAAAAATAAACAGATCGATATCGAGGGATTTTAGCTGCGAGATGAGCGCGGAATTAACATAACAGCCGTATTTACGTTCAAGGCGGCCGCCAGAGCTGATGAGCTGAATGTGTTCGCGTTTAGCCAATTCCTGACAAATGGGGTGGCTGTTGGTGAAAACGAGAATGTCGATGTCCGGTAGCTGACGCGCCAGATACCAGCAGGTTGAGCTGGCGTCTAAGGCGATCACCATTCCTTCTTCAATCCATGCCAGCGCTTCCCGCGCAATATCCGCTTTGTGCGCATAGTGACTTTTGAGTCGAATATGAAACGGGTCGCCACTGTCCTGATTTTTCCGGTGAATGGCCTTGGCCCGCCCGTGATTGCGTAGCACTTTGCCCCGGGTTTGTAATTCACTGAGATCGCGGCGGATGGTCTCTTTGCTGACGTTTAGCTGCAAAGACAGGGCTTCGGTTGTCAGGCTTTTGTGGTGGGTAAGCAGATCTACAATTGCCTGCTGGCGCGCCGCTTTCATGTTCTGATCCTCATCTTATGCAGAATGCCCGTATCAGACGGGCATTCTGACCAGAGATTATGGCGTTACCCCTTTTTTTAAAAGAATATTCCCGTACTTTGCCCGCTCTCCTGTGATAACGATCGCAAACGCCTTTTGCGCGCGTTCGTAAAAGGCATAGCGGTCAATACGCGTGATGTCTGGGCAGGGGGCCTGCAAGGAAAGCGCCTGACGATAGCGAGTCTCGACGTCAGGATCGAGAGCGTCGCCTTCTACTGCGGCCATCATCACCAGCGGCGGGGCGTAGCTGTCCAGTTCAAAAAGCGGAATAATCGCCTGCAGCAGGTCGCTGACCAGCAGACCGTCGGCGCGAATCACCTGCGGTCCCATGCTGTGAGCCGGAAAATGGGCATCGGAAAAGATAATCTCATCGCCGTGACCCATCTCAGCCAGCACCTTCAGCAGGTCGGGAGAAATTAAGGGTGATATCGTTTTGAGCATGTTACTCGACTCCTGTCAGTTCAGATTCGGTTTGCGGATAGAAGTAACGGTACTGGTAGCGCACCTGGGCACGAGCCTGTTCCGGGGAGGTAAATTCGCCCATACCTGACCAGGCAAACATCGCGGCGCCTGCCACAGTGGTTTCGGCGTCATCCAGCACTTTGACAGGGATCCCGAGAACGTTCGCTTTAATCTGGTTCCACAATGCGTTACGGCTGCCCCCGCCAACCAATAACAATTCAGAGGCCTGGAAATGACCGATTTTTTCCAGCGTGTGCAAATTCCGCTGCAACTGTTCTGTCAGTCCTTCCAGCGCGGCGCGATAAAAATGCCCGCGGGTGGTATTGAGCGTAACCCCTTGCCAGCCCGCATTCTGAGAGGCCAGCAGGTTGCAGTGCATCTTGACGCCTTCTGCGCCAGCAGGAATGGACCGGGCTTCGTCAATCAGCGTCTGCCAGGGCGTTTCGGCAGTCCAAAACAGCTTACGCACCCATTCGAGTACACCGGAGGCCAGCCACTGCATGCCGGGATTGTACAGTCCGGCCTGGCTATCTAATTCACAAGTGGAACCCGCATAACGGCTGAGCAGAGAGGTGTTCACCTGCGCACTGCGCACCATCAGAATTTCCCATGTACCGGAAGAGAGCACCGGTTCGTCTGGCTGAGCCCCCGCGCCAAACAGCGCAAACTGCGTGTCGTGCCCGGCAGATATCACCGGAATACCCACTGGCAGCCCGAGCAGGCTGGCGGCCTCGTGTTGCAGTGCCCCAATCTGTTCGCCCGCTTCCACCAGACGTGGAAACAGTCGGCGCGGTATGCCGGTTGCCTGCAAAATGTCATCACTGAAATCGCGCTGCTGGATGTTCAGCATCTGGCTGGTGCCCGCCATAGTGATATCTGTGGTGAACTTGCCGGTTAAACGGTGGTTAATAAGCGACGAAATAAACAGCCAGGCGTGTGCCTGTTCGAGCAGTTGTGGATGGTTTTCTTTCAGCCACACCAGTTTATACAGCGTGTTGAAGCTGAACGCGCCGACGCCGGAGATTTCCTGCAGTTGCTGGGGCGACATGTAGCGATGGATGTTTTCCATCACTGCTGCGGTGCGCGGGCACTTCCAACTGATTACCGGATATAACTGCCTGCCGTGTTGATCGACCAGCGCACCGTCTACGCCGAAGGTGGTGACGGCGATCCCGCAGATACGGCAATTGGCCAGTTGCGTGGAGAGCCGCTGACAGCAGTCGGCGAAGCGTTGCAAAATGGCTTCCAGCGACCACTGATGCCAGGCGCCATTCTCCGCGGCAATATCACTGGCGTTGGGCGTTGAGGCGCGGGCGATAATTTTTCCCTGTTGGTCAACGGCAATGGCCCGCACGTTGGTTGCGCCACAATCGAGGACCAGAATAACGTCTTGTTTCATAATCGCTCCCGAGACGTTGCCGGATGGCGGCGTAAACGCCTTATCCGGCCTACACGTTGTGCTCCTGTAGGCCCGGTAAGCTTGCGCCACCGGGCGGAGTCGCATTAACGCTTATACAGCGGGCCGTAGTTTTGGCAGGCACGATAATCCTGGCCTTCGCTATCCATACCGTGGGCCGCCCAGGCTGAAGGACGATAGATTTTTTCGTCTTCCACGTTGTGCATGCAAACCGGAATACGCAGCATGGCGGCAAGCGTAATAAAGTCCGCGCCGACGTGACCAATCGTCAGCACACCGTGGTTTGCGCCCCAGTTAGCCATGACGGAATAGACATCGCTGAATGGACCTTTACCGGTTAAGCGCGGGGCAAACCAGGTGGTCGGCCAGGTCGAGTTGGTACGCGCATCAAGCTGAGCATGCACCTCTTTTGGTAACTCCACGCTCCAGCCTTCGGCGATTTGCAGTACCGGTCCTAACCCTTTGATAATATTGATGCGAGTCATGGTGAATGGCACACCGCCCTCGGTCAGGAAGCGAGAGGAATAACCGCCGCCGCGGAAGTATTCGTGAATAGCCGGACACCATTCGGTCGCCGCCAGACAATCATCAGCCTCTTTCTGCGAGATTTCCCAGTGCGGCTTCATGGTTGGTTTCCCTTCGCCATTGCGCTGCTTGCAGGAACCATCCAGTGCAGCCGAGCCGGAGTTAATCAGGTGAATAATGCCGTGCTCAGCCAGCCCGGTCAGCGGTTTACCCGTGACACGCTCCACCGCCTCTGGCGACCAGAAGGTGCGCACATCAGCAAAAACCTGTGCTGTACCGGTGAGCTGGTGACCAAACAGCATCGCTACGCCGTTGAGACTGTCGTTTTCAGTCGCGACAACGAACGGCTCACGCACGCCATTCCAGTCGAAGGAGCTATTCAGCAGTGCTTCGGCAGTGTCGCCGTTTGGATATTGATCCGTCCAGTGACGCTGGCCCTGGAATCCCGCGGCAATCGCGTTGTAACCCAGCGATTCTTCAACACGACCTTTGTCTGCTAGTTTCTGATTGCCTTGCATCATGTCGCGGATGCACATCGCCATCAGCAGGCTTTCTTTCAGTACTGCGCGGCTCTGTTCTTCGTTACGCTTATACTGTTGCGCGTTCTGATCTTCGCCGTAGCGGAAATGCTTGTCTGCCCACGCCAGTGCGATATCCAGTTCAGCTTCGTCATAAATTTTTTGATCAATGCGACGACGAAGTTCAGTCATATCAACAGGTTGAACCTTCATTCCCAGCCAGGATTCAAAGAAGTTATGATCGACAATAGAACCGGCGATGCCCATAGAAACGCCGCCTACGGATAAATAGCTTTTACCTTTCATACTGGCAACGGCTAAGCCCGCCCGGGTGAAGCGCAGCAGTTTTTCTTCGACATCGGCGGGGATGGTGGTGTCGCCGGCATCCTGTACGTCGTGACCGTAAATGGAGAACGCGGGCAGACCTTTTTGATTATGCGCAGCCAGCGCGGCAGCAAGATAAACGGCGCCAGGGCGTTCTGTGCCGTTAAAGCCCCAGATTGCTTTCGGACGCATCGGATCCATGTCGATGGTTTCGCTGCCGTAGCACCAGCAAGGGGTAACGGTAATCGTTACGCCAACATTTTGGCTGCTGAACTTTTCTTCACAGGCTGCGGATTCCGCCAGACCGGCAATACAGGTGTCGGCAATTACACATTCAATTTGTGCGCCACAGGCATGGCGAAGTTTTTCCGTAATAAGCGCGGCGGTGGCTTTCGCCATATTCATGGTTTGCTCTTCAAGCGACTCACGTACCCCCATACGACGACCATCAATAACCGGGCGGATACCAATCTTCGGTAAGCTATTTTTTCTCATTCGAGGTTCCTCATCTCACTTTGTGCCGTGCTGCAAAAGCGGATGTTGGACACCACTGTCGCAGTTGGCTGAATTACCCATTTTTGCTAACTCGAGTTAGCTTAGGTATTGGAGAGTTTTTTACACAACTTTTTTGTTATGGAACTGTGAGAGGCTTCACGAGAAGTGGTTAAAATTCGATCTGCGTCAAATAAACAAATACGCAGATTTTTAATAAAAACCTTTTAAATCATAAATATATAATAAATTGTCTGTTCAGCATCACAGTTTTAAACCAAATGATTTGGCTAATTTGAGTAGCTAAAATAGCTTTAAAAGGCACTTCGCTAACTCGAGTTAGCATGATTGATAAAACGCATATGAACTTGTAAGTAGTATTCGCATTAACGGTGACGATGGCTCTCTGGCAATCTTGTTTTCGCCTGATTCACTGACTGCAGTTTCTGTATATTGAGGAAAGCAGCAATGTCTGAAACATTTTTACAGATGAGTCATATTACGAAACGTTTTCCCGGCGTATTAGCGTTGAGTAATGTGGATTTTGCTTTACGCAAAGGTGAGGTTCATGCGCTGCTGGGTGAGAATGGCGCAGGAAAGTCTACGTTGATGAAGATCTTATCCGGTGTTTATCAGCCTGATGAAGGGGATATTATTTTTGAGGGGCAGCCGGTTACTTTCGCTAACCCGTTAAGTGCACAAAGTGCAGGTATCACGATTATTCATCAGGAATTTAACCTCTTCCCTGAACTCACCGTTGAAGAAAATATATTTATTGGCAGGGAGTTTTGCAAAAATAATCGCTGGCGTCTGGATGAAAAACAACAGCGACAGGCTGCTATCGATATTTTGCAAAAGTTAAACCTGAATATCGCGCCAGATACGCTGGTTGCCGATTTGACCGTTGCTCAACAACAAATGGTTGAGATAGCTAAAGCGATATCGGTCAATGCCAAGATTCTTATTATGGATGAACCTACGGCAGCACTTACGGAAACGGAAATCGACAGCTTATTTCAGGTAACCCGTTTATTGAAAGAACAGGGGACTGGCATTGTTTACATCTCGCACCGACTGGAGGAGCTGGCGCTGATAGCCGATCGCGCTACGGTAATGCGCGATGGGCAGTTTATTGCCACCGTGGATTATGATGCGGTCAAAATTAGCGACCTGATTGCCATGATGGTCGGGCGCGACCTCGGTAATATTTATCCTCGCCGTAAACCTTTGGCTCAACGTAAGCCCGTGTTGGAAGTGAGTAGGCTAACGCGCAATGGTGTATTGAACAATATCGATTTCACGCTTTACCAAGGAGAAATCCTGGGCTTCGCCGGCCTGATGGGCGCAGGGCGTACTGAGCTGGCACGGGCGATTTTTGGCGCGGATCCCATTGATGGTGGGACCCTCAAGCTGAACGGTAAAGTTACGGTGATTAAAGATATTCCTGATGCTATCCAACAGGGTATCAGCTATTTAACCGAGGACAGGAAAAAAGAGGGGCTGGCATTAGGACTGTCCGTTGAGCGCAATATTATGTTGGGCAATTACCCTGAGTATTCCGATCGTTTTGGCAATGTGGACAGCACACGTTGCCAGAAAACCAGCGAGGAACAGGTTAAAGCCCTACGCATTAAAACACCACATTTAGAGCAAGCTGCCTTGAATTTAAGTGGTGGTAATCAGCAGAAAATTATTATTGCCCGATGGGTGTGTAAAGACACCGATATTCTCATCTTTGATGAACCCACTCGCGGGATTGATGTGGGGGCCAAACTTGAAATTTATGAATTAATGAATCGGCTGGTGGCAAAAGGGAAATCAATTATCATGATCTCCTCTGAATTACCGGAAGTGCTGGGTATGTGCGATCGCATTTTAGTGATGCGTAATGGGCGTATTACCGGAGAGCTAGCTTCTGATGACGCCACACAAGAAAAAATCATGCAATATGCGACGTTAGAGGACTAACTTATGACTATCTCTGTAACCTCTTCAGACAGCAATAATAAGAAAATAAAAATTAACAAAGAACTTTTAATGCGCCTTGCGCCACTTTTAAGTCTGATTATTTTGGTGATATTTTTTAGTTTTGGTTCGCCATTTTTCTTTAACACTGAAAACATTATGACAATTGCCCTGCAAACCTCGGTGATTGGCATTATGGCGATTGGCGTTACCTTCGTCATTATCACTTCAGGGATCGACCTTTCTCTCGGTTCAGTCGTGGCATTTTCTGGTGTCGCGGTAGGTATCTGCGCCACGCTAGGTCTGCCTCTGCCTGTCTGTATTTTTGCGGGTGTACTGGCTGGAGGATTATGCGGCTATATCAATGGCCTGCTGGTCACCAAAATGACTATCCCGCCTTTTATCGCCACGCTGGGTCTGATGATGTCCGTCAGAGGTATCAATATGGTGATGACCGATGGCCGCGCGATTTACTTCGCTGATTACCCCACCTTCAAAATGCTGGCCCAGGGACGGTTGTTTGATGTGCTGCCCTATCCCGTTTTTTACCTGGTGGTGGTGGCGCTCATCGCCGCCTACATCCTGAAGAAAACGGTGATAGGCCGCTATGTTTACGCAGTGGGCAGTAATGAGGTGGCGGCACATCTTTCCGGGATTAAAGTGCAACGCGTCAAAATTTTTGTCTACGCCTTTTGTGGTCTGCTGACCGGGATTGCCGGGGTCATTCTGGCCTCTCGTTTGAACTCTGGTCAGCCGACGGTCGGCGTGGGTTATGAGCTGGAAGCCATCGCGGCGGTCGTTATTGGCGGTACCAGCCTGATGGGCGGGATTGGCACCATCGGCGGCACTATCATTGGCGCATTCATTATGAGCGTGTTGAAAAATGGTCTGAACCTGATGGGAGTTTCCCAGTTCTGGCAAATGGTGGCCATGGGTGTAGTGGTCATTGCAGCGGTTTATCTCGACACTTTACGCAAAAAAATTCGTTGATTTACGCTCCCGGAAGTCACGGGACATCATAACCCTGACGTTTAGGGTGACTCACTCAGAACGGAGTAAAACAATGAGAACCAGGAATTTTGTCTATGCGTTATCCCTGCTGGCCTGTATGACATCCAGCGTTTTGGCTAAAGATATGAATCTTCCCGTGGTCAGTAAAGGTTTCCAGCATGAATTCTGGCAAACCGTAAAAATGGGGACGGAAGCGGCAGCAAAAGAGTTGGGTGACAAAACCAGCTATGTGGGCCCGGCGGATGAAACTCAGATTGCCGAGCAGATTCAGTTAGTTGAAAACGCGATGGCGCAAAAACCCAATGGACTATTGCTGGCCGCGTTAGATGCCAATGCGCTGGCACCATTAGTTGAGACCGCAAATTCACGCGGCATTAAAGTTGTGACCTTTGACTCCGGTGTGAATTCTGATATTCCGGTCAGTTTTGTCGCCACGAATAACCGTAAAGCCGGGGCTGAAGCGGCAGACGCGTTGGCAGCAGAAGTGGGCAGCAAAGGAAAAGTGGGCATTATTGCGCACGTAGCAGGGACCTCCTCAGCGATTGAGCGTTCAGAAGGGTTTATTGCCCGCATGAAGGAAAAATATCCGGATATCCAGGTGCTACCGGTCCAGTACAGCGATGGCGATCCGCAAAAAGCGATGGATAAAACCATCGATATGATCCAGGCCAACCCGGATATTGCAGGGATTTATGGCACGAATGAAGGCTCAACACTCGGCGTAGCAAACGCAATTGATAGTCAAAACCTGAAAGGCAAAGTGAAGGTGATTGGTTTTGATAGCACCGAGGCCATTATTGCCTTCCTGAAGTCCGGGGTGATTCAGGGCTTTGTTGTGCAGGACGCCTACCAGATTGGCTATCAGGGTATCAAGACGCTGAATGCGGCGGTATCCGGTCAGTCTGTACCAAAAGAGATTGATATTCCGGTGAAATTCGTTAGTGCGAAGAACATTGATACCCCAGAAATTGACAAGCTGTTACACCCATTCGGTAAAAAATAAGAGCGTTGGGGCGAGGTACTCGCCCCACTATTAGCTAACGTCAGGGAGTTACTATGAGCAGTGGATATTTCCTCGGTGTGGATGTCGGCTCTGCCAGTGTCAGGGCGGGTGTGTTCGATGCCAGCGGCAAACGCCTGGCCTTTGCGACACGCCCTATCTCGCAGTTTCGACCCGGCCCCGCTCGGGTTGAGCAGTCATCTGCAGAAATCTGGCAGCAGGTTTGCGATGCGGTTAAGGGGGCGGTATCGTCATCCGGGATCTGCATTGAGGATATCCGTTCACTGGGATTCGATGCCACTTGTTCATTGGTGGCTCTCGACGAGCAAGGGCAGGGCCTGGCGGTTTCACCAGGCGAACCATCAGACCATAACATCATCATGTGGATGGACCATCGCGCGGTGCAGGAAGCTCAGCATATTAATGCTACGCAGGATCCGGCTCTGCGTTACGTTGGCGGTGAAGTCAGCGTCGAAATGGAGCTTCCCAAGGTGCTGTGGCTAAAAAAACACTTTCCTGCAACCTGGAACAGGGCGCATCGTTTTTACGATTTGGCTGACTACCTTGTCTGTAAAGCCACCGGGAGCGACGTGGCCGGTCTGTGTACGCTGACCTGTAAATGGAACTATCTGGCCCATGAACAACGCTTTAGCCACTCTCTGCTCGACGCCGTAGAGTTAACGGATTTAACGGGCAAAATTCCGTCGCATATTCTTCCGCCTGGTGCCGCCGTGGGAACGCTTAGCGCCGATGCGGCCCAGGCGTTGGGGCTGACGACTGCAGTTGTCGTCGCCAGTGGGATGATTGATGCCCATGCAGGCGGTTTGGCGCTTGCTGGCGTTGAGCCAGCGGGAACGTTAGCGTTGATTAGCGGAACGTCAAACTGCCATATGCTATGCAGCGAACAGGAAATTTATACGCCGGGCGTATGGGGACCGTATTGGTCTGCCATGCTGCCGGGCTACTGGTTGACGGAGGGAGGGCAAAGCGCCGCTGGGGCATTGGTCGACTGGACGCTCCAGGAATCAGGGGCGAGTGCGGAGCTGTTTCATAAGGCCGAGGCGCGGGGTTGCCATCCGATCGTTTTAGTCAACGAATGGGTTGCGGAACTTGAGAGGAAGGAGTCTGAACCTGGTCGTTATTTGCATGTGCTGGCCGATCACCATGGCAATCGCTCCCCCCGCGCGCGACCCGATGCCCGGGGCAGCGTCTGCGGCTTGACTCTTGAGCGAGGCGAGATGCAGGTGGCTCGCCTGTACCTGGCGACATTACAGGCGATTGCCTGCGGTACGCGGCATATTATGGAAGTGATGCGTGAAAACGGCCATACCATTTCCCGACTGGCGCTGTGCGGCGGCGCAACGCATAACCCGCTGTGGATGCGGGAGTATGCCGATGCTACCGGATGCGATATTCATCTTATGCAGGAGGAAGATGTAGTGACGTTAGGGGCAGCTATCACCGGCGCGGTAGCAAGCGGCGCGTGGGCAAATATTCCATCTGCATGCCAGGCGATGGTTCGCTCCGGCGAGGTTATTAAGGCTAATCCGGCACGGCGGGACTTCTATGAGCGCAAATACCAGGTCTATCTGATGATGTGGGATCAGCAGCAGGCGATTAACCAGCTTATGCAGTAAGACAAAAGTTTAAAATACTTTTATGATTGGAGATTGACGTTTTTGGATGTGGACTGGGGCATATAAATGGCTAAAACAGTAGAACAGATAGCCAGCGATCTGAATTTATCGGTTACGACCGTACGACTGGTGCTGAACGGGAAAGCAGAGCAATATCGAATCAGTGTCAAAACCCAAACGCGTATTAATGAATATGTTGAGCGTTATGGTTACGTCATAAACCATTCGGCCCGCAGCCTGAAATTGAATAAAACGGATACATTGGGACTGATTGTTCCAAATATTTCCAACGTTTTTTTTGCCACTCTCGCCGAGAAACTTGAGCAACGCTGTCGTCGCTCCGGTTATCAGTTAATGATTAGCTGTACCTATGATGATGTTGATTACGAAAATAAATTGACCAAAGCGTTAATCGCTCGCAATGTTGATGGCCTTTTTATTGTTCCCTCAACATTGGAGAATCAGCAACACCATTTACGCCAGGTCAGAAAACCGATGGTGTTACTGGACCGTGATTTTAAGTATACCGATAACGCACTGGTTGAAAGTCATAATATTTTAGGCGGCGAAAAGTTGACGCAAAGTTTGTTTGATGCCGGAAAGGCTCCGATCTGGTTTTTAGTCGGAGATACCGGATTACCCAGTATTGGCGATCGTTTGCAAGGTTACCTTAATTCTTTGAAGAATAATGGTATTCATCACCGTGATTGGGTGCGTGAAGGTCCTGACAACACCCCTGAAGGTGGTTTTCAACTGATGGATAGATTGATTGGTGAACAGGGGCAGCCGCAGGCGTTTATTGCCTCATCATTACCCGTGCTGGAAGGTGCTATTAACGCTATTCGCCATCGTTTCGGCACAATTTCACCTGATATTAATATTGGCACATTCGATGAACATCCGATGCTGGGATTTCTCGCCAATAATGTCTGGTCAATGCAGCAGGATGAAAATGTTTGGGCGGAAAAAGCATTCGATATGATGATGAGTGCCATTGACGACCAACCTATTAAAGAAACTGTAAAAGTACCGATGAAACTTATTAAGCGCGTAAGACAACAATAATACGTTGCTATAAATAAATCGGCCAACTGGATCTGAATAAACACATTCAGTGGCTGCCCATATCTGAAACCTGACCCGTCTTATTCTGCGGCTACATTTTTCGCAATTAAAGACGAGGAGAAACTGTACCCGGAGAATCATTATGGAAAGAATGCGTTTGTCACGAGAAATCATTGAAACCTGTCTTGAAATGACCAGCCTTGGATTAAATCAGGGGACGGCGGGAAATGTGAGTGCGCGATATGAGAATGGGATGTTGATCACGCCCAGCGGTATTCCTTATGAAAGACTTACTGAAAACATGATCGTGTATGTAGATAACGACGGAAAATATGATAAAGGTCAGTTACCCTCCAGCGAATGGCGTTTTCACCTGGCGGCTTACCAGACGCGTCCGGACGCCAATGCGGTTGTCCATAACCATGCTGTGCACTGTACGGCCGTTTCTATTCTCAACCGTCCAATTCCGGCAATCCATTACATGATTGCGGCGGCGGGGGGAAACTCTATTCCGTGTGCGCCTTATGCGACGTTTGGTACACGAGAGCTGTCAGAGCATGTGAGCGTCGCCCTGAAAAACCGTAAGGCAACGCTTTTACAGCACCATGGGCTGATTGCTTGTGAAGCGAATCTGGAAAAAGCACTGTGGTTGGCGCATGAAGTAGAAGTTCTGGCGCGCCTTTATCTGAGCACCCTGGCCATTGTTGATCCGGTTCCGGTGTTAGACGATGAGGAGATCGCGATTGTGCTGGAGAAATTCAAATCTTACGGATTACGAATTGAAGAGTAATTTCGCATAGCGAAAAGGAGAAATACGATGGCGAACAGAATGATTCTGAACGAAACGGCATGGTTTGGCCGGGGAGCTGTTGGTGCATTAACCGATGAAGTCATCCGTCGTGGTTATCGCAAGGCGCTGATTGTGACCGATGAGAATCTGGTGCGGTGCGGTGTTGTCGAGAAGGTGACGTCCCGGATGGACGCTGCAGGTCTGGCGTGGGAAATCTATTCAGGTGTTATTCCTAACCCAACCATTGCGGTGGTACAGGAAGGATTGGAGGTCTTTCAGCAAAGTGGCGCAGACTATTTGATAGCTATTGGCGGAGGCTCCCCGCAGGATACCTGTAAAGCGATTGGTATTATCAACAATAACCCTGAGTTTGCGGATGTACGCAGCCTCGAAGGGTTATCCCCGACGCGCTGCCCGAGCGTGCCGGTTATGGCTATCCCAACCACAGCAGGGACGGCGGCGGAAGTGACCATTAACTACGTGATCACGGATGAAGAAAACCGGCGTAAGTTTGTTTGTGTCGATCCACATGATATTCCGCAGGTGGCGTTTATCGATGCTGACATGATGGACGGCATGCCTGCGGCGTTAAAAGCGGCCACGGGTGTTGACGCCCTGACCCATGCCATTGAAGGATACATCACGCGAGCAGCGTGGGCGCTTACCGATGCGCTGCACATTAAAGCGATTGAAATTATTGCCGGGGCTTTACGCGGATCGGTCGCGGGCGACAGCCAGGCGGGCGAAGCGATGGCGCTGGGCCAGTACGTTGCCGGAATGGGTTTTTCCAACGTTGGCCTGGGATTAGTGCATGGCATGGCGCACCCGCTGGGCGCGTTTTATAACACCCCGCACGGCGTCGCGAATGCCATTTTGCTACCGCATGTGATGCACTATAACGCCGAATATACCGGGGAGAAATTTCGCGATATCGCCCGGGTGATGGGCGTGAAGGTTGAAGGACTGACGCTGGCAGAAGCACGGAAAGCGGCAGTGGATGCGGTATTTGCCCTTAACCGTGATGTTGGGATCCCGCTGCACCTGCGCGATGTAGGCGTACGCAAAGAGGATATTCCTGCACTGGCGCAGGCTGCATTTGATGATGTCTGTACCGGCGGAAATCCGCGTGAAGCGAGCCTGGGCGATATCGTTGAGCTGTACCATACCGCCTGGTAATCACCCGGGGTTTATCCGGCCTACAGGGTTGTACGGTAAGTAGGCCGGATAAGGGGTTTGCCCCACCATCCAGCAATAAGACTACCGCGCCAGCCGTAGCTGCTGTAAATTCCCGTCGATATGTAAGTCCGTTTGCAGTCGCGCGATATCCCGACACAGAAACGCCATTTCCCGATGTTCTTCGAGTTTCTTGCGCCACTTTTCCGGCACCTCATCAAGATGCGCGTAAATGCCTTCCAGCGTTAGAAACTGCGTCAGCAATTGCGTGGCGCTTTTGGGGCCAATACCTGCGACCCCCGGTACTTTAGAACTGCTGATCCCAGCCAGCCCCCAGTAATCGGGCAGTTGTTGTGGCAGCACGCCGAACTCTTTCTCAATGAACGGCGCGTCCAGCCAGCGCTTCTGAAAATAGTCGCGAATACGCAGCGTCGGGGAGAGCAACTGACAGTAGCCTTTATCGGTGGAGACGATGGTGGCTTGATGTCCTGCCTGGCAGACTTTAATCGCCAGAGTAGCGGCTAAATCGTCGGCTTCATTACCGCTGGAGACCCAGCAGCAGACGCCGCGCTGTTCAAAAGCGGCGCGTAAGGCGGGCATTTCCTGATACAAGTCTTGTGGCATTGGCGGCCGACCGGCTTTGTAGTCAGGCAGTCTTTGGTGACGCCAGCCGCTGTTGCGCGCTTCGTCATCAAAGACCGCCACGGCGTGCGTGGGCTGACTGTGCACAATTAATTGATCGAGCGCGTGCTGGCACGTCTCCACGCAGGGGGAGCCCTGTACGGCGTGAATACGGCGGATAAGATTCAGTGCATCGACAATGAGCAGGTGGACGGCCACGGTGTTCTCCCTAACAGATCAGTCCGTAGGGTAACATTCACGGCGGGGGGAGGCGAATATCTGAAATCAACATTTTGCCAGATGGCGGCTGACGCCTTATCCGGCCTACAAATGACAATGGAACTGTAGGCCGGATAAGTTGGGCTTTAATCGCAGGTGACAATCTTCATCGCCAGACCGCCGCGAGAGGTTTCGCGGTATTTGGCATTCATGTCTTTCCCGGTTTCGTACATGGTCTCGATGACTTTATCGAGGCACACGCGCGGTTCACTGGTACGGCGCAGCGCCATACGCGCGGCGTTTACTGCTTTAACCGAAGCAATGGCATTACGCTCAATGCACGGTACCTGAACCTGGCCGGCAACCGGATCGCAGGTCAGACCCAGGTTGTGTTCCATACCGATTTCCGCCGCGATGCATACCTGCGTTGGGCTACCGCCCAGCAGCTCGGCCAGACCGGCAGCTGCCATGGAGCAGGCTACGCCGACTTCACCCTGACAGCCGACTTCGGCGCCAGAGATAGAGGCGTTCATCTTGTACAGCGAGCCGATGGCGCTCGCGACCAGCATGTAGCGTGCCAGCGAGTTAGCGTTCACTTCACGGATAAACTTGTCGTAGTACGCCAGCACGGCAGGAACAATCCCGCATGCGCCGTTGGTTGGCGCAGTCACCACGCGTCCACCGGCGGCGTTTTCTTCGTTCACGGCCAGCGCGAACATGTTGATCCAGTCAACAACCGCCATCGGGTCAGTGGTGGTTTTGTCACTGCTGACCAACATACGACGTAGCGCCGCCGCACGACGCGGAACGCGCAGTTTACCCGGCAATACACCTTCGGTGGTGATACCGCGCTCAATCCCGCTACGCATCACTTCCCAGACGTTGGCAAAGTGCTGTTCCAGCTCTTCTTTGCTGTGCAGCGCCAGTTCGTTTTGCATCATCAGACCGGAAAGCGACAGGCCGGTTTCCTGGCAATGACGTTGCAAGTCCGCCGCAGATTTATACGGATACGGTACGTTTACCGGAGAGTTGTTCGGTAAACCAAAATGTTCTTCATCAACGATGAACCCACCGCCAATGGAATAGTAAGTCTGGCTGTAAATGGCTTTTTCGCCCGCCAGTGCGGTAATACGCATCCCGTTTTCGTGCAGGGACAGATTGTCCGTATGGAAATTCATGCACTTGTCGACCGGGAATTCGACCTCATGTTGACCGTCCGCCAGCAGCAAACGCCCATGAGTGTTCACATCCTGGATAAAGGCCGGGATGGCATCAATGTCTACGGTATCCGGCAGATTACCCGCCAGACCCATAATAATCGCGATGTCGGTATGGTGACCTTTGCCCGTCAGGGACAAAGAGCCATAAACATCAACCACTACGCGGGTTACGTCAGTGAGAATTCCGCGTGCAATCAGGTCATCCGTGAATTGTTTGCCTGCTTTCATCGGGCCAACAGTATGGGAGCTGGAAGGGCCAATGCCGATTTTGAAAATATCGAATACGCTAATCATGAGGCGTCCATTGTGTATCGAGGTGCGCCGCCCCGAGGAGCGGCGCAGGGGAATTAACTGAACAGAGAGTAGAAAATAGCGGAGATAGCGATCAGGCCCATAATCACAACGAAGACGTTGCTGATATGGCCGCTGTATTTACGCATTGCCGGTACTTTCTGAATGGCATACATCGGCATCAGGAACAGAATCATCGCGATGATTGGGCCACCCAGGGTCTCAATCATACCGAGGATGCTCGGGTTCAGCGTTGCCACAATCCAGGTGGTTACCAGCATGAACAGCGCAGTGATTTTGTTCAGTTTGTTGATTTCGATGGTTTTGCCTTTGCCGCGCAGAGACTTAATCACCATCCCGTTGAAGCCTTCACGTGCGCCCAGGTAGTGGCCGAGGAAGGATTTGGTGATAGCGATCATCGCGATGATCGGTGCCATCCAGGCAATAATCGGCGCGTTAAAGTGGTTCGCCAGGTAAGACAGGATAGAGATGTTCTGCTCTTTCGCTGCGGCCAGATCTGCCGGAGTCAGGCTGAATACACAGCTGAAGACGAAGAACATAACGGTCAGTACCATCATGATGTGAGCGAATGCCAGAATCTTGGAGCATTTCTTCTCAGCTTCATCACCGTACTCTTCACGCTTCGCCACGGCGAAGGAGGAGATGATCGGGGAGTGGTTGAAGGAGAACACCATTACCGGAATCGCCAGCCACAAGGTCAACAGCAGGCCGTTGCCGGTGGTTGCCGCAGAGTCAAAAGACATGGTTTCCAGAATCGCACCGCTCCACTGAGGGATCAGATACAGCGCCAGCAGCATCAGGGCGGCAACAAACGGGAATACCAGGATGCTCATCGCCTTAACGATCATCTGCTCACCGAAGCGCACGATGGTCATCATACCGACAATCAGGATCAGAGACAGGATGGCACGCGGCGGCGGAGTAATCGCCAGCTGGTGAGCCAGGAAGCTTTCAACGGTGTTGGTGATTGCTACGCTGTAAACCAACAGAATCGGGTAGATAGCGAAGAAGTAGAGCAGGGTAATCAGTTTACCCGCGCCAACGCCAAAGTGTTCTTCTACAACTTCAGTAATGTCTTCACCCGGATTTTTACCGGACAACACGAAGCGGGTCAGGCCACGGTGTGCAAAGAAGGTCATCGGGAAGGCAAGGATCGCCATGATGATCAGCGGGATCATACCGCCTACACCTGCGTTAATCGGCAGGAACAATACACCCGCGCCAATCGCCGTGCCGTAAAGGCCCAGCATCCACATGGTATCTGTCTTGCGCCATGCGCTGCGGGTCTGACCCGTAACGATAGTGCTGGTTTGAGTGTTTTCCATCTATTTCTCCTGGAGGAAGCTTAAAAAGTCGGGTTTGGGGTCAATCCGATGAGAAAGAACCCGACTGTAAATCGAAATTCGTTGAGCGATTTTTTATATAATTTTTCGCCGTAATAATTTGCGGGCGGAAAGATACATTTTAGTAATGAATGTATCAGTGATCGCGATCCCAAATGCAATAATCCACCTTTTATGTGGATAAATTTGGACCATTAATCTGTTAAAAAATAGTCAAAGCGAATTTACGGGCGCAGAGGCTAACATTAACGACATATCTCATGAAAGCGAAGGCGCGAAGATACGAGCGTTGCGCTGTAAAAACTGTTGTTTTTAGAGGATTTTGGCGACTAATAATAATTTCCTAAGATAAATGACGGTTGGTTTTTAAAGGTAATCGTTTGCGTGGCGCGTTATATTTAACGATATATCATTGGTATTTATATAATCGTCTGAGCTATGTGACTGGTATCACTAAAAAAAGCCGGGAGGCGTATGCGCCAAACCCGGCTTTGATATGGACAAAATTGTCACCGCGGTAGCGTCTGCTATCGGGTGTTGAAGGTCAGGCGCAGATCTCGTAGCAAGGGATGTACGCGGAGCCTGGCAACTTCATGCGATGCTGCGCAACGAAGCCCTGCAGGAGATCGTCCATGCGACGCATCATTTCGCGGTCACCGTGGATTTTGTACGGGCCAAACTCTTCGATGGCGCGAATGCCGACCTCCTTCACGTTACCGGCCACAATACCCGAGAATGCACGACGCAGGTCGGCCGCCAGAACTTCAACGGGTTGATCCGGATACAGTTTCAGGTTAGCCATGTTTTCATGGGACGGCTCGAACGGCATCTGCAAATCAGGTGCGATACGAATCGACCAGTTAAAACTGTAGGCATCTCCGGTGTCGCGACGGTTCTCTTTTACCAGCGGCATCGCTTTTTTCATCAAACGCGCAACTTCCGCCGCATCGTCAATGATAATGCGATAGTGTCGGCGGGCTTCTTCCCCCAGCGTGTGCACGATAAATTCGTCCAGCACGCGGAAGTAATCGGCACTCTCTTTTGGTCCGGTCAAAATCAGCGGTAGCACCTGATCTTTGTTTGCCGGGTTCATCAAGATCCCCAGCAGATACAACAGCTCTTCCGCAGTCCCGACACCACCCGGGAAGATGATAATACCGTGGGCGATACGCACGAACGCTTCCAGACGTTTTTCAATGTCCGGCATGATGATCAGTTCGTTAACCAGCGGGTTAGGCGGCTCAGCGGCGATGATTGACGGTTCGGTCATACCAATAAAGCGGCTGTCTTTGTAACGCTGCTGGGCGTGACCGACCGCAGCGCCTTTCATTGGCGCTTCCATCGCTCCCGGACCGCAGCCGGTACAGATGTTCAACTCACGCAGGCCCAACTGGGTGCCGACGCGACGCGCATACAGGTATTCATTTTCGTTGATTGAGTGACCGCCCCAGCAGACAACCATGTTCGGCGCTTCACCGACGTGTAGCGCCCGGGCGTTACGCAGGATCGAGAACACCAGGTTGGTAATATGCACCGAACTTTCGAGATCCAGATGCTGAAAACGACCCGCGTTATGGATCTGACCATTGACGAACAGAATGTCGCGCAGCACGGCAAAAAGGTTGGCTTGTAGCGCACGAATGATGCGCCCATCAACAAACGCATCTTCAGGCGGATTAATCAGTTCCAGCTTCACGCCTCGTTCGCGGCGCAGCACGTTAATGTCGAAACTTTCAAAGCGGGACAGCAGTTCTTTGCTGTTGTCGGTCAGACTGCCGGAGTTCAGAACGGCAAGTGAACAGTTACGAAACAGTTGATACAGGTCGCTGCTGGCCGTGCGTTTAAGTAATTCGACTTCCAGCTGCGACAACATGTCCATTGAGCCAAGTGGGCTAATATGTGTAATCAAGTAGACTCCTTATGGGACGCAAAACGCCATTCCCTGATGATACTCATCATACTTCAAGCTGCATACGCGTTGGCTTCCTCGCTCATCCCTGTCACTTACTTTAGTAAGCTCAGGGAATTCGCTGCGTCGCCGCCTTCATGCAACTCGAATTATTTAGAGTAAGTTACAATAGCCCTGGCTGATGGCCTTTCACAACCTTGCGCGCGGAATCCGACACGCAAAATTGAGAAAAAAGATTACTGACGTACCAGTCGGCCCGTAGCTGGCGTGAAATCGGTATTGGTGCGCCATGGGTTAATGTCCAGACCACCACGCCGCGTGTAGCGCGCGTAGACGCTCAGTTTCTCCGGCTGGCAGAAGCGCAGAATGTCATTGAAAATGCGCTCCACGCACTGCTCGTGAAATTCATTATGGTGGCGGAAGGAGACCAGATAACGCAGCAGCTTCTCCCGGTCGATTTTGCGTCCGCGATACTGAATTTGTATGGAGCCCCAGTCGGGCTGGTGGGTGATCAGACAGTTGGATTTCAGCAGGTGGCTGACCAGCGTCTCTTCCACCGCTTTTTCGCCGCTCACGGCATTTTCCAGATAGTCGGTGCTGAACTGGTAGTTATCAATGACGATATCCTGATTATCGATACAGGTGCCGTTAAAATGGGCAATCGGTTGTCCTTCCAGCTCGTCAAGGCGGTATAGCGCCACGCTGACATCGCCCTGAGCGCAGGCGCGCAGATCGTTTTCCAGCGTCTGGCGTACCGCCTCCCAGGAGTCAAAACGCGTCTGGTTAAAACTGTTCAGGTACAGCTTAAAGCTTTTCGATTCAATCAGATTTACGCTGGTGTAATCCAGCTCCACATGACCGACCGCAACCTGCGGTAAGCCGTTGGCATTCAGCCATGACAGTTCATACAGCGTCCAGATATCGGCACCGTGAAAAGGCAGATTATCGGCCTTTAGATCCAGCGGGTCGCGGTTGAGGCTGCGCGGAACACCCTGCAACAGACTGGCATCGTAATTGTCCCGATAATCCGTTGATTTACCGAGAGTCAGGCCGTCAAGCGCCCGATGATTTTCATAAGAAGACATGTTTCACCGTCATAAACCAGATACACTATGCGACAAGTGTATCCTGGCTTTTGTGAAGAGAGAAATCAGTGGACGAATTGACAGTGCAGGCGTTGACAGCCTTTACGACGCGTTATTGCGACGCGTGGCATGACAAAAACAACAGCTGGCCGCTCAGCGAAGAGCTGTATGGTGTACCGTCACCGTGCATCATTTCTTCCACTAACGATGCGGTTTATTGGCAACCTCAGCCTTTTGTCGGTGAAAAAAACGTCAATGCGGTTGAACGTGCCTTTGACATTGTGATACAACCTGCCGTTCACGCTTTTTACACCACCCAGTTTGCTGGGGATATGCACGCGCAGTTTGCGAATGAAAAGCTGACGTTGCTGCAAACCTGGAGTGAGGATGACTTCAGGCGCGTTCAGGAAAACCTGATTGGTCACCTGGTTACGCAAAAGCGACTCAAGCTCTCGCCTACGCTTTTCATTGCCACTCAGGACAACGAACTTGATGTCATCTCGGTGTGCAACCTGTCCGGTGAAGTTTGCAAAGAAACGCTGGGAACCCGTCAACGAACGGTGCTGGCAGCCTCGCTTGCGGAATTCCTCACTCAACTTAAGCCAGTTCTGTAATCCTGTTTGCCCTTAATCGTGTGAGAGATCTCTTACAAACCCTGTAGGACATTGCCAGGTAATAAGTGAAGACTTAATGAATTGAAAAACTATTAATTACTTACAATTCAACTTGTTAGTATTTTATTGTCAACTTTCATATGAAAATTACCTTAAGTGTTTGTCTGTAAGTATCTTGTAAGACAAAGCGAAACAGGCGATTCTATATCTGTCGACAAGGAGTCGCACAACGAAGTGAACATCAGGATGATGGCTCTTCGGCAGGACACACCAGGATGGTGTTACAAGGACAGGCTTCAGGATGAAGCAAAGCGGAAAGCGCGGGATGCGTTAAAGGACACCTCCAGGATGGAGAATGAGAGCCGGTCAGGATGTTCGGCGGGTCAGGATGGCCAGGACACTTCAGGATGAAGTTTTCACATCGGGGTGATGTGAGCAGGATGCAAAAGTTCAGGATGAACAAGGTCGCAAGACCACAGGAAAAGTTGTCACGGATGAGCAGGGAGCACCAAAAGTAGCTGGAATGCTGCGAAACGAACCGGGAGCACTGTTTTTACAGTGCTCCCTTTTTTTATTTCCTCTTCACTAGTGCTATTCTTCGCGCCAGATTTTTCATCATTGAGGTTAATTTCATGACGACTCATGACCGTGTGCGCCAGCAGTTACACGCGCTTGAAGCGCTACTGCGTGAACATCATCACTGGCGGATGGACGAGCCAGCGGAGCATCTGTTTACCAGCACGCAGCCTTTTTGTATGGATACCATGGAGCCGGTCGAATGGCTGCAGTGGGTGTTGATTCCCCGTATGCATACCCTGCTTGATAATGCGCAGCCGCTGCCGCAGGCTTTTGCCATCGCACCGTATTACGAAATGGCGCTGACGGCCGATCACCCACAACGCGACATTCTCCTGACGGCGTTGCAGGAACTGGATGCGCTATTTACAAGTGATAACGCCTGATGCTGGAGATCCTCTATCAGGACGAATGGCTGGTTGCGGTCAATAAACCTTCTGGTTGGCTGGTTCACCGCAGTTGGCTCGACCGCGATGAGAAAGTGGTGGTGATGCAAACGGTGCGCGACCAGATTGGTCAGCACGTGTTTACCGCCCACCGGCTCGACAGACCGACCTCCGGCGTGCTGCTGATGGGGCTGTCCAGCGAAGCCGGGCGTTTGCTGTCTCAGCAGTTTGAACATCATCAAATGCAGAAACGCTATCATGCGATTGTGCGTGGCTGGCTGATGGACGACGCCGTGCTGGATTACCCGCTGGTGGAAGAGCTGGATAAGATAGCCGATAAATTTGCCCGCGAGGATAAAGAGCCGCAGCCTGCGGTCACTCATTATCGCGGTCTGGCGACGGTTGAAATGCCGGTGGCGACCGGGCGCTATCCCACCACCCGTTACGGGCTGGTGGAGCTGGAGCCTCAGACCGGTCGTAAGCACCAGCTCAGACGCCATTTGGCTCACTTGCGCCATCCGATAATTGGCGACAGCAAGCATGGTGATTTACGGCAAAACCGCAGCGCCGCAGAGCATTTCGGCTGTCAGCGCTTGATGCTGCATGCCAGCCAGCTTGAGCTGACTCATCCCTTTACTGGCGAACCGCTGGTTATTCGCGCCGGGCTGGATGAGGTTTGGATGCAGGCGCTATCACAGTTTGGTTGGCGCGGACTTCTCCCTGAGAATGAAAGGGTTGAGTTCAGCGGGCTGTCAGGTCAGGATGAACAGATAGATTCTTAAGTCCCTGGAGATAAAAGTTATGGCGGAAATTGGAATTTTTGTCGGCACGATGTATGGAAACGCGCTGCTGGTTGCCGAAGAGGCCGAGGCGATTTTAACTGCGCAGGGCCATAAAGCCACGGTATTTGAAGACCCGGAGCTTACCGACTGGCAGGCTTATCAGGATAAATATGCATTGGTGGTGACCTCAACGACCGGGCAGGGCGATCTGCCGGATAGCATCGTGCCGCTGTTTCAGGGAATCAAAGATAATCTCGGTTTCCAGCCTAATCTGCGTTATGGCGTCATTGCGCTTGGCGACAGCAGCTACGTTAATTTTTGCAATGGCGGCAAGCAGTTCGATGCGCTGTTACAGGAACAAAGCGCGCAGCGCGTAGGCGAAATGCTGCTGATTGATGCCAGCGAGCATCCTGAACCGGAAAGCGAATCTAATCCCTGGGTAGAAAACTGGGGAACCTTGCTTAAATAATCCCTCGCCCGCACGGGCATGCAACCCCCCTCATTAGAAAACCGTAGGCCGGGTCAGGCGATGCTGCCACCCGGCAATAAAACCCCAATTACGTGAACTAACTTCCACTGCTTTGGGCTTATGCCCCAAACAACTTCTCACTGCCTCCCTAATGTTGTGTTCATGCACGGTGAGGGAAAGTGGCACTCCTTCATATACTTTTCCCGTCAGTTCCCGGAATGGCAGCGAGTCAGAATAAAACGGCCCTGAGCTGTACCAAAACTGCCACACACTAACCTCTCATTCTGATCACCCTACAGGTGCTGTACAGAATGAACTGGCGCAAGCCAGGATTCAGGAGTGCAACAATGAGTTCATTAAGTCAGGCGGCGAGCAGCGCGGAAAAACGCACTAACGCTCGCTACTGGATAGTGGTGATGCTGTTTATCGTCACATCCTTCAACTACGGCGATCGCGCCACCTTATCCATTGCCGGTTCGGAGATGGCCAAAGACATTGGCCTGGATGCGGTAGGCATGGGGTATGTATTCTCCGCTTTCTCATGGGCGTATGTCATCGGCCAGATCCCCGGCGGCTGGTTGCTCGATCGCTTCGGCTCCAAACGTGTTTATTTCTGGTCCATTTTTATCTGGTCCATGTTTACCCTGCTGCAGGGCTTCGTCGATATCTTTAGCGGCTTCGGAATTATCGTCGCGCTGTTTACCCTGCGCTTCCTCGTGGGGTTAGCCGAAGCCTCCTCCTTCCCCGGCAACAGTCGTATTGTGGCGGCGTGGTTCCCGGCGCAGGAAAGGGGCACGGCGGTCGCTATCTTTAACTCGGCGCAATACTTTGCCACCGTTATCTTCGCACCAATCATGGGTTGGCTGACCCATGAAGTGGGTTGGTCACATGTGTTCTTCTTTATGGGTGGTCTCGGGATTGTTATCAGCTTTATCTGGTTAAAGGTGATTCATGAACCAAACCAGCATCCGGGCGTAAACCAAAAAGAGCTGGAGTACATTGCCGAAGGCGGGGCGCTGATCAATATGGATCAGGCGGCCGCCAAAGCTAAAGTACCGTTCAGCGTGAAGTGGGGGCAGATCAAACAGCTGCTGGGTTCACGGATGATGATTGGTATTTATATCGGCCAATACTGCATTAACGCGCTGACCTACTTCTTTATCACCTGGTTCCCGGTTTATCTGGTGCAGGCGCGCGGTATGTCTATTCTGAAAGCCGGTTTTGTTGCCTCGGTCCCGGCCATTTGCGGATTTGCGGGCGGTGTGCTCGGCGGCATTATTTCCGACTGGTTGATGCGCCGTACCGGTTCACTGAATATCGCGCGTAAAACGCCAATCGTCATGGGGATGCTGCTATCGATGGTGATGGTGTTCTGTAACTACGTCAACGTCGAGTGGATGATCATTGGCTTTATGGCGCTGGCCTTCTTCGGCAAAGGCATCGGCGCGTTGGGATGGGCGGTGATGGCCGACACCGCGCCAAAAGAGATCAGCGGTCTGAGCGGCGGCCTGTTCAATATGTTTGGCAACATTTCCGGCATCGTCACGCCAATTGCCATTGGCTACATTGTGGGCACTACCGGCTCGTTTAACGGCGCGTTGATTTACGTAGGGGTACATGCGCTGATTGCGGTCGTCAGCTATCTGGTGCTGGTGGGTGATATTAAACGTATCGAACTGAAACCTGTCACAGGACAAGGACGATGACAACACAATCGAGTCCCGTTATTACCGATATGAAGGTCATCCCAGTGGCCGGGCATGACAGCATGCTGCTCAATATTGGCGGTGCGCATAACGCATACTTTACCCGCAATATCGTGGTACTCACCGATAACGCTGGCAATACCGGGGTTGGTGAAGCGCCGGGCGGTGAAGTGATTTATCAGACGCTGGTGGATGCAATCCCACAGGTGTTGGGACAGGAAGTCGCGCGTCTGAATAAAGTGGTTCAGCAGGTGCATAAAGGCAACCAGGCCGCTGATTTTGACACTTTCGGTAAAGGCGCCTGGACCTTTGAACTGCGGGTTAATGCGGTGGCCGCGCTTGAAGCCGCATTGCTCGATCTGCTGGGCAAGGCGCTCAACGTGCCGGTCTGTGAACTGTTAGGACCCGGCAAACAGCGCGATGCGGTCACTGTGCTCGGCTATCTGTTCTACGTAGGCGATCGCACGAAGACCGATCTGCCGTATCTGGAAAGCACGCCGGGCAACCATGAATGGTACCGCCTGCGTCACCAGCAAGCGATGACCCCGGATGCGGTGGTGCGTCTGGCGGAAGCCTCGCAGGATCGCTACGGTTTTAAAGATTTCAAACTCAAAGGCGGCGTACTGCCAGGCGAGCAGGAAATCGACACCGTACGCGCGCTGAAAAAAAGCTTCCCGGATGCGCGTATTACGGTTGATCCCAACGGGGCCTGGCTGCTGGATGAAGCCATCTCTCTGTGTAAAGGGCTGAACGATGTTCTGACTTATGCCGAAGATCCGTGCGGTGCCGAACAGGGTTTTTCCGGTCGCGAAGTGATGGCCGAGTTCCGCCGTGCGACCGGCCTGCCGGTGGCGACCAATATGATCGCCACCAACTGGCGTGAGATGGGCCATGCGGTAATGCTGAACGCTGTGGATATTCCGCTGGCCGATCCGCACTTCTGGACCCTTTCCGGCGCGGTGCGCGTGGCACAGTTATGCGATGACTGGGGCCTGACCTGGGGCTGCCATTCCAACAACCATTTTGATATTTCGTTGGCGATGTTTACCCACGTCGGCGCAGCGGCACCGGGCAACCCGACGGCTATCGACACCCACTGGATCTGGCAGGAGGGCGATTGCCGTCTGACCAAAAATCCGCTGGAGATTAAAAACGGAAAAATTGCGGTACCTGATGCGCCCGGTTTGGGCGTGGAGCTTGACTGGGATCAGATACAGATAGCCCATGAGGCCTATAAGGCGCTGCCCGGCGGCGCGCGTAATGACGCAGGCCCAATGCAGTATCTGATTCCCGGATGGACTTTTGACCGTAAACGTCCCGTTTTCGGCCGCCACTAATTTTGAATAAGGATTTAATTATGAGCGCACAATTTACTACCCCCGTCGTGACCTCTATGCAGGTGATCCCGGTTGCGGGCCATGACAGCATGCTGATGAACCTGAGCGGTGCCCATGCCCCGTTCTTTACACGTAATATTGTGATTATTAAAGATAACTCTGGTCATACCGGGGTAGGGGAAATTCCTGGCGGCGAAAAAATTCGTCAGACTCTGGAAGATGCTATTCCGCTGGTGGTGGGGAAAACGCTGGGTGAGTACAAAAACGTACTGAACGCGGTACGTAATACGTTTGCCGATCGTGATGCCGGTGGCCGTGGTTTGCAGACCTTCGATTTACGTACCACTATTCATGTGGTTACCGGGATCGAAGCGGCGATGTTGGATCTGTTAGGTCAGCATCTGGGCGTCAACGTCGCATCTCTGCTGGGCGATGGTCAGCAGCGTAGCGAAGTCGAAATGCTGGGTTATCTGTTCTTCGTTGGCAACCGTAAAGCGACGCCGCTGCCGTATCAAAGCCAGCCGGATGAGAAATGCGATTGGTATCGCCTGCGTCATGAAGAGGCGATGACCCCGGATGCGGTAGTACGTCTGGCGGAAGCCGCGTATGAGAAATATGGTTTCAACGACTTCAAACTGAAAGGCGGCGTACTGGCCGGGGAAGAAGAAGCGGAGTCTATTGTCGCGCTGGCGAAACGCTTTCCACAGGCGCGCGTCACGCTCGATCCCAACGGCGCATGGTCGCTGAATGAAGCGATTAAAATTGGTAAGTACCTGAAAGGATCGTTGGCCTATGCGGAAGATCCGTGCGGCGCCGAGCAGGGCTTCTCCGGTCGTGAAGTGATGGCGGAGTTCCGTCGAGCTACTGGCTTGCCGACCGCCACCAATATGATCGCCACCGACTGGCGACAAATGGGGCATACGCTGTCGTTACAGTCCGTGGATATCCCGCTGGCGGACCCGCACTTCTGGACGATGCAGGGTTCTGTTCGCGTGGCGCAGATGTGTCATGAGTTCGGGCTGACCTGGGGCTCTCACTCTAACAACCACTTTGATATTTCGCTGGCGATGTTTACTCATGTCGCGGCGGCAGCGCCTGGGAAAATTACCGCTATCGACACCCACTGGATCTGGCAGGAAGGTAACCAGCGCCTGACCAAAGAACCTTTTGCAATCAAGGGCGGTATGGTGCAGGTTCCGGCGAAACCGGGCCTGGGCGTGGAGCTGGATATGGATCAGGTGATGAAAGCGCATGAGCTGTATCAGCAACATGGATTAGGTGCACGTGATGATGCGATGGGAATGCAGTATCTGATCCCGAACTGGACGTTTGATAATAAGCGCCCGTGCATGGTACGCTAAGCGATCTGGGACCGCTCCCATAAAGTGGAGCGGTTTTCCTCCTGGTGTATGCTTAACACAGTCAACATGCGTAAGGATGCTTTATGAAAATAGTGATCGCACCGGATTCCTATAAGGAAAGTTTGAGTGCGCTTGAAGTGGCAACGGCTATTGAACTGGGATTCCGTGAGATTTGGCCTGAGGCGGAATACGTGAAGATCCCGGTTGCGGATGGCGGCGAGGGAACGGTCGAAGCGATGGTTGCCGCAATGCAAGGTCACCTTGTGCATGTTGATGTTACCGGCCCTTTGGGCAATACAATTCAGGCTTTTTATGGTTTATCCGGCGATGAGCGCTCGGCGTTTATTGAAATGGCAGCCGCCAGCGGGCTGGAGCAGGTTCCTGCGAATTTACGCGATCCGCTGAAAACCACCTCCTGGGGAACCGGGGAGCTAATTCGTCATGCGCTGGATGCGGGCGTGGAACATATCATCATCGGGATTGGCGGTAGCGCCACCAATGATGGCGGTGCCGGGATGGTGCAAGCGCTGGGAGCTAAATTGCTGGATGCGCAAGATGAAGATATTGCCCATGGCGCGATGGGCCTGGAATCGCTCGCCCGAATTGATATCTCGCAGTTAGATCCGCGTCTTGCCGGATGCCGTATCGAAGTGGCCTGCGACGTCACTAACCCGTTGACCGGTAAAGAAGGCGCCTCAGTGGTCTTTGGTCCACAAAAGGGGGCGACGGCGGAGATGATTCCGCGTCTTGATCGGGCGCTTACGCACTATGCGCAACTGATCGCGCGCGATCTGGACGTCAATGTGCTGGAGCTGGCCGGCGGTGGCGCTGCTGGCGGTATGGGGGCGGCGCTGTATGCGTTTTGCGGCGCACAGCTACGCCGCGGTATTGAGATCGTGACGGATGCGTTACGCCTGGATGCCTGCGTTGCGGATGCGGACTTAGTGGTGACGGGGGAAGGGCGTATCGATAGCCAGACTATTCACGGTAAGGTTCCGGTTGGCGTGGCGAAGATCGCAAAGCGTTACAACAAACCGGTGATCGGCATTGCCGGTAGCCTGACGGCGGATGTCGGTGTCGTACATGAGCATGGGCTGGATGCGGTTTTTAGCGTCATCTATACCATTTGTTCGCTGGATGAGGCGCTGAAGAATGCGAGTGAGAACGTACGAATGACCGCACGAAACGTGGCTGCGACGCTGAAAGCGGGGCAACAGTTACGCTGAGTTGTAGGCCGGATAGGGCGGTCACGCCGCCATCCGGCAAATATCAGCCCAACAACTTTTTCGCTTCGCGCGCAACGTTGTCCATTTCATCCAGCAGCTCTAAAAATTCAGGCTCCAGCTCTTCTTCTTTAGTCCCGCTACGTAATTGTTGCTCAATGAGCTGGCACAGGTTTTTCATGCGGGGGACGCCGCTATAGCCGCAACTACCGTGCAGCTTATGAATCATATCCACCAGACCTTCAGGGTTTTCGCCTACCAGCTGTTCTTCAATTTTGTTGCGCACTTCGGGTAGGAAATCGAGCAGCATTTGCAACATATCCCGCGCCAGATCGTTTTTCCCCGCGGCTTGTCTTAATGCCAGTTGCTAGTCGAGCGTGGTATTCAGATTGACGACCGGCTCCAGAGGCTCAACTGCGAGCGCCCTAAGCGATGTGGTCGCGCCGGGTTTGTAGCGTAACAGGAGATTGTGCAGCTTATCTTCTTCGATAGGCTTCGCCAGGTAATCGTTCATCCCGGCGCTGAGCAGCTTCTCTTTTTGCCCCGCCATGGCATGCGCGGTAACCGCAATAACCGGCGTTTGTTGTTGATGAGGCAGCTGGTGGATTAGCTCGCAGGCGCGAATACCGTCCATGTCGGGCATCTGAATATCCATCAGGATCAGATCAAACTGCATCTGTTTGGCACGATCCACCGCCTGGTGTCCACTGTCGCAGAGCACGACGTGCTGTACCTTATCTTCCAGCAGTGCGCCAATCAGCTTGAGGTTTGCCGGGTTGTCGTCCACCGCCATAACGGTCATGGCAATTTTGCTCTCATCTGGCAACGGCTGATCCGCGCTGTAGTTCAACTGGCAATACTCTGTCAGCGCAGGCAGCAGACGGGTTGAGGTGAGAGGCTTCAACAGACACGCCGCTGCGCCGCCTTGTTTCAATTTCTCGGCGTTAATCTGTGCGTGACAGGGCAGGGCTAATAACAGGAAATCGGTCATCGCCGCTGCGCTTGCCAACCGCTCATGTTGCATGGTGAGCGGTTCGCGTAAAGTGACCGGAATGCCAATCAGCAGAATATCGTAGTGATCCTTCGGCAGCCCGGAGAATGAAGGGCTGTAAATCACCTCCAGCGGCGTTTCACTTAATATATCTAACGTGCATTGCGCGGCAGTGGCGTTAGGTTCGACATAGGCCAGTCGTTTACCCGCAAGGCACCGGGTTGTTGAGCGATCGATGAGAACGTTAGGGTTGAGATCGAGACTGATATGGAACCAGAAGGTGGAGCCACGGTTCGGCTGGCTGTGGAAGGAGATATCCCCGCCCATTTCGTTGACCAGTTTTTGCGTAATGACCAGACCCAGTCCGGTACCGCCATGGCGGCGGGAAATACTGGCGTCCGCCTGACGGAAGGCCTGGAACAGGCGTGACTGATCGCGCTCAGGGATACCGATGCCGGTATCGCGGATTTGCACTTCAATTTGTACTTTCGTGTTACTGAGGGCGCGTTTCTCGACCAGAATGTCGATATTACCGCCCTCGGTAAATTTGATGGCATTGCCGACCAGATTGGTAATGACCTGCTGTAAGCGCAGCGGGTCGCCGATGACGTTGTCCGGCACATCATTCTTAATATTCAGCGTCAGCTCAAGCCCTTTATCATGGGATGAGTGCGCTAACAGCGTGACGACGTCATCCAGCGTGCTGCGAAGCGGGAATGGGATGCTTTCCAGAATGAGCTTGCCCGCTTCCAGTTTGGAGAAGTCGAGCACATCATTGATGATGGCCAGCAGATTGTTGGCCGATCGCTCAATCGTATTCAGGTGATCGCGCTGCGTGGTGTTAAGCTCGGTTTTCAGCGTCAGGCGCGTAAAGCCAATCACGCCATTCAGCGGGGTGCGTAGCTCGTGCGACATGTTAGCCAGAAACTCAGACTTAATTCGGGCCGCCTCCTGGGCGCGTTTTTTCGCCAGATCCAGTTCGACGTTCTGGATTTCCATCTGCTCCAGCGTTTCACGCAGGTCGGAAGTCGCCTGATCGATATTGTGCTGCATCTCTTCATGGTAGGCTGCAAGAGACATCGCCATCGAGTTGATACCGTTTTTGAGCATATCCAGCTCGCCCAGCATGAAACCTTCCACACGGCTGTCGAGCTGCCCTCTACGTATACGGTCAACGGTATTCACCATGTTGCGAATCGGGCCGGTTACGTCGCGCATCAGACGCCAGCCGAAAATTAACGCAATACCAATACAAAACAGCATCATTACGCTGGAGATAAAGATCTCTTTATATTGCTGCAGTCGAACCGACTTGAGGTCCAGCTCAAGCGCTACATACCCCAGCATGTTTTGCGTATTTTTGGCGTCGCTTATGGCAGATTCATCCGGCGAATAGCTTTCCGATATAATTGGAGTTCGTAGGATCATGATATCCCCGAGCCGGGTGACGCTCAGCTTACGGGGAAACGGTGAACCGGTCGCCAACTGCATTTCAGATGGATCGAGATGAAAATTGGAGGTGACAAACAGCCGGTTATTCTCGTCATAGACAGAAATTGCCCGCACGATATCGGAATGGCGGCGATGCAGTACGCTGATAAGCTGGCCGATGGATTCCCTGTTTTGCAGGTTCATGCCATATTCGCTGGAGACCGCCAGTGGCTCTATGATGCTGGCGCCGGCATCTTCCAGTTGACGCTGCAAGTCGTTATAGCGATGCACAACAAAAAAGATACTGAGCAGCAAACCAATCAGGACGGTCGGGGCCAGGATCAGAATCATCATGCGTGCGCGCAGGCTGTAGTTGGTCATGGAGTTCCGTTATGGGACAATTAGGGTCACACTGTTAAATAGAGAAATATCTCGTCGATGGCGCAATTCTACTCTGCAAAACGACGCGTGACGACGCGTCAGATCATAACCGTTACCGTCAATGACCTCGATCCTTTTGGTCAGGGTGTCGCTCGCCATAACGGAAAGGCGTTGTTTATACCGGAATTGCTACCCCAGGAAAGCGCAGAGGTGGTGATTACCGAAGATAAAAAACAGTTCGCCCGCGCGCAAGTAAAACGACGTTTAAACGACAGCCCGCAGCGTGAAGTGCCACGTTGCCCGCATTTTGGCGTCTGTGGCGGTTGCCAGCAGCAGCACGCCAGCATCCCGTTGCAGCAGCGTAGCAAAAGCGCGGCGTTAGCGCGTTTAATGAAATGTGAAGTGTCGGATATTATCGCTGATACTCCATGGGGCTATCGTCGTCGCGCACGTTTGAGCCTTAACTATCGGCCAAAAGAACAAAAATTGCAGATGGGGTTTCGCAAATCCGCATCCAGCGACATTATTGATGTCAAACAATGCCCTATTCTGGTGCCCCAACTTGAAGCGCTATTGCCCCATATCAGGGCGTGTCTGGAGAGTTTGCAAGGGTTACGTCATCTGGGGCATGTTGAACTGGTGCAGGCAGGGAGCGGCGCGTTGATGATTTTGCGCCACACGGCACCATTAAGTGCTGCGGATAAAGAAAAACTGGAATGCTTTTCGCATTCTCAGGGGCTGTCTTTGTTTCTGGCCCCGCAAAGCGAGATACTTGAATCAGTATCAGAAGAATCGCCCTGGTATGACTCAAATGGACTACGGTTAAGCTTCAGCCCGCGTGATTTTATTCAGGTCAATGCAGGGGTAAACCAAAAAATGGTCGCCTGTGCGCTGGAATGGCTGGATGTGCGACCTGAAGATCGCGTGCTCGATCTGTTCTGCGGTATGGGGAATTTCACCCTGCCGCTGGCAGTAAGGGCAGCAAGCGTGGTAGGGGTTGAAGGGGTTCCGGCGCTGGTCGAAAAAGCCCGGGAAAACGCGCTGAATAACGGATTACACAACGTGACATTCTTTCATGAAAACCTTGAGGAGGATGTTACCCGGCAGCCGTGGGCGAAAAACGGATTCGACAAAGTATTGCTCGATCCTGCGCGTGCGGGGGCTGCCGGTGTAATGCAACATATTATAAAATTAGAACCTATACGCGTTGTTTATGTATCCTGTAACCCTGCAACGCTGGCTCGTGACAGCGACGCTTTGCTCAACGCGGGATATGCCATACGGCGACTGGCGATGCTCGATATGTTCCCGCACACTGGACACCTGGAATCAATGGTCCTGTTTGAGCGTTTGTAATGAAATTTGTACCCATTGGATTTCGGGTTGTAATGCAGCATGAAAGACAATGGGTAAGGCTTGTCGACTTCGACAGGCCTGGCCCCTAAAGGAGAGGACAATGGTTGCGGTAAGAAGTGCACATATAAATAAAGCTGGTGAGTTTGATCCCAAGAAATGGATCGCGAGTCTGGGAATCTCCAGCCAGCAGTCGTGTGAACGCTTAGCCGAAACCTGGGCGTACTGCCAGCAGCAAACACAGGGACATCCTGATGCAGATCTGCTGTTATGGCGTGGCGTGGAGATGGTAGAAATACTCTCTATGTTGAGTATGGACATCGACACACTGCGTGCAGCAATGCTGTTTCCTCTGGCGGATGCCAACGTGGTCAGTGAGGATATCCTGCGTGAAAGCGTGGGTAAATCGATTGTGCATCTTATCCATGGTGTGCGCGATATGGCGGCGATACGCCAGCTGAAAGCCACGCATACCGACTCAGTCTCTTCCGAGCAGGTCGATAACGTCCGCCGTATGCTGCTGGCAATGGTGGATGATTTCCGCTGCGTGGTCATCAAGCTGGCAGAGCGGATCGCGCATCTGCGTGAAGTGAAAGACGCGCCGGAAGATGAACGCGTTCTGGCGGCAAAAGAGTGCACCAACATCTATGCGCCGCTGGCCAACCGTTTAGGCATCGGGCAATTAAAATGGGAGCTGGAAGATTACTGCTTCCGCTACCTGCACCCGGCCGAATACAAACGCATTGCCAAGCTGCTGCACGAGCGTCGTATCGATCGCGAACACTATATTGAAGAGTTCGTTGGACATCTGCGTTCAGAGATGAAAACGGAAGGCGTCAAAGCCGAAGTGTACGGGCGTCCGAAGCATATCTACAGCATCTGGCGAAAAATGCAGAAAAAGCAGTTAGCCTTCGATGAGCTGTTTGATGTGCGCGCGGTGCGTATCGTGGCGGAGCGCTTACAGGACTGCTATGCCGCGCTCGGGATAGTACATACTCACTATCGCCATCTGCCGGATGAGTTCGATGATTACGTCGCTAATCCGAAACCCAACGGCTATCAGTCAATCCATACGGTTGTACTGGGACCGGGTGGAAAAACCATTGAAATCCAGATCCGCACCAAACAGATGCACGAAGATGCCGAACTGGGCGTGGCGGCACACTGGAAGTACAAAGAAGGGACTGCATCAGGCGCGGCGCGTTCTGGGCATGAAGACCGCATTGCGTGGCTGCGTAAGCTGATCGCCTGGCAGGAAGAGATGGCGGATTCCGGCGAAATGCTGGATGAAGTCCGCAGCCAGGTCTTCGATGACCGGGTTTACGTCTTTACGCCAAAAGGTGACGTTGTGGACTTACCTGCAGGCTCCACGCCGCTGGACTTTGCGTACCACATTCACAGTGATGTAGGGCATCGTTGTATTGGCGCGAAAATTGGTGGGCGCATCGTGCCGTTTACCTACCAGTTACAGATGGGCGATCAAATTGAAATTATCACCCAGAAACAGCCAAACCCAAGCCGTGACTGGTTGAACCCTAACCTTGGCTATGTAACCACCAGTCGTGGTCGTTCGAAGATCCACGCCTGGTTCCGTAAACAGGATCGTGACAAAAACATCCTTGCGGGCCGCCAGATCCTCGACGATGAGCTTGCGCACCTGGGCATTAGCCTGAAAGAGGCGGAAAAACATCTGCTGCCGCGCTACAGCTTCAATGAACTGGATGAACTGCTGGCGGCGATTGGCGGAGGAGACATCCGTCTCAACCAGATGGTGAACTTCCTGCAGGCGCAGTTTAATAAGCCGAGCGCTGCTGAGCAGGATGCTGCCGCGCTGAAACAACTTCAGCAGAAAACCCAAGCGCCGCAGAGTCGCCGTAAAGACGATGGTCGCGTCGTGGTGGAAGGGGTTGGTAACCTGATGCACCACATTGCCCGCTGCTGCCAGCCGATTCCTGGCGATGAAATCGTTGGGTTTATCACTCAGGGGCGCGGTATTTCCGTGCACCGGGCCGATTGCGAACAGCTGGCAGAGCTGCGTTCGCACGCGCCGGAGCGGATTGTTGATGCGGTTTGGGGCGAAAGCTACTCGGCGGGATATTCGCTGGTGGTTCGCGTCCAGGCCAACGATCGCAGCGGTTTATTGCGTGATATCACCACCATTCTTGCCAACGAGAAAGTGAACGTGCTGGGGGTTGCCAGCCGGAGCGATACCAAACAACAGCTGGCCACCATCGATATGACCATCGAAATCTATAACCTGCAGGTGCTCGGGCGCGTGCTTGGTAAGCTGAACCAGGTGCCGGATGTGATCGACGCGCGGCGGTTGCACGGTAATTAATTATTTTGTAGGCCGGATAATCTTGTAGGCCTGATAAAACGCGTTAGCGTTGCCATCAGGCATTGCCATGTTGCCGGATGCCGGTTATCGCCTTATCCGGCCTACCGTATTGAAATTTCAGGATATTCCAATGAATCAAATCGATCGACTGCTCGGTATTATGCAGCGCCTGCGCGACCCGGAAAACGGCTGTCCGTGGGATAAAGAGCAGACATTCGCCACTATTGCCCCTTACACCCTCGAAGAAACCTATGAAGTACTGGATGCGATTGCGCGTGAAGACTTCGACGACCTGCGTGGAGAGCTCGGCGACCTGCTGTTCCAGGTGGTGTTTTACGCCCAGATGGCGCAGGAAGAAGGACGTTTTGATTTCAATGATATCTGCGCCGCCATCAGCGATAAGCTTGAACGCCGGCATCCGCATGTATTCGCTGATGTTTCTGCCAGCAACAGTACTGAAGTGCTCACCCGCTGGGAGCAAATTAAAAGCGAAGAACGCGCCGAGAAAGCACAGCATTCCGCGCTCGATGATATTCCCCGCAGTTTACCGGCGCTAATGCGCGCCCAGAAAATCCAGAAACGTTGCTCTAATGTTGGCTTCGATTGGAAAACAATAGGACCGGTTGTCGATAAAGTTTATGAAGAGATCGACGAAGTCATGTTTGAGGCAAAGCAGGCTGTTGTCGACCAGGCTAAACTGGAGGAAGAAATAGGCGATCTGCTGTTTGCCACAGTCAACATGGCTCGTCATCTGGGGACAAAAGCAGAGACCGCATTGCAAAAAGCGAACGAAAAATTTGAGCGACGTTTTCGTGAAGTTGAACGAATTGTGGCTGCACGCGGTCTGGAAATGACGGGTGTGGATCTGGAAACAATGGAAGAAGTCTGGCAACAGGTAAAACGGCAGGAAATTGATCTCTAAGGGATTTCGTCGGTCAAGGGCGTTTTGTGTGATTTTTTAAATAACAAGCGCTTGATTTACGTCAAAAACATTTACCCCAAAGGGGCTATTTTCTCACTCCCGATGTTAATGTGAGCCTGGTGAAGAGGAGGGATAATGAAAGTTTGTGGCGCTCGTCATGTTCGGGTATACTACTTTCCCGTCTTGGTAATTCCATCGTTTCACCCTAACTTCTCAGGTCCAGCATGACAACGAACTATATTTTTGTGACCGGCGGGGTCGTATCCTCTCTGGGAAAAGGCATTGCCGCAGCCTCCCTCGCAGCCATTCTTGAAGCCCGTGGCCTCAACGTGACCATGATGAAACTGGATCCGTACATCAACGTCGATCCGGGTACTATGAGCCCAATCCAACACGGGGAAGTGTTCGTTACCGAAGACGGCGCTGAAACCGACCTGGACCTGGGTCACTATGAGCGTTTCATCCGTACGAAAATGAGCCGCCGCAACAACTTCACCACGGGTCGTATCTACTCTGACGTTCTGCGTAAAGAACGCCGTGGCGACTATCTGGGCGCTACTGTTCAGGTTATCCCGCATATCACCAACGCAATTAAAGAGCGCGTTCTGGAAGGCGGTGAAGGTCATGATGTTGTTCTGGTCGAAATTGGCGGAACCGTTGGGGATATCGAATCTCTGCCGTTCCTTGAAGCGATTCGCCAGATGGCCGTAGAAATTGGCCGTGAGCACACGCTGTTTATGCATCTGACGCTGGTTCCGTACATGGCGGCGGCAGGTGAAGTCAAAACGAAACCGACTCAGCACTCTGTAAAAGAGCTGCTTTCTATCGGTATTCAGCCAGATATCCTGATCTGCCGCTCCGATCGCGCAGTTCCGGCTAATGAACGTGCGAAAATTGCATTGTTCTGTAACGTTCCGGAAAAAGCGGTGATTTCTCTGAAAGATGTCGATTCCATCTATAAAATTCCGGGCCTGTTGAAATCCCAGGGCCTTGACGATTATATTTGTAAACGATTCAGCTTGAACTGTCCGGAAGCTAATCTGTCAGAATGGGAACAGGTTATCTACGAAGAAGCGAATCCGGCAGGTGAAGTGACTATCGGTATGGTCGGCAAGTACATTGAACTGCCGGATGCCTATAAGTCAGTGATTGAAGCGCTGAAGCACGGTGGTCTGAAGAATCGTGTCACCGTCAACATCAAGCTGATCGATTCGCAGGATGTTGAAACGCGCGGCGTTGAGATCCTGAAAGGTCTGGATGCTATCCTGATCCCTGGCGGCTTCGGCTACCGTGGTGTTGAGGGTAAAATCGCGACGGCGCGCTTTGCGCGTGAGAACAATATTCCTTATCTGGGCATTTGCCTGGGTATGCAGGTTGCGTTGATTGAGTTTGCGCGTAACGTAGTGGGTATGGACAACGCCAACTCCACGGAATTTGTGCCAGACTGTAAGTACCCGGTGGTGGCCCTGATTACCGAATGGCGTGACGAAGACGGCAACGTCGAAGTCCGTACCGAGAAGAGCGATCTGGGTGGCACCATGCGTCTTGGCGCGCAGCAGTGTCAACTGAGCGATGAAAGTCTGGTCCGTCAACTGTACGGCACGCCGACAATCGTTGAACGCCATCGCCACCGCTACGAAGTCAACAATATGCTGTTGAAACAGATTGAAGCTGCTGGTCTGCGTGTTGCAGGCCGTTCCGGTGATGATCAGTTGGTCGAGATCATCGAGGTACCGAATCATCCGTGGTTCGTGGCCTGTCAGTTCCACCCGGAATTTACTTCCACGCCACGTGATGGGCACCCGCTGTTTGCCGGCTTTGTGAAAGCCGCCAGTGAACATCAGAAGCGTCAGGCGAAGTAAGAAGTAAAAAGTTAGAACGGCAATGCACCCATTCGGGTGCATTGTTTGTCTGGAGTTTTAGTTTAACTTGTACTGAGGAAAACCTAATGTCCAAAATCGTTAAAATCATCGGTCGTGAAATCATCGACTCCCGTGGTAACCCGACTGTTGAAGCCGAAGTACACCTGGAAGGTGGTTTCGTTGGTATGGCAGCAGCTCCGTCAGGTGCTTCTACTGGTTCCCGCGAAGCACTGGAACTGCGCGATGGCGACAAATCCCGTTTCATGGGTAAAGGCGTACTGAAAGCTGTTGCAGCTGTTAACGGCCCAATTGCTCAGGCTCTGCTGGGTAAAGATGCTAAAGATCAGGCTGGCATCGACAAGATCATGATCGATCTGGACGGTACTGAAAACAAATCCAACTTCGGTGCAAACGCCATCCTGGCTGTGTCCCTGGCGAACGCCAAAGCAGCAGCTGCTGCTAAAGGCCTGCCGCTGTATGCGCACATCGCTGAACTGAACGGTACTCCGGGCAAATACTCCATGCCGGTTCCGATGATGAACATCATCAACGGTGGTGAGCACGCTGACAACAACGTCGACATCCAGGAGTTCATGATTCAGCCGGTTGGCGCTAAGACTCTGAAAGAAGCCGTACGTATGGGTTCTGAAGTGTTCCACAACCTGGCTAAAGTTCTGAAAGCTAAAGGTATGAACACTGCAGTTGGTGACGAAGGCGGCTACGCGCCGAACCTGGGTTCCAACGCTGAAGCTCTGGCTGTAATCGCTGAAGCGGTTAAAGCAGCTGGCTACGAGCTGGGCAAAGACATCACTCTGGCGATGGACTGTGCAGCTTCTGAATTCTACAAAGACGGTAAATACGTTCTGGCTGGCGAAGGCAACAAAGCATTCACCTCCGAAGAATTCACTCACTTCCTGGAAGAACTGACCAAACAGTACCCGATCGTGTCCATCGAAGATGGTCTGGACGAGTCTGACTGGGACGGTTTCGCATACCAGACTAAAGTTCTGGGCGACAAAATCCAGCTGGTTGGTGACGATCTGTTCGTAACCAACACCAAGATCCTGAAAGAAGGCATCGAAAAAGGCATCGTTAACTCCATCCTGATCAAATTCAACCAGATCGGTTCTCTGACCGAAACTCTGGCTGCGATCAAAATGGCGAAAGACGCTGGCTACACCGCTGTCATCTCTCACCGTTCTGGCGAAACTGAAGACGCTACCATCGCTGACCTGGCTGTTGGTACCGCTGCAGGCCAGATCAAAACTGGTTCTATGAGCCGTTCTGACCGCGTTGCTAAGTACAACCAGCTGATTCGTATCGAAGAAGCGCTGGGTGCACAGGCTCCGTACAACGGTCGTAAAGAGATCAAAGGTCAGGCGTAATCCTGTTCTTTAACTCTTAACGTAAAAACCCGCTGCGGCGGGTTTTTTTACGTCTGTAATTTATTCGTAATTGAAAATTTTCATGAACGATTTGATCTTTATCACTTTGTTATTATTTTACTAAGAGTAATTTAATGATGTGATTATTTTTGTATGTATTTTTTATATTTATCATGAACAATAATAGAAATATTGAATGAATAACGAATTGGAAGACATACTGGCGAAAGCGGGCATGAAAAAAAAGGATGCTGCTATCCTGATAAAGTTGGCAAAACTGAAAAATATCAGCTTAAGTCGGGCATTTTTTCTCTATGCCTGGAGATATTATGCCTGGTGTACGGTTTTGCTATTAGCTGTAATTTTTTCATCACTTTCTGAGGGTATAGATTTCTTCATATTAAACATTCTCTTCTGTATTGGTGTAGGTCTCATTTCACTCTTCTTTACGCCCTTTGTCATAAATTTAATCTGGAGCATTAAGATTCAATGTAAATTGCTCGGGAAATAACAGGAGGTTATTTTGAGTAGTTATGGATTAATGAATTTGCAACGTGAAAAAGAAAAGATCGACCGGCTTGTCTATGATATTAGTTTTCAATATCTTCATGATCCGACTATACGTTCAAAATATATGAGCGAGGAACGCAGATTCACATCAGATTGCCTTGATGAATATCGGTATGGAAAATTAGACTTCGGCAGGTCTATGGATAGATTACGTGAATATCATATGTCTTTAACTAAATATCATATGCAATTAAGGATGGGGGCTATTAAATTATATGCAATAGCTGAGCGTGAAAGAGAACGGCATTCTACGCTTACAATAACATTAAAGCTAGTTGGATTCATTAGTGGAGCAATGCAAGTTATCGGTGGGTTTGGTTTATGTAAAGCAAGCCTTGGTGCTGCATGTAAAAATTATGGAGTTCCTTTAATGATGCAAGGAAGCAAGAATGTATGGGAAAATGGTTATTATTTACTATATCATGAAGACTCCAAAAAAATGCCTTTGAGGTATGCCTACTGCCAGGCAGCAAAGCTTTTGGGTGGGGATGACAAGGATGGTGATATTGCTTTTTCAACGGGAGATCTTATTCTGTCTTTCGGTTCAGCCTCAACGCTGACGTTGAGAATAGATTCATGGAAATTATTCCACTATATACAGGAAGATTATATTCGCAGCTGGAGAACCCTGGGCGCTGTTGGGGGGACTAATGAATTAATCGGCGATGCAGTTAGCGGATTTACTATTTATCAACTTCTTGGTGGAGAAAGTACTAACTGGGCCGAATTGAGGGAATAAGGAAATGCTCTTCAAAATATATGATCAGAATGATAAGGCTTTAATTGAAAGTATTAAACTTGCGGGTTTTAGTGACTATAAAGTACAGAAACTTATTCGCTTTGCTAATGAAAATAAAGTAAATATACAGAAAGCCTATTTATTGACAGATGCAAATATCATTAAATCTGATATTATCCTGTTTTTAGTTATATCTTTTTTTGTATTTTCGATTACACAAGAATACTCCAGGGAACTATGGGCTTTTTTTTTAATATTCGGGTTATTGTTTTTTGTTATTGAGTTAACCTGTCGGTTTCACAAAAATTATTTTAAAGTATGGAGAATTTATATCAAGTTACGAGGGATTTAAATGAGAACCGGGAATCGTACCTTAAACAGTTGCAGCGTATAACCCGTTCCCGGATTCTGTGAGAATTATTGCTTATCTTCATACTGAGAGCGCTAGCAGTATTCATTCACGAGATGTTCCAGGCTTAGCAAGAAGAGGGGGAACTTAGCCGGCGTCCCCATCATTATTATTTGTAATCCTGTTCTTTAACTCTTAACGTAAAAACCCGCTGCGGCGGTTTTTTTTACGTCTTTAAAGCAGTAGCGGTAGGGTCGCACTCGCCGTTTGCTGGCTCACATCGCTGTACTTTTCATCCAGCGCAATCAGCGACGTGGTGAGCAGTTCCACTAACAGCATGACACCCACCTTGGCGTTTAGCGCACCAGCACTCAATGGACCTTCCGGTTTGGCTGCGACCAGTTGAATATCACTCAGCGAAGCCAGCGGACTACGCGGTGTATTACTCAGCGCCAGTACGCGTACGCCTTGCTTACGCGCCAGCTTTACGACATGCAGCAGATCGCGCGTGGAGCCTGAGCTGGATATCGCCACTACCAGCGTATCTTTGCTTAGCGTTGTAGCGTTCATAGCTGCACGGTGCATGTCACTGAACAATTGCGCGGGTTTGCCGAGGCGCAGGAGTTTGTAATGTAAATACTCACCCAGAATAGCGCTGGCCGCTACGCCATAAATTTGTACCGACTGAGCCTGATGCAGCGCCAGAGCGGCTGCTTCCAGTAATGTTCTGTCGAGTAATTTTGCCGTGTCCTGCAGCGCTTGCACGGATTCATTGACGACATTGTCAATCTCATCACCGCTGTGTTCTACCGGCTCTCCTTGCCGGAGATCGAGTGCCAGCGCCATCTTAAATTCGTTATAGCCCTTACACCCCAGCGTACGGCACAGACGCGTGACGCTCGCCTCGCTGGTGTCGCTTTCACGCGCCAGTTCGGTAATCGTCAGATAGACCACTCTTGCCGGATCGCTAAGCACAAACTCTCCCAGCTTTTGTTGAGTTCGACTATATCCATCAACGCCCTGGCGCAATCTCAGCAGCAGGTTTTCATTTTCTGACATGCAAAATCCTTAATGCGTTTCTCTGCCGATAGTGTGGCGGAAAGCAGGGGAGAGATGCCAGTCATTTTAAAAAAGTATGATCGGCTTCCTGGTTTTTGATGGTAATTTTCATTTTTATAATTAATTATGGTAAAAATTTTCATCAATGATCGGGGAGATGAAAAAATGATGCAAATATTTAGCGGCGCTTCGTCAGGCGCATGGTTTGAAAAGGCGCAAAGGTTCGGCAAATCGTTCATGCTGCCGATTGCGGTATTGCCCGCAGCGGGGTTGTTGCTGGGGATTGGTGGGGCTTTGTCGAATCCCAATACGCTGACGGCCTACCCATTCTTGAATGTCGACTGGCTGCAGGCAATCTTCACGATCATGACCAGCGCGGGTTCTATCGTGTTTGCCAACCTGTCGGTGCTTTTTGCGGTTGGTGTCGCCGTGGGGCTGGCGAAAACGGATAAAGGCACGGCGGGCCTTGCGGCCTTGCTGGCATTTCTGGTGATGAATGCCACCATCAACGCTTTGTTAACGCTCAACGGAACGCTGGCGCACGAGAATCCAGGTGCTGTGGGCCAGGGGATGACGCTGGGCATTCAGACGCTGGAAACGGGCGTGTTTGGTGGGGTAGTGATTGGTCTGGTCACCTGCGCGCTGCATAGTCGTTTCAATAAAGTCTCACTCCCTCAGTTTCTTGGTTTTTTCAGTGGTTCGCGTTTTGTACCGATTATCAGCTCGCTTGCCGCGATTGTGGTGGGGGCGATCATGACGGTGGTGTGGCCGCATTTCCAGAAGCTCATTTTTGGACTGGGCGGTCTGGTGGATGCGACGGGCTATCTGGGGACGCTGCTGTACGGCTTCATCCTGCGTATGCTTGGTCCACTGGGTTTACACCATATTTTTTATTTGCCGTTCTGGACGACTGCGCTGGGCGGGAGCGAAATCGTCAACGGTCAACTGGTCGAAGGCACCCAGCGTATTTTCTTTGCCCAACTTGCCGATCCGAATACGCAGCAGTTTTATGCCGGTACCTCGCGCTTTATGTCCGGGCGCTTTATCACCATGATGTTTGGCCTGCTTGGCGCATGCCTGGCGATGTACCACACGGCAAAACCGGAGAACAGAAAGCTTGTCGCCGGACTGTTGCTGTCGGCTGCTCTGACCTCTTTCCTGACGGGCATCACTGAGCCTATTGAGTTCTCCTTCCTGTTTGTGGCTCCGGTGTTATATGTCATTCACGCCTTCTTCGATGGGCTGGCGTTTATGATGGCGCATATTTTACATATCACTATTGGGCAAACCTTTTCGGGTGGGCTGATCGATTTCCTCCTCTTCGGCGTGCTACAGGGGGAAGCGAAAACCAACTGGATGTACGTCCCTCTGGTTGGGGTTCCGTGGTTCTTTCTTTACTACTTCACCTTCCGTTATTTGATTAACCGCTTTAACTGGCTGACGCCGGGACGTGAGAACGCTGCCCAGGTGGAGTCCGGTCTGCCTCAGAGCGAACGCGCAGCGGCAATCATCGCCGGGCTGGGAGGCAAAGAGAATCTGGAAGAGGTGGACTGTTGCGCCACACGCTTACGCGTGACGGTGAAAGAGAGCAGCAAGGTAGATGAAGCGGGGCTGAAAGCGACCGGAGCGCGCGGCGTAATTATTCGCGGCAACGGTGTTCAGGTGATTTATGGCCCGCATGTCACCATCATTAAAAATGAAGTCGAAGAGATCTTATCGTGATGAAAACTGTACTGGATTCCCTGAAAGGTAAGTTAATTGTCTCCTGCCAGGCGCTGGAAAATGAGCCCCTGCACAGCCCGTTTATTATGTCTCGTATGGCGCTGGCGGCAGCGCAGGGCGGGGCGATAGGTATCCGTGCGAACAGTGTGGTAGATATTCGCGCGATCAAAGAGAGCGTGTCCCTGCCGATAATAGGAATTATCAAGCGCGATTATCCGGGCAGCGAGGTGTTTATTACGGCCACCCTGCAGGAAGTGGATGAGCTGATGACCGTTGAGCCGGAAATTATTGCTCTGGATGCGACAGCGCGACCGCGTCCTGGTGGGCAAACGCTGGAAGAACTGGTCACGCAAATCCGCGCCCGCTACCCGTCCGTACTGCTGATGGCGGATATCGCCACCGTTGATGAGGCGGTAACAGCAGAGCGGCTGGGGTTTGACTGCGTGGGCACCACGCTCTATGGCTATACTGCGGACACTGCCGGGCATGTGCTGGCGGAAAACGACTGCGGTTTTTTACGTGAGGTGTTGGCGGCGGTCACCATACCGGTCGTGGCGGAAGGTAACGTCGATACCCCGGAACGTGCCGCACGTTGTCTGGCATTAGGCGCACATACCGTGGTGGTTGGAGGCGCTATCACGCGTCCGCAGCAGATAACGGCACGCTTTGTCGCGGCAATCGCCTCGTAAAGCATCGATGGGGCATGATACTTTGGCGGGGATCTGCGATAATTAGCGTTTATCCCCATATTGAGAACGCTATGCAGTACCCGATTAACGAGATGTTCCAGACCCTGCAAGGTGAGGGTTACTTTACCGGCGTCCCCGCCATTTTTATTCGTTTACAGGGATGCCCGGTTGGCTGTGCCTGGTGCGATACCAAACACACCTGGGATAAGCTTGAGGATCGGGAAGTCTCCCTGTACAGCATCCTGGCCAAGACTAAAGAGAGCGATAAGTGGGGCGCGGCGAGCAGCGAAGATCTGCTGGCTGTTATTCAGCGTCAGAGCTATACCGCCCGTCATGTGGTGATCACCGGCGGCGAGCCCTGCATTCATGACCTGATGCCGCTGACTGACCTGCTGGAAAAGAACGGCTTTAGCTGCCAGATTGAAACCAGCGGTACCCACGAGGTACGCTGTACGCCGAATACCTGGGTGACCGTATCGCCAAAGGTAAATATGCGCGGCGGTTATGATGTGCTGTCACAGGCGCTGGAACGCGCGAATGAAATCAAACATCCGGTCGGCCGCGTTCGCGATATTGAAGCGCTGGATGAACTGCTGGCAACGTTGAGCGATGACAAGCCACGGATCATTGCCTTACAGCCAATCAGCCAGAAAGAAGATGCGACGCGTCTGTGCATTGATACCTGTATCGCGCGTAACTGGCGTCTGTCGATGCAGACCCATAAGTACCTGAATATTGCCTGATAAATTTTGCCGGGTGGGCTACGCATCGCCATCCGGCAAAGTCACTATCACTCGCCGCGATACACGCAACCCGCCGTGCAGGTCTCTTTCACCATTACTGCGCTCAGCAGAGGGACAACAGGTTTAACCTGATCCCAAATCCATTTTGCCAGCACTTCGCTGGTTGGGTTTTCTAAGCCCGGAATATCGTTCAGATAGTAGTGATCGAGTCTGTCGTAAGTCGGCTTAAACGCCGCCTTTAACTCTGCGAAATCCATAATCCAACCGGTATGCGGATCGACTTCACCGGTAATTTCAAGACGCACCATAAATGAGTGACCATGCAGGCGACCACACTTATGCCCTTCCGGTACATGCGGCAGGCGGTGAGCGGCTTCGAAGGTGAAATCTTTAAACAAGGTGGTGGACATTTTTTACTCTCAAGAATGCGAAAAACCGCCGTAGGGTACCGTAAAGAGCAAATTTTATCATTAGTTAAAAGGGCGCAGAGTATCAGAACAATCCATTCATAAAGATAATGCTTAATAAATTTTTATATATCATAGGCTTATTAAATCGATTTTGCTGTTAATAACTATAACTAAAACAGGTTAGTTCATTTGGTTATTTGTTATTTCTATCCCTTCTTTAGTTGTTACTATGCCCGCCGTTAACCTAATACTCGTCATACTTCGAGCTGCATGTGTGTTGGCTTCACTCTCTTATCCCAGTCACTTACTTCAGTAAGCTCCTGGGATTCGTTCACTTGCCGCCTTCATGCAACTCGAATTATTTAGAGTATTTTCATTTCTTTTTTTGGTGCCATTTGGGCGCGAAAAACAGCTTTGCTTACTGGAACATGACAACGCATGACGACACAGGCCCCACCTTCCGCTCTGCTACCGCTAAACCCGGAGCAACTGGCGCGCCTTCAGGCGGCCACTACCGATTTCACTCCCGCACAGTTGGCGTGGGTTTCTGGTTACTTTTGGGGTGTGCTGAATCAGCAGCCAGCCAGCAATGTGACAGCCCCTGCGCCTGCGGCAGAAATGCCAGGGATTACGCTTATCTCCGCCTCGCAAACCGGTAATGCGCGCCGTGTGGCGGAAGCCCTGCGCGATGATCTGATTGCCGCGAAGCTCAATGTCACTCTGATCAATGCCGGCGACTACAAATTCAAACAAATCGCCAATGAAAAGTTGCTGGTTGTGGTGGCATCGACTCAGGGAGAAGGCGAACCAGCGGAAGAAGCCGTCGCGCTGCATAAGTTCCTGTTCTCGAAAAAAGCGCCGAAGCTGACCGATACCGCCTTTGCGGTGCTGGGTCTTGGCGATACCTCTTACGAATTTTTCTGCCAGGCCGGGAAAGACTTCGACAGCAAGCTGGCCGAGCTGGGCGGTGAGCGCCTGCTCGACCGCGTCGACGCCGACGTGGAATACCAGGCTGCCGCCTCCGAATGGCGCGCGCGTCTGGTCGATGTGCTTAAAGCGCGTGCGCCTGCTGCCCCGTCTGTACAAGTTGCAGCGAGCGGTGCGGTAAATGAAGTACATACCAGCCCCTACACCAAAGAAGCACCGCTGACTGCGTCCTTGTCGGTGAACCAGAAAATTACCGGTCGTAACTCGGAAAAAGACGTCCGCCATATCGAAATCGACCTTGGCGATTCCGGTCTGCGTTATCAGCCGGGCGACGCGCTGGGCGTGTGGTATCAGAACGATCCGGCTCTGGTGAAAGAGCTGGTTGAACTGCTGTGGCTGAAAGGGGATGAACCGGTCACGGTCGAAGGAAAAATCCTGCCGCTGGCCGAAGCGCTGGAGTGGCATTTCGAGCTGACGGTCAATACCGCGAATATCGTGGAAAACTACGCCACGCTGACGCGCAGTGAATCGCTACTGCCGCTGGTGGGCGATAAAGCCCAGCTGCAGCAGTATGCGGCTACCACGCCAATCGTCGATATGGTGCGTTTCTCGCCGGCACAGCTTGATGCCGACGCGTTAATCGGCCTGCTGCGTCCACTGACGCCGCGCCTCTATTCTATCGCCTCCGCGCAGGCGGAAGTTGAAAGCGAAGTCCACGTCACCGTCGGCGTTGTGCGTTACGAGATTGAAGGCCGCGCCCGCGCTGGCGGAGCTTCCAGCTTCCTCGCTGACCGCGTGGAAGAGGAAGGGGAAGTGCGCGTGTTCATCGAGCACAACGACAACTTCCGCCTGCCGGCTAACCCACAGACGCCGGTGATTATGATTGGTCCTGGCACCGGTATCGCGCCGTTCCGCGCCTTTATGCAGCAGCGCGCCGCCGACGGTGCGGAAGGCAAGAACTGGCTGTTCTTCGGTAACCCGCATTTCACCGAAGACTTCCTGTACCAGGTCGAGTGGCAGCGCTACGTAAAAGAAGGCGTGCTGAGCCGGATCGATCTGGCCTGGTCACGTGACCAAAAAGAAAAAATCTACGTACAAGACAAACTGCGCGAACAGGGCGCAGAGCTGTGGCGCTGGATCAATGACGGTGCCCACATTTATGTCTGCGGCGACGCTAATCGCATGGCGAAAGACGTTGAGCAGGCGTTGCTGGAAGTGATTGCTGAATTCGGTGCAATGGACATCGAAGCGGCGGATGAATTTTTAAGTGAGCTGCGCGTCGAGCGCCGTTATCAGCGAGATGTCTACTAATGAGCGAAAAACACCCAGGGCCTTTAGTGGTCGAAGGCAAACTGACTGACGCCGAGCGCATGAAGCGTGAAAGTAATTTCCTGCGCGGCACCATCGCGGAAGACCTGAATGATGGCCTGACCGGCGGTTTTCACGGCGATAACTTCCTGCTGATCCGTTTCCACGGCATGTACCAGCAGGATGACCGTGACATTCGCGCCGAGCGCGCCGAGCAGAAGCTGGAGCCGCGTCACGCGATGCTGCTGCGCTGTCGTCTGCCGGGCGGAGTGATCACCACTACCCAGTGGAAGGCGATCGACAAATTCGCCGCTGACAACACAATTTACGGCAGCATCCGTCTGACTAACCGTCAGACCTTCCAGTTCCACGGTATTCTGAAGAAGAACGTCAAACCGGTGCATCAGATGCTGCATTCGGTGGGGCTGGATGCGCTGGCGACGGCCAACGACATGAACCGTAACGTGCTGTGTACCTCCAACCCGTATGAGTCGCAGCTGCACGCGGAAGCCTATGAGTGGGCGAAAAAGATCTCTGAACATCTGCTGCCGCGCACCCGCGCCTATGCGGAGATCTGGCTCGATCAGGAGAAGGTCGCGACCACCGACGAAGAACCGATCCTCGGCGCAACCTATCTGCCGCGTAAATTTAAAACCACGGTGGTGATCCCGCCGCAGAACGATATCGATCTGCACGCCAACGACATGAACTTCGTGGCGATTGCCGAAAACGGCAAGCTGGTGGGCTTTAACCTGCTGGTTGGCGGCGGTCTGTCTATTGAGCACGGTAATAAGAAAACCTACGCTCGTACAGCCAGCGAGTTTGGCTTCCTGCCGCTGGAGCATACCCTGGCGGTAGCCGAAGCGGTGGTGACGACCCAGCGTGACTGGGGTAACCGTACCGATCGTAAAAACGCGAAAACCAAATATACGCTTGAGCGCGTCGGTGTCGACACGTTCAAAGAAGAAGTTGAGCGTCGCGCGGGGATCAAATTTGAGCCGATCCGCCCGTATGAGTTTACCGGTCGCGGCGATCGCATTGGTTGGGTGAAAGGGATCGACAACAACTGGCACCTGACGCTGTTTATCGAAAACGGTCGTATCCTGGATTACCCGGGACGTCCGCTGAAAACGGGTTTACTGGAGATCGCGAAGATCCATAAAGGCGATTTCCGCATCACCGCCAACCAGAACCTGATCATCGCCAGCGTGCCGGAAAGCCAGAAAGCGAAGATTGAGAAGCTGGCGCGCGACCACGGGTTGATGAATGCGGTGAAACCGCAGCGTGAAAACTCGATGGCCTGCGTGTCGTTCCCGACCTGCCCGCTGGCGATGGCCGAAGCCGAGCGTTTCCTGCCGTCGTTCACGGATAAAGTCGAAGCGATTCTGGAAAAACACGGCATCCCGGACGAGCATATCGTGATGCGCGTGACCGGCTGTCCGAACGGCTGCGGCCGCGCGATGCTGGCGGAGCTGGGGCTGGTGGGTAAAGCGCCGGGCCGCTACAACGTGCATCTGGGCGGCAACCGCATGGGGACGCGTATTCCGCGTATGTACCGCGAAAATATTACGGAATCAGAAATTCTCGATTCTGTTGACGAACTGGTTGGGCGCTGGGCGAAAGAGCGTGAAGCGGGTGAAGGCTTCGGCGACTTTACGGTGCGTGCGGGCATCATTCGCCCGGTGCTCGATCCAGCGCGTGATTTCTGGGAATAAGTTCCCTTTGCCTGGTGACGCGACGGTTTTGTAGGCCTGATAAGCGTAGCGCCATCAGGCATAAGATGAGGTAATTATGTCCGTACTCGATCTACACGCATTGAACGATCTGTCGAAAGTTGAACGCGTTATGGCCCTGGCTGAAACTAACAGCCAACTGGAAAAGCTGGATGCCGAAGGCCGCGTGGCGTGGGCACTGGAGAATTTGCCGGGAGAATATGTGCTTTCTTCCAGCTTTGGTATTCAGGCCGCAGTAAGTCTGCATCTGGTCAATCAGATCCGCCCGGATATCCCGGTAATTCTGACCGATACTGGCTATCTGTTCCCGGAAACCTACCAGTTTATCGATGAGTTAACGGACAAGCTCAAGCTAAATCTCAAGGTTTACCGCGCCAAAGAGAGCGCAGCCTGGCAGGAAGCACGCTATGGCAAACTGTGGGAGCAGGGCGTTGAGGGTATTGAAAAATACAATGACATCAACAAAGTTGAGCCGATGAACCGGGCGCTAAAAGAGATTAACGCGCAAACCTGGTTCGCGGGTCTGCGCCGCGAGCAGTCAGGCAGTCGTGCGCATTTGCCGGTGCTGGCTATCCAGCGCGGCGTGTTTAAAGTGCTGCCGATCATCGACTGGGATAACCGCACGGTTTACCAGTATTTGCAGAAGCACGGTCTGAAATACCATCCGCTGTGGGATCAGGGCTATCTGTCGGTGGGTGATACGCACACCACCCGCAAATGGGAACCCGGTATGGCGGAAGAGGAGACACGCTTCTTTGGCCTGAAGCGTGAGTGTGGGTTGCACGAAGGGTAATATGAGCCTCGGTAAGCGTTATGCATTACCGAGGCTCTTTTTCTTCAGGATTACCCTGCCTTCGCCAGCTCTTTTACCAGCGGCAGCATAATGCGTACCACGTCGCGGCTGCGGTGCTCAATCCGGCCCGGTAACGCTTTATCGATATGCTGTTGGTTGTCCAGCCGTACATCGTGCCAACTGTTGCCGTCGGGGAACGAGGGGCTTTTGGCGCGTTGTTGATAGCCATCTTTCTTGCCCAGGCTCCAGTTGGTCGCTTCAACGGACAGGACGGCAATTCCCGCGTTATCGAACACCTCTGCGTCGTTACAGCAGCCGGTACCTTTTGGATAGTCTTTGTTCAGCCCGGGGTTGGTGCTGGCGACAATACCGCGGCTGCGCGCGATGGCCAGCGCCCGGTCGCGCGTCAGTTTTCGTACGGCTTCCGGGGTTCTTTTCCCGCTGTTGAAATAGAGCTTATCGCCAACGATCAGATTATCGAGGTTGATAACCAGCAGCGTATTTTTCTTCTCGGCGGCGCTCATTCGCTTCAGGATGTTCTCTGCGCCCAGTTTGCCTTCCTCTTCACCGCTGGTGGCGATAAAGCGAATACCGTACTGCGTCGGCACATTTTTGAGCCGTTCAGCCAGCTCCAGCATCACGCCCACCCCTGCGGCGTTGTCGTCGATACCCTGCAGGGTTAATCCACCCAGATTGGCATCGGAATCGGCGTCACTTTGTGCGGCGTAGGTGTCGAGGTGCGCCATGATAAGAATCTGCTGTGGCACCTTGCCTTCATGGGCTGCAATGACGGTGCTGCCCGTTACGTTATGCCAGTTTTTACGATTATCTTTGGCGGTATAAATATAGCGGCTGTTAAACGTCCGAATATCGCTGCTATAGCCCATCTGCTGAAATTGCTGACGTATATAATCAGCAGATAACATTTCTGCCGGAGAACCCGTCACCCGGCCTGGGAAGAATGTGGCGATGTAGCGTGCCTGGGTATTTGCGATATCTCCGGGCTTCGAAGATGTTGCCTGTGCGGGAAGGATAAAGCACGCGCCGAGCGCTAGGGCGGTAGTCAGGTGGCGCAATGCGGAAAACATAGTGAGTCCTTAAATACCAAGCAGAAATTTTTAGCCGCTAGTATGAAACCGTGATCGAGGTAAAACAATTTCATTTGCTCCTAAATGCCCGAAATCCGGTGGCTTAAGCACTTTTTGATATTTGCTTTTCCAGATCGTTATTCCTTTGAGGAACTACTCATTCCAATTCGTAATTTCATTCGCCTCCTTGCCCTCCCTATAGTCAGGTTATCTGAGCATCGCTAGCAAAATAACGGCATTACATAGGAACGGTTATGGATCAAAAACGACTTACCCACCTGCGGCAACTGGAAGCGGAAAGCATCCATATCATTCGTGAGGTGGCCGCCGAGTTTTCTAATCCGGTGATGATGTATTCCATCGGCAAAGATTCCAGCGTAATGCTGCATCTGGCGCGCAAAGCGTTTTATCCGGGTACGCTGCCGTTCCCCTTGCTGCACGTTGATACCGGTTGGAAATTTAGCGAGATGTATGAATTTCGTGACCGCACGGCGAAAGCCTACGGCTGCGAACTGCTGGTGCATAAAAACCCGGAAGGGGTGGCGATGGGCATCAACCCGTTTGTTCACGGCAGCGCCAAGCATACCGATATTATGAAAACCGAAGGGCTGAAGCAGGCGCTGAACAAATACGGTTTTGACGCCGCGTTCGGCGGCGCACGCCGTGATGAGGAGAAATCGCGCGCCAAAGAGCGCATTTACTCCTTCCGCGATCGCTTCCATCGTTGGGACCCGAAAAATCAGCGTCCGGAACTGTGGCACAACTACAACGGACAAATTAACAAAGGCGAAAGCATTCGCGTATTCCCGCTCTCTAACTGGACCGAACAGGATATCTGGCAGTACATCTGGTTGGAAAATATCGACATCGTACCGCTGTACCTGGCGGCTGAGCGTCCGGTGCTGGAGCGCGATGGTATGCTGATGATGATTGATGACGACAGAATCGATCTGCAACCCGGCGAAGTGATTAAAAAGCGCATGGTGCGTTTCCGCACGCTTGGCTGCTGGCCGCTGACCGGCGCGGTGGAGTCTAACGCGCAGACGCTGCCGGAGATTATTGAAGAGATGCTGGTCTCAACCACCAGTGAACGTCAGGGCCGCGTGATTGACCGCGACCAGGCGGGCTCCATGGAGCTGAAGAAACGTCAGGGGTATTTCTAAGGAGCCGCCATGAATACGACACTTGCACAACAAATTGCTAATGAAGGCGGCGTTGAAGCCTGGATGGTTGCCCAGCAACACAAAAGTCTGCTGCGTTTTTTAACCTGCGGTAGCGTGGATGACGGGAAAAGTACCCTGATTGGTCGCCTGCTGCATGATACCCGGCAGATCTATGAAGATCAGCTCTCATCGCTGCATAACGACAGTAAACGCCACGGCACCCAGGGCGAAAAGCTCGATCTGGCGCTATTGGTTGACGGCTTGCAGGCCGAGCGTGAGCAGGGCATCACCATCGACGTGGCTTATCGTTATTTCTCCACCGAGAAGCGCAAATTTATTATTGCGGATACCCCTGGACACGAACAGTACACCCGCAATATGGCGACCGGTGCGTCGACCTGCGACCTGGCGATCCTGTTGATCGATGCGCGTAAAGGCGTGCTGGATCAGACCCGTCGTCACAGCTTTATCTCCACGCTGCTTGGGATCAAGCACTTGGTGGTAGCGATCAACAAAATGGATCTGGTGAGCTTTAGCGAAGAGACATTTAACCGCATCCGCGAAGACTATCTCACGTTTGCTGAACAACTGCCGGGCAACCTGGATATCCGCTTTGTGCCGCTCTCTGCGCTGGAAGGCGATAATGTGGCTTCGCAAAGCGTCAGCATGCCATGGTACAGCGGCCCGACACTGCTCGAAGTGCTGGAAACCGTTGAGATCCAGCGCATTGTCGATACCCAGCCGATGCGTTTCCCGGTGCAGTATGTGAACCGACCAAATCTGGATTTTCGTGGTTATGCCGGAACGCTGGCCTCCGGTAGCGTGCAGGTAGGGCAACGCGTCAAGGTGTTACCGTCCGGCGTTGAGTCGAGCGTGGCGCGGATCGTTACCTTTGATGGTGATTTACAGCAAGCGCATGCAGGTGAAGCGATCACCCTGGTGCTGAAAGATGAGATCGACATCAGCCGGGGCGATCTGCTGCTGGATGCTGGTGAAGCGTTGCCAGCGGTACAAAGCGCTGCCGTTGATGTGGTGTGGATGGCGGAACAGCCGCTGTCGCCGGGGCAGAGCTACGACATCAAAGTTGCCGGCAAGAAGACCCGTGCACGCGTGGATACCGTGCAGTATCAGGTCGATATTAATAACCTGACCCAGCGTGAGGTCGACGCGTTACCGCTGAACGGCATTGGTCTGGTTAATCTGACGTTTGATGAACCGCTGGTGTTGGATACCTATCAGCAGAACCCGGTTACGGGTGGGTTGATTATCATTGACCGCCTGACTAACGTCACTGTCGGCGCGGGGCTGGTGCGCGAGCCTATCATTCAGGAGCAGGCCGCCGCTTCTCAGTTCAGCGCGTTTGAACTGGAGCTGAATGCGCTGGTGCGTCGCCACTTCCCACACTGGGGTGCGCGCGATCTGCTGGGAGGCAAATAATGGCGCTGCATGACGAAAACGTCGTCTGGCATGCCCATCCTGTTACACCGCAACAGCGGGAGCAACGCCACGGTCACCGTGGTGTTGTGCTGTGGTTTACCGGACTGTCTGGCTCCGGTAAATCTACGGTAGCGGGAGCGCTGGAAGAAGCGTTGCACAAGCTGGGCGTCAGCACTTATCTGCTGGATGGCGATAACGTGCGTCACGGCCTGTGTAGCGATTTGGGGTTTAGCGATGCTGACCGTAAGGAGAATATCCGGCGCGTTGGCGAGGTGGCGAACCTGATGGTGGATGCCGGTCTGGTGGTGTTGACCGCGTTTATCTCTCCGCATCGCGCCGAGCGAAAAATGGTCCGTGAGCGCCTTGGCGCAGGGCGTTTTATTGAGGTTTTTGTCGATACGCCATTAGCAACGTGCGAAGCGCGCGATCCAAAAGGGCTGTATAAAAAAGCCCGGTCGGGGGAGTTGCGCAATTTCACCGGAATTGATTCGGTATACGAAGCGCCTGAATCGCCAGAGATTCATCTTGATGGTGAACAATTGGTAACAAATTTGGTTCCCCAATTATTAGACCTGCTGAGGCAGGAAGATATTATCAGATCCTGAGACACCCGAGCTTGCATGCCCGGTCAGTCACGGTCACAGGATTAGATATGCGTAACAGCCATAACATTACTATCACAGAGTCAGAGACCTTCGCCGCCGCCGACGAAACCACCTGGTCCCTACCAGGGGCCGTGGTCGGTTTTGTAGCGTGGCTGCTGGCGCTGGGGTTCCCATGTCTGATGTATGGCCCTAACACACTGTTTTTCTTCCTTTATACCTGGCCTTTCTTCCTCGCGTTGCTGCCCGTGGCGATTGTGGCGGGTATTGCCCTGCACTCGCTATTAAAGGGAAAGCTGCTGCTGAGCATTACCAGCACCCTGCTGGTGGTGGGTGGAATGTTTAGCGCCCTATTCTTTTGGCTTTTGGGCTAGGCTAAGTCCGTTTTAAACGATCGCCGATGTCGTTCACTGTCTGGTCATAATTCAAACCGTAACCAACAATGAGATTATGTTCTCCTTACACAGGGTATACGTAACAACGGGCAAATGTGGTACATTTGCCCGCGTTGTCGCGGCATTCCCGTCCGTTGATGTAAAGTCGTCTACGGAAGTTATGGGATGTTAATGCCGTTTTTCAGGGGGCAGGATGGGTAAACTTACGCTGCTGTTGCTGGCTTTATTAGTCTGGCTACAGTATTCGCTGTGGTTCGGTAAGAACGGCATACATGACTATAGTCGCGTCAACGATGATGTTGCTGCGCAGCAGGCTACAAACGCGAAACTTAAAGCGCGTAACGATCAGCTCTTTGCCGAAATTGACGATCTCAATGGCGGACAAGAGGCTATTGAGGAGCGCGCGCGCAACGAACTCAGCATGACTAAGCCGGGCGAAACCTTTTATCGTCTGGTGCCTGACGCGTCTAAACGCGCCCAGACTGCAGGGCAAAATAATCGATAAACCGTCCAGGGATCTAACATGGCAGCCACTTTATTGGACGTTTGCGCCGTGGTGCCGGCTGCCGGATTTGGCCGCCGAATGCAAACAGAGTGTCCTAAGCAGTACCTCTCAATTGGCAATAAAACCATTCTTGAACACTCGGTTGATGCGCTACTGGCCCATCCCCGGGTGACGCGAGTCGTCATCGCTATCAGCCCAGGCGACAGCCGCTTTGCCCAACTTCCACTTGCCGCGCATCCGCAAATTACCGTAGTGGATGGCGGCAATGAACGTGCCGATTCTGTCCTTGCCGGTTTGCAAGCCGCAGGAGATGCCCGTTGGGTACTGGTGCATGACGCCGCGCGGCCGTGTCTGCATCAGGATGATTTGGCGCATTTGCTGGCAATCAGTGAAACCAGCCGCACTGGCGGGATCCTGGCCGCACCCGTACGCGATACGATGAAACGCGCTGAACCGGGCCGTACAGACATTGCCCATACGGTCGATCGTACCGACTTATGGCATGCGTTAACGCCGCAGTTTTTCCCTCGCGAACTGTTGCACGACTGCCTGACCCGTGCGCTCAACGAAGGCGCAACCATTACGGACGAAGCCTCGGCGCTGGAATATTGCGGCTTTCATCCGCAACTGGTCGAAGGACGCGCTGACAACATCAAAGTCACCCGCCCGGAAGACCTGGCGCTGGCGGAATTTTATCTGTCCCGAACAATTCATCAGGAGAATGCATAATGCGAATCGGACACGGTTTTGACGTACACGCTTTTGGCGGCGTTGGCCCAATTATCATTGGTGGCGTGCGCATCCCGTATGAAAAAGGACTGCTGGCGCATTCTGATGGTGATGTGGCGTTACATGCGCTAACCGATGCCTTGCTGGGCGCGGCGGCTCTGGGTGACATCGGTAAACTCTTCCCGGATACCGACCCGTCCTTTAAAGGTGCAGATAGCCGCGAATTATTGCGTGAAGCCTGGCGGCGTATTCAGGCTAAAGGCTATACGCTTGGTAATGTGGATGTGACGATTATTGCTCAGGCACCGAAGATGCTGCCGCACATTCCGCAAATGCGTGTATTTATTGCCGAAGATCTCGGCTGCCATATGGATGATGTTAACGTGAAAGCGACCACCACGGAAAAACTCGGTTTCACCGGGCGTGGGGAAGGGATTGCCTGTGAAGCGGTGGCGTTACTCATTAAGGCAACGAAATGACTGCGTTTGAAAATCTGACATATCTTCATGGTAAACCACTTGGCCATGGTGTCCTGAAAGCGAATCCGGAAGACTTTGTCGTCGTCGAAGATTTAGGTTTCGAACCGGATGGCGAAGGCGAGCACATTTTGGTGCGTATCCTGAAAAACGGCTGTAATACCCGTTTTGTCGCTGACGCGCTGGCGAAGTTCCTGAAAATTCACGCCCGTGAAGTGAGCTTTGCCGGGCAAAAAGATAAGCATGCGGTCACCGAACAGTGGCTGTGCGCACGCGTACCGGGCAATGTAATGCCTGATTTAAGCAAATTTGAGCTCGAAGGCTGTAAAGTGCTGGAGTACGCGCGCCACAAGCGTAAGCTGCGTTTAGGGGCGCTGAAAGGCAACGAATTTACGCTGGTGCTGCGTGAAGTGAGCGAGCGAAATGACGTTGAAGCGCGTTTACAGGCGATTAGCGAGCGCGGCGTACCGAACTATTTTGGCGCTCAACGTTTTGGGATCGGCGGCAGCAACCTGCAAGGGGCACTGCGCTGGGCGCAAAGTGATGCGCCGGTGCGCGATCGCAATAAACGCAGTTTTTGGTTGTCGGCGGCCCGTAGCGCGTTGTTTAATCAGATCGTCAGTGAACGCTTGAAAAAAACAGACTTTAATCAAGTTGTTGACGGCGATGCGCTACAATTGTCGGGACGCGGAAGCTGGTTTGTCGCCACGCAGGAAGAACAGACTGAATTACAGCGTCGCGTCGATGATAAAGAATTGATGATTACAGCGGCATTACCGGGTAGCGGTGAGTGGGGAACTCAGCGCGACGCGCTGGCGTTTGAAGAAGGCGCTGTTGCGGATGAAACCGTGCTGCAGTCCCTGTTATTGCGCGAGAAAGTCGAGGCATCGCGACGCGCTATGTTGCTGTATCCACAACAATTAAGCTGGAACTGGTGGGATGACGTAACCGTTGAGTTACGCTTCTGGCTACCGGCAGGTAGCTTCGCCACCAGTGTAGTAAGGGAACTTATTAACACAATGGGTGATTATGCGTATATTGCTGAGTAACGATGATGGGGTCCATGCACCCGGTATACAAACGCTGGCGAAAGCGCTGCGTGAGTTTGCTGATGTACAGGTGGTTGCCCCGGATCGTAACCGCAGTGGCGCGTCTAACTCGCTGACGCTGGAATCTTCACTTCGCACGTTTACCTATGATAACGGCGATATCGCCGTACAAATGGGTACGCCCACCGACTGCGTCTATCTGGGCGTGAACGCATTAATGCGTCCGCGTCCGGACATTGTCGTTTCTGGTATTAACGCAGGTCCTAATCTCGGGGATGATGTCATCTATTCCGGTACCGTTGCGGCGGCAATGGAAGGTCGTCACCTTGGGTTCCCTGCGCTGGCTGTCTCGCTTGATGGCCATAAGCACTACGATACTGCCGCGGCAGTAACCTGTCGTATATTACGGGCGCTGAGTCGTGAACCGCTGCGCACCGGGCGTATTTTGAATATCAACGTTCCGGATATACCGCTGGATCAGATTAAAGGTATTCGCGTCACCCGCTGCGGCAGTCGCCATCCGGCGGATCAGGTTATCCCACAGCAGGATCCACGCGGGAATACGTTGTACTGGATTGGGCCGCCGGGGGAAAAATGCGACGCCGGGCCAGATACAGATTTTGCCGCCGTCGATGAAGGCTATGTTTCCATCACGCCGCTGCATGTCGATTTAACCGCCTACGGTGCGCATGAGGTGGTTTCGAGTTGGTTGGACAGCGTGGGAGTCGGCACGCAATGGTAAGCAGACGCGTACATACTCTTCTTGAACAATTACGTGCTCAGGGCATCAGAGATGAGCAAGTCCTCGATGCTCTCGCTGCCGTGCCGCGTGAGAAATTCATTGATGAGGCGTTTGAACATAAGGCCTGGGACAATATTGCCTTGCCGATTGGTCAGGGGCAGACGATTTCGCAGCCTTATATGGTTGCACGTATGACTGAGCTGCTTGAGTTAACGCCGCAATCGCGGGTGCTGGAAATTGGCACGGGCTCAGGCTACCAGACGGCGATTCTGGCGCATCTGGTGCATCATGTATGCTCCGTTGAGCGCATTAAAGGCCTGCAATGGCAGGCGCGTCGTCGCCTGAAACAGCTTGATTTACACAATGTTTCTACCCGTCACGGTGATGGATGGCTGGGCTGGCAAGCGCGGGCCCCGTTTGACGCTATCATTGTAACGGCAGCGCCGCCTGAGATCCCAACTGCACTGATGATGCAGTTGGATGAAGGCGGCATTCTCGTCTTACCCGTGGGCGATGAGCACCAGTTCCTGAAGCGGGTGCGTCGTCGGGGAGGCGAATTTATTATTGATACCGTGGAGGCCGTACGTTTTGTTCCCTTAGTTAAAGGGGAGCTTGCGTAGACACTGGCTCTGAATACCTGGAGTTTTCCTGGATATTCTGGAATTAGTCAGCGTATCGTGTCGATGCTTTTACACGGTGATTACGTTACGGGTTTTAACCAAATTTTCCTGGGGGATAAATGAGCGCGGGAAGCCACAAATTTACCATTCGCCGTATTGCGGCATTGTCACTGGTTTCATTATGGCTGGCAGGTTGTTCAAACACCTCGAATCCACCAGCGCCGGTCAGCTCGGTTGACGGCGGTGCATCCACGAACACCAGTTCCGGCATGCTGATTACGCCTCCGCCAAAAATGGGCTCGACGTCGACAGTACAACAGACGCCACAGATCCAACCGGTGCAGAGTCCGACTACGCAACCAACGCAAATTCAACCTGTTGCAGAACAGCCTGTACAGATGGAAAACGGTCGTATCGTGTACAACCGTAAGTATGGGAATATTCCGAAAGGTAGCTACACGGGCGGCAGCACCTATACTGTCAAGAAAGGCGACACGCTTTTCTATATCGCCTGGATTACCGGGAACGATTTCCGTGACCTCGCACAGCGCAATAACGTTCCGGCCCCGTATAGCCTGAATGTCGGCCAAACTCTGCAAGTGGGCAACGCCTCGGGTACACCGATTACCGGTGGGAATGCCATCACCCAGGCGGATGCAGCACAGCAAGGAGTTGTGACCAACCCTGCACAAAATTCCACCGTTGCTGTTGCTTCGAAACCAACAATTACGTATTCTGAGGATTCAGGTGAACAAAGTGCTAACAAAATGTTGCCGAACAACAAGCCTGCTGGGACAGTTGTCACAGCGCCAGTAACGGCTCCAGCAGTTAGCACAACCGAAACAACTGCAAGCTCAACGTCGACCAGCGCGCCAATCTCTACCTGGCGCTGGCCAACTGACGGCAAAGTGATCGAAAACTTTGCGGCTACCGAAGGTGGCAATAAAGGGATCGACATTGCAGGCAGCAAAGGACAGGCTATTGTCGCGACCGCAGATGGACGCGTCGTTTATGCCGGTAACGCGCTGCGTGGTTACGGTAATCTTATTATCATCAAACATAACGATGATTACCTGAGCGCCTACGCCCATAACGATACAATGCTGGTCCGGGAACAACAAGAAATCAAGGCGGGGCAGAAAATAGCTACCATGGGTAGTACCGGAACCAGTTCAACACGCTTGCATTTTGAAATTCGTTACAAGGGGAAATCCGTAAACCCGCTGCGTTACTTGCCGCAGCGATAATTCGGCGGAACCAGGCTTTCACTTGCTAGTTCCGTTAGGGATCACGGGTAGGAGCCACCTTTATGAGTCAGAATACGCTGAAAGTTCATGATTTAAATGAAGATGCGGAATTTGATGAGAACGGAGTAGAGGCTTTTGATGAGAAAGCCTTGAGTGAAGAGGAACCCAGTGATAACGACCTGGCTGAAGAAGAGCTGTTATCGCAGGGGGCCACACAGCGTGTGTTGGACGCGACTCAGCTTTACCTTGGTGAGATTGGTTATTCACCACTGTTAACAGCCGAAGAAGAAGTTTATTTTGCGCGTCGCGCACTGCGTGGAGATGTCGCCTCTCGCCGCCGCATGATTGAAAGTAACCTGCGTCTGGTGGTGAAAATTGCTCGCCGTTATGGCAATCGTGGTCTGGCATTGCTGGATCTGATTGAAGAGGGCAATCTGGGACTTATCCGTGCAGTCGAGAAGTTTGACCCGGAACGCGGGTTCCGCTTCTCAACATACGCAACGTGGTGGATACGATCAGACGATCGAACGGGCGATTATGAACCAAACCCGTACGATCCGACTGCCGATTCACATTGTAAAAGAGCTGAACGTCTATCTGCGTACCGCGCGTGAGTTGTCGCATAAACTGGACCACGAACCGAGCGCAGAAGAGATTGCTGAACAACTGGATAAACCGGTTGATGACGTCAGCCGTATGCTCCGACTCAATGAGCGCATTACCTCGGTAGACACCCCGCTGGGTGGCGATTCCGAAAAAGCGTTGCTGGACATCCTGGCCGATGAAAAAGAAAACGGTCCGGAAGACACCACGCAAGACGATGATATGAAACAGAGTATCGTCAAATGGCTGTTCGAACTGAACGCCAAACAGCGTGAAGTGCTGGCACGTCGTTTCGGTCTGCTGGGGTATGAAGCTGCAACACTGGAAGATGTGGGCCGCGAAATTGGTCTCACGCGTGAACGTGTTCGTCAGATTCAGGTTGAAGGCCTGCGTCGTCTGCGTGAAATTCTGCAGACTCAGGGGCTGAATATCGAAGCGCTGTTCCGCGAGTAAGCACAAGTTCCATCAAGAAAGGCCAGTCTCATCGAGACTGG
>NZ_SZXG01000032.1:5482-225872 GCF_005281305.1 Citrobacter sp. wls706 | reverse complement strand
ATCGAGACTGGCCTTTTTCTTTGAGTAGAATATTGCCCGGCGGGTCATTCCATCATTTTGCGCACCAGACGAGTGAACTGTTCGCGTTCTTCCTCGCTAAGTCTGCCCAGAAACTCATCATCCACGCGATCTCCCTGCGGGGTTGCGCTGACCAATAATGCTTCTCCTTGCGCAGTCAAATAAACAAACCGTCGACGCTTATCCGCGGGGTCGTGTTCCCTTCTGACCAGTCCACGCTTTTCCATCCGGCTCAGCATTTCTGCAAGCGTTGCTTTGGTACAGACCGCCGCCTCGGTCAGGGCGACCTGTTCAATACCGGGCTGTTCGGCAATAGCACGCATTACCGCGTACTGCGGTTTGGTTAGCTCTGGTAACTCATGTTGCCAGCGAGCCGTATGCTGCTGAAAAAGCTGACGTAAAAGGTGAAACGCTTTATTTCGTAACGGCATGAGAGCTCCGGGATTGCTGTCAGTCTCTATCATAACGGGTTACGCCTCCTTTTTTAATCATTGCTGTTTTAGCGATCCGTGCGCGGTGGCCTTGCCCACAATGAATTGTGGGAGTATTTTAATCAAAACGTTCGTACACGAACAAATTGAGGGGTTGAATGAGACTGATCGTAGGAATGACGGGGGCTACCGGCGCGCCGCTCGGTGTGTCGCTACTGCAGGCGCTGCGGGAAATGCCGGGGGTGGAAACCCATCTGGTGCTGTCAAAGTGGGCCAAAACGACCATTGAGCTGGAAACGCCGTACAGCGTCCGCGATGTATCCGCACTGGCAGACTATTGCCACAACCCGGCGGACCAGGCCGCGACCATCTCCTCCGGATCGTTTCGTACTGACGGCATGATCATTATCCCCTGCAGCATGAAAACGCTGGCCGGTATTCGCGCAGGTTACGCGGAAGGGCTGGTGGGGCGCGCCGCTGATGTAGTGCTGAAAGAAGGGCGCAAACTGGTGCTGGTTCCGCGTGAAATGCCGCTCAGCACTATTCATCTGGAAAACATGCTCGCGCTTTCTCGCATGGGCGTGACGATGGTCCCGCCAATGCCCGCGTTTTACAACCATCCGCAAACCGTTGATGACATCACGCAGCACATTGTCGCGCGCGTGCTCGACCAGTTTGGGCTTGAACACCCTAACGCCCGTCGTTGGCAGGGATTACGACAGGCGCAGAATTTTGCACAGGAGAACGAATAATGGCATTTGATGATTTGCGCAGCTTTTTGCAGGCGCTGGACGACCAGGGACAATTGCTGAAAATCAGTGAGGAAGTTAACGCCGAGCCGGATCTGGCGGCGGCGGCCAACGCGACCGGGCGTATTGGTGATGGCGCGCCTGCGCTGTGGTTTGACAATATTCGCGGTTTTACTGATGCCCGCGTGGCGATGAACACCATCGGTTCATGGCAGAATCACGCCATCTCTTTAGGTCTGCCGCCAAATACCCCGGTGAAAAAACAGATTGATGAGTTTATCCGTCGCTGGGATAAATTTCCGGTTGCCCCTGAACGCCGTGCGAACCCGGCATGGGCTGAAAATACCGTCGACGGCGAAGACATTAATCTTTTCGACATTCTGCCGCTGTTTCGCCTGAACGATGGCGACGGCGGTTTCTACCTGGATAAAGCCTGCGTGGTGTCGCGCGATCCGCTGGATCGGGACAACTTCGGCAAGCAGAACGTCGGCATCTACCGTATGGAAGTGAAGGGCAAACGCAAGCTTGGCCTGCAACCGGTGCCGATGCATGATATCGCGTTGCACCTGCATAAAGCGGAAGAGCGCGGTGAAGATCTGCCGATTGCCATCACGTTGGGTAATGATCCCATCATCACTTTGATGGGGGCCACGCCGCTGAAATACGATCAGTCTGAATACGAGATGGCGGGGGCGCTGCGTGAAAGTCCGTATCCGATCGCTACCGCGCCGCTGACCGGTTTTGACGTGCCGTGGGGCTCTGAAGTGATCCTCGAAGGGGTCATTGAAAGCCGTAAACGCGAAATCGAAGGTCCGTTCGGCGAGTTCACCGGCCACTATTCCGGTGGACGCAATATGACCGTGGTGCGTATCGATAAAGTCTCTTATCGCAGCAAACCGATTTTTGAATCACTCTATCTCGGTATGCCGTGGACCGAAATCGACTACCTGATGGGCCCGGCGACCTGCGTACCGCTTTATCAACAGCTGAAAGCCGAATTCCCGGAAGTGCAGGCGGTGAATGCCATGTACACCCACGGATTGCTGGCGATTATCTCCACCAAAAAACGCTACGGTGGTTTTGCCCGCGCGGTGGGTCTGCGTGCGATGACCACGCCGCACGGCCTGGGTTACGTGAAGATGGTGATCATGGTTGATGAAGACGTTGACCCGTTCAACCTGCCGCAGGTGATGTGGGCGCTCTCTTCGAAGGTCAATCCGGCGGGCGATCTGGTGCAACTGCCGAATATGTCGGTGCTGGAACTTGATCCGGGTTCCAGTCCGGCGGGGATTACTGACAAGCTCATCATCGATGCCACGACACCGGTTGCACCGGATAATCGAGGTCATTACAGCCAACCGGTATGCGATTTACCGGAAACAAAAGCCTGGGCTGAAAAGCTGACCGCCATGCTGGCCAACCGTAAATAAGGAGTAGCAGATGATTTGTCCACGTTGTGCCGATGAACATATTGAAGTGATGGCGAACTCGCCGGTCAAAGGTGTCTGGACCGTATATCAGTGTCAGCACTGTCTGTACACCTGGCGCAATACCGAGCCGTTGCGCCGTACCAGCCGCGAGCATTACCCGCAAGCGTTTCGCATGACGCAGAAAGATATCGACGACGCGCCAATGGTGCCGAGTATCCCGCCGCTGCTGGCGGAAGATAAGCGCTAATCAAAAATGCCGGGTACGGCTTCGCCTTACCCGGCCTATAATTGCTTAAATTCTTTTTTGCAACATGACAGCAAGGACATCATCAAAAATATGTCATTCTACCGGCGGGTCGTTTTATTATTTTTGCTGGGAATAAGTTCTGGCGCGCAAAGCGCATCACATGAACAAATTATGCAAATCTATAATAGCGAGTCCGTCGGCTCCGTTATTAAATGTCAGGCCCACATGGACGTTAAGAGTGGCGATGGCACAATTCCGATCCAGATTATGTCTGTAATGACGGTAACTGGTCGGAAATTTAATCATCTCTATTATAATAGCGAGATAACCTATTTACTCGTTAATGCAGCAAAACCCTATATGTATGTGTCTGTTTCGGTAGAAGGAAACATTCAAGAAGAGCAGCGAAAAATACGTACTGAGCTCGATCTTTCAACCCTGCGGGTCGATTTTCCTGGAAATCCTGAAATGGCAAATACTGTGCGTGAACTTTTCCGGGAACAACGCGTTACGTACGCTGATTATACAGATATTACCGTCAATGAACCGCCAAGCTATGCGGTAAGGCAATATAGCAAAGATTCTATTTCTGGCGTCATTCTCCAGAGTTGTACGCCGATGGCGCAACGCTGAGGAGGTGAACCTGACAGTATTCAGATATCTTTCCCAGCGGAAGTTTCCGGTGAGATTGTTCAGAATTATTACTTACTGACGAAATAGTATATGTTTCCCCAATAGCATCATGCTATCAGGGGGATATCAATTGTTTTTTTTAGCAAGAATATCGTCGATTTCCTTTTCAGTTATGGCATTTGCATCTTTTGCTTTATTTAACCAGAACATCGCTTTTTCTTTATCAATACCCTTTTCATCGAATCCCCAGGCATAGAACCTACCTAATGAAATCTGGGCTTCCGGAAGATTTTGCTGAGCTGCTTTTTCAAGCCAAATTTTTGCCTGAGGGAGATCTTTTTTGAAGCGATCATCTGATAAGAAAAGCGTACCATAATTATATTGACCTATACGGTAACCTTTCTCAGCGGCAAACTTAAGATGATATGCCGCCAGTTTAAAATTCTTATTATCGGCAGCAATAATTCCCAGGTTAGCATGGGCGATGGGATCGTTTTGTTCTGCTGCTTTTGTTAGCCAGAACGTTGCTTTATCAATATTGCGAAACGCTTCGGGGCCAAACTGATAGATGTTAGCGCAGTTAACCTGAGCCTGAAGTTGGCCTTGATTTGCGGCCTTTTCATACCAACTTATGGCTTTGCCATAATCCGGTGGTGTTTCATTGTCGCCATTATGGTATAACGTGCCCAAATAAAATTGTGCATCACTGTTGTTCTGTTCGGCGGCCAGATTAAACCAATAAAATGCTTTGTCGCGATTAATAATTCCGTTGATACCCTCTTTGTATGCAATACCTAGCATAAGCTGCGATTTGGTATCACCACTTTGTGCTTTTTCGATAATATTTTTTAGGTTTTCCTGTTTGGTTTGGGAATAGCGCTCTTCCGCTTGAATAAGATCATCAAGCGAAGGAGACGATTTTGCATAGCAGGTAATTGAAAGTTGAAAAATTAATGTTATAAATAAAAATATCCTTTTCATAAATACCTTGAATAATTACGGTGGTGGACTGAATTTATTATACTCTCCTGTATTAAATAAAAAATAGGATGCGATATCCCAGCAGGCAAAAATTGCCTACTGGGATATAATTTTTACACCAGACTCTTCAACCGGTAGATCCACTCCAGCGCCTGGCGAGGCGTGAGTGAATCCGGATCGAGGTTTTCCAGCGCTTCAACGGCGGGTGACGTTTCTTCCGCAACCGACAGCAGCGACATCTGCGTTCCATCGACCTGGGTTGCGGCAACATTCGGCGCGATGCTTTCAAGTTCACGCAGTTTTTGCCGCGCGCGTTTGATCACCTCTTTCGGCACACCAGCCAGGGCTGCTACCGCCAGGCCATAGCTTTTGCTCGCCGCACCATCCTGTACGCTGTGCATAAAGGCGATGGTATCGCCATGCTCTAACGCGTCCAGATGTACATTCGCGACGCCTTCCATCTTCTCCGGTAACTGAGTCAGTTCGAAGTAGTGGGTCGCGAACAATGTTAATGCTTTGATTTTATTAGCCAGGTTTTCTGCACACGCCCATGCCAGCGACAGGCCGTCGTAGGTTGAAGTGCCGCGTCCAATCTCATCCATCAGCACCAGGCTGTTCTCGGTAGCATTATGCAGAATATTGGCGGTTTCGGTCATCTCAACCATGAAGGTGGAACGACCGGATGCCAGATCATCCGCCGCACCTACGCGAGTAAAGATACGGTCGATAGGCCCTATCTCGACTTTTTGTGCCGGAACATAGCTGCCGATATAAGCCAGTAGCGCAATCAACGCGGTCTGGCGCATATAGGTACTTTTACCCCCCATGTTCGGCCCGGTAATGATCAGCATCCGGCGCTGTGGGGATAGGTTGAGCGGGTTGGCGATAAACGGCTCTGTCAGTACCTGCTCCACCACCGGATGACGCCCCTCGGTAATACGAATACCAGGTTTATCGGTAAAGGTCGGACAGGTGTAATTCAACGTATAAGCACGTTCTGCCAGGTTGACCAGGACGTCCAGTTCCGCCAGCGCGCTGGCGCTCTGTTGTAAATCAGCCAGATGCGGCAGCAGCATATCGAACAGCTCGTCGTATAGCTGTTTTTCCAGTGCCAGCGCCTTACCTTTGGAAGTCAGAACTTTATCTTCATACTCTTTCAGCTCTGGAATGATGTAGCGTTCTGCGTTTTTCAATGTCTGGCGACGCACGTAATTAATGGGCGCCAGATGGCTCTGTCCACGACTGATCTGAATGTAGTATCCGTGAACGGCGTTGAATCCGACTTTCAGCGTATCGAGACCCGTGCGTTCGCGTTCGCGGATCTCCAGTCTGTCGAGGTAGTCGGTTGCGCCATCAGCCAGCGCTCGCCACTCGTCCAGCTCTTCGTTATAGCCAGGCGCGATGACGCCGCCGTCGCGTACCAGCACCGGTGGAGCTTCCACCACGGCGCGTTCCAGCAGTTCACGCAGCTCCGCAAATTCACCCATTTTCTCACGCAGCATCTGCACCGGGGCGCTGTCTACGTTTTCCAGTTGCGCACGTAGTTCAGGGAGTTGCTGGAAAGCGTGACGCATGCGGGCCAGATCGCGCGGGCGCGCGGTACGCAGCGCGAGACGAGCCAGAATGCGTTCCAGATCGCCCACCTGACGCAGCACAGGTTGCAATTCGCTGGTGGTGTCCTGTAGCGCGCCGATGGTCTGTTGGCGCTCGGTGAGGATTTTGGTGTCGCGGACCGGCATATGCAGCCAGCGCTTGAGCATACGGCTGCCCATCGGTGTTACGGTGCAGTCGAGTACCGAAGCCAATGTGTTTTCAACGCCGCCCGCCAGGTTCTGGGTGATCTCCAGATTGCGGCGCGTGGCGGCATCCATAATGATGCTGTCCTGTTGACGCTCCATAGTGATGGAACGAATATGCGGCAGCGAGGTGCGCTGGGTATCTTTCACATATTGCAGCAGACAGCCGGCAGCGCATAACCCGCGTGGGGCGTTCTCAACGCCAAAGCCAATCAGGTCTCGTGTGCCAAACTGCAGGTTTAATTGCTGACGGGCAGTATCAATTTCAAATTCCCACAGCGGACGACGGCGCAGGCCGCGACGTCCTTCAATCAGTGAGGTTTCTGCGAAATCTTCGGCATACAGCAGTTCAGCCGGGTTAGTACGCTGCAGTTCGGCGGCCATGGTCTCGCGGTCGGCAGGCTCGCTAACGCGAAAACGCCCGGAGCTGATGTCCAGCGTGGCATAACCGTAGCCTTTACTGTCTTGCCAGACGGCAGCCAGCAGGTTGTCCTGGCGCTCCTGTAACAGCGCCTCATCACTGATGGTGCCAGGCGTGACAATACGTACCACTTTACGCTCAACTGGACCTTTGCTGGTGGCTGGATCGCCAATCTGTTCGCAAATAGCGACGGATTCCCCCTGATTGACCAGCTTGGCGAGGTAGTTTTCTACCGCATGGTGGGGAATACCCGCCATTGGAATGGGCTCGCCTGCGGATGCGCCGCGCTTAGTCAGGGAGATATCAAGCAGCTGAGACGCGCGTTTCGCATCGTCATAAAACAGTTCGTAAAAGTCGCCCATGCGGTAAAACAGCAGTATTTCCGGGTGCTGAGCCTTCAGCTTGAGATACTGCTGCATCATGGGGGTGTGGGCGTCGAGATTATCGATTGTACTCATGGAGTTGTGTCCAGTTCCCTGATTTTCAATGGATTGCGATATTCTTGTTTTCGTTGTTATCACATAAGAGACACATGATAACGGAGATATGCTTTTCAGGGAAAGCGGGGAAGGATGACTTCTCGATCCAGGTTCCGCTCCGGGGCGAATCAGACGATGACAATGTATTCTGGGGAGGGGGGAACGATAAATTCATCCACGGACATTCCCCCGTAGGTTTGGCCGCCAGAACGCTTACTTATTATTCATTTTGCGGCAACGCATAATTCTGGCAGTACAGGTAAGGGATCCCTTCTTTGGTAATCAGATACGTCTTGCTATTTAGCGCAAAATAATCGACGTTGGATACGCTGGTATTGGTCAGGAAAAAGTCGGGGAGCAGTTCCTGAATAAGGCTGGCGGGGGCCGTTTCGCGATTGGATATTTGTATTTTCTGTGAAATCCAGACCGGACTTGAGCCGTAGCTGGATTGTGTAAACAGGACCATGCGTTGCACGGTTTGCTCATTATTTCTGGCATCTTTGATGATGCCATCAACATTCACAATGCCTTTACTCCCGCCGATTTTAATATCAATAATCCCACGAAATGAGCTTGTATTACGTACTATTTCGATGGCTGAACGACAGGTCAGATTATGAAGTTCACCTGTGTTTTTATTGAACCGATAGACGGCAGTAACCATGAGCGCAGCAAAACAGATCAGCAGGATAACACCTGTCTGGATGCGGGATGTTCGGGGATATAAATTCATTAGCTATCATACCGGGGGTAATAAACCGACTGACAGGCGTTTTCTTGCCTGGCTTTCATCGGTGAGTGACATACAAGCACTGACAATTTCTTTGACTCAGGGTAGGTCGTAATATAGATGAATTTATTGCTCTGACACAGCCCTGGATTTTTGTCGACAAACGCCGTATGCCGGGAGAAATTACTGGCATCGTTATTAAAATAATACTGACAGTCAGTTGGCGTTTTGCTGGCCTTGATATAGTCGGAAAAATAATCATCGCTGGCCTGCCAGGGGTATAATATCAGCGCGCAAATTATAAGCGTCAGCGTCGCCATGATTATTTCTGCGGTGGTGAACAAAGATTGACGCGGTGTCCCAGGCAGCAGTTCCTCTGTAACGGTATCCGGGGCTACGGACTCTTCACCTGAAGAAGAGATACTCTCTGGCGTCTCAATCGCCTGAATGTCAAACGACTCCTGAATAATCAGCCCCTTACGAGGGATTGTTGTGATCAGTGGTTGTTCCAGATCCAGCTGCTGCAAACTTTTACGTAGGGAGAGAATGCTTTGATAAAAGGCATTGAAACTAACCTGACGATGATTTTTACCCCAGCCGAACTCCAGTAGTTCATTTTGTGAAACCACCTGACCGCGATGCTGAATAAGTAATAAAAGACATAATGAGGCTGAGTGTTTGAGTTTTATCTGCTGATTGGGTTGAGCTACTCGCGCCAGAGATTGTGTGTCTGGCGTAAATATGATTCTATTTTCAATCAGATAACTGACATTGCCAGTCTCAGACATAGTTTCTCTACTCTTAATGGTGCGCCAGGCGGTTGGTAAGTCATGATACCACTTAGCCCATAATAGCTACCAGCATGGACCCGATCCTACAACGAAGATCGCGAAGTGTTTCAAATTAGTATCATAATATACTAACAATGATAACTTTTTAATTGAAATAAAGTGAATATAAATCAATTGGTTGTGTCTTTTTGGCTATGCTGCAAAGAAGAGAAAGATGAAAGAGTGACCGCAAAGATGATTGCCATTAATTCTTTATGGACAGCGCAATATACTGCCTGACGCCACCACGCGAAAACATCATGTCTCTGAACGCGTCACGGCACCAGGGAATGCCGGTGGTAGATGTAGAGAAAGGATAAATGTCAGCCTGCTTGAAGGCTGACATTTATTTTGATGCTAAGTGAATTTTGATAAAACCATAATTTGCGGTAGAGAGTCCCATGTTCCAGAAAGAAATTGAAAATGCTGTAGTACTTGTGGGTGATGAAATGAAGAAGTCAGAGAATGCCTGGCTGTCGTTACGCAAAAAACGCCAGCGTATTGATCTGAAGGTTGATGGAAATATCTTGTTTCTGGAGAAAGGGACCGTCTCTGTTTATCGTGTGGAAAATGACTTAGTCACCGTGAGTATTTCTGCTCCGGCCATACTCGGTTTGCCGCAAATGCGTACTGAAGTCGCCGGGCACTATTTACGTTGCGATACCGATTGCGAAATGTGGGCGATGAGCGTGCAGAATGCAGATCATATGTTTACCGCTAAAAACTTATGGAAGCAGGCGTTTGATATCTTAACGCATCACCTGCAACGCTATTTTCAGCGTGAAGCGTTGCAGTCCCATCGCACCATTCGTGAGCAGATTATTGAACACGTAAAATATATTTGGTCGATGGAACCTGAGGTGCGTGAGAAAACGTCCGTATACACCTTTATTTTGACCCGTAATCATATCTCTCGCAGCGCCATCCACAAGGTTTTACAGGAACTGGTTAATGACGGGAAAATCACATTAAACCGGGGAAAACTTTCCTTCTGTACTCCGTTATAAATTTATGCGCTCCCTGACATGATGAAAGGGAGCGCAGGCGATTAACGTTCTCTGAGCGCCTCCGCGCGAGCGCGAATAATCGGTTTTAACAGATAGCTGAGAATCGTTTTCTTGCCAGTGAGAATATCGACGCTAGCTATCATGCCGGGGATTACCAGCATCGGATGTTCTTTCGTTCCCAGGTAGTTTTTGTCCGTTTGCAGGCGAACAATATAAAAGCTTCGCCCCTGTTTATCGGTGACGGTGTCCGGACTTATCTGCACCACTTCGCCTTGCAGACCGCCATAGATGGTGTAATCGTAGGCCGTAAATTTCACCATTGCATGCTGGCCCGGATGAAGAAAGGCAATATCGCGCGGCTGTATTTTGGCTTCGATTAACAGCTTGTCATCCAGCGGAACGATTTCTACCAGATCGCTGCCAGGCTGTATGACGCCGCCGATAGTATTCACCATCACCTGCTGAACGATACCCCGCACCGGTGAGGTGACCATCGTCCGGTTCACCCGGTCTTCCAGCGCTTTAACGCTGGCCTGTGCCTTGCTCAGGTTCGTGCGCGCCTCGTTGAGTTGCGCCAGCGCATCGCTCTGGAAACGGCCACGGCTTTCACCGATTTTATTCTCAATTTCGTTAATTTCTGATGCGGCCTTGGGCAGCGACAGGCTAATAGAATTGAGCTGCCCGGCGGTTTCCACTTCGGTACGACGCAGACGCAGTAGTTCAACTTTTGAAATGGCGCCCGAGGCGAGCAGCGGCTCGGACATTTTGATTTCCTGACGTATTAGCCCAAGGCTGTGCTTGAACTGATCTTGCTTAGATTCAAAATCGCGCAGCTCCTGTTTTTTCTGCACCAGTTGTTCTTCCAGCCCGGATATTTCGTTATGAAACTGCTCCCGGCGGCTGTTGTACAGTTCGGTTTCTCCCCGTGCGACATCCGGCGCTTTGCTGGCAATCTCTGGCGAAATAACAAAGTCCTGGTTTTCAACCTCCGCCGTCAGACGTTCAACCTTTGCACGCAAGCCGAGTTTATCCGCTTCTGTTTCGCCGACGTTAGAGGCAAAGCGCGTGTCATCCAGGTGCAGTAACGGTGTTCCGGCGTTAACGATTTGCCCTTCATGCACATACAGCTCGGTGACGATCCCCCCTTCCAGGTTCTGGATTTTTTGCAGTTTGGATGAAGGGATCGCTTTACCTTCCCCGCGGGTGACTTCATCGATTTTCGCAAAGCCAGCCCACACGAAAGACAACACCACCAGCGCGAGGATCGTCCACAGCGTCAGTCGAATCACTCTCGGGGAGTCATCAATAATGGCCTGGCTGACTTCATTGATACTGTCAGTTTGATTTTCATCACGGCCATGAAAGTAGTGCTGCATAGCACGGCTGGCACGAGCCAGGAAATCAGCGAGATGCATTAATCTGCCCCTTTTTCAACGCATCCATCACCACCGCTTTCGGGCCATCCGCGATGATGCGTCCTTTATCGACAATAATCAGGCGGTCAACCAGCGATAGCATGGAAGCGCGGTGCGTAACCAGTAATAACGTTTTGCCTGCGATGCAGGGGAGCAGCGCGTGTTTGATCTTCTCCTCGCTGGTGTTGTCCATCGAGCTGGTGGGTTCATCCAGTAACAGAAGAGGCGGATCCAGCAAAAGCGCGCGTGCAAGCGCCACCGCCTGCCGCTGCCCGCCGGAAAGTCGGGAGCCGCGCTCGCCAACCTGCAGGTTGTAGCCGTCTGGATGCAAGCGCGCAAAATCGTTGACGCCCGCCAGTTCTGCCGCCCGCAGCATGGTTTCGTCATCGATATAACGCGCCCCGCACAGCAAATTGTCGCGTAGCGTGCCATTGAACAACTGGATATCCTGCGGCACGTAGCCGATGCTGTGGCGCAGATCGTTCACATCCAACTGACGAGAATCGATACCGTCGATCAGAATATTACCGGCGCTGGGTTGGTACAGATTGACCAGCAGTTTGCTGAGCGAACTTTTACCGGAACCACTGCGTCCGATGATGCCGATTCGTTCCCCTGGCTGAATGGTCAGATTGATTTTTTGCAGCGACAGGTTCTGTTGTTCCGGGTAGCTGAAATCGACATCGCGAAATTCTATGCTGCCCTGTAGCTGCTCACGTTTGAGCGGATTTTCATCCGCGCGACGCTCCTGCGCCAGCGACATCATTTTCTCGGTATTTTTGATGGTGAGCTTCGCCTGTTGATAGCGGGCGATAAGGCCGGTTAACTGACCCAGCGGCATTAATGCCCGGCCGTTGAGCATGTAGCAGGCGATAAGTCCCCCCATACTCAGTTTGCCGCCGATAATCATGTACACCCCGACGATAATCATCACCACCCCGGAGATTTGCTGGAACCAGCCGGTCAGGTTGCTCGCCAGGCTGGACAACGTTTTCACCCGTAACTCCAGGCGACTCAGGCTGCCCAGCGTTTGTTCCCACTGATACTGGCGCTCGCTCTGGGCATTATTCACTTTGATGGCATCCAGACTGCTCAGGGTTTCAATCAGCAATGCCTGGCGTTCGCTGGCGAGACTCATGGTTTTAGTGACTGCCGCGTTGACCGGTTTTTGTAACGCCCAACTGCACAACAAAGCAATCGGCAGCGTCAGGACCGGGATCCAGGCCAGCGCTCCGCCAATAATCCCGATGACGATCAGCAGCAGCAGGGTGAAGGGCAGATCGATAATCGTCGTCAGCGTAAGTGATGAGAGGAAATCGCGCAGTGACTGAAACTCGTGAATATTCTGCGCAAAGCTGCCCACCCGCGCCGGACGTTCTTTCATCTCCATGCCGATAATGCGCTCAAACAGGGTCGAGGAGATGATGAGATCGCTTTTTTTACCCGCAATATCAAGGCAGATACCGCGCAGCATTTTCAATATCAGATCAAAAACAAAAGCCAGGCAGATACCGACCGCCAACACCCACAGCGTGACCGTTGCCTGGTTAGGTACGACCCGGTCATAGACGTTCATGGTGAAGAGCGGCGTGCCGAGAGCAATCAGGTTGATCAGCAGGCTAGCCAGCACCGCATCCATATACAGGAAACGTGACAGCTTCAGCGTGTCTTTAAACCAGGATTTGGTACGTGGCAGAAAAGCTTCCGCCTGCAAATCGAATTCGTGACGAGGGTGGGCGAAAATGACCTTCCCGGCATAATTCTGCTCAAGCGTGACGCTGTCGAGCCGAATTTCCCCACCTTCGCTTTCGCTGGGCATAAAGCGGGCGCTGCCGTCATCGTTCCATGCCAGTAATACTCCGGTTCCGCCAGAACGCAGTAACAGGACCGCAGGCAGAGACATGACCGGAATTTTATCGAGTGCGCGCGTGACAACCCGCGCCTTTAAACCGGCCCTTGCCGCCGCGCGTGGAAATATATTCAGCGTGAGCCGATCGTTTTCTAATGGCAACCCACTGCTTAATGTTGAACGACTCGCCGGTTTACCGTGTAATGCACACAGAATGAGTAAGCTATCTAATAGCGGATCGTCATTATAACTGCGGGGATCGTGATGTTGAGAATTAGGGCAGGCATAATTCCCGGATACTTCATTTAATAATTCAGCTTGTGCACTCATTTTCGCAACCATTTCTGACCGTGCACGTTGAAATAATAGCAAGCTAATTATCAGCGTGCAGGTCAGAGATTTATTTTGGATTAATAATTATTAATGCAGATCCGGTAAGCTATTTTCTTCTTGTGAATCCACCGGTTGTCCTGATGGCGGCGGTGTGATTTTTAGAATATTCATTAATTCACCCGTGCGTTCGCTAATACGGTAGCCGCTGGTCATCGCCAGATAACGCAGTTCAACAAGGCGACGTTTAGAAGAAAAAACTTCATTTTCACTGTCGAGCAAATCCAGCAGCGTACGTTCGCCAAGACTGAATTGATCCTGATAAGCGGTGCGCACTTTGACGCTACGGTCGGCATATTCTTCCGCTGAAGGAAGCTGAGCGCGTGCGTTTTGTAACGCCGTCCAGGCCAGGCTCAGCTCCTGATTTAGCTGGCGTAGCGTGTTATTGCGTACGTCCTGCGCCTGTTTATGCAGATACGCGCGGGAGTTCATATTGGCTTTGTCGCTGCCGCCCTGGTACAGGTTGTAATGCAGTTTTACCATCGCTTCCCACTCTTCAGTATGGGCGCGGGTGGTGTCGGTGTTATTACTAATCCCGCGGGAAAGCTCAACGTCCACGCGCGGATAGAAGGTAGATTTCGAAGCCTCATACTGCTGATGCGCGGCTTCGATATCCGCATTGGCGGATTTCAGTAATGGGCTGTTTTTTTCCATCCGACTTTTGGCGTCTTCCAGCGAGGTGGGTAACTGAGAGTCAATACTCTCGGGCAGGCTTAAACCTTGCGGATCCATGCCTGTCACGCTGACAAAGGTGGTTTTCGCGTCTTCAAGATTCGTCTGCTCGGTCAGCAAGTTATTACGCGCCTGCGCCAGACGCGCTTCGGCTTGCATAAAGTCCCCGGAGCGCCCAACACCCTGATCGGTACGCAGTTTTATCTGGTCGTAAATGCGTTCGTGGTTCGCCAGATCCTCCTCAGCAAGGCGAACAAACTCTTCGCGTTGTAGCACGTCGAAATAGGCCTGAATGACCGCATAAGCGGTGCTTTCGCTGGTGTTCATCACGCTCCAGGCGCGCGAGTCAACGGTCGCTTTTTGCCGTGCAACTTCGCTGGAGGTGGCAAAGCCATTAAACACATTTTGCTCAAGACTCAGCGTCGCTTCGTTAGGTGACTGGGTCAGACCGTTATTACGTCCTGCCGCGCGAGTCGTTGCATCATCAACATTTTTACGCCCAGCTTCAGCATTTAAATTGAGTGAGGGTAAATAGCCACCTTGAGCGGCCCGCAGTTCTTGCTCTGAAGAATAACGGCTATTTATTGCGGCATTAACTTCAGGATGATTAGCTAAAGCGTTTTTAACGGTATTTTGTAAGTCTTCTGCATTTACTGAGGATATTGAAAAGCATGAAAGCAGAAAAACTAAAAACTTCTTCATGACATGAATGCCTTATATGACACGGTTATGACATCCTGCTGTCGTCGCTATCATCCATTTTTACAAACACGTTATATTAATTAACAAAGGTAAATTGTCTTAATTGAAGCTTGTGGTCAGCTATTCTCAGACATGTTTTGTCACATCGTGTTTTATTTTTGGTTATTTTTTATTATATTCATTTGCCAGTCAAGTCTCATGTAATTGCATTCTTTAAAATGTGTTTTTTTCTACATTGAGATATTAATGTTTACATTAAATGAATGTGATATTTGTTCGTTAATATATTAACGATTTTATAAAAATAATGATGGTAATTAAGTGAGGTTACGGTGAGCAAATTACTCGGTGTGATCAAAGCAATCATTGGGCAGGTATACGTTGTTGATGCTAATGGCACACAACGACTTGTTCATGAAGGCGACAGGGTATATAGCGGTGAGGAAATTGTGACCGGCGCCAGCGGCGCGGTGAGTCTCTCTTTACCAGACGGGAAGACGCTGGATATTGGCCGTAACAGCCATTGGGGTGAGCACGGGCTACAGGTCAACCATAATCCGGAGCATGATGCCCAGGATATTGCCGCCGTACAAAAAGCCATTGCCGACGGCGCTGACCCGACGCAGGTGTTGGAAGCCACCGCGGCGGGTAATGACGCGCCGGTACAGCTTGAGGGCGGTGGCGGTGGTCACACCCTGGTTCAGCTTGAATTAACCGGACAGGTGGTTGATCCTACGGCGGGTTTTAATACAAAAGGTCTCGGCAGCCCGAACTGGGATATCAACTTGCCAGTTGGGGGAGCAGGCTCGGCGAGCGTTTTCCCGCCTGAAGTACAAATTACCGAGTTTGCCGGCAATGACGGTTTTATTAACAAAAGTGAATTCCACCAGACACATTTAAGCGGCACCAGTAATCAAAATCACGTCACGCTTACCTTCACCGATAGCCAAAAAAACACATTCACCGTTGAGGTTCCGGTGAATAACGGTCACTGGAATATTAATACCGATCTGGGCGGATTAGTGCCAGGAAATGTCACCGTAGTGGCAATAGCGACCGATGTCACAGGACGAACGGCAGAAAGTGTCGATCATGCGCTGATTGATATTACCGGACCAGACATCAACATTAGCGTTGAAAGCGTCACGCCGGATAACCTCATTAACTACGCCGAGTCCCGCCAGCCGCAGACGATGATCCATGGATCTGTTGGTGGTGATGCCCGACCAGGCGATCTCGTTACCTTATTGGTTGATGGTAAAGAATATACCGGCGTCGTTACTGACCCGGGCAATGGCGCTCTGATTTATACCATTCCGGTACAGACTCAGGGGTTGCTGAACGACCCGAATATTCACGCCACGCTGACCTCTTTCGACGATGCCGGAAATCGCACGACGGTTTCTACCGATCATCATGTTGATACTGATTTATCCGCGCAAAACGCCGTGACTATTGAAGTGGTGGCGAATGATGATGTCGTCAATGCCAATGAGTTTCGTATGCCGACCGTCATTTCTGGCGTCGCCAGCGGCGATGCGCAAGCGGGCGACCCGGTCACGCTGACCCTTCAGGGCAAAGAATATCATGGCACGGTTTTCGAAGATCATGGGCAGCTACGCTATGAGATCGTGGTGCCTTCAGCCACCCTGAAAGAGGGCGCGAATGAGGTGCAGGTGACGCTGGTTAGCCATGACGATGTGGGTAATGAAGCCATTGCCGTGACGCACCGTACCGTGGTACTGGACACCCAGGCGCACAACGCCCTGACGATTGATGACGTCACCGACGATAACACCCTGAACCGCGCTGAACTGTTTGCGCGCAACCAGCTTATCTCCGGAACCGTTAGCGGCGAAGACGCGAAGGTGGGTGACCCGGTACAACTGGAGCTTAACGGTCACCAGTACAGCGGTCAGGTGATCGCTCTTGGCAACAATACGCTGGGCTACCGTATTGCGGTTAACGCTTCCGACTTTGCCAATAACAGCATTCCGGTTGATGGGAACGTGGAAGTGAAGGTCACGGTTACCTCCCACGATGCGGCGGGAAACCTGGCGATCGCCACCGGCACCCACAGCGTGCACATTGATAATCTTGCGACCAATCAGGTCAACATTGACGCGGTGGCAACGGATGATGTGGTCAACGCGATTGAACACCGCATGACCACGCTGATTAGCGGTGTGGCAGGCGGTGATGCCAGAGCGGGCGATGCGGTCACCGTCAGCGTACAGGGGCAAAACTATGCCGGAACGGTGGTCAATGATAACGGTCAGTTGCGCTATGAAGTGGCATTACCGAAAGGAACGCTGCTGGAAGGTAAAAACGATGTGGTGGTCACGCTGGTCAGCCACGATGCGGCGGGTAACGAAGTCACCGCGCTCGCGCACCGTACCGTCACGCTCGACACTCAGGCGCATAACTCGCTGACAATCAATGATGTAGATCGTGATAACACCCTGAATCGTAGCGAGCTTTACACACGTAACCAGGTGATCTCCGGCACCATTGGCAGCAATGACGATGCTAAACCTGGCGATCCGGTACAACTGGAGATCAACGGTCACCAGTACCGCGGGGAGGTTATAGATTTAGGCCACAATGCGCTGGGCTACCGTATCACGGTAAACACCGCAGACTTTGCTGACAACAGCGTGCCGGTCGACGGTAACGTGGACGTGAAGGTCACGGTCACCTCTCATGATGCGGCGGGTAACCTGGCGATCGCCACCGACACACACAGCGTCCACATTGATAACGTTGCCACCAATCAGGTCAGCATCGATGCTGTGGCGACGGACGATGTGGTCAACGCCATTGAAAACCGTATGGTAACGCTAATTAGCGGGGAAGCCGGTGGTGATGCTAAAGCGGGCGATGCGGTCACCGTCAGCGTCCATGGGCAAAACTATGCCGGAACAATCGTTGATGATAACGGGCAGCTGCGCTACGAAATCGCGTTGCCGAAGACGGCCTTGCAGGAAGGTAAAAACGACGTAGTGGTGACGTTGGTCAGTCATGACTCGGTGGGAAATGAAGCCACCGCGCTGGCACATCGCACCATCACGTTAGACACGCAGGCGCATAATACTATCCGCATACATGACCTCACTGCAGACAATGCGCTGAATTACCAGGAACTGCTTGCGGCTAAACAGACGATTACCGGTTTTGTTGGCGGTGAGGATGCGAAGGTCAACGATCCGGTCTTACTGGAGATAAATGGTCATCAGTACAGCGGTAAGGTGGTTGATTTCGGCCGCGGTAAGCTGGGTTATCGCATCGATGTGGACTCTTCTGCATTTGCCGATAACAACGGCCATGTTCTGACGAATGTGAATATTACCGCGATGGTTACCTCTCATGATGCGGCGGGAAACCTGGCCATCGCCACCGATACGCATAAAGTTCATATCGATAACTATGCGGAAAACACGCTCAAAATTGATGCGGTAGCGACGGACAATGTGGTGAATGCCAACGAAAATCGCATGCCCACCATTGTGAGTATCGTGGCGGGGGGCGATGCCAGAGTTGGCGATGGGGTGACCATCAGCGTACGAGGACAGGACTTTAGCGGCAAGGTGATCAACGATAATGGTCAGTTGCGCTACGCAGTGGTTTTGCCGCATGGAACTCTGCATGAAGGTAAGAATGCGGTGGTCGCAACACTGCTCAGCCATGACGCGCTGGGCAACGCAGTGACCAGTGAATCGCACCGTATTATCACCCTCGATACGGATGCGCATAACGCTATCTCATTGGATAACATTGCCACGGACAATGTCATCAATTACCAGGAACTGTCTGCGGCGACACAGCGCATTACGGGCATTGTCGAGGGGGAAGATGCGAAGGTCGGCGACCCGATCCAACTGGTGGTTAATGGTCATCAGTACGAGAGTCAGGTCATTGACCTTGGTCAGGGGAAGCTGGGTTACCGCATTGATGTGGACTCATCAGCGTTTGCAAACAACAGCGTTCATGTGCTGACGGATGTCGACGTGCACGTCACGGTTACCTCGCATGATGCGGCGGGTAACCTTGCCATCGCGACTGACAGTCATAAAGTGCATATCGATAACTTTGCTAAAAACGTGGTGACGACCGCAGTGGTGGCGTCCGATGACGTGGTAAACGCCATTGAAAACCGCATGCCGACGCTGATTAGCGGTATCGCGAAAGGTCTGGATGCCAAAGCGGGTGACGCGGTGACTGTTCACGTGCAGGGGCAAAATCAGGACTTTAGCGGCACGGTGGTTAACGATCACGGCGTTCTGCGCTACGAAGTGTTTGTTCCAACGGGTGTGCTGCAGGAAGGCAGCAACGACGTAATGGTCACGCTGGTCAGCCACGACGCTGCGGGCAATCAGGCGGTTGCGGTGGAGCATAGAACCGTCACGCTGGATACTCAGGCGCACAGCACCGTGGCTATTGATAAGGTTACTGACGACAACAACCTTAACCACCAGGAGCTGGATACGCCGATGCAGCTCATCAGCGGCAAGGTGGGAGGAGACGCGCAGCCTGGCGATGCGGTGATCGTTGAGATCAATCACCAGACGTTTAACGGCAAGGTCATCGACCTTGGCGGCGGACATCTGGGCTATCAAGTCCCCGTTGATTCAACGGCGTTCAGTGATAATAAGGGGCCCCAGGATAAGAATGTGTCCGTTAAGGTCACGGTTACCTCTCACGATGCGGTGGAAAATGAGGTGATTACCACCGCAACCCGTGTGGTGCATATTGATAATCATGCCGGGGCGGGAATCACCGTTGATACGGTAGCGGGCGATGACAAGCTCAACGGCGCGGAAGCAGCAAAACATCTCACTGAGGTGATGGGCACGGTGTCCGGCGATGTACACGCGGGCGCTAAAGTTCAGGTCATCGTCAACGGTCATACCTACGAAACAACCGCGCAGGCACTCCCGGAACATAACAATGCGCTGGGATATAAGCTGGACGTTCTGAGCCGCGATCTGGTCAAAGACCCGCATATCGTGGCCCGCGTAGTCGGCGAAGATAATGTGCATAATTTCCAGCAAGCGGAGATAACGCACGACCTGCTGGTTGATTTACATGCCAAAGCCATGCTGACGATTGATCCCGTCACTGGTGACAATATGATTAATGGCGATGAATCAAAACAACCATTCACGTATGTGACCGGGAAAGTGGCTGGGGATGTTCATGTAAATGACGTCGTTTATCTCACCGTGAATGGCCACGTCCTGACGGGGAAAGTGGGTGATACTGGAGGTGGAGTTCTCGGCTATAGCATTAAAGTCAGTACCGCCGATCTTATCTCCGATCCGCATCTGACCGCGACGGTCAGCACCACCGATGGCGCGGGCAACCCGGCGACGGCCAATGCAGAAACCACAGTGATTATCGATACCCGTGTCGATGCGCAGATAACCATTGATGCCGTGACGCCGGATAATACTCTGAACCTTGCTGAGCAGATGCATGGCTATACGATGGTGAGCGGGACGGTGAGCGGGGAAGTTCACCCCGGCGATCCGCTGGTTATGACCATCAACGGCCATACCTATTCCGGTGTGGTGGAGGATCGCGGTAATCAACAAATGGGATTCCACGTTCCCGTTGCGACGGCCGATCTGGTTGCCGATCCGCATATCAGCGTCATCATGGATATCACGGACGATGCCCTGAACCATGCGCAAATTACAGCGCATCATACGGTTACGCTGGACGCGCAAGCGCTGGCCTCAATCACCATCGATCCGGTAACGGGCGACGATGTATTGAATAAGATCGAATTGGGGCAAACCACGACGATCGTCAGCGGTACGGTGGGCGGTGATGCCAGGGTTAATGATGTGGTGCACCTGAATATCGGCGGCCATATGGTTGATGCGACGGTGACGAACCTGCCAAATCTGGGAATCCTGGGGTATTCCACTGATGTTGATACCCAGTGGCTGCAAAACGATCCGCATATCACCGCAACCATCACTACCACTGATGCGGCAGGAAATAACGCCACGGCAGATGCGCACAGCACCGTGATTATCGACGACCAGATTGACGCGATTGTTCATATCGATCCGATCGTCACTGGCAGTGGTGATGCGGTGATTAACCACGACGAAGCCCTTAAGCCGCAAACGACGGTTACGGGTACGGTGGGAGGCGATGTCAAAATCGGTGATACGGTTGAACTCACCATCAACCATCAGATCTACTATGCGCAGGTGGAAGATCACGGCGGCCAGCGGGCTTTCAGCACTAAGGTGTCGACTCTGGATCTACTAATGGATCCGCATATTCATGCCGAAGTGACGGCCAAAGATGACGCCGGCAATATTGCACACGGGCACGATGACATGCCGGTGCTGGTTGATACCGTTGCCGATGCCGGGATCACGATTGATAAGGCTTCCACTGGTTTACCGCCAGGTCAGACGGTCGCGAATAATCTGCTTCCTGGCTCCAGACCTGACTTTATCTCTGTATCCGGACATGTAGACCCCGATGCTATTTCGGGGGACACGATAACCATTACTGTCGGTCACGGAGTTGTCTATACCACCCATGTTGTGACTCTGGCTGATGGCACACTCGGTTACCAGGCAAACATTGGTACCGGTGATCTTGACGATAATGGCAATATTTTGGTTGCCATCACTACTCATGATAATCATGGCAATACAGCCACGGCGACGGAGCATAAATTTATCGATCTGCCCTGGTTACACCATACGGCAGTAATCGGCAATACCCCGTACGGATTCACTACGCCACCTGCGATCACTGTCCCCACCACGGGGACGGGAACCACGCAACCTCACCAACCGACCGTGCATCTTACCGTTGATAAGGTGGCGGGCGATGACGTTCTCAACCACGATGAAGCGCAGAAAGCAACGACGGCAATCCGTGGTCTGGTCAGCGGCGACGTTCAGTCCGGGGACGAAGTGATTGTCACCATCAATCATGTGCAGTACACCGGGCATGTTATGAGCATTCCGACGATGCCGGGACAGCTGGCATACGAAGTGGATGTGCCAACGAATGAACTGCAGGCGCACCCGATGTTTGATGTCTCTATCACGGCTGGGGCAGCGACAGATACGGTGCAGAAAACCATCACCGTCGATACGGATAACCTGCTGCAGATAACGATGGATAAGATCGCCGGTGATGATGTTATCAATGCTGCTGAGGCGCAAAGCGGGAAAACGACCGTCAGCGGCACGGTCAGCGGCGAAGGGATCCACGATGGCAGCGTGGTGAGTCTGCAGGTCAATGGCAATACGCTAACTGCAGTCGTGCATGATGATAAACATGGTCACCTGGTCTGGTCGACGAAGGTCAGTATCAACGATCTGCACAATAACCCGGATATTATCGCGACGGTCATGGCGACGGATGATAATGGCAATCAGGGGAGCGCCTCTGCCAGCAGCCATGTCGTGGTCGATCTGAGCGCTAATGCTGGCGTGACGATAGATAACATTGCCGGTGACAATGTGCTGAACGCGCGGGAATCGCTGCAACCTAAGATGACAGTAACGGGGTCGGTATCCGGAGATGTGCACCCCGGCGATAAGGTGACGCTGACGGTTAACGGAAACCCTTATGCGGCGACTGTCGATAATAACCATCACTACTGCGTCGATATTTACACCAAAGACCTGCTGGCCGATCGCACGATTGTCGCGACAGTCTCAGGATATGACGATCACGGCAACGTGCAGCCTGCCAGCTTCACGCAGGGCTATGCGATTGATAAGTCGGCAAGCGGCAGCGTGACCATCAACACCGTCGGCGGCGACGATATTATCAATGCTGATGAAGTGAAAGCCGGAAGCGTAGAGGTGAGTGGTACGGTGGATGGCGACGTGCATCTCGGTGATAAAGTCGCCATTCTCGTCGATGGCGTCACAGTACATACGCGTGTCATTGAGCTGCCGCATATGAACGGGCAACTGGGCTATAAAGCGATGGTGAGTACGGTCGGGCTGCAAAATGACCCGAATATTCACGTCAGCGTAGAAGGGCAGGATTCGGCGTTGAACCCAATGCATGCCGTAAACGACAAAACGGTCACTATCGATACGCAGGTTGATGCCAGCATCGTGCTGGATAAGGTGTCAGTCGATGATGTGCTGAATAACGAGGAAACTCAGCATGCGAAAACCACCATCAGCGGTTATGTGACCGGGGATGTGGATGTTGGCGATCGGGTGACCATCACGGTTAACGGTAAAGATCTGGTGGCTGATGTGAAAAACAGCGGCGGACAGAAGGTATTTAGCGTAGATGCCAGTACGGTTGACCTGATTCACGATCAAAAGATAACCGCTCACGTCACCGCCCATGATGATGCAGGTAACCGTGATGAGATCCAGACCGATAAGACCATCACTATCGACAGGACCGCTGCAGGAACGATGGATATTGATAGCGTCACCCAGGATAACGTCCTGAATCATCAGGAACTCCAGGGAACGATGGTGAGAGTAACCGGGCATCTTGGCGGCGATGTGGATGTATGGGATTCGATCAAATTAAAGATTGGTGGTCATGAATATACAGGTTCGGTAGATACGTTGGGGAATGGTGAGCGGGTTTATCATGTCGATGTAGACAGCGATGTGATGAAAGCGAACACCGCGTTCTCGGTTGAGGTCAACGGTCATGATGCGCCAGGTAACCCGTACTCAAAGACAACGTCCCACACCTATGCAGTGGATCAACAGGCAGACGCCACGCTTATCGTGGATAAACTCACCGGTGATAACCACATCTCACGTGCGGAAGCACAGGGGGCTATCACCCATATCACCGGCAGCGTGAGCGGTGATGTGCATGATGGGGAGCATATTAAAGCGCTGGTAAATGGGCATCAGTACGATGCGATTCTTCATCAGGGCAATAATGGGCTGACCTATGACATTGAGGCCGAGACCTCAGCGTTCCGGGCAGGCCATAACCGCGTAAGCGTATTGGTTGAGGCGCATGATGACCACGGCAATATTACGCCGTATACGCAAACGCTGAATGTGACGATGGACGATCCGGCACCACACAAAGGGCATACGGCGGATAAAGGAAATCATGCCGTGATGCAGCATGCGCTGCACAACCTGTTCGACGACAACGCATTATCTCTGTCTTATGCGCCAGCCGCGACCGGACACGGGCAGGCAACTGCCGTGTTGAGCGCTGACGATAAGGCGAAGGCCGTGCTCGATAAAGTCGATCTCAGCGATCTGGCGCGTGAACTGCACGAAGGCGTGGATATTGCGAAGTACATTCAAAGCGGCGGCGATCATCATCAGATCGCCAGTCCGGCGAAGGTCGCGCATGGCATTGATACTGCGCTGTCTACTCATGCAAGCGGCGATCTGCATTCTGCGACCTACTCGTTGGATCACCTGATAGCCAAACCCGATCACAACCCGACTCACTAACCGTTGCTTGCTGCCCTGTGCGAACAGGGCAGCGGCATCAGGGTATACGAAATGAAAGACACTGATATGAATTCTGGACCACACGCGCAGGCAGCAGGCGCTGGTAAAAATGCTGAAAATGACACCCAACAGACGTTAGAGATGCTGCAAAAAAGCGACCTGGAGATGGTCCGCGTGCTCGACGATCTGATTTACCTGCTGATCCGTAAAGGCGTGATTGCCATTACCGATCTTCCGCCGATGGCGCAGGTTAAATTAATGAATCGCGCGAACGCGCGTCAGGAACTCGGTGGACTGGAACAACTGCTTGGTAGTGATGACCGTATTTTTTAGCTGATGCAGGCAGCCGGCTTGTAGGCCGGATAAGCGAAGCGCCGTCCGGCGATATACTGGCTGCCTGCTGTTATCACAACGGCGCGGGTTCACCTAATAATTGACCCATTGCGCCATCAATCCCTAACTCCTGCAGTACCTTAAGCTCGCCTTGTGTTTCAACACGTTCGGCAATCAGCGGCAAATCAATACTGCGCGTGGCGCTGCACAACACTTCAATAAACAAACGTTTATCGTTCTCTTCATCAATATTACGGATATAGCTGCTGTCGATTTTCAGATAAGCAAGCCCCCACTGCGACAGATGACCGATCATGTTGAAGCGACTGCCGAAGTGTTGCAGACCGAGCGCGCAGCGATGCTGGCCTACGGCTTTGACAAATGCCGCCATCTGATGTGGCCCAGGAAGCTGATTTTCATCCAGCTCCAGAATCAACTGATGGGCTAATTTTGGTGAATAGCGCAGCGGATTGAGCAGGTCAGCAATGGCGTTCGCGCTGGCGACAGAACTGCCTGAAATACTCAGCGCTAATTTCCCCGGCGCAGTTTTTAGTTGGTTCAGCGTCAGTTTCAGCATCACTTTATCGAGGCGATGGCTCCAGCCAAAGCGGTGGATCCACGGCAGGAAACGACCGGCGGTAATGGTATTGCCCTGTTCGTCAATAATGCGCGACAGCACTTTGTAATGCAGGATTTTGTCGGGCGAGCGGCAATCCACAACGGGTTGATAAACCAACTGAAATTGCTGATTTTCCAGCGCATGCTCGAGGCGAACAAACCACAAATGCTGATCTTCGGTAGCCGCTGGCACCTCGGTGGTGGGTACCACCTGATGGTCGGTATGTGTTTCTGCTTCCACCAGCAGGCGATCGGCCTGGATCAGCAATGACTGCGCGTTATCTCCGGCGCTGAATGGCACCATGCTGGTATAGGCGACCGGCTGTTGGTCTGACATACCGGTGGCATAAAAGGCCGTCAGTTTCTGACACAGCGAATTGCCCATGTCCAGCATTTCACCGTGCGTAACCCCCGGACATAGCAGGGCGAACTCGCCGCCGCGAATGCGGGCGAGGGTGCTGTCGAGAGAGGCATATTTTTCTTTATGCGCGTCCAGCAGGTTAGCGATGTTGAGCAACAGCTTATCGGTATGCGGTCCGCCAAAACGCTGATTCAGACCGCCTAAATCCTGAACGCGAACCAGCATCAGATACCCTGGCGCCGTATCGGCATCACTTAGCCGCGCCTGAAACTGCATATCGAACGCGCGGCGGTTAGCAATTCCGGTCTGGCTGTCGAGATAAGCTTCATTGTGCAGACGTTCGCTATAGACAGCTTGCTCTTCAAATAACGACTTGAGCTTTGCTGCCATCAAATTCATGGCGTTAACGACACGGCGTAATTCCGGCGTTTTTGGCAGTTCCTGTAGCGTCAGAAACTCGCGGCGGGCAATGGCTTCTGATTGTTTTGCCAGATAATTGAGCGGGCGCAGCAGTTTGCGCAGCAGCAGAATGCCAGCGATTAAACAGGCGAGACTACAGGACAGCATCCACAACAGATTGCCTAAGGTGTTGTCCCACAGACGCTGTACGGCAAAGATCGGATCGCTGGTCACTTCTACGCGAGCGGCCTGCTGCCAGCCGCGCATAATGGTCGCCTCGCCGGTTTGCGGAGTTACATCCACCAGATTAACAAACCAGCCGGGAACATCGGGAATCGACGCCGCCGCGCGGCGCTCAAGCATCGTTTTACCGTTTTGCAGATCGACAATACGGATTTTTTTGTAGTAACCGCTGTCGAAAATGGAGCTCACCATTAGCTCGATCATCGCCGGATCGTTGACGTTGGGCGTCAGCGAAACGCCCAGCGCAGTTGCTGCATCCTGGGCATGTGAAAGGAGTTGGTTATTGGACTGATCGCGAGAGCTTTCTAACGTCACGATAAAATTGCCGCTAAACACAACCATCATAAAGAGAGAGATTGTCAGGAGTAACTGTTTAAAAAGAGACACAGGTGATTCCTATTTATCCATCGGGAAGCCCTCTTCCCGCATTTTGATGAAAACTTGCTGCCAGCGAGAAAGTCTCTTGCTGTCCCCAACGCGCTTATTGTTCTGATTGCCCGGAAGCCAAAGACCAGTGTTGTTAAAGGAGTACACGGGTAATAAATCCATACGCTGCGTAGCTGGTGAAATGGTATTGGTCAGGCTGTCGAGTACCAGAGGAATTGCTTCAGGCGTGAGGTACCAGGCCAGTACCATATGCGCCCGGTTATAACGCAGGGCCTTAACATAAGTGATGCGTAGTTTGTCTTCGGAGATGCCCAACTGGCGGAGAGTGAAATATTTAGCGATCGCGTAGTCTTCGCAATCCGCTTCGCCTTTGCGCAGTGATTCAATGGGGGTTGCCCAGTAATCGACGTCATGCCAGGCGTCAATATCTTCGGTATAACGGAGCTTATCGTTAAAAAATTGGTTTACGGCGTGTAATTGTGTTTGTTCGTCTGCATAACGCAACTGGAGCAACAACTGCTGCCAGGCCTTGATCCGCCGTTGCGCTTGCGGACTCGCGGGACCGTAAAGCGCGTCGGATTTCTGCTGGATGCTGGCAAAATCCCAGGCGGCGCGCAGCGAATGGACCGTCAATAGCAACAGCAGCACCCCAGGGATTTTCCACAGGCGCAGCAAGCGGTGGTGTAACGAGCGGCTGATAGTGTTCAATTATTATGCTGACAGCTGGCTGGCGACAGGATTTTCATCTTTTCGCAGGACCAGGGAGACAGCCACTTTTTGCGTAACTGCGCGTTGATCGGTGAGGCGAAGAAATCTTTCAGCGTGCTGTTTACAAACGTCACGAACTGCGGATCGTTTTTCCTCATCATAATGGCATAGTGCATATCATTGCCGATGCTCTGTGCCGACACGCTGAACAGTTCCGGTTGCTCGCTATCCTTAATTAACGGCCAGGCCAGCACATCATCAAGGAACAAGGCGGCGGCTTCATTATGCGCCATCTTGTCAAACGCACCGTTTATCGTGGTGGTAGTAATTGTCGAAATATTAAGATGCTGCTCTCTGTTGGTTTTATTAAACTCCAGCAAATCTTTTGAGCTTCCTGGCAGGCTCACCGTGCGGCCTTTAAGGTCGTCAATCGAGTGGATATTATTTTTACGTAACGCAATGATGCGCATTTTTGCGATGTAATAGTTGAGAGAAAATGAGACGCTGGACATCCGCTCCGGCGCATTGGTATTTACGCTACAGTCCATATCAATTTTGCGCGTGTTTAATGCGGTAAAGCGTTCCCCAAAGCTCACGGGAATATAATGAATAGTTAAGCTGTTGAGCTTAAGATACTGGCGCAACTTATCGGCAATTATGTTACATACCGCAATGGTATAACCCGTTACCTTGCCATTGTGGTCGGTAAATGAAAACGGCGGCAACTGGCGATAGCCCACGTTTAGCACGCTGCTGTTTTGAATATGGTCGAGCGTCGCGGCGTTTTGCTGCGCCATCAGCGCAGGAGAGATGACGATACCTGCCAGTAGGAGCAGCCATTGCACCTTACGTTTCACCCTTGCCATCTCACGATTAATTATATTTTTCATAATCAAAACTGATCTTCTTTTTAGCAGCTGTTAGTGCTTTCAGGTTATCTGACATGGGAATGTTTAAATTAATGGCTTTTGGCGGAATCGGTGACTGAAACCATTTATTGTACAGCGCAGTAAATTCGTTGCTGGTCATCAGAGAGGAGAGTGCATCATCAACAAACTCTTTAAATTCTTTATCATGTAACGGGAGCAACAGTCCTGCCGGAAGGGGGGCGCTGAGCGCGATATCGGAAAGCGCATAATCTTCAGGGTTTGGCGTTTGTGCAATCATCCCTTTAAGTAATACCGTGCTGGAGATCAGTGCTGAATACTCACCGTTCTTCAGTTCGTTGAAGGCCGTAATATTATTGGTGTCGAGTTGAATATTAATATCCAGATCATTCGCAGCATTCACTTTTTGCAGTTGCTCAACGTAAATCGTACCGCTTTTTACCAGTACGCTATGTCCGGAAAGTTCAGCCAGGTTGTCGTTGCTTTCGGTTTTTCGCATCACAAAGCGGGTGCTCGAAAAGTAAAACGGCAGGGAGAACTCGCTCATGCTGTGCCGGCTTTGTGAATAAAAGGCAGGTATACACATGATGTCTGCCATGTGGTTTTTAATCAGCACAAACTGCGATGCTGAATTGGCTTTTACCCACTCTATTTTTAGGTTTTTTAGCTGAAGCTTTGTCTTGAGCGCGCTGACGATACTGTTGCAGATATCAATGGAGTAGCCCGCAGGGGTATTTCCATTTTGCCAGGAGAAGGGAAACGCATCATCCTGATAGCCAAGGGTAATGGTTTTCTTGCTGGCGATTTGTTCAAGCGTATGCAGTTGCTTATCTGCCATGCATGGCGTGGCCACTGCCAGCAGTACAACCATCATGAGCAGGCGTTTTGTCAGGCGAAAGATGTCAGGCATTGCTCAGACCTTCTTCAATAGCCTCTTCGGCAAACGCGGAAAGCACCTCACGTTCGCGAAGCGGGTAGCTAAAGAAATAGCCCTGAACATTCTGACACTCTATGTCGCGCAGGATGTCGCGCTGTTGCGCGGTCTCTACCCCTTCCGCGGTGACCGACATATTGTACTTATGGGCAAACTGAATCAGCATCACAATCAAATACTGGCTGGCATTATCCTGCTGCAGTTTATCGACCAACGTGCGGGCGATCTTGATGCGGGTGAAAGGATAGATCAGCAGGTAATCCAGCGCCGCATACCCGGTACCCAGATCGTCCATGGCAATTTCGATACCCATAGCGCGGATCTCTTGCAGTACAGGTAAGGCGATTGATCTATCCAGTTTCTCGGATTCGGTAATTTCTATTTCAAGGCGTTCTGCCGCGAGTTGGCTGATGCGTAAGGCGTCTTTGATCACATCAACCAGCCCCGGACTGTGCAACTGGTAGGCCGATATATTGATGGCAATTCTGGTGCGCTCCGGCCATTTAGCCGCCGCTTCACAGGACTGACGAATAATCCATTCACCTAAACGCACAATCAGGCCGGAACTTTCGGCTATGTTGATAAAATAATCTGGATAAATTAGTCCCTTGGTGGGGTGATTCCAGCGGATCAGCGATTCATAGCCATACACGCTTTCATCTGCCAGGTTTATGATTGGCTGGTAGTGAAGTTCGAACTCCTTGTTATCAATACCATCAATGATTTCCTGATTAATAAACAGGCTATGGGTCTGCTTCATCACCATGCCGTCTTCAAAGAAATGGAAGCAGCCGCGGCCATGATGCTTAGAGGCATACATAGCAAGATCGGCATTGATCATCAGTGTCGAGGTATTGTTGCCCTGATATGGCGCGGTGGTGATACCGATGCTACAGCTGATGGAAAAAGTATGCGTGCTCCAGGTGAATGGTGTACTCAGCGCACGAATAATGCGTTTTGCCAGACGATTCGCCTCTCTGATGGCATTGTCGCTGACATGTTGCAGGATGGCGAACTCATCACCGCCCAGACGCGCCGCGATGTCGTTGGGTCCCAGCAATAACTGCAGACGCTGGGCAACGCTGATTAACAACTCATCTCCGGCTTTATGGCCGAAGGTATCGTTGACTGGCTTGAAATTATCGAGGTCAATCAACAGCAGGTTGAACGGTTTTTCATCCAGATGAATTTCACTGACGCGCTTATCTAACGCCTGACCAAATGAAACGCGGTTGGGTAGGCCGGTCAGCGAATCATGATGGGCCATATGCTCCATCTTTTGCGACATTTCATGCATGCGTTGTAGATAACCGCGCTCTTTCATCGCGACGCGCAATTTTTCAATCGCTCCTGCAAGATGCCCAATCTCATCGTCCTGATCAAGATAGGGGGTAATGCAGTCGGTCTCCTCATGGGCAATGCGGGTGAGGGAGTTGATCAGCAGTGGAACCGGACGGAATAAACGACGCATAAACATCGTAACTAATGCCAACGTCACCAGCATAATCAGGATGAAAATGATGCAGCTCTTTTTCAGCATTGCATCGTAGGTGGCGTATAAATCGCTTTTTTTACCGATGCTACTTATCAGGCTCCCGAGGATCTCACCGGAAGGCGTCAAAATTGGCACGGCGCTGATAAAACACTCTTCGCCATTAATCTGGGCGAAACCAACATAGTAATTGACCAGCACATCGCGCGGCAGACGACCAGAGAAGGAAATAATTCCCTCGCCATTTTCAGACTTGTTGTTAATCCCAACATACCCTTTTTCCGGCGTATAGAGAAACAGCCAGGTGGGGCTGTGCGTCTGCACGGATGCCAACGCCAGGACGTCTACCGGGTTATAACCGGTTTGCAGAATGGAGTCGGTGTCGCCAAGTTGTCTGTCGGAGACGATGCGGGAGATCTGCCCGGCATCGCTGGTTTCAACCGAAACGGTAGTGTACACGCTGCGAATGATATAGGTCATAATCTGTGCATTCGCCTCAGCGCGCTGCACCCACTGCTGATAAGAAAAGTTGTCTATCAGGCTCCAGTTGGTAAAGGCGCCTGCGCTAAAAGCAATAACGATACCCACCAGCAAAAATTGCGTTATTTTGCCAGTGATGGAATGTTGCCACCCTTTTATTGCTTTAAGGGAAAACAGAGACTTTGCCACGGATTATGTTAATTCCTGAATTGATTAGGCGATGCTAAATTTATTTCTGTTATTTCTTAATGGGATATTATTGTTGCAAATAAGTAGATGAAAGATGTGAAACGCAATGACGTAACAAATAACTAACATTGAACCAGCGTGAGTAATGGCAACAATAACGGTATGCGAATATAGATAACGCTGTGCTTTTCGTCAACAGGTAAAAATGTTCATAAAAATACATTTTTCATTATGCCTCTTCCAGGATATTAATGTTGACATTAAAACGACAAGGAGTGTTTTTTGTTTGTACTGGTTGGAGGTGTGGTGAAGTTGTCAGTAATGTGTGGTTTTTATATTTATCATCAATGAATTAGCTATGCTACTAAGTGTGTGTATTGTAGTTTCATCCCGCCGGGATGTCCATTTTTGTCTATTAATGAGTATTTATTTCCTGATCTGATATGAATAAGATGCTCGCTTCAATATAGAGCCTAACTTTATTTTCTCAGTGCGCGGTCAATGTTGACAATTTTGCTATGGTTCAGCGACTGACCCAAAAGGATTTGTTTGTGACATTCGAGTCTGGATTAAAGTCCTATTGGTATAGTGCATAGCGGATAAATTGATTTGGACGCGATAATAAATACTAACACAGCAAAAAGCATTCAAAAATGGTGCCTGCCACTTGCTTTGCCTGGCCTGTTATATCCACTGGCACAATATCTTAACGGTTATTGTCTTCTCAATAATAATATTTTAACAGTTTACGATCTCAAACTCGCCGTATTTTCCGCCGCATTGGTTCTGTTTGGTTTTCGGGTATTGCCGGGATTTATTCTGTTTCTCGCGTTGATGTTCGTAGTGGGGCCACAAAGCGAGCGGGTGGATGCGCTGTGCCTGGTTATGGCCTCAACCTTTAGCTACGCCGCATACCGCAACGTTACGGGCAGACGCAGCTGCGCCAGTTTTGGCCGTATAAAAATCAGCCTGAGCCGCCTGATTTGGCTATGCGGCTTCAACATCCTGCTCTATCTGTTATTCAGCAGGATTTTTGCCGTGTTCGTCACCCATGGCCATCGCCCGGATGTGGACAATATTCCAGTTATGAGCCTGGAGATGCTGGTACGTATTCAGGGGATCATCAACGGTTGCCTGACGGGCATCCCCTTTTTCTACAAAATTTATCGCATCATTCGTCGACCGACTTATCTGTTGACCTTTATCAGAGCGATTGTCTTTCAGTGTAAAGGGAATATCACCGCCTTTGGCGTCAGTATCTGGTGTATTTTGCTGATTTCACTGATGTTCTGTTTGACGTCACCACACAGTCCGAACATCTTTTTTTCTTTCTATAGCCTGATCCTGTTATTTCCATTGATGCTGTGGGGGGCGATTAAGATTGGTCACTCGTTCACCATGCTGGTGTGGACAGTCGTACTGATTATTTTAGGCAAACATAACGACAGCTATATCGCCAGCGACATCAATTTCATGCTGCATCAGGCGCTGGTTTCCACCCTTATTTTTGTCTTTTCACTCACCATTGTGATCATGGGAGCGCTGGCAAAATTTACCCGCCAGCGGTTTAACCAGGTCCTGCTGTTGGGTCTGACTGACCCGATGACGGGTATGGCGAACCTGCGTGCTCTGAAGACGGAGTTGTTTACCACTGAGGGGGCGACGGTATGCCTGATACAGATCCCCGAGCTGGAGCTCTTTTCGCGCCGCTATGGTTTTCATTTTCGCGCCCGCTACCAAAAGATCCTTGCTGAGCATCTCAGAAGTCATCTGATCAAAAGCGAGAAGGTCTATTATCACGCGGGTTATGATCTGCTTATCCGCCTGGAGAATGGGTCCTGGGAGCGGTTATGCGACCTGTACCAGGCAGCTAATAGTTTTCGCCTCTTCTACAACAACCGCCGGCTGGGTTTTCGCAGTGGTTTGGGCTATTGCCTGATTAACGAGCATAGCGATGACATCTACCAGCTGGTGGGTAAGCTCGGCATGGTAGCTGGTTTATCTCTGACCAACGGCAGGCCGGAAAATCTCGAAGCGCAGCATAGTCGGGTCCTTGGCAACCACATCGTTGATAAAACAGAAATCCGCACCGCATTGCAAAATGCGCTGGATAATAATGCCTTCGTTCTGATGGCCCAGCCGATAGTCAGTACCCGTGGCGAAGCGCCATATCATGAAATATTGATCCGTATGCTCAACGAACGGGGGGAATTTATTCCACCAAACAGCTTTCTGCCGGTTGCCCATGATGCGGGACTGGCGCCGGATATCGATCTGTGGGTTATCGAAAACACCCTAAAGTTCATGCGCACCCATCCGCAGCGCTGTTTTGCCATTAACCTGGCACCAGTAACGGTGTGTCGTTCAAATATTGTCACCAGAATTACTCAGCTTCTGCACGATTACGCTGTGGAGCCGCAGCGGATTATTTTTGAGATAACCGAAGCGGATACGTTATCAGATAAAGAACAAACCGTGGAAACCCTGAGCTTAATACGTCAGCTGGGATGCCGCGTGGCGATTGATGATTTTGGTACCGGATTTGCCAGTCATGCGCGCTTGATGAATATCGAAGCAGACATCCTGAAAATAGATGGATCTTTTATTCGCCGGATCACCGAAAGCGAGATCAGCTACTACATCGTCGAGTCATTCTGCCGTGTCGCTGAAATGAAAAATATGCAGGTGGTCGCTGAATTTGTCGAAAACGCCAATATTCAGGCATGTCTGGAAAAAATGAATGTTGGGTGGTTACAGGGATATCACATTGGCAAACCTACGCCATTGCTCACGTTGGAATAGCAGGGCGCTAACGCCTTATGGCCAAAAAAAGTAATTTCTTCTCAGGCAGAGAATAAAAATCATGAGTGACATTAGTAAAGTGAAGAATCGAACGGCGGGCGCTGCCGGTATGGGACCGCGCGCCCGACTGCTCTCATGGCTGCACAATATCCATCCCGGTGTGGCCATGAAGCTCGGTATGATTCTGGTTTTTTGTATTGCAACGCTGCTGATTGGTGCCTCTTTTATATTATCTTCTTACCTTTCCCGGGAATTGCAGGCTAATGCCCTGGAGATGATTAAAACCAACACGCGTATTTTCCACAATAGTATTTCTAATGAATTCCAGCGCGTCACCCGCGATGCAGAGCATTACAGTAATGTTTATATTAATAATTACCAAAACGTTGCCGATAAACCGCTGCGTTATATGGACGCAACTGAATTAAAAGCGGTATTGAGCAATCCTAATACGAACGCGCATTTCACCGAATTAACCAGCGTATTTGCCAGCACATTTATTCTGCAAGGCGAGCAGTTTGTGCGCGTTAGCAGTACGTTATTGGCAAGCTCTGGCAATACGGCTACCGCAACGGCATTGGGGCACGATAACCCAGCATTGCCGCTACTGCTGAAAAACAAACCGTTTTCGGGTGTGGTCACGCTGTTTGGAAAGCAGTTTATTAGCCACTATGAGCCGATAGCCGATAAATATGGTCAGGTCGTTGGCGCGGTTGCGGTGGGATTCGATGTTAAACAAAGTCTGCAACCGATCATTCAGCGTTTGCTGAATGTGCATATTGGTAAAGAGGGTTACGCCTACGTGCTGGATGCCGGATTCGAACCGGGTCGTATGTTGGTCCATCCATCGTTGAGCAATCAACAGGCGATTAATATCACCGATGCCAATGGCTATAAGCTGTTTGCCGATATCCTCGAACATAAAAATGGCATTACTTACTACAACTGGGTAAGTCGCTACGGTACACCGCCAAGAACCAAGGTTGCCGTCTATGAATATATCGACGGGATCGACTGGATTATTGCCACCACCAGCTACGTTGATGATGTATCCAGAAGCAGTAACCTGGTACGCAATGGCCTGTTGCTGTTCACGGCTTTTCTGTTACCGGTCATTTTAGTGTTGATTGCCGTTGCCAGTCGTTTTCTGATTTCACGCCGTTTAAACCGCGTACTCGGGATTGCGCAGACCATCGCAAAAGGAGATTTAACGGTTGATGTTGAGATCGATCATCACGATGAAATAGGTGAACTGCTGAGCGCGGTAGAGATGATGCGTCAGCGTCTGCACTCGCTGGTCGGCGATATGGTTTCTCACGCGGATTCGGTACACCAGGCTTCACTGCATATTACCGAAGCGGTAGATGGTCAGGCGTCAACCAGCGTGGAAACGTCATCCTCGGTGGCCGAGATTACCTCCACGATGGAAGAGTTATCGGCTTCATCGACACAGATTGCTGAGCACTCGCGGGCGGTAGTGGATATTGCCAACCAGACGCTTGAGGATTGCAATAAAGGTTCAGAGTCGATGTCACAATTGCTGATGCGGATGACGGATATTGATACCGATAATCAGCAAAACATGCGTGAAATTATGATGCTCGGCAATAAGTCGACGGAAATCAGTCGCGTGATGGTGATCATCAATAGCGTTGCCGATCAAACGAAACTTATCGCCTTTAACGCCGCGCTGGAGGCCGCCAGCGCAGGAGAAGCCGGTAAGCGTTTCTCGGTGGTCGCGGCTGAAATTCGTCGTCTGGCCGACTCCGTGACGGAATCGACGGTTGAGATCGAGAATAAGATCAGCGAGATCCAAAACGCGATCAATCGTCTGGTGCTGAACGCGGAGAAAGGTGGCGAGAGCATTAAAGCGGGAGCCAGAGCTTGTAAAGTCAGCGCTGAACATCTGAACGACATCGTCGTTACCGCCGAGCAAACCTCTACGGCGGCGCTACAAATTTCACTATCGACCCAGCAGCAGAAAACGGCGAGCAATCAGGTGGTCATGGCGCTGCGTGAGATCGTGGTGGCCAGTAACTATACCTCGCAATCGATCAAAGACATTTTGGTTGTCAGTCAGGATATGACGCAACTGTCGAAAGCACTGAAAGAAGCGTCGACGTCATTCACCTTGACGGAAACGGATGCATGAACAGCGGCAATATACGGGTGCTGATCCTTGACCTGGACAGCGCATCGCGTAATGAACTGGTCAGGCAACTGGAAGATCATCCGCACATTAAAGTGGTGGGGCAAGCCGCCCATCGCAGACAAGCGATGAGATTATTACAACAGCTGATGCCCGATCTGCTGATTCTGACGCTGGATACCTCAAGCCCCGATAACGTCGAGGTTGTGGAAACGATCATGGCGACCAGCGCTATTCCCATCCTTGTGATGCGGTTTTGCCCAGAGAAACAATGGGATGATGATTATATTTCCCGTGGGGCGCTGGCGGTGCTGCACCATAGCAGCGATTTCCCGCTCTCGACCGATGCGCTGCATCGCAAAGTGGAATTGTTGGTCGGTGTGAAAGTGATTCGTCATATCAAGGGATTACGCCACCCAACCGAACCGGTCATGCCCGCCGCGCGCCCGACGATGGACACAGTAAAGACACCGCAGGACTGGCCTTTTGTGCTGGCGATTGCCTGCTCGACGGGGGGGCCGCAGGCGCTGAGTAAGCTATTGCAGGAACTCCCCGGTACATTCCCGTGTCCGGTGCTTATCGCCCAGCATATTGCCGATGGCTTCGCAAAAAATATGGTGCACTGGCTGGACAGCGTGACCGAACTGAAGGTGCGGCTGGCGCAGGAAGACGATCGGGTCGAAGCAGGGTACGTCTATATTTTACCGCCGGAGCAGCATCTGATCGTCAAAAGCAATCAACGGCTGGCGGCAATCCCCAGACAGGAAAGCGATGTCTATCATCCCAGTTGCAATCTGTTGCTGGAGTCGGTGGCTGAGGTGTTTCGCGAAAAGGCCGTCGGGCTGATTATGACGGGTATGGGTAGCGATGGTTGTCGCGGCATTGAGCTTATTTTCCGCCGGGGAGGAAGAACGCTGGCGCAGGATGAAGAAAGCTCGGTGGTGTTCGGTATGAATAAGAACGCGATCGACAGGCAACTGATACACCGCACGATCCCTCTGGACGGTCTCGCGAAGGTGCTGCTATCGATGGCCTTTCACGGGCATTTTGAGAGTAAATTGCCATGATCCCCAATCTTCCTGATTACGCCCGCCTGATCAAAGACCGGGTGGGTTTGCACTTTGATAACGCAATGGAAGCGTTGCTGAAATCGGCGCTGAAACGGCGTATGAGCGAACGAAACATCAGTAATTACTATGAATATTATGAACAACTGCGTATTTCGCAGGACGAGTTTGATCGCTTCATTACGCTGATAACCATTAACGAAACCTATTTCTTCCGCGAAAACGAGACGCTGGATTTGATCTGCGATAAGTGGGTCCCGCGTCTGCTGCAACAGCGCAGCGGCCCGGTGCGTATTCTCAGCGCCGGCTGCTCTTCCGGAGAAGAAGCCTATTCGCTGGCGATTAAACTGCATGAGAAATACCAGGGCGAAATGGCTCAGCGGATTGAAATTTACGGTTGTGATATTGACCCGGTAATCCTGGCAAAAGCCAGAAACGCCAGCTATTCAAGCTACTCGTTTCGCGGTGTCGACCCAGGCATTCAGCAGCGCTATTTTACCCGCTCAGGAAACCTCTACCGACTGCATGATGCGATCCGTGAGAAAGTCTCGTTTCACCGCACCAACATTATAAAAGAGCAGCTGTTGCCGGAAGTGGACATCATTTTGCTGCGTAACGTGTCTATCTATTTCGACACACCAACGCGTCGTGAACTGCACGGTAATTTGTCGAAAATGCTCCAGCCTCAGGGGGCCTTATTTTTTGGCAACGCGGAAACGTTGGCCAACAATTTCGACATTCTGAAGCTGGAGCAGGAAGAGGGCATTTTTTATTTTTGCCACCATCGTGAACCGCCAACAATCGTACCGGTACCCAGGGTAGCGGTACGCGCTCCGCAGCCGAGAGCGGTAGTGGAGTATGAACCTTCCATGCCCATGGCTCAGCAAAATGATGACTGGCTAAAAAAGGCTCGTGCCTGTCTCGATGAAAAATGTTTTTCAGAGGCTGAAACGTGCATCGCCCACGTACTACGCGACGATCCCCGTAACCCGGATGCGTTGCTGATTCAGGGCGTCATTGCCCTTGAGCAGCGTGAATTTTCTCAGACAGCCGGAAATGCGCAGAAGATCCTCGCTCAGGATGAGTGGTCGGCAGAGGCCAAAATGCTGCTCGGCCTGGCGATGATGTGGCAGCGTCAGACGCAGCAGGCTATCGCCTGGTTTAAACAGGTGGTTTATCAGGAGCCTGGTTACTGGCCGGCGCACTATTATCTGGCCGAAATGTACCGTCAAAGCGAGTTAAGTCAGCCTGCGCAGCGTACGTATCGCGTGGTGATGCAACTGCTGAACGACGAAATGAACAACCCATCTGCGGTTTGTCGTCTGCGTTTGCCGATGGTGTTTCCTGGCAATACGTTTCGTTTTCTTTGTGAACATCAACTGGCGCAATTTGCCCACCGAAGTGGCTAATAAGAGCGATTATGGCTATCGATCTGAAAAAATTCGTTCTGCGCTTTATTGATGAAGGGAGAGGTCATTTGCAGACGATCAGCGAAGGGGCGTTCCTCCTCTCCGCTGATGAACATACTGAAGCCTGGATAGGTGAGATGTTTCGCGCCGCGCATACCCTGAAAGGGGGCGCGCGGATGCTGAAACTGCAAAGTATCGCTGATGTCACTCATCATCTTGAAGATGTATTAAGTGAGCTACGCGATAACAAACTGACGCCGGACAGGGCGCTGGGTAATCTGATTCATGAGTCCGTGGAATATCTTTCGGGCCAGTTGACCCAGCTTTTTGTCAGCGAGGGCGATAATCAGTTGCCACCGGCAGATGCCGGGCTATGCGAACGCTTGGCATCCGCCAGCCGGGGAGAAACCGTTACTGTGGCGCAGGAGTCGCCAGCGGCTACGGACAAACCTGGTGTTTCGGCTTCTGCCGCAGCCCCCTCCCTGGACTCCGGTATCAAGCAGGCCGATTTCGTACGAGTTAAGCTGAACAAGCTGGACGGCCTGATCGACATCCTCGGGGAAGTGCTCGCCGGACATGATCGCCTTGAACAGCAGATCCAAAACCTGAGTCAGTTGGTCCCCCGATTGCCGGGCCTGAGCGCCGAGCAGCTTCGCCAGCAGATCCATGATTTCAGCGCTCAACTAAAAGAAAGCGTTCAGCTCCAGCATTTGCAGATGTTTGAACTGTACGACGTGGCGGCGCGGATCCGCATGCTTCCGCTATCGACGCTGTTTGAGCCGATCTCCTTACAGGTCAGTGAACTGGCTTCCACGCTGAACAAACAGGTGGTGTGCCGCTTCGTCGGCGGTGAAGTGGAAATCGACCGCCAGCTCATTGACCGGCTATCGGAATCGCTGACGCATTTGCTGCGTAACGCGGTCGATCACGGCATTGGCGAGATCGACGAACGCCTGGCGCTGGGTAAATCGACCCGTGGCACCATTACCATCACCACTCAACAGGACGGCAGCGGAATATTACTGCGCATTGAAGATGACGGTCGCGGTCTCAACTATGAGGCCATCAGCGCGAAGGCGGTCAGCAAAGGCCTGGTTCCCGCATCGATGGCCGGACAACTCTCCGAGCAGGAGTGTAATGAGCTGATTTTTCATCCCGGCTTTTCCACCAGCAAGATAGTCTCTGAGCTGTCGGGGCGCGGTGTGGGTCTTGATGTGGTGCGCAAAACGGTGGTGACCGACCTGCAAGGTGATTTGCAGGTATACAGTCGCCCGGGCGTCGGAACCAGCTTTAGCCTGCGCCTGCCTGTCTCGCTGACGATGATGCGAATTATGCAATTTGAAGAGCAGGGACACCTGTTTGGACTGGCGGCGCAGTATGTGGTTGAGGTGGTGGAGTGTACTGCGCAGGGGATTAGCGAAATCGCCGGGCGACCGGCCATTATTTTGCATAACGAGTTTATTCCCGTGGTTTGCGCAGGCGCTCTGCTGGGCATTCACGATCGCCAGGGCAATCTTTCATCGGCGGGACAACGTTTAATCGTCGTGCAGAACCAGTACAGCAAAATGGCGCTGCGGGTAGATAAGCTGCTCGATGAACGCAAGATGATGATCAAACCGTTACCAAAGCATATGCAGCAGCAGTCGCTGGTCTCCGGGATGGTACAGACGCCGGATAACCAACTGGTCAGCATTCTGCAAGTGCCTGCGCTGATGGCGATGGCGCAACAGTCACGGCGAACCAGCGCCCCGGCGCCAGCGACGAGCGTGGCGCAAGATGCCTGGCACGTGCTGGTGGTTGATGATTCCCTCAATACCCGCGAGATAGAAAAAAATGTGCTGGAGGCGCATGGCTATCAGGTCACGTTGGCTGAAGATGGGCTGTCAGGGCTGCAAAAAGCGAAACTGACCCAATTCGATGCCGTACTGACGGATGTCGAAATGCCGTTTATGGATGGTTTTACCTTCACCAAATCGTTGCGTGCAGAGAAAAATTACCAGCACACGCCAATCATTATCGTGACCTCCCGCGCGAAGGAAGAAGACCGACGACGGGGCATTCAGGTAGGGGCGGACGCCTACATCGCCAAAGGCGATTTCGAGCAGGACAGTTTAATAAAAACATTAAAAATGCTTTTGTGCTGATGGCGCAAAATCGAGAGAGAAGATGCGAATTTTATTAGTGGATGATGATCTTTTTGCGGCTGAGCTGGCCTCTATTTTTTTACAGATGGATGGCTACGACGTGGTGATTGTGGAAGGCGCTATTTCTGCCCTGGCGTGCCTGGATTCGGATAAAAACATCGACCTGGTGATTAGCGATCTGCATATGCCTGAGATCAGTGGTCTGGATTTGTTGGCGCTGTTACGCGCTCAGGCCTGGTCTAAGCCCTTTATATTACTCAGTGCAAACGAAGTGACGGCCAGCGATCTCCTGTATGACCGGTGGGTAAAAAAAGATGAAAACCTGGCGGAAAATCTGGGGGCGGCAGTGAATGCGCTCCTGCTACCGTCCGTGGTCACTGAATAAGCTTGGGCGTTTGATGAAACCAGAAAATAAGCACATAGCCATAGCGGCGGCGCAGGAAAAAATAGCGCGTCTGCGTCAGGGATTTTTACGTCGCATCCCCGATATGCTGGCACAGGCAGAAAGACTGCTCGTTCAATTGGTCGCTGAACCCAGCGAAGCTTGTCGTAAGCAATTGCATATTCTGCTGCACAGTATTCACGGTTCGGCGGGGTCCTTTGGTTTTAGCCCGCTGGCGAATGCCTCAGCAGAAGGTGAGCGTTTACTAACAGAATCGGAATCAGAGCAAAGCATACTGCATTATGATGAGCTGCGGCGAATTATCCGCTGGTTGTATACCCTCACCCAGGAGCAGCTCAATCTTGAACATCGTATTAGCGATACGGAGTTCACCTTGCCTGTCTCCTCCCAGCGCCCGGCAGAGGGATATGTCCGGCGGGCCAGCAAGCCTATCTACCTGTGTGATGATGATGTCGACCAGGTTGAGTTGCTTGCCACCCAGTTGCGCTGTTTCGGCTTTACCTGTCATGTATTCGCCAATACTGAGGATTTTACGCAAGCCGTACTGGCACAACCGCCAGCCGTGGTGATTATGGATGTCAGCTTCCCGGACAACGCCTACGGTGGGCCGTTGACGATGGCGGATCTAAAGCAGAAAGTGGGTAAACCTTTCCCGGTTCTATTTCTCTCCTGCCACAGCGATTTTAACGCCCGTATCAACGCCATTAAATCCGGCTGTGATGGCTACTACGTGAAACCGGCTTCTATCACTGATTTGGTACAGGAACTACACCGCCTGACGCAGCCTTCGCTGAAAAAACCGTATCAGGTGCTGTTGATCGATGATGAGCCCGCGGTGGCGGAATACAACGCTGAAAGGCTGCGCATGGCGGGAATGGAGGTACATGTGCTGGAGAAACCTCACTATTTACTACATGTGCTGAACGCGCAACCTATCGATCTGGTGCTGATGGACTACCATATGCCGGAATTTAGCGGTGAGGAGTTAACGAAACTTATTCGTCAGATACCACAGCATATTGGTTTGCCGATCGCCTATCTCTCCAGCGAGACCAACAAGCATGCGCAGCTTGGGGCAATGAGCATCGGTGCGGAGGATTTTATTCTCAAACAAGCCGACCCCGAGGAGCTCATCCGTGCCGTGACTATCCGTGCCGAAAGAATGCGCGCTCTGCGTGCGCGTATGTCGCAGGACAGTCTGAGTGGATTATATAACCACTCAACGACAACCCATTTTCTGAAAAGCGCGATTGCCGAGTCGAATTACAGCGGTAATCCGTTCTGCATGGTGATGGTGGATCTGGATCATTTCAAAAGCATTAACGACACCTACGGTCACGCGGTTGGCGACCAGGTGATTGTTGGCATTTCGCAGCTGTTTTCCCATCGCTTACGCAGCACCGATATCGTGGGGCGTTACGGGGGCGAAGAGTTTGTCATCATTATGCCCAACACCAGTAGCGAAAAGGCGGCACGGGTGGTCGAACGATTGCGCAGGGACTATGAACAGGTCACCTTCGCCGTCAATGACGCCAGTTTTCACAGTACCTTTAGCGCAGGCATCGCACAGTGGCAGTTTGGCGATCGTGTTGAAACGCTGCGCGAACGCGCCGATCAGGCGCTTTATGCCGCGAAGCAAAATGGCCGTAACACCTTCTGCATTGCTGAGTAAAAAGGAGAAATCATGAGCCAACAGCTGGAGCAAATTCTCGCCCTAAATCACGGTGAAAAGACGGAGTGTGAAAATGTGGATGAGCCGCAGCGAACGCTGGTGCTATTTCAACTGGCGGGTAAAAATTTTGCTTTCTATGGGGCGCAGATAAAAGAGATCCTCGCGGAGCGTCCTATATCCTGGGTTCCCTGCTGTGCGCCGATGCTGGAAGGCGTCATCAACTACCGTGGACGTGTAGAGTCGGTGATGAGGCTGGACAGCCTGATCGATAAACCTGTCGTTAACCCGGCAGGTAAACGCACTATCCTGATTGGCTGCGCCGAGAAAATGCAAAGCGGGATCCTGATCGACAAACTGATTGATGTGTTGGAAGTCGCCGAAAGCCAAATCCACTTGCCGGGAGACTCGCTGCCTCCGGCACTGCAAACTATCGCAGTGGGGGTGGTTAATGTGGTGGAAACCTGGTTCACGCTGCTCGATCTGAATCTGGTTTTTGCGCGTTATCAGGAGACCAGTGGTTATGACGGCTCCCATTAATCTGGCTGCGGTGCGTATTACCCTCGGAACGCTCAATTTTTATATTCCGGCAAACCAGGTCGGGCGCTGTTCGCTGGTGACGCGGGTTGCGCCGGAAATCCCGCGTTTAAGCCAGTGGCTGGGCATTGCCGATGAGCCGCAACAGGGCAGACATTTGCATCTGTTTGTCCCGGATAGCGGCGTTGAAACCGGCTGGTATCTGTGGGGACAACTGGAGAATGTCATCTTACCTGGCGATACCATTTTTGCCGTACCACCGCTTCTGGCGCGCAACTGCCATCTGCCTGCGCTACGTGCGTTGGTGGGCAGCGAAGCCTTCAGCCCGTTGTTAAGCTGGCGATAGGCTAATGGTGTTATAAATCTATTTTACCGCGGCATGAAATAGTTTAGCTGTAAATATTTTTGTTTATCTTTTTTAATGCCGCTCACCTTCCTGTTGTGATATTTACGCTTCATTACATAAGTAATGATTAATTTAAATGTCAGCATGATGACTTTAATTAAATAGCAAGCGCAGGTCCGTCACATTTTTAAATATTTCTATTTGGTTCGCGTCGTGGAAATGATTTAAATCACTTTATTTATTCTTTGTTTATTCAAAATGTTCGGGTGATTCTCCACGATAACAAGGAAATGGATATGAGTTTACCCTCCCAGGATAATAAGGTAGGACCCGGGGCTTATTTTGCTCTGGCATTCGCCGCAGTATTTTTCTCTGGATTACTCGGCGGAAAAGAATGGTACGGTGTATTTGATTTCACCACTCTGAATGGCGCATTTGGCAGGGTTGTCAGTAAAGTGAGTCTTGAAGGCGATACCCTGACGACCGCAACCAGCGCATTTCGTGGTACCGGTGGTCATGGTGCTATGGATGGCTTTCTTTTCGCGCTGGGATTAATCCCCGCAGTAATGTTTGCCTTGGGCATGATTAATGTGCTGGAACACTACGGCGCGCTGCGTGCGGCGCGGCGCCTGTTGACCCCATTATTGCGTCCGCTGATGGGGATCCCTGGAAATACCGGTCTGGCGTTGATTGGCAGCTTGCAGAGTACGGACGTTGGCGCATCGCTTACCCGTAACCTGGCCGATGAAGGTGAAATTACAGAAAACGAAAAGGACATTTTTGCTATGTTCCAGTTTTCTGCCGGGGCCATGATCACTAACTTTTTCTCTTCCGGCGCAATCCTGTTCACCCTGATGGCAGTGGATGGTACCCCGGCGGTACCCGCGTCCATTGGCGCGTGTGTGGCCGTGATGTTCATCATGAAAATTGTTGGCGCCAACATGATGCGCCTGATCCTGACTTTCACCAATAAAAAAGCCCAATCAACTGTTCCGGGAGAAGCATCATGAGTGCGCCAACCTCTAATCCTGTTATTACCGATGTATTTGTCGAAGGTGCGCGTAAAGGCTGGAACATCGCCACCACCAGCACACTGCCAAACGTGGTGATGGCCTTTGTCATCATCAAAGCGCTGGAGATTACCGGGGCGCTGAAAGGGCTTGGCATGATATTCGCTCCGCTGATGGGACTTTTTGGTCTGCCAGGTGAAGCCGCAGCGGTACTGATTGGCGGCTGGATGTCGATGGGCGGAGGTATTGGCGTTGCGATTGGTCTGTTTGATAAAGGCATTCTGACCGGTGAACACCTGGCTATCCTGGCGCCGGCAATTTATTTGATGGGCTCCCAGGTGCAATACCTGGGACGCATTCTGGGGGTTATTGGCACCAGCGCTAAACGTATTCCCCTGATGATTGTTATCTCCGTTTTGAACGCTTTTTTAGCGATGCTGCTGATGCGCATTATTCTCTGATAAGGAAATACCATGGATTTGGAAAAATACATTGATGAACTGCAAACGCTGGTCAACGTAGACTGTGGAACACAAACGGTCGCGGGGGTAGCCCAGGTTGCCGCGGTGGTGCGTGAACTCTGGCAGCAGGAAGAAGGCTGGCAAACGGAGCTGGTAGATTTAGGCAGTGCGGTGGGCCCGGCCTTGCTGGTGACCAATAAGCCCCAGGCGACGCAGTATGATGTACTGCTGGTAGGTCATCTGGATACCGTTTTCCCGGTGGGAACCGTAGCTGAACGTCCAATGAGCCGCGATGAAAACCGTCTTTACGGGCCGGGCGTTTCCGATATGAAAAGCGGTTTACTGAATATCCTCTGGGCGATGCGCACACTGCCGGCGGAGCATCTGCAACGTTTATCTATCGCGGTGGCGATGAATCCGGATGAAGAGACCGGCAGCGTTCACTCCAGTATGTGGATTAGCGAACTGGCGAAGCGGTCGCGTTGCGTGCTGGTCTGTGAAGCTGCCCGGGCTGACGGTTCGCTGGTGAAAGCGCGAAAAGGGGTCGGCGGCTATCAATTGACGTTTGACGGCGTGGCGGCGCATGCCGGGAATGAACCAGGAAAAGGGCGTTCTGCCATTACCGCTTTTGCCAACAGTGTGCTGGCCATTAACGCATTGACCGATATGACCCGCGGAACCACGCTAAACGTCGGTGTGGTGCAGGGGGGAAGCGCGGCGAACGTCGTGGCGGCAAAGCTACACGCGGAACTGGATGTGCGTTTTTGGGAAAATGAAGAGTATGAGCGCGTGCACAAGTCGCTACAGTCGCTGTGTCAGCAAGGTTTTCTTGATGGCGTGACCACCACGCTGACCCGCGTAAGTCATAAACCCGCGATGGCGGCGAGTGAAGAGACACAACGCCTGATGGCGCTGGTTGAACGGGCCGGGAAAGAAGAGGGAATTTCAGTTACCTGGCAGGCCGTGGGTGGCGGTAGCGATGCCAACCTGACGGCGGCGTTAGGTATTCCAACACTGGACGGGCTGGGGCCTGTCGGTGCAGGTTTTCACAGTGCCGATGAGTGGCTTGATATTGCCTCAATTGAACCGCGGATCCGTTTATTAAATCGTATTATCACGATGTTGTAGTTTACGGAGAATATAGCCTCCCGCGGGAGGCTATATTCATGGCTGGGGTGCCTGTCGATGTCATAATATTAGCGAGCATACTATTAAGCGTTATTTATATATCATGCCGCAGCAGCTGTTTCTCTAAACGGCGATCGCGCAGCGTTGAATAAATAAAGGTAATCACAAACAGTAGCGAAAATAATACGACGATGGTGGGAGCCGGCGCGCTGTCGATGAAAAATGACAGATACACGCCCAGAAATGAGGTTATGACCGACATGACCACCGCCAACAATAAGGCATGGGAAAATTTCCGTGTCATTAATATCGCAATGGCGCCTGGTGCAATTAGCAAGGAAATCGACAAAATAATGCCTACCGATTTCAGCGTGGCGACGATCGTCAGGGCAATCATACACAACAGACCATAATGCAGCAGCGTCGTGTTAAGACCGCTGGCCTTTGCCTGATGCGGATCGAAGGCGTGCAGTAGAAGATCTTTCCACTTCAGCCCGATGATAAGCGCAATCCCCAGCGTAATAACCGAGGTTTGCACAATATCGCTAAACGATACGCCCAGCATATCGCCGAACAGAATATGATCGAGATGGACCTCCGACTGGATCGAAACGTATAGCACCAGGCCCGCGCCAAACATACCGGAAAAGACGATCCCCATCAGGGTGTCACGCTTAATTCGGCTATTGTCGTCGAGATAGCCCGTTGCCACCGCACAAAACAGCCCGGCGATAAACGCGCCAATCGCCAGTGGGATACCCGCTATCCACGCCAGCACAATGCCGGGAAAAACCGCGTGGCTCATGGCATCGCCCATCAGCGCCCAGCCTTTAAGCACCAAAAACACCGACAACAGCGCACAGGGGATGGCGACAATGGTGGAGATGACCAGCGCATTGACCATAAAGCTAAACTGAAAGGGTTCCAGCAGTGTTGTGAAGATCATACGGACTCCTTCTTCACCCGGCGGGCGCGGCGGCGATTCGCCAGCAGACCGTGTTTTGGCGCAAAGACAAACGCCAGCAGGAACAGCAGCGTTTGTAGAACCACAATAATTCCGCCGGTTGCGCCATCCAGCCAGTAGCTCAGCCAGGCGCCAAAAAAGCTGGTCAGGCTGCCGATAGCCACGGCGATAATGAGTAGACGCGGAAAACGATCGGTCAGCAGCCAGGCGGTGGCACCGGGTGTGACCACCAGACAAATCACCAGAAATGCGCCGACGGTTTGCAGAGCGGCAACCGTGGAAACGGAGAGCAGCGTAAAAAATAACAGCTTTAACCGGCCAGGATTCAGACCGATGGAGCGCGCATGGTTTTCATCAAAAAAAACCACCATCAGATCTTTCCACTTCAGCAACAGAATAGTCAGCGAGATGACGCCGATGATGGCCAGTTGCAGAATATCTTCCGGTGCAATCGCCAGCACGTTTCCCAGAATAATGGTCTGGATGTTGACCGACATCGGATTGAGCGACACCATAAACAGCCCGATACCGAAAAAAGAGGAAAAAATCAGTCCGATAATCGCATCTTCCTTCAGGCGCGAACGCTGATTGAGAAACAGCATGCTGCCCGCTGCCAGTCCACCGGAAAGAAATGCGCCAAGGGCGAAGGGAAGCCCTAACATATAAGCGCCGGCAACGCCCGGAACGATAGAGTGCGACAGCGCATCGCCAATCAGCGACCAACCTTTGAGCATCAGATAGCAGGAGAGAAACGCACACAGGCCGCCGACCATTGCCGAGACCCACATCGCGTTGAGCATGTACTGGTAACCAAACGGTTCTGTCAGCCAGTTCATGATTATTCCCCCTCGTTGGCCGCGCGTCGCGAAATAAACGGGCGTTCATCATCGGTAATCACATGTTGCTCACCGCCGCTCAGCGCCACATGGCGCAGAACGCCGCTGAATGCCTGCTCAAGATTCTCAGTCGTAAAGGTGGTTTCGGTCGGGCCACTTGCCAGCACCGTACCTTTAATCATTACCGTGTAATCACAAAATTCGGTAACGGATCCCAGATTATGGGTAGAGACCAGCATGGTCCGCCCCTCACCGCGCAGTTCGCGTAGCAGGTCGATGATGCGCGCCTCGGTTTTCACATCCACGCCGGTGAAGGGTTCATCCAGCAAAATCACCTGTCCATCCTGAGCGATGGCTCTTGCCAGAAAAACGCGTTTTTTCTGCCCGCCGGACAGTTCACCTATCTGGCGATGGCGATAGTCCAGCATATCGACCCGTGCCAGCGCTGCATCAACACAGGCGTGGTCGATCTGTTTTGGCCGACGCAGCCAGCCCATATGGCCAAAGCGACCCATCATCACCACATCTTCCACCAGTACCGGAAACGACCAGTCCACCTCTTCCGACTGAGGGACATAGGCAATCAGATTCTGTTTCAGTGCCTGATTAACCGGCTGTTGCAGAATAGATATTTCCCCCTGCGCCAGGCGAACAAACCCCATCAGCGCTTTAAAAAGCGTTGATTTTCCTGAACCGTTTACGCCGACCAGGGCGGCAATCGAACCGCCCGGAACCTGAAAAGTGGCGTCCCGCAATGCGGTGTGACCGTTGCGATACGTCACCGTAACCTGATTTACGGTAATCGCAGAGTGACTCATGGTTGGCTCTCCAGACCTTCGTTGATGCCGTTAACAATGGTTTGTGTGGTGACGCGCAGTAAATCCAGATAGGTCGGTACCGGGCCATCGGCCGCGCTGAGCGAATCGACATACAGTACGCCGCCGTAATGTGCGCCAGACTCACGGGCCACCTGACGCGCAGGTTTATCGGACACGGTGCTTTCGCTAAATACCGTTGGGATATGATGCGCTCTGATCGCATCGATCACTTTGCGTACCTGTTTGGGGGTACCCTGCTGATCGGCATTGATCGGCCACAGATACAACTCTTTCAGGCCGTTATCACGTGCCAGATAAGAAAACGCGCCTTCACTGGTGACCAGCCAGCGTTTATCGGCAGGGAGCTTCGCCAGTTCTGCATGTAATGGCGCCAGCGTCTGCTGGATTTTGGCTTTATAATTCTGCGCATTTTTCTGATAGGTTGCGGCATTCTGCGGATCGTATTTCATCAGCGCATCGCGAATATTATCCACGTAGATCAGCGCGTTTTCTGCCGACATCCAGGCGTGCGGATTGGGTTTGCCATTATACGGCCCTTCGCTGATACCCATTGGCTGCACACCGTTGGAGACCATTACCTCCGGCACGCCGGATAAATGCTGGTAGAAACGGGCAAACCACAGCTCGAGGTTAAGCCCGTTCGAGAGAATAAGCTGTGCGCCTTGCGCCCGCTTGATATCGCCCGGCGTGGGTTGATATTCATGAATTTCTGCCCCAGGTTTGGTGATGGAACTGACGTCCGCGGCGTCACCTGCCACGTTACTTGCCATATCCGCAATCACCGTAAAGGTGGTTATCACTTTGAACTTTTCTTGCGCCCAGGCAGGTGACAACGTCAGCGCCGTTAACGCGCCAGCAAGGAGAAATGACTTCAGATGGGGCAGCTGCGGCATAGTATCCCTCACAACAAAGTGGTTAATTTATCAACGAATATAGCCTTTGCTATGTTATATAGCACACGGCATAAGCAAATGAAAATAATTCTTATTTGCGTAGGGTGCTAAGGAATTGGCGGGGGATAATGTATTTCACGCCGACAGAATTGCCGGCGTGTCGGTGATGAATAACCTGATGATTATGACTTCTGGAACTCAGTGACGGTTTCCCATGCAACCTGTTGTAACGCTTTGGCGGTGGCAGGGGTCATGTCCGTATCGACCGGAAGTGCGCCGCCGACCGGAGACTGGTTATACAAGGTAGCGAAAAATACGCAGGCTGCGAGATACGTTCCAGAAATCGAAGGGTGTACACCATCATGATAATACAGGTTTATTTCCGGATGGGTTTTGCGCGCTTTCTCGAAAGCCAGACCTACCGGAGCGACATACCCCCCTGTTTTTTGCGCAATAGAGATATAAGCATCCGCCAGTTTTTGGCTATCTTCGGGTTTAGCTTTCTTCGCCCAGGTCATGAAATAGACGACTTTTGCACCGGCTTTATGCGCCATTTCGGCCATTTGGGTTGCCGAGTCAACGAAGTTTTGTCGGGTACTTTCTTTCTTTGAGATCGTTTCTGTGGAGTTCCCCTGCAATACCACCACATCCCATTTCTGTAGCGTGTTCTGGTAGCGCATATTCTCAATTTGCCAGCCTAAATGACCGCTGGAAATCGTTATCCCCCGATACTTATAGCCTTTGGCATGGTCCGGCAGTAAAGACTGCGTCAAATCCCGTAATCGGGTGTTGATATTATTGTTATAGAACGTGAATGAGTTACCATAAAGCGCGACGATTTTATTTTCGCCATCCATTTTGGCATGAGCGGAAGGCGCTAATAACGTATCCGCATGAGCGCAGACACTGCTCAGTGCAAGGGCCATTGCAGCGGTAAGCAAAGTTATCTTTTTCATTGGTTATCTCTTAGAAATCATAACGGAGTCCAACGATGAGCGCATCATCATTGGTTTTTTTGTTCTTACTGGCGAATTCTTTATCGTAAGTAAATGATAACCACGTATCCTCAGCCAATGTTAATTGCGCTTCAGCACGCCAGTCTTCTTTTTCAGCGATATCTTTACCATCTTCATTTAAAAAACTGTATCCAGTGAGAACCTTGACGGTACCAAAGTTGTAGGAAATAAGTGAGTCCATTCCTTTATAATTATTATCACTTTTGTTATCGCGGGAAATAGATGTACGTAACGCGGTTATCGCAACTTCATAGGCTTTATAGTTGAGTTGTAACCCTCCCATAATTTGATCGTTTTGATTACGTCCATCGGTGGTCACGACACCATCCTGTCGCTTATAACGACTGGCCGCAATCGCCGGTGTAATTCTAAAATCGCCAAATTTAAAAGACTTACGATAGCTGGCCATCGCGCCATAATCGAGGGCTTCGTTATCGCTGTTGCCATTACCGGAGACCCATGCCAGCTGAATTTCGTTACCAGCAAATTTGGCGTTCCACTGTACGGTGCCGTCCTGGCGGTTGAACTGGTACGAATCATCAATGGTTGTAATGCCATAGCTGTAGATATTGGGCGTAAAGTTTTTGTATTTATCGGTCATTTTCATAACCTGGTACAACGGGTTTTTGGTTCTCCCGGTGATCAATTCACCCCATGTTTTATTCGACAGACCGACATAGGAATAGCGGGCTTCCATATCGCTTTCACCGGTATTGTTATCATTTTTTTCGGTACGCACCTGCCATTCCAGGCGACCCACGATTTTGGTATCTGGCAGCAGATCCAGATCTCGGGTGAGATAAATACCTACACGTCCACCCAAATCGCTTCGGCTTTCACTGCCGGCAAATGAATTCTGACCACTCGCAATTTTACCCTCAACACGTCCATAGATATCCAGAGTATTTCCATCTTTATTATAGACGTTTAAGGCGAACGCCGAGGAACTCATACCCATTAGTAATATTAGTGAATAATTTTTTAGTTTCATGTCATCCCTCAAAACAGCATTAATTTCCTGACCATAAAAAGAAAGTTCACAGCGGGATAATTGTTTGTGAAAAAGGAAGGGCAACGGTATGGGAAACATTTTTTCTCGTAATGAAATGTGATTATTCACGCATAAATATATCTGATTGCGCTATTGCATTAATGGTTCTTATATTTAATGAACGTTTTTATTGAAATATTGCGACTGTTTAAACTGTAATGCAGGAATTACTGTGAAGTACATCCCATTTCTAACGGGAGGAAAAACTGAAAATGGGAATAGTGCATTCTCATAGCCGGTTTTGGGGTGGGAATACTATTTTCCCCTGTAATTTGCAGGTCAGATCCCGCAAAATTGATTAATCACATTTTCGATTATAACGCATTCATTGGCCGGAGAGGCGCTGTATGTTCGGTAAGCAAACAACGGTATTTGATTCTGATCTTTATTCATCATTGTTCACCCACGAGCGGATGCGGGAAATATGGTCTGACGACAATCTGCTGCGTTGTTGGCTGCGATTTGAGGTCACTGTTGCACGCATTCAAAGTGAGTTAGGGATTATCCCCGAGCAGGCGGCAACTGAAATTGCGCAAGCCTGCCAGGAAATACAGATAGACTGGCCTACTCTGGCAAAGGAAACACAAACGGTTGGTATGGCAATAAAACCGCTAATCGATCAGATCTCCGCCTTCGGTACGCCGTTGGTAGGCCAGTTTCTGCATTGGGGATGCACCACCCAGGACCTGCTGGATTCAGGTATGGCGATGAGATTGCAGCAAACGCTGCAATTGCTGCGCGAGCAATTGCTTGATGTAGGTGAAGTTATAGCAGCAATGGCAATACGACACACCCGCACGGTAATGGTTGCGCGCACCAATTCGGTGGATGCCTCTGCGACAACCTGGGGGCTCCATGTGTGCAGTTATCTGACAGAGATTAACCGCCACCTGGCAAGACTCCAGCAGTTGTATCCACGCGCGGTGACCGGACTGTTTGGTGGTGCGGTAGGCAACCTGGCTTCCGTGGGCGAGCAGGGTATGGAAACACGTGAACGACTGATGCTGGCGCTGGGTCTTAACGTGCCCTGCGGTATTAATAATGCCAGTCAGGATGCGGTCGTTGAAGTTGTGCAGTTTTTTGCGCTTGTCCATGGCACGCTGTGTCGACTGGCTAACGATGTCGAAACCATGGGGCGCACGGCGATCGCTGAAGTGTTTGAAGGCGAAGGCGGTGGAGGATCAAGCACAATGCCGCACAAAGTCAATCCGCGCGCCAGTAACATGATACAAACGCTGGCCAGAATGGGCTGGATGTATGCTTCCGGCGCGCCGTCCATGTTGGATCAACAGGATGTGCGAGCCGCTTCTAAGAGGGTTCTGAACTGGACGATCCTTCCGGAGGCATCGAATGCCTTATCGACCAGCCTGACACGTGCAAAAAATCTGCTTTCGCATCTCGTCATTAATGAAGAGAAGATGCGTGCTAATTTTGACTGCTCGAAACACTTTATTATGTCGGAATCGCTGACGATGAAACTTGCCGCCAAAATTGGCAGAGAGTCAGCCTATAACTTATTGAAAAAACTTCTGAAGAATGCAACTGGTGAGCAGAACTTCATGGAGGTTGTGCTGGCCAGCCCGGAAATCCGAGCGTCACTGTCTGTGGCGGAAATTACCGCCGCCTGCGAGCCGCTATCATATATCGGGGCTAATGATGCGCTAATTGCTGAAACGATAGCTGAATTCGAACGCGTAAAAACGGTAGAGATTGCCTGATTTGCCATGCTGCCGGGAGGAGGCACTCTCCTGGCGGCGCTAAGTGTTGTGGGCTGATGCCGAAAAAGTTTCAAAAAAGACGAATAATTCCTCCAGTTGGGCAAAATTCCCCTCGTTATCGCCTTTCTCATAAGCCAGATGCAAAATGAGTTCGATAAAAAAGAAGCCGAGTATACGGCTTTGAAAAATGGACTGTACGTCGCTGGGAAGAACAAACTGCAGATCGCAGAATTTACCGTAAGGGTTCGCTTCTGAGTTGGTAACCAGTACCACGACGGCATTCTTTTTTCTGAACCACTTTGCAATATTGAGGGCAACCCGATTGAATCGATAGTAGGAGAAGACAATCAGGACGTCTTCCTCTTCAATATTAATAAGACATTTAGGAAGTTCGCTGATGTCTGTCGGTAAGAGTGTGATGTTGCTACGAAAGTATTTTAGCAGAGTACAAAAATGTGTCGCCATGGCATGAGAAGATGAAGGGCCGACAACATAAATATGACGTTGATTGTTCAGTACCAGATCGATAAAAGTATTCAGGTTTGTAATATCGATATTATTTTTAAATTGATTAAATAATTCTGATACTTTGCATGTGAAATCAGTAACGATACTTTCTGTGGTAATGCTGGGGCTGTTACGTAGTTTGGTGTTTTTCTCAAAAGGCGCAGAAATTTTATTTTTTGACAACGTAATGTCTAATGCTTTGCGGAAAGCTGCATAACCTGTAAAGCCAATTTTATTTAAGAACCGGCCAATGGTCGCTTTGCTTACCATCGCATTTTGTGAAAGATCCACAATGCCATGATAGGGGAGTTCATTAAAGTGTTTATTAATGTACTCATTAAGTCGGCACTCAGATTCAGTTAGATCACCCATATTAAGAGTGAGTGAGTTATACTCATCCAGACTTAATGTGTTTTTCTTGTGCATGGATAACACCCGATGGCTGTTGTATATCAACGTTGTTATAGGATAATACGCTTTCGACGTCAATCATAGAATGAATATGTTGGACACCCACATCCAGTCTTTTCTTGGGAAGGCGGACGCATTCAGATGAGTTGCGATCTTACTCACAAAAAGGGGTGGGAAAACACCTTTCCCGTATTTTACAACCACACAACCCATTACAATTAAAACTCAATGTTTGAGTATGTAATACGATAATTTTATGTACATATTATAGCTGCTTATATATAGGGGTGATTCTTTACTATCCTACATAAGTTATGATGATGTGACAGGTAACCCTACCCGATTTATATGGCATAGGAATTGTTATTATGACGGCGTTTATTATAGCAATAGTGATAACAGTTATTGCTGCATGGTTAATTGTGAAAAATTATCAGCCGCAAACTGTTTTATTACTCGCTGGACTGGCATTATTGACTATTACCGTACTGTTTTATCCAGAAAACAGTATTCTGTATGATAAAGCAAAATCCACGGGGTCAACCTGGCTGGATATCTTTAGCTTTGCAAAAGAATCGCTTACCACACAAATTGCAGGTATTGGTCTTATCATTATGGCTGCGGGTGGATTTGCCAGCTATATGGATCATATTAAAGCGTCGAATGCGATGGTCAATATGTGTATTCGGCCGCTGCAGGTGATTAAAGCGCCTTACTTAATCCTTGCGTTGGGGTATATCTGTGCGCAGCTTCTGCATGTGGCAATTTCAAGTGCGGCAGGCTTGGCGATGCTGCTGCTGGTGACATTCTTCCCGGTCCTGGTTCGCCTTGGGGTGAGTAAAGCCTCCGCGGCCGCGATGATTGGTTTGTGCGCGTTTATGGACTTAGGACCCGCGGTAGGTACGGCCAATCTGGCGGCGAAGCATGCCGGTATGGAAAGTGCTATCTACTTTGCCCATTATCAGATGCCGGTGGCGGTAGTGGTGATGCTGGCTGTGGCGGTGGTGATTTACTTCACCGCGAAGTATTTCGACAAAAAAGATGGCTTCGTACCCGGCGCGCAAAGCGTGGTTGAGGCTGAAGAAGAAGGGCGTAAAGTTCCTGCTATTTACGCGCTGTTGCCGGTTCTGCCGGTGGTACTGGTGTTGGTCTTTAGCCCGCTGGTGATCAAATCTATCAAAATTGATGTGGTGACTGCGATGATTCTTGGCGCAGTTGTTGCCTTTTTCTTCGAACTGGCGACCACGCGTGATTTCAAAAGCTGCTGTAAAGGGATACAGGTCTTTTTCAAAGGCATGGGCAGTATGTTTACCAGCATCGTTTCTTTGCTGGTATGTGCGGATATTTATGCTCAGGGACTGCAGAAAATTGGTGCTGTAGATTATCTGTTGCAGTCCGTACAAAACGCCGGTCTGGGCTTTACCAGTATGACGCTTGTGATGACCGCCCTGGTCGGGATCACCGCTGTGCTGACCGGATCCGGCGTTGCGGCCTTTTTCTCTTTCTCCGGACTGGCTCCTTCAATTGCGGCAAAATTTGGTGAAAGCGCCGTCAATATGATCCTCCCTATGCAGCTGATGGCGGGTATGGGGCGCTCGATGTCTCCAGTGGCTGGCATCATTATTGCGGTGAGTAAAGCGGGTGAATGTTCACCATTTATGATTGTCAGAAGAACCCTGCTTCCTGCGCTGGCAGGTATCGCAGCGATGCTGATAGCCAACTATGTCCTGATTTGAATACCGAGAGCCTGGTAACACAGGCTCTTATTTTTTATCTGGTTGCAATTTATGGATGACAACGTGACAAACGATGTTTTATACGTCCCGTTTACGGGAAAGTTACTGCTTGAGTCTCCGTTATTAAACAAGGGCAGCAGCTTCACGCAGCAAGAAAGGCATGACTTTAACCTTGGCGGTTTACTGCCATGCGCCATTGAAAATATTGATGAACAAGCCGAGCGAGCTTATCAACAGTATATCGAAGCAGAATCCCATAACGCACGGCATATTTATCTGCGTAATATTCAGGATACCAACGAAACGTTATTTTATTACCTGCTGAAAAAGTATCTGCCAGAGATGCTGCCAATCGTTTATACCCCAGTGGTTGGGGCCGCCTGTGAAAAATTCTCCTGGATATATCGTCGTGCGCGTGGCGTCTTTATTTCCTGGCCCGATCGCGAACGTATTGACGATATATTGCATGATATTCCACGTCACGATATCAAGGTCATCGTCGTCACCGATGGCGAGCGTATTCTGGGATTGGGCGACCAGGGGGTTGGCGGTATGGGAATTCCTATCGGAAAACTTTCGCTCTATACCGTTTGTGGCGGGGTTAATCCGGCCAATACGTTACCCATTCTACTGGATGTCGGCACGAACAATACGCGACTGCTGGACGATCCGCGCTATATCGGCTGGCGTCATCCGCGCGTAACCGGTGAAGATTACTTCGCGTTTATTGGAATGTTTATTGCTGCCGTAAAACGGCGCTGGCCCAATGTTCTACTGCAGTTTGAAGATTTCGCCCAGCATACGGCCGTGCCTTTGCTTGAACGTTATCGCGATGAACTGTGCTGTTTTAATGATGATATCCAGGGCACGGCATCGGTGGCTCTGGCAACCATACTCGCAGCCTGCCGTGGCAGCGGCCGGGACTTTCATCAGCAATCCATCGTGATTGTTGGGGCGGGGGCTGCGGGATGTGGGATCGCCCGGCATATTGTTGCTTGTCGTATGTCAGAAGGCATGGGGCAGGCCGAAGCCCGACGGACCATTTTTATGGTCGACCGCGACGGTCTGGTAATGACCAGCAATAATGCCTTAGCTGATTTCCAGCAACCGTTGGCGCAGTCACCCGAGGAAATTTCTGACTGGCAGTATGAGGGGCTGGCGCCGTCACTTCTGGAAGTGATCCGTAATGCCAAACCCGCGGTAATGTTGGGAGTTTCGGGTCAGGCTGGATTGTTCTCGCAGGAGGTGATCAGTACGATGTACCAATACTGCGATCGTCCTGTCGTGATGCCATTGTCGAATCCCACCTCAAAAATGGAAGCACGGCCAGAAGATATTCTTCACTGGACCGAGGGACAGGCCATTATCGCAACCGGTAGCCCATGCGAGCCGGTAGAGATGTATGGACGTGTCATTCCTGTTTCACAGTGTAATAACGTGTATGTTTTCCCGGCGATCGGTCTGGGGGCTATCGCCAGCGGCGCGACGCGGATAACAGAGGCAATGTTGATGGCGGCAAGCCGTGCGCTGGCGGAAGCTTCTCCGCTGGTGCGTGACGGTGAAGGCGCGCTGTTACCAGAGATTGGAACAATATGCGATGTGACTCGCAACATTGCGTTTGAGGTCGGCAAGGCGGCGCAGCAGTCAGGTGTGGCGGAAAAAATGAGCGACGATGCGCTGTTGCGAAGCATTAAAGATAACTTTTGGCTACCGCACTACCGTCCTTATAAACGCAGGGCAATTTAACTATTCTCTCAGGGAATTGTTCGCAGGTCATGGTTGCCTTCACTATTAAGGTGTATTATTTATGCAACTTAATTGGGGAGGCACCATGTCCGGCAAACGTATTGCACGAGAAAAAATGACGATCCAGAGAATGATCTCGCTGTACGAGAGCCAGTGTCCGCAGGCTGTAGACGAGCCGGGGCATTACGATGCATTGTTTGCCTATGCGCAAAAGCGCCTCGATAAATGCGTATTTGGTGAGGAAAAACCGGCCTGCAAACAGTGCCCGGTACACTGTTATCAACCCGCCAAACGTGAAGAGATGAAGCAGATTATGCGTTGGGCTGGGCCAAGAATGCTCTGGCGTCATCCGATCCTGACCGTACGTCATCTGATTGATGACAAACGTCCCGTCCCGGAATTGCCCGAGAAGTACCAGCGGAAGAAGTAAGTAATAATTCTATGCCGGATGGCGGCTTTGCTTATCCGGCCTACAAATACACCTGTGGGTAGACCCGATAAGCAAAGCGCCATCGGGTGAACCGTTAAACCAGCGCATCCTTATCAATACCCAGGCGCTTCATGCGTGACAGTAACGTCGTGCGCTTCAGCCCCAGTCGTTGCGCCGCGCCTTTGGGACCGGCAACCACGCCGTTAGTCTCTTTCAGCACGCGCATGATCAGCTGGTATTCATCTTCGCCATCTTGTGCGACTTCGGTCGCCACTGGCGGCGTGGAAGGCGTCAAAGCGACAACATCCGGCAGAGACAGTTGCAGTACATTGCCCCTTGTGAGCAGCACCGCGCGTTCTACCACATTTTCCAGTTCACGCACGTTACCCGGCCATTCCATACTGCTCAGCGTACGCAGCGCTTCGGCGGGAATACTGTCGATATTGCGCCCCATTCGGCGGGCAATTTTAAAGGTGAAAGCTTTTACCAATAGCGGAATATCTTCCGGGCGTTCGCGCAGCGGCGGCAGATGGATCGGGAAGACGTTCAGCCGATAGTAAAGATCGTTGCGAAACTCGCGATCGGCGACCATCTTTTTCAGATCGCGGTTGGTGGCGGCGATCAAACGGACATCGGTCTGGATCAGCTTATTGCTGCCCAGACGCTCAAACTCCTGTTCCTGTAAAACGCGCAATAGCTTCGGCTGAAGCTCAAGCGGCATATCGCCCACTTCATCAAGGAACAGCGAGCTTTTGTCCGCCAGTTCGAAACGCCCAATACGTTGCGTGCTGGCCCCGGTAAACGCGCCGCGCTCATGACCAAACAGATCGCTCTCCAGCAATCCGGCAGGCATTGCCGCGCAGTTCATTTTTACCATCCGGCGGGCGTTACGGCCGCTCAGGTTATGAATCGCTCTGGCGATCAGCTCTTTGCCTGTCCCGGTCTCGCCGAGAATCAATACGGTGCTGTCGCTTTGCGCCACCATCTCGACCTGTTTGAGCACACTGTACATTGCTTCGCTGCGGCCAATGATTTCGCCGAACTCGCTGTCAACGTTGTTGAGCTGCTCGGTCAGCGCCAGGTTTTCATCGACCAGACGTTCTTTCAGACGATGAATTTCCTGGTAGGCGAGGGCGTTATCCACGGCAATCGCCACGCGTTCGGCAATCTGGCGCAACAGTTTGAGGTTGGCGGTGGTGAAGACTTTCTCTTCGCACTGCGCCAGCTTTAGTACGCCAAGCATGTTATTACCGGACATTAACGGCAGCAGGCACAGAGTTTGTAGCTGGTTGCCCCAGGTCTCGAACAGCATCCGTTCATAAGGAGCAAGGGCGTCGCGTTCGCTCAGGTTAATCAGCAGCATCTCTTTGCTTTTGAAGACCCGCTCAGAGAGCGTGCCTGCTTCGTCCACTTCGCTCTGTTCATGCGCCGGGTGATGTTCATCCAGATAGTGGGTGGAGTAGATGCTCAGCTTATTTTTGTGACTGCTGCGTAACACGATGCTGATAGCATCGATGTCGAAATAATGGTGGATCTCTTTAGCGACTTCGCTGACCAGTTCGTCTATGTCCAGTCGGGAAAGCACCGCATTGGTGATGGCGACCAGAATGCGAAAGTTGTCACGCTCACGGCACAGCAGATCGTAATCGACGTTATTGCTGACTCTGCTTTGAATTTGTTCAGCCACGACACCGACAATCTGGGTGAAGGTCTGCAGCCGATTGTACTCTTTTTCGCTCCATGGCCGGTCTTCATTGCGAATGAATTCGCAACCGCCAAAGATGCGCCCATCCGCCGCCAGCGGCAGCAGACAGTAGTGACCAAATTCAGAATATAATCCGCCGGATGCCAGCTGCGGCCAGGTTTCCGTGAACTCATGATAGTTGCAGTGCAGCGCGTCGGGGCGCGACAGAATACGGCGTACCGGCCCATGCGCCAGCACCGTTTCGTCTTCATAATCGATAGGTTTACTATTTTCGCGCGTCGCAAAATAACGCGCACGTTGCGTTTGTGCCTGCCATAAGACAATAGCCGCGCAGTCGGCCAGTCCGGAACGCTTGGCCAGCTGTGTAAGCGCCTCGCTGAGAGACTGAAGATCGGGCTGCTGTAATAATGTACGAGTAATATCGAACAGTCCTTGCTGTCCGAGGTCACTCATCGGTGTATACGACATATTGCTTTTCCAGGGAAAGCACCGCAAAACGGTGCGAAAACGGTAAATGAATTATAGGTATAAGTCGTAAATTATTGCCGGATGGCTGACCGCAAACTCGCTGGTCACGCAATCCGTAGGCCTGATAAGCAAAGCGCCATCAGGCGATAATGCAGCGTTAATGCCGGATAGTGACGCAAATGCGTCTTATCCGGCCTACAGTCTGCTGCCAACTGGCTGCTAGCATATACGAGGTAATGGTTCAGCGTGTGGTAAATCGAGGGTTCGTTTCACGCCATACAGTCCGGCAAGACGTACGCCTTTACGTTCAACCACTTCACCAATCATTGCCGCATCGCGTCCTAACGGATGCGCGTGCAGCGCGGCAAGCACGCTTTCAGCAGCCTGACGCTCAACGGCAATCACCAGTTTGCCTTCGTTGGCAAAGTTGAGCGCATCGAGGCCCAGCAGCTCGCAAACGCCACGCACCGCAGGCTTCACAGGCAGGGCCGCTTCAGACAGCTCAATACCAAATCCACATGATGCGGCAAACTCATGCGTCACCGCATTCACGCCGCCACGCGTGGCGTCACGCAGCGCCTTCACGCCGGGTATATCACGTATCGTCTGGATAAGCGGCGTTAACACCGCACAGTCACTGACCAGTTCGCCATCAAGACCCAATTGCTCGCGCAGATTAAGAATGGTTGCACCATGGTCGCCGAGCGTACCGCTAACCAGCAATACATCGCCAGGGCCGAGAGTTTGCGCGCCCCAGTGAATGTTGGCGGGGATCGCCCCCATACCGGCGGTGTTGATGAACAACTTATCCGCGGCGCCACGCTGCACGACTTTGGTATCACCGGTCACGATGGCGATGCCCGCTTCGCGTGCGGTTGCCGCCATACTGTTGACGACGGTTTTCAGCGTCTCCATCGGCAGACCTTCTTCAAGGATAAACCCGCAGGAGAGATAACGCGGAATCGCGCCGCTGACGGCGACATCGTTCGCCGTACCGCAGATAGCCAGCTTGCCGATATTGCCACCGGGGAAGAACAGCGGGTCAATAACGTAGCTGTCGGTAGAGAACGCCAGACGATCGCCCTCTGCAACCAGTTGCGCCAGTTCCAGACGCGCCTGATCTTCCTGTTCCGCCAGCCACGGATTAGCAAAAGCCTCCATAAACAGACTGTTGATCAACTGCTGCATAGCCTGACCGCCGCTACCGTGGGCGAGTTGTACGCTGTTCATGCTTCACACTCCTGCTGACGATACTGATACCAGGCGGCACATGCGCCTTCTGAGGAGACCATCAGTGCGCCAAACGCGGTCTCCGGATTACAGGTTTTGCCAAATAACGGGCACTGATGTGGTTTACATCTGCCGGTCAACACCTCTCCACAACGCGCGCGTGGATCGTCATATACCTGCTGTGGCGCTGGCTGAAAATGCGCTTCGGCATCAAAACGTTGATAGTCCGGCGTCAGGTGAACGCCAGACGATTCGATCACGCCCAGACCACGCCATTCGCTGTCGCCGTTGACGCAAAATACCTCAGCGATGGCCTGTTGCGCTAAGGCGTTACCGGCATCCGGTACTACGCGGCGGTACTGGTTTTCGACCTGGCTATGGGCGGCGATTTTCTGTTCAACCAGCATTACCACGCCTTGCAGCAGGTCGAGCGGCTCAAAGCCGGCGACCACTAACGGACGATGGAAATCTGAGGCAATGAAATTATAGGCGTCGGTGCCAATCACCATGCTGACATGCCCCGGTGCTAAAAAGGCATCGATGCCGTTGTCCGGCTGTTCCAGCAGGCTGCGCAGCGTGGGGATAAGCGTAATGTGCTGACAGAAAAAGTAAAAGTTCTGCACATCGCGTTGTTTGGCCTGCTGCAGGGTAATGGCGGTGGTCGGCATGGTGGTTTCAAAACCCAGACCAAAGAACACAACCTTACGCGTCGGGTTTTCCTGCGCCAGCTTCAGCGCATCCATCGGCGAATAGACGATGCGGATATCCGCGCCGCGCGCTTTGGCCTGTAGTAGTGAGCCTTGTTTTCCCGGCACGCGCATGGCGTCGCCAAAGGTGCAGAAAATCACTTCCGGATGGCTGGCGATTTCAACACAGCTGTCGATCCTGCCCATCGGCAGAACGCAAACCGGGCAGCCAGGGCCGTGAATGAACTCCACGTTTTCGGGCAGCAACTGGTCGAGCCCGAATTTGAAAATAGCGTGGGTATGACCACCACAAACTTCCATGATGCGCAGCGGTCGTTCGGCGGTGTAGGGGAGGAGAGCGGCACGTTCACGCAGGTGCTCTATCAACTGCATCACCTGTTCTGGTGCGCGGTATTCGTCAACAAAACGCATTTATTTTTCCTCGCCGTACAGCAACGCGCCGACATCCGGCTCAACGTCAAACATGTTTTGCAGTGCGTCGAGCGTGTCGCGCGCTTCTGCTTCATTAATGATGCTCATCGCAAAGCCGACGTGGACCAGTACCCACTGACCCAGACGCGGCTGACCATTTTCATCACAGCTACCGACCAGCGTCAGGTCGACGTCGCGCTGAATACCGCAAACGTCGACTTTGGCCTGGTTGCCATCAATGGTGCGGATTTGACCCGGAACACCTATGCACATCGCTGTGTCTCCAGCCAGGAGAGTCATTGGTCCATCCCTTCGCCGCTGGTGGCGGAAATCAGGATGATCTCAATGTCCGGGTTCACTTCCCGGGCGCTGGCGATGCACTTTTCAACATCAAAATTGAGGTACGGCAGCAGATCCACTTTATTGAGCAGCATCAGCGATGCGGCGGCAAACATATGCGGATATTTCAGCGGCTTATCTTCGCCTTCGGTGACGGACAGCACCGCCACTTTATGACGTTCGCCGAGGTCGAAGCTGGCTGGGCAGACCAGGTTACCGACGTTTTCAATAAACAGAATGCCGTTGTCATCAAGCGGCAAACGCGGCGCGGCGTCAGCAATCATTTGCGCGTCAAGGTGGCAACCTTTACCAGTGTTGACCTGGATGGCTGGGGTGCCGGTGGCGCGAATACGGGCGGCATCGTTGACCGTCTGTTGGTCGCCTTCAATCACGGCGCACGGTATGCTGTCTTTCAGCTTCATCAGCGTTTCGGTCAGCAGCGTCGTTTTACCAGAGCCCGGGCTTGATACGAGGTTTAATACCAGATGCTGACGAGCGGCAAAACGGGCGCGGTTACGTTCGGCCAGACGGTTATTTTTGTCCAGCACGTCAATTTCGACTTCCAGCATACGGCGCTGGCTCATGCCTGGCGCATGGGTACCCGCCTCGCCATGACCGTAGTGAAGGTCGCCTTCTGCGGTCTGGCTCGGTGCGAAATTAGAGGTTTTCACACCGGTAATATTCAGCGCCGGGCGAGCCGCCGGGGCAAATGGCGCGCTGCGAAACGCCGAGTGGGGATTATGCTCATCACCCTCTATATAAAGGTTGCCTTCAGCGCAACCACATGTCGTACACATCGCTCACTCCTGATCTCTTTCTTGTTACAGGCTTTTTGCCGGATGGCGACGCAAGCGTCTTCTCCGGCCTGGCAGGTGCCACCGGAATTAGTCTTCGGCGTCGCCTATTTCAATTCGTCGAATCTGTAGACCGTCATCGGCCACAATTCTCAGCGTATCGCTGTTGCATTGCGGACATCTGCGCACGCGTTGCGTCAGTAACGTGACATATTGCTGACAAGATTCGCACCAACATTCCGCTTCTTGTTCTTCGAGGTGGAGTTTACAACCTTCTGCAAGGGTCCCACGGCATACCAGATCAAAACAAAAGGCGAGAGCGCTGGTTTCTACGCAAGAAAATGCGCCAATTTTGAGCCAGACCCCAGTTACTCGCTTTGCTCCGTGTTGCGTGGCCTGTTGTTCAATCAATTCCAGTGCCCGTTGGCAGAGGGTTATTTCGTGCATACCGCCTCCTATGAAGTTGTCGTATTAAAAGCAATAAACATGCCAGGTTGAATTTTTTCATTCGTGACAATGACGACGATGACGAAATGACACATCGTCACCCGCCTTTGATTTCTTATGTTTATGAAAATAAAGAAAATTAATTTTGGCATGAAATGTGCTTAAGGCTGTTCATCTCTGCTAAACGGGTAACCTGACATGACTATTTGGGAAATAAGCGAAAAAGCCGATTACATCGCTGAACGGCATCGTCGCCTACAGGACCAGTGGCGTATTTACTGCAACTCGCTGGTTCAGGGGATCACCCTGTCGAAAGCGCGTTTGCATCATGCGATGAGCTGTGCGCCGGACAAAGATCTGTGCTTTGTCCTTTTTGAACACTTCGTTATCTACGTCACGCTGGCGGATGGCTTTAACAGTCACACCATCGAGTATTACGTCGAAACGAAAGAGGGTGATGATAAACAACTGATTGCACAGGCACAGTTGACCATCGACGGTAAAGTTGATGAGCGTATCAGCAACCGCGATCGCGATCAGGTGCTGGAGCACTATCTCGAAAAAATCGCCAGCGTCTATGACAGCTTGTATACGGCGGTTGAAAACAATATGCCGGTGAATTTAAGCCAGCTGGTTGAGGGACATAGCCCGGCTTAAGCCTCGGGTGCTGCCCACGTTTGTCATGATGCGGCTTTAATACTGCGTCACGACAGTTTAGGGAATGGGCATGTCGAAAAATGTCGAAATGACATTTGCCTGACATGTTTTCGTCAAAAATGACTATCACCTGAGGAATGCCTGGTGAATCGTTTTGTAATTGCTGACTCCACTCTTTGTATCGGCTGCCACACCTGTGAAGCCGCCTGCTCAGAGACACATCGCCAGCATGGCCTGCAGTCAATGCCGCGCCTGAAAGTGATGTTAAATGAAAAAGAATCCGCGCCGCAGCTTTGCCACCAGTGTGAAGATGCGCCATGCGCTACCGTTTGTCCGGTTAATGCGATTAATCGCGTTGATGGCGCCGTACAGCTGAATGAAAGCCTGTGCGTAAGCTGCAAACTGTGCGGGATCGCCTGTCCGTTCGGTGCTATTGAGTTTTCCGGTAGCCGTCCGCTGCATATCCCGGCAAACGCCAATACATCAAAAGCGCCTCCGGCTCCGCCAGCTCCAGCTCGCGTAAGCACGCTGCTGGACTGGGTTCCGGGCGTTCGTGCCATCGCGGTGAAATGCGATCTGTGTAGTTTTGACGAGCAAGGTCCGGCCTGCGTACGCATGTGTCCGACCAAAGCCCTGCATCTGGTGAGCAACATGGATATCGCCCGCGCCAGCAAACGTAAACGTGAGCTGACTTTCAATACCGACTTCGGCGATCTCACCTTGTTTCAGCAGGCTCAAAGTGGAGATGCAAAATGAGCGCAATTTCACTGATTAACAGCGGCGTGGCCTGGTTTACAGCGGCTGCGGTTCTGGCATTTCTGTTTTCATTTCATAAACCGCTGAGCGGCTGGATTGCAGGGGTTGGCGGCGCGGTTGGCAGTTTGTGTACGGCGGCTGCGGGGTTTCTTGTACTGACCCGCGCCGTTGCGATTAGCGGCGTGATGCCGTTTATTGGTCACAGCCTGCAAATTACCCCGTTGAACGCTATCTGGCTGATTACCCTGGGCCTGTGTGGTCTGTTTGTCAGCCTGTACAACATTGACTGGCATCGCCATCCACAGGTGAAAGCCAACGGCCTGCTGGTGAATCTGCTGATGGCCGCAGCGGTATGTGCGGTGGTTGCCAGCAACCTCGGCACGCTGGTGGTGATGGCGGAAATCATGGCGCTGTGCGCGGTGTTCCTGACCGGTTGCAGTAAAGAGGGCAAACTGTGGTTTGCGCTGGGGCGTATCGGCACGTTGCTGCTGGCGATTGCTTGCTACCTGGTGTGGCAACGTTACGGCACGCTGGAGCTGCGCCTGCTTGACCTGCGCACCCAGGAGCTGCCGTTTGGGTCTGACATCTGGCTGCTGGGCGTGGCGGGTTTTGGCCTGCTGGCCGGGATTATCCCCCTGCACGGTTGGGTGCCGCAGGCACACGCCAACGCCAGCGCGCCGGCTGCGGCACTGTTTTCTACCGTGGTCATGAAGGTCGGTCTGCTGGGTATTCTTTCCTTGTCTCTGCTGGGCGGTAACGCGCCGCTGTGGTGGGGCATTACGCTGTTGGTGCTGGGCATGATCACCGCATTTGTCGGCGGTCTGTATGCGTTAATGGAACATAACATCCAGCGTTTGCTGGCGTACCACACGCTGGAAAATATCGGCATTATTCTGCTGGGTCTGGGCGCTGGCGTAACCGGGATTTCCCTGAATCAACCGGCGCTGATTGCGTTGGGTTTGACCGGTGGTCTGTATCATCTGGTCAACCACAGCCTGTTCAAAAGCGTTCTGTTCCTCGGTGCTGGCAGCATCTGGTTCCGTACCGGTCATCGTGATATCGAGAAGTTGGGTGGTATCGGTAAACGTATGCCGGTTATCTCTCTGGCGATGCTGGTTGGCCTGATGGCGATGGCCGCACTGCCGCCGCTGAACGGTTTTGCCGGTGAGTGGGTCATCTATCAGTCCTTCTTTAAACTGGGTAACAGCGGCGCGTTTGTCGGTCGTCTGTTAGGGCCGTTGCTGGCGGTAGGACTGGCGATTACTGGCGCGCTGGCGGTGATGTGTATGGCGAAAGTGTATGGCGTTACGTTCCTTGGCGCGCCGCGCACGAAGGAAGCTGAAAATGCCTGCTGCGCGCCAATCCTGATGGGCGTGAGCGTGGTTGCGCTGGCTATCTGCTGCGTGATTGGCGGCGTTGCAGCGCCGTGGCTGCTGCCGATGATTTCCTCTGCTGTTCCACTGCCGCTGGAAACGGCGAACACCACCGTTTCTCAGCCAATGATCACGCTGCTGCTGATCGCGTGTCCGCTGCTGCCGTTCATCATCATGGCAATTTTCAAAGGCAACCGTCTGCCGTCGCGTTCACGCGGTGCGGCATGGGTGTGTGGTTACGATCACGAGCAGTCAATGGTTATTACCGCACACGGTTTTGCCATGCCGGTGAAAGAAGCCTTTGCCCCGGTACTCAAACTGCGTAAATGGCTGAACCCGGTATCACTGGTTCCGGGCTGGCAGAATGCGGCCGCCCCGGTACTGTTTCGTCGCCTGGCGTTGATTGAGCTGGCGGTGCTGGTGGTGATTGTGGTTTCACGAGGAGCCTGAAAATGAGTGTTTTATATCCGTTAATTCAGGCGCTGGTGCTGTTTGCCGTTGCGCCGCTGCTGTCCGGTGTGACCCGCGTGGCGCGTGCGCGTTTGCACAATCGCCGCGGTCCGGGCGTTTTGCAGGAATACCGCGACATTATCAAACTGCTGGGCCGTCAGAGCATTGCGCCTGCGGATTCCAGCTGGGTTTTCCGCCTGACGCCGTTTGTGATGGTGGGCGTGATGCTGACTATTGCCACCGCGTTACCGGTCGTGACCGTTGGCTCGCCGCTGCCGCAATTGGGCGATCTGATCACCTTAATTTACCTGTTCGCCATCGCCCGTTTCTTTTTCTCTATCGCGGGTCTGGATACCGGTAGTCCGTTTACCGCTATTGGCGCCAGCCGTGAAGCGATGCTCGGCGTGCTGGTTGAACCTATCCTGCTGCTGGGGCTGTGGGTAGCGGCGCAGGTTGCGGGTTCAACGCATATCAGCAATATCGCCGATACCGTTTATCACTGGCCTGCTGCGCGCAGCATCCCGCTGATTCTGGCGCTGTGCGCCTGTGCTTTCGCCACCTTTATCGAAATGGGCAAACTGCCGTTCGATCTGGCGGAAGCAGAGCAGGAGCTGCAGGAAGGTCCATTGACCGAATACAGCGGCAGCGGTTTTGCGGTGCTGAAGTGGGGCATTAGCCTCAAGCAATTGGTCGTTCTGCAAATGTTCGTCGGCGTGTTCCTGCCGTGGGGACAGATGGAAACCTTCACCGCGGGTGGGTTGCTGCTGGCGCTGGTGATTGCCGTCGTCAAGCTGGTCCTCGGCGTGCTGGTCATCGCCTTGTTCGAAAACAGCATGGCGCGTCTGCGTTTTTGCGCCACTTCACGCGTGACCTGGGCCGGTTTTGGGTTTGCGTTTTTAGCGTTCGTCTCCTTGCTGGTGGCGTGATTTAAGAGAGTTTGAGCATGTCTGAAGAAAAATTAGGTCAACACTATCTCGCCGCTCTGCACCAGGCCTTTCCGGGTGTGGTGCTGGATGAAGCCTGGCAGACTAAAGATCAGCTGACTATCACCGTCAAGGTGAACTACCTGCCGGAAGTGGTTGAGTTCCTGTACTACAAACAGGGCGGCTGGTTGTCTGTGCTGTTTGGTAACGACGAACGTCAGCTGTGCGGCCATTACGCCGTTTATTACGTGATGTCGATGGAGCAGGGCACCAAGTGCTGGATCACCGTCCGCGTTGAAGTGGATGCCAATAAGCTGGAATTCCCATCCGTGACGCCACGCGTTCCGGCTGCCGTCTGGGGCGAGCGTGAAGTGCGCGACATGTACGGTTTGATCCCGGTCGGTTTGCCGGATGAACGTCGTCTGGTGCTGCCGGATGATTGGCCGGACGAGCTGTATCCGCTGCGTAAAGACAGTATGGATTATCGTCAGCGCCCGGCGCCGACTACCGATGCTGAAACCTACGAGTTCATCAACGAACTGGGCGACAAGAAAAATAACGTGGTGCCGATTGGCCCGCTGCACGTGACCTCCGATGAGCCTGGTCACTTCCGTCTGTTTGTTGACGGCGAGAACATCATCGACGCCGACTACCGTCTGTTCTATGTCCACCGCGGCATGGAAAAACTGGCGGAAACCCGTATGGGTTACAACGAAGTGACGTTCCTGTCGGACCGCGTGTGCGGCATCTGCGGTTTTGCCCACAGCACCGCCTATACCACCTCCGTAGAGAATGCGATGGGTATCGTAGTGCCGGAACGCGCACAGATGATCCGCGCCATTCTGCTGGAAGTGGAACGCTTGCACTCGCATCTGCTGAATCTCGGCCTGGCCTGTCACTTCACCGGTTTTGACTCCGGCTTTATGCAGTTCTTCCGCGTGCGTGAAACGTCGATGAAGATGGCGGAGATCCTCACCGGGGCGCGTAAAACTTACGGTATGAACCTGATCGGCGGTATCCGTCGTGACCTGCTGAAAGACGATATGATCCAGACCCGTCAACTGGCGCAGCAGATGCGTCGTGAGGTGCAGGAACTGGTCGATATGCTGCTCAGCACGCCGAACATGGAACAGCGTACCGTGGGTATTGGTCGTTTGGATCCAGAAATCGCTCGCGACTTTAGTAACGTCGGTCCGATGGTTCGCGCCAGCGGTCATGCGCGTGATACCCGTGCCGATCACCCGTTTGTGGGCTATGGCTTGCTGCCGATGGAAGTGCACAGCGAGCAGGGTTGCGATGTTATTTCTCGTCTTAAAGTCCGTATCAATGAAGTCTATACCGCACTGAACATGATCGACTTTGGTCTGGACAACCTGCCGGGCGGCCCGCTGGCGGTGGAAGGCTTTACCTATATTCCTCACCGCTTCGCGCTGGGCTTTGCCGAAGCGCCGCGCGGGGATGACATCCACTGGAGCATGACAGGCGATAACCAGAAACTGTATCGCTGGCGCTGCCGTGCGGCAACCTACGCCAACTGGCCAACGCTACGTTACATGCTGCGTGGCAACACTGTTTCCGATGCTCCGCTGATTATCGGTAGCCTCGATCCTTGCTACTCCTGTACCGACCGTATGACCGTGGTCGATGTGCGTAAGAAGAAGAGCAAAGTCGTGCCGTACAAAGAACTTGAGCGCTACAGCATCGAGCGTAAAAACTCGCCGCTGAAATAAGGAATCGCCATGTTTACCTTTATCAAAAAAGTCATCAAAACCGGGGCGCCGACGTCGTCGTATCCGCTGGAGCCGATTGCGGTCGATAAAAACTTCCGCGGCAAACCAGAGCACAATCCGCAGCAGTGCATTGGCTGCGCGGCCTGCGTTAATGCGTGTCCGTCTAACGCGCTGACGGTCGAAACCGATCTGGCTACCAATGAGCTGGCGTGGCAGTTCAACCTCGGTCGCTGCATCTTCTGCGCCCGCTGCGAAGAAGTTTGCCCGACGGCGGCGATCAAGCTGTCGCAGGAATATGAGCTGGCGGTATGGAAGAAAGAAGATTTCCTGCAGCAGTCTCGCTTTTCTCTGTGTAACTGCCGCGTCTGTAACCGCCCGTTCGCGGTACAAAAAGAGATTGATTACGCCATTGCGCTGCTCAAGCACAACGGTGACAGCCGCGCGGAAAACCACCGCGATAGCTTTGAGACCTGCCCGGATTGTAAGCGCCAGAAATGTCTGGTGCCGTCTGACCGTATTGAACTGACTCGCCATATGAAAGAGGCCAGCTGATGAGCAATTTATTAGGCCCACGTGACGCCAACGGTATTCCGGTACCGATGACGGTGGATGAATCCATTGCCAGCATGAAAGCATCGCTGCTGAAAAGCATCAAGCGTTCAGCATATGTTTATCGTGTGGACTGCGGCGGCTGCAACGGCTGCGAAATCGAAATTTTCGCCACGCTCTCTCCGCTGTTTGATGCCGAACGCTTTGGTATCAAAGTGGTACCGTCGCCGCGCCATGCGGATATCCTGCTGTTTACCGGCGCGGTAACTCGCGCGATGCGTTCTCCGGCGCTGCGCGCCTGGCAGTCTGCGCCGGATCCGAAAATTTGTATCTCTTACGGCGCCTGTGGCAACAGCGGCGGTATCTTCCACGACTTATACTGCGTATGGGGCGGCACGGATAAAATCGTACCGGTGGACGTGTATATTCCTGGCTGTCCGCCGACGCCTGCGGCAACGCTGTACGGTTTTGCGATGGCGCTGGGTCTGCTGGAACAGAAAATTCATGCGCGTGCGCCAGGTGAACTGGACGAACAGCCCGCTGAAATTCTGCATCCGGACATGGTTCAACCGCTGCGTGTGAAGGTGGACCGCGAAGCTCGCCGTCTGGCGGGATACCGCTACGGCCGTCAGATTGCTGATGACTATATGACGCAGTTAGGGCAGGGTGAACATCAGGTGGCGCGCTGGCTGGAAGCGGAAAACGATCCGCGTCTGACCGAAATCGTCACGCATCTTAACCATGTAGTCGAAGAGGCGCGTATCCGATGAGTGAAACGGTGGTGTTCAGTCAACTGAGCCGTAAGTTTATTGATGAGAACGATGCGACGCCCGCAGAGGCGCAGCAGGTTGTCTATTACAGCCTGGCGATTGGTCACCACCTTGGGATCATCGATTGCCTGGAAGCGGCGTTAACCTGTCCGTGGGATGAATATCTGGCATGGATTGCCACGCTTGCCGAAGGAAGCGAAGCCCGCCGGAAAATGGAAGGCGTGCCGAAGTATGGCGAGATCGTCATCGATTTCAACCATGTGCAAATGCTGGCTCGCGCGTTTGATGATGCGCGCGCCGTGCAGACTCCTCAGCAGCAGGAGTGGAGCAAGCTGATGCTCAGCATGCTGCATGATATTCACCAGGAAAGCGCCATCTATCTGATGGTGAGGAGACACCGTGACTGACGTTTTACTCTGTGTCGGCAACAGCATGATGGGCGATGATGGCGCGGGTCCGCTACTGGCGGAAATGTGCGCTGCCAATCCTCAGGGCAACTGGGTTGTCATCGACGGCGGCAGCGCGCCGGAAAACGATATCGTCGCGATCCGTGAATTGCGCCCGCAGCGTCTGTTGATTGTGGATGCCACCGACATGGGGTTAAACCCTGGTGAAATCCGCATTATCGACCCGGATGATATTGCCGAAATGTTCATGATGACCACCCACAACATGCCGCTGAACTATCTGGTTGATCAGCTAAAAGAGGATGTTGGCGAGGTGATCTTCCTCGGCATTCAGCCGGATATTGTCGGTTTTTATTACCCGATGACGCAGCCAATCAAAGATGCGGTCGAGACAGTCTATCAACGATTAGCCGGGTGGGAAGGCCACGGTGGATTTTCCGAGTTAGAAGCGCCAGAAGACTAACCTTACCAGCGCCGGATGCATCCGGCCTGTTTTGAGCCTCACACTCTCTGTTCTTCCGTTGCCTGCTCAATAATTAATTTCCCCTGCATCACCGAAACATTTACTGCTGTCCCGGTAGGGAATCCCGCTTGTTCCAGCCAGTCGCCGTTCAGCGTTAGCGAGGCATGCCGACTGATACGGAGCGTGAAACCCGTGTTACGATCTTCATGGCGTTTTCTGACATAACCCACTTTCAAACGACGTACGGGTTTGGTGATAGCCACTGCTGTTGTGCCATTTTCATCAGACATGAACGCTTCCTTGTGGTGAACGGATAAGAGCAAAAACTACTGAATAAAATGCCAGTAAAAATGCGCAAGGGCAAACCGGAAACTGGAAGGAAGATTCCACATTTGGAATGCAATTCATGAAATGAAAATAAGCGATTCCGCCGGAGGATTACAGACTCCTCCGGCTGAGCGGTTACGCCAGATCGGCCCCGTTACTGGCGATCACTTTTTTGTACCACCAGAATGATTTTTTGCGGGTACGCGCCAGCGTGCCGTGGCCCGCATCGTCCCGGTCTACATACACAAAACCGTAACGCTTGCTCATCTCGCCGGTTGAGGCGGAAACCAGATCGATACAGCCCCAGGTGGTGTAACCCATTAGCGGCACACCATCTTCAATGGCGTCAGCCATGGCGCGGATGTGTTCGCGTAAATAGCGAATGCGATAGTCGTCATTGATCTCGCCGTTGGCATCCATTTCATCTTTCGCCCCCAGCCCGTTTTCCACCAGAAACAGCGGCTTCTGATAACGGTCATACATCATATTCATGGTGATGCGCAGGCCAAGCGGATCGATACCCCAGCCCCATTCGCTGGCGGCAATGTACGGATTACGCAGTGATTTCACTACGTTGGCAGCGCTGGTGTTGCCAGTGTTCATGTCAGCGGAGGCGCAGCGTGATGCGTAATAGCTAAACGAGACAAAATCGACGGTGTTCTTCAGGATGTCGTCATCTTCCGCGGCTTTTTCTATCGCCACGCCTTTTTCGCGAAACACCCGGGCGGAGTAGGCGGGATAAGCCCCACGCGCCTGCACATCAATAAAGAACAGGTTTTCGCGGTCTTTTTCCAGCGCGGTCCACACATCTTCTGGTTTACAGGAATAAGGATAAAAATTACCCCCCGCCAGCATGCAGCCGACCCGATTTTGCGGATTTACTTCATGGGCGATTTTCGTCGCCAGGGCACTGGCAATCAGTTCGTGGTGGGCGGACTGATATTTCACCTGATCCTGATTTTCACCTTCTTCAAACACCAGCCCGGCGCCAGAAAAGGGGCTGTGCAGCATAATGTTGATTTCGTTGAAGGTCAGCCAGTACTTCACCAGGCCGTCAAAGGCCTCGAAGCAGGTGCGGGCGTAACGGGTAAAGAACTCCACCATTTTGCGGTTCCGCCAGGAGCCGTACTCGGTAACCAGGTGCATGGGCACATCGAAGTGACATAGCGTGACTAACGGCTCAATACCGTATTTTTTACACTCGGCAAAAACGGCCCGGTAAAAAGCGATACCTTCTTCATTAGGCGCCAGTTCGTCGCCGTTAGGGTAGAGACGACTCCAGGCTATTGAGGTGCGAAAAACCGTAAACCCCATTTCCGCCATCAGCGCAATATCTTCTTTATAGCGATGATAAAAGTCGATCGCCTGATGGCTGGGATAAAATTCGTCATCCTGAAGCGTAAAGCGCTTCTCCTGACCCAGCTTAACGGGCATCCGATGTTCGCCGTGGGGGATCATATCGACGGTGGTCAGCCCTTTGCCGCCTTCCCGGTATGCCCCTTCAGACTGGTTGGCGGCCAGCGCGCCGCCCCATAAAAATCCTTGCGGAAAAACAGACATAGTTAACCTCAGTTCATGCCAGTCAAATGCTGGCGATATTGCCCGGTTGTGCGGCCTGATTTTTTCTGGCCTGCGCGGCAGCATCTTCGACAGGAATATCTTCAAAGCCGAGAATCAGTGTTAATACAAAGGAAAGCACGACCGCCAGCGCCATCACGCCAAACACCCAGACAATGGTCATCGGATTAGCCGGATCGAAAAACTGGACGCTGGTGAACAGGCCTGGGGCCGCCATGGAATGACTCGCCAGTCCAGCCATGCCGGCAACGGCGCCGCAGATAAACCCGCTGATTAGGCTCGCAATCAGTGGGCGTTTCAGACGGATCGCCACGCCGTACAGCGCGGGTTCGGAAATGCCTGCCATGATGGCTGACGCGGCGGCCGCTAACGCCGTCTGACGCAGTTCCGGGTTTTTGGTTTTCCATGCCACCGCCAGCGATGAACCGCCCAGCGACAGATTGGCGCCGATTTCAGACGGCATCACCATGCCTTCTTTACCGGTTTCGGCAATGGTCTGGATAATGGTGGGCGTAAACACGTGGTGCATACCCGTCATCACCAACAGCGGCCACAATGCGCCCATAATGGCGACCGACAGCCAGCCGAGATAGCCGTGAATGGTATAGACCAGCGCTGAAATTGCGCTACCGATCCAGATACCAATCGGACCGATTAAAACGATCGCGAGCGGGGCGGCGATCAGCACGATCAGCATCGGTTTGAGGAAGTTTTTGGTCACTGCCGGAGTGATACGATCCACCCAACGTTCGATGTATGACAGACACCAGGTCATGACCAGTGCCGGGATCACTGTGTAGGTATATTTCACCGCCGTCACCGGGATCAGGGCGAACTCAACGTGCTCACCCTGCGCGGCTTTTGCCATCAGATCGATAAAGCTGGGATGGACCAGCACACCCGCAATAGCAATTGCCAGCGACATGTTGGTTTTGAATTTGATGGCTGCCGAAGCGGCGACCATCAGCGGCAGGAAGAAAAATGCGCCGTCGCCGATAACGGTCAGAATGGTGAGGGTGGACGATCCTTTCACCAGCACGCCGGTCATTTCCAGAACCATTGCCAGCAGCTTGAGCATTGATCCACCGATAATTGCCGGGATCAGCGGTGACATCGTGCCGATCAGCGCATTGAGGATCCCCGCGCCAATCCGTTTCAGCGTCAGCCGGGGTTTGGTTTGCGGCTCAGCAGGCTGCATGTTGGCAGGTAGCAGGCTGACAACCTCACGATACGCCTGCGAAACGGTATTACCGATGATCACCTGACACTGATTATCGTTACGTACTACGCCCAGCACGCCAGGAAGTGTTTTCAGTGTCGCGCTATCGACCTGCGCATCATCTTTGATAACGAAACGCAAACGGGTCATACAGTGGGTCACTGCTGTGATGTTGTCGACGCCTCCCAGAGCCGTCACAACGGAGCGCGCCAGCGCTGCATAATTCTTGGACATCGGATTTAATCCTGTTTTATCAGTAGGGTACGTTATGTTTTTATCCGTTTGCGCAGGTCGCGTTTCTGAGTTGATGAAACTCAGATAGGAAACCGGTTCCACAAAATCATGTTTAATTTATATTCTTTAAACAAGAATTAATTTTTATTGTTTTTATAATTGTGATGATGATCACCAGATGTCAGGCGCCGCGTTTTAGCAGCAAGGACAGCGGCGAAACGGTGCAGTACACTGCGTCACATTAAGAGAAAAGGGATGACTACTATGACCACGATGCTGGAGGTGGCAAAGCGGGCCGGGGTGTCGAAAGCGACGGTTTCCCGGGTGCTTTCCGGGAACGGTTACGTCAGCCAGGAAACCAAAGACCGTGTGTTTCAGGCCATTGAAGAGAGTGGTTACCGCCCTAATTTACTGGCGCGCAGCCTGGCGGCGAAGACCACGCAGACGCTGGGTCTGGTGGTGACCAATACTCTTTATCATGGCGTCTATTTCAGCGAGCTGCTATTTCACACCGCGCGGATGGCGGAGGATAAGGGGCGCCAGTTGTTGCTGGCTGATGGTAAGCATAGCGCAGAGGAAGAGCGTCAGGCGATCCAGTACTTACTCGACCTGCGCTGTGACGCGATTATGATTTATCCGCGTTTTCTCAGCGTGGATGAAATAGACGAGATCATTGACGCGCACGCCCAGCCGATTATGGTGCTTAACCGACGGCTGCGTAAAAACAGTAGCCACAGCGTCTGGTGCGATCAAAAACAAACCAGCTTTAACGCCGTTGCGCAGTTGATTGCCGCCGGGCACCAGGAGATTGGTTTTATTACCGGCTCGATGGATTCACCTACCGGCGTGGAACGACTCTCAGGCTATAAAGATGCGCTGGCTGCGCATGGCATTCCGCTAAATAATGATTTGATTGTCAAAGGAAAATGGACGCCAGCCTGCGGTGCGGCGGGTGTTGATACCTTGCTTGCACGCAAGGTCAATTTTACCGCGCTGGTGGCCAGCAATGATGATATGGCGATAGGCGCGATGAAGCAGCTGCATGAGCAGGGTATCCGCGTGCCTGCCCAAGTGTCGGTGATTGGTTTCGATGATATCGCTATCGCGCCATACACTATTCCGGCGCTTTCCAGCGTCAAAATTCCGGTGACGGAAATGATCCAGGAAACGATCGGCCGCCTGATATTTATGCTGGGCGATGGAGTATTTACACCGCCAAAAATCTTCATCGGGGAACTCATTCAGCGCGACTCTGTTGCGCCGTATGTTTCGCGCTGACGGCTGTCATTTGTCATCGTCACTAGTGACGATGACACACCATTCTCACATCCATCAAAATAAAAATCCTTTAATAACAGTGTATTAAAATTTGGCACGATTCGTGAATGCTTCGGCAGATAATCTGTCATTGCTGGAGAAATTGATGAACCGTTTCATCATTGCAGACGCCAATAAATGCATTGGTTGCCGTACCTGTGAAGTGGCCTGCGTGGTATCCCATCAGGATAACCAGGACTGCGCATCGCTGACCCCTGAAACCTTTTTACCCCGCATTCACGTCATCAAAGGCGTTAACGTCTCCACGGCAACGCTGTGTCGCCAGTGTGAAGACGCGCCGTGCGCTAACGTCTGTCCGAACGGAGCAATCAGCCGTGATAAAGGCTTTGTCCACGTGATGCAGGAACGCTGCATTGGCTGTAAAACCTGCGTGGTGGCGTGTCCTTATGGTGCAATGGAAGTTGTCGTGCGTCCGGTTGTGCGTAACAGCGGCGCGGGTCTGAACGTTCGTGCAGAAAAAGCCGAAGCCAACAAGTGCGACCTGTGCCACCACCGTGAAGCGGGTCCTGCCTGTATGGAAGTCTGCCCGACTCACGCGCTGATTTATGTGGATCGCAATAAGCTTGAGCAACTGAGCGCTGAAAAACGCCGTCGCGCGGCGCTGGACTCCACCGCATCTTTGCTGTTCTGATCGCTAAAAATCCGCGTAAAATACGTGCCTGATGGCGCGCAGCTTTAAGGCCTACACGGGAGTCATGTAGGCCGGATAAGGCGCAGCCGCCATCCGGCAAACCGGGATAGATGACTGCGGGAAGGACATAATGACAATCAACAACCATTCCGGCGTACAACTGCGTATTCGCGGCAAGGTACAGGGCGTCGGCTTTCGCCCCTTCGTCTGGCAACTGGCGCAGCGCCTGCAACTGCATGGCGACGTGTGCAACGACGGTGACGGTGTGGTGGTGCGCTTACAGGAAGATCCGGCGGAGTTTATTGCGCAATTGCATCAACATTGTCCGCCGCTGGCGCGCATTGATAGCATTGAGAGCGAATCATTCGCCTGGACGCAGCAGCCTGCCGATTTCTCGATTCGCCAAAGTGCAGGCGGTACGATGAATACGCAAATTGTCCCGGACGCCGCGACTTGTCCCGAATGCCTTGTTGAAATGAACACCCCCGGCGAACGTCGTTATCGCTACCCCTTCATCAACTGTACTCATTGTGGTCCACGTTTTACGATTATCCGCGCCATGCCGTACGACCGTCCGTTTACCGTGATGGCGTCCTTCCCTCTCTGTGCGCAATGCGATACAGAGTATCGCGATCCCTACGACCGTCGCTTTCACGCCCAACCTGTTGCCTGCCCGCAATGTGGCCCACATCTTGAGTGGTTAAGCGCGGGTGAGCGAGCGGAAAAAGAAGAGGCGCTGCAGGCGGCGGTGGCGTTGCTAAAAGCGGGCGGCATTGTCGCTGTGAAAGGCATTGGTGGATTTCATCTGGTCTGCGATGCGCGAAATGATAACGCCGTAGCGCTACTCAGGCTGCGCAAACACCGTCCGGCAAAACCTCTGGCAGTGATGCTGCCTGGCGATGACGGACTACCTGAAGCCGCACGTCGTCTGTTAACCACTCCTGCCGCGCCGATCGTGCTGGTGCAGAAACGCTGTGTAGCGGCACTGAGCGAGGGAATTGCGCCAGGGTTAACGGAAGTTGGCGTCATGTTGCCAGCGAATCCGTTGCAGCATCTCCTGTTACAAGAGATGAATTGCCCGCTGGTAATGACCTCCGGCAACCTCAGCGGCAGGCCGCCAGCCATTACCAACGCGCAGGCGCTGGCAGATTTACGCGAGATTGCCGACGGTTTCCTGCTGCATAACCGCGAAATTGTGCAGCGTATGGATGACTCCGTGGTGCGTGAAAGCGGGGAAATGCTGCGCCGTTCGCGGGGTTACGTGCCGGATGCGGTCGCACTGCCGCCGGGTTTTCGTGACGTGCCGCCGATGCTGTGTCTAGGCGCGGATCTAAAAAATACCTTCTGTCTGGTGCGTGGCGAACAGGCGGTTATCAGTCAGCATTTGGGCGATCTCAGTGATGACGGCATTCAGCAGCAGTGGCGTGATGCGCTGCGCCTGATCCAGAGTATTTATGACTTTACGCCGCAGCGTATCGTGCATGATGCTCACCCCGGCTATGTTTCCAGCCAGTGGGCCAGTGAGATGAATCTGCCGACCGAAACGGTGCTGCATCACCATGCGCATGCCGCTGCGTGTATGGCCGAGCACGGTTGGCCGCTGTACGGTGGCGACGTTATCGCTCTGACGTTAGACGGTATCGGCATGGGTGAAAACGGCGCGCTGTGGGGCGGAGAGTGTTTGCGGGTCAACTATCGTGAATGCGAACACCTGGGTGGCTTACCCGCGGTCGCGCTGGCGGGCGGCGATCTGGCGGCAAAGCAGCCGTGGCGTAACCTGCTCGCGCAGTGTCTGCGTTTTGTCCCTGACTGGCAGCGTTACCCGGAAACATCGGCGCTGCAACAGCAAAACTGGAACGTGCTGGCACGCGCCATTGAGCGGGGGATCAATGCGCCGCTGGCGTCATCGTGCGGACGGCTGTTTGATGCCGTTGCCGCCGCGCTCCAGTGCGCTCCGACTTCATTGAGTTATGAAGGCGAGGCCGCCTGCGCGCTGGAGGCGTTGGCCTCGCAATGTGATGGTGTTGAGCATCCGGTAACCATCCCGTTGCAAGGTAATGAACTTGACCTGGCTGTGTTTTGGCAGCAATGGCTGAACTGGCAAGGGGCGCCTGCAGCAAGGTCGTGGGCGTTTCATGATGCGCTGGCGTGTGGGTTTGCCACGCTGATGCGTGAGCAGGCCGAAGCGCGTGGCGTGAAGACGTTAGTATTCAGCGGTGGCGTGATGCATAACCGTTTGTTGTCATCGCGGCTGGCATTTTATCTGGCTGATTTCACCTTACTGTTTCCGCAGCGTTTACCGGCGGGGGATGGGGGATTATCGCTGGGGCAGGGCGTGATTACCGCGGCGCGCTGGTTGGCGCAAAAATAAAAAAAGCCCCGGGACTGGCGGGGCAAGAAAAACATGTCGGGGCATACCGACAAGTGGCAACGCACGTCCATGTGCGTGAGGTTAATAAATCAGTAGCGGCATTGCCGGATAAGGCGCGGCAGCCATCCGGCATCACAAACTTACACGGGCAACGTTTTCAGCAGCGTAAAGGCCTCTTTCATTCGGTCTTCACTGACCACAAACGCACATAGCTGGCCTTCTTCGTTCATTCCTCTGGCCACCATACCTTGCGCTTCAGCGGCAATATGCCAGTTCAGATCACGACGCTGGGTTTCCCCTGCCAGATGTAATGGCAGTTCCGGCGTTTTAACTTTTACCAGCATGGCAGGCAGCTTCAATGGCGCATTGCCGCCGAGCAGGTTTTTCGCCAGATACATGGCGCTCAGTTGAATCGGCTGCAGGAACGGCAGCACCTGACCGTTAATTTCCGCACAGTCGCCGAGCGCATAAATATCCGGGTGGCTGGTTTGCAGATAGCTGTCGACGCAGATGCCACGATTGATGTTCAATCCGGCGCGACGGGCCAGCGCCGTTTCCGGGCGCAGACCGGTGGCGGCGATCACTGCATCGACTTCTACGCTGCGGCTACGATCGAGCGTGGCGCGAATACCCGATTCATTTTTTTCCAGACCCTGAAGCTGTGATTTCAGCAGCAGATGCACACCCATATCGGTCAGACGATGCTGTAAGCGACTGCTGACTTCCGGTGGCATCAGCGAGGCCAGAATGCTGGCGGCGTTGTCGATAAGCGTTACCGCTTTACCGGCACGACAAAAATCCATTGCCAGTTCACTGCCAATCAAGCCACCGCCGACAATGAGTACCCGTTGGGCATCACGCAGTTGCGTTTCACAGGCGCGGTATTCTTGCTGGCTGTTCAGTGTGAGCATTAACTCACGTCCGGTAACTGGAGGCACAAAGGCTGAAGCCCCCGTAGCCAGAACCAGCTTGTCATACTGCCACTGTTGGTCCTGACTTTTCACTATGCGGGCATCGGCGTCGATGTCGGTCACCCAGGTGTATGGGAACAGGCGCAAGTTAAACTGTTCGGCAAACTCCCCCGCCGACTGGCGGGTGAGGTCGTCTGCACGCTGTGCCTGACTGATAACGTGGCTCAGATCGGGCTTGTTGTACTCATCCATGCTGTCAGCGGCAATCAGGGTCAACGGAACAGTTGCATCCTGTTTACGGATATTTTTGACTAACTGGCGGGCGGCGAAGCCCGAACCAATAATGACAATTTCGCGGCTCATTTTGCCTCCATTGCCAGTACGTCGAAGACGTCTTTACCTAATGAACACTCCGGGCACAGGAAGTTATCCGGCACGTCGCTCCATGGGGTACCTGGCGCGACATCCTGCAACGGTTCACCTTTTGCTGGATCGTAAATCCACTGACACACGCTGCACTGCATGCTTGGGCCAAGGTCAGCGGCAGCCGCAGCGGCACAGGCGCACTCTTCTTCTTTGGTTGCCGCTTTCACCGCCGTTTCCGGCAGCGGAGCAAGCGCCCACTGACGTGCAATTTCACGACCGTGCTGACGACACAGTTCCAGCGCATCCAGATCCGGACGCCATTTCGCCTTCAGGCTCAGCGACATCTCAAAACCTGCATCTTGTAAACGGGTGGACAGGCGGTCAACTGCGCCGCTGCTCCAGCCGTGAGAACCAAAGGCGCTGGCGCGTTTGTTACGAAAACGCAGGCCGGTCATCTCTTCCACCAGTCCGGCGATTTTCGGCATCATCACGTTGTTCATGGTGGAAGTACCGACCAGCACGCCTTTAGAGCGGAAGACGTTGGTCAGGACTTCGTTTTTGTCGCTACGGGCGACGTTAAAGATTTTCACCGCCACGTTCGGATCAACTTCGTTGATGCCCTGAGCAATGGCGTCCGCCATCATGCGGGTGTTGTTGGACATGGTGTCGTAGAAGATGGTGATGCGGTCTTCCTGATAATCCGCCGCCCATTTCAGGTACAGCTCAACGATCTGCGTTGGGTTTTCGCGCCATACCACACCGTGAGAAGTCGCAATCATATCCACCGGCAGGTTGAAGCCGAGGATTTCAGTGATTTTCGGTGTCACCAGACGGCTGAACGGGGTCAGGATGTTGGCGTAGTAGCGTTGGCATTGTTCGAACAGTTCGGTCTGGTCAACTTCATCATTGAACAGACGTTCGTCGCAGTAATGCTGGCCGAAGGCGTCGTTACTGAACAGTACCGCATCGCCGGTCATGTAGGTCATCATGCTGTCAGGCCAGTGCAGCATCGGCGTTTCAACAAAGATCAGTTGTTTGCCGTTGCCGATGTCCAGAGAATCACCGGTTTTCACCACGTTGAAGTTCCACTCCGGATGATGGTGGTGGCCGGTGATGGAATCAATCGCGTTAGCGGTGCAGTAAATTGGCGTGTCCGGGATGCAGGACATCAGTTCGGTCAGCGCACCGGCGTGATCTTCTTCCGCGTGGTTAATAATGATGTAGTCGATATCCGCGAGGTCAATTTCACTGCGCAGGTTCTGCACGAATTCACGGCTAAACTTGTGGTCTACTGTATCGATCAGCACGTTTTTTTCTTCACGGATGAGATAGCTGTTGTAGCTGCTACCGCGCAGCGTTTTGTATTCAGTGCCGTGGAAATCTCGCACTTCCCAGTCACGTTGGCCAACCCAATGAATGTTATTTTTAACCAGAATAGACATAGCAACCTCAATTAATTCAGCGTTTTTCTAAAAAGATATTTTGTTAATTGCAGGTTGCGTGCCAACTTTTTAATTGTTTGATTTTTAATGATTTATTATTTATTGTCTATAAAGTGATAGTCAAAATGACTGTTTATTTCATTGTCGATATGACAATATGAATTGTCAAAATGACAATGAGGTTGCCATGAGCTTTTCAGTAGATGTGCTGGCGGGTATCGCCATTGAATTACAAAGCGGTATCGGACATCAGGACCGTTTTCAGCGCCTGATCACGACCTTGCGCCAGGTGCTGGAGTGCGACGCATCGGCACTGCTGCGCTACGAGTCGCGACAGTTTATCCCGCTGGCTATCGATGGCCTGGCGCAGGATGTCCTCGGCCGCCGCTTCACGCTGGAAGGACATCCGCGGCTGGAGGCGATTGCCCGCGCCGGGGACGTGGTACGTTTTCCTGCCGACAGCGATCTGCCCGATCCTTATGACGGGTTAATCCCGGGTCAGGAGAGCCTGAAAGTCCATGCCTGCATTGGGTTGCCGCTGTTTGCCGGACAAAATCTGATTGGCGCGTTAACGCTGGATGGCATGGAGCCCGATCAGTTCGATGTCTTCAGCGATGAAGAGCTTAGGCTAATTGCCGCTCTGGCGGCGGGGGCGCTGAGTAATGCGTTGCTGATTGAACAACTGGAAAGCCAGAATATGCTGCCGGGTTCGTCGACGGCTTTCGAGCAGGTGACGGAAACCCAGATGATTGGCCTGTCGCCCAATATGATGCAGTTGAAAAAAGAGATTGAGATTGTGGCAGGGTCCGATCTCAACGTACTGATAAGCGGCGAAACCGGGACCGGGAAGGAGCTGGTAGCCAAAGCTATCCATGAAGGTTCGCCGCGTGCGGTGAATCCGCTGGTGTATCTCAACTGCGCGGCGTTGCCCGAAAGCGTGGCGGAAAGTGAACTTTTTGGTCACGTAAAAGGGGCTTTTACCGGGGCTATCAGTAATCGTAGCGGTAAGTTTGAAATGGCGGATAACGGCACGCTGTTTCTCGACGAGATTGGCGAACTCTCGCTGGCGTTGCAGGCCAAGCTGCTGCGCGTATTACAGTATGGCGATATTCAGCGTGTGGGGGACGATCGCAGCCTGCGCGTTGACGTGCGCGTACTGGCGGCGACCAATCGTGATTTACGCGAAGAGGTGCTGGCGGGGAATTTTCGCGCAGATCTGTTTCATCGCCTGAGCGTTTTTCCCCTTTCCGTGCCGCCACTGCGTGAGCGCGGCGAAGATGTAGTGCTGCTGGCGGGCTATTTTTGCGAGCAATGTCGGCTGCGGCTGGGACTTTCCCGCGTGGTGTTAAGCCTTGGCGCGCGTAATCATCTGCTGAGTTACGGCTGGCCCGGAAACGTGCGCGAGCTGGAACATGCCATTCATCGGGCGGTTGTGCTGGCAAGGGCTACCCGGGCAGGGGATGAGGTGGTGCTGGAGGCACAGCATTTTGCCTTGCAGGATGAAAGCCCTGTACCGCAGCCGGACGTCGTGGCAGAGATCCCGCAGCATCACAATTTGCGTGAGGCAACGGAGTCATTTCAGCGGGAGATGATCCGCCGGGCCTTGGCGCAAAATAATCACAATTGGGCGGCAAGCGCGCGGGCGCTGGAAACAGACGTCGCCAACCTGCACCGGCTGGCGAAACGCCTGGGGCTGAAGGATTAGATAATACCGGCCTGATAGAAATCCTGCAGGTTGATAGCACCGGTGAGTTTTCCGTTTTCATCTACCACCGGTGCGGCAGTGATTTTGCGTTTCATCAGGATCTCTTTGGCGTCAATCGCGCGGCTCTGCGCTTGCAGCGTAATGCCATTATGGGTCATTGCTTCGCTAACCTGCGTGGTGAGCGCGCCGCCGCCAACCAGCCAGCGGCGCAGGTCGCCGTCGGTAAAGACGCCTTTCACCAGCGACGCATCGTCACAAACAGCCACCAGACCAAGGCCTGTGCGGCTCAGCTCCAGCATCGCGTCCATGACGCTGGTAGTCAGAGTCACCTGCGGAATGGCATCGTCACGGCGCATCAGATGATGCACTTTATTTAACAGACGAGCGCCCAGCGCGCCAGCCGGATGCGAGCGGGCAAAATCTTCTTCGTTAAAGCCGCGCGCCTGCATCACGGCGATTGCGAGCGCGTCGCCCATCATCAGCGTGTTCACGGTGCTGGAGGTCGGCGCCAGGCGCATCGGGCAGGCTTCACGTTCAACAGAAATATCCAGCACGGCTTTGGCCGCCAGGCCCAGCGGCGAAGTTGGTTTTCCGGTCATTGCCAGCAGGGCGACGGATTTGTCTTCCAGGCGCGGAATGATGAGATCCAGCTCTTTTGCGCCGCCGGAGTAAGAGATAAACAGCATCACGTCGCGGCTTTCAATCATCCCTAAGTCGCCGTGCAGGGCTTCAGCGGGATGCACAAAAAAGGCTGGGGTGCCGGTACTGGCGAGGGTCGCAGCAATTTTTTTGCCAATATGGCCTGATTTGCCAATCCCGGAGACAATGACTTTGCCTTCACAGTGGATGATCGTATTGGCGGCGCGGACAAAATCATCGCCCAGTCGCTCTGGCAGTCGGCTGGCTTCCTGTAGTTCCAGCATTAACGTCTGACGGCCCGCGTTCAGTAGTGCATCACTCATTGGTTTCTCCGGTTATGATTACTTCAATCCCTTTTGCTTCCAGCGCCTGACGAAATGCAGGGTCGATACCCGCATCGGTAATCAGCTTGTCGACGCTTTCCAGACTGCACACAACATTAGGGCTTTTACGCCCAAATTTTGAGGAGTCGGCCATCAGAATCACTTCGCGAGCGGCATTGCACATCGCTTTACTGACGCTAAACACCTCATTAAAGGTGGTCACGCCGGCATTGAGATCAATGCCGTCGGTACCCATGAAGAGTTTATCAAAGCTGAATTGCTCAAAGGCGTTTTCTGCCAGCTGACCGTGAAATGACGCAGATTTTTTGCGAAAGGTCCCGCCGGGCATCAGGATGGTTTGCTCGTTGTCCAACTCCGAAAGGGCGTTAACAATGTGCAGACTGTTGGTCATGACGGTGATGTTGCTAAAGCGGGTAAGCATCGGCACCATCTGCAATACGGTGCTGCCCGCATCCAGAATGATGGAATCGCCATCATGGATATAACGGACGGCGGCTTCGGCAATCTGCTCTTTTTTATGCGTGTTGATTAGCGTTTTGTGATCGATAGGCGGATCGGATTCGTCTTTATTTAACACCACGCCGCCATAGGTACGAATGACGGTTCCGGCATTTTCCAGAATGACCAGGTCTTTGCGAATGGTTGTGCCGGTCGTGTCAAAGTAGTGGGCCAGTTCTTCAACCGAGCATTTTCCCTGCTTTTGCAGGTGCTCCAGTATGGCAGCCTGACGCTGACGAGGTTTCATAGGCGTGATTACCCTGACTTATATTTACCCGTCATACTTCAAGCTGCATGTGCGTTGGCTTTACTCGCTCACCCCAGTCACGTACTTATGTACGCTCCCGGGGATTCGCTGCGTCGCCGCCTTCCTGCAACTCGAATTATTTAGGGTATAGGTTGCAAAATGATAATTTCGCAAGCTATTAGCATTCACAACGAAATTACCCATGTTTCAGTTTAAGCGCCAATGATAGTGCATTCTGCGCTAACGGATCATGGGGAAAGATCACATCAGGCTGTAAATCATCAAGATGTTTGCCCATTATCGTGGCAATTTTTCCGGGTCTGGCGAATACCGTCAGACCTTTCATAAATAACGTATCGGTAACCCGCTGCTGCTCATCAAGCGCAATGGCGACGACCACGCGCGGTTTAAACCGTCCGCCGGAGCGACCCACGCCAACCCGACCCCGCTGACAAAGTTTATCGAACGCGCGATTAAAGCGGGATATTTGCCAGCCACCGAGCGCTAGTTGCAGGCACCAGGCGATGGCGGCGACGGTAATCAGTGCGGAAACCATAATGCGCTCCTTTGATTTTGCCGGATGACGGCTGCGCCTAATCCGGCTGCATAATATTCGTAGGCCCGGTAAGCACAGCTCCACCGGGCAATCATACCTCTTAGAACATCACCTGACCGCCGGTGACGTTAATCGATTGTCCGGTGCAGTAAGAGGCTTTCGAACTGGCATAAAACAGCAGCATGTTCAGCACGTCCTGATAATCGCAGCCGCGTTTGAGCGGAACCTTATCAATGTAATACTGCTCGACTTCATCCGGCTTAAGGCCCAATTTGGTTGCATATTGCGGCAATAATGACTGAAACATAGGTGATTTCAACAGGTTGCCGAGCATCAGCGAATGGACGGTAATACCGTATTCCGCCAGATCCAGCGCCAGCGATTGGGTTAAACCCACGCCGCCGAATTTTGCCGCGCTGTAGCCCGAATTGTGTTTACTGCCTACTTTCCCTGATTTGGAGTTGATCTGGATAATGCGTCCCTGAACGCCATCGCGGATCATCAGGCGTGAGAATTCACGGGCGCAGAGGAAGTAACCGACCAAATTCACCTGCAGCGAGCGGTCGAAATCCCCAAGCTGAAAATCGCTGATAAACGCGGCTTTAGCGATACCCGCGCTGTAAACCAGCAGGTCGACGCGACCGAATATTTCATCCACTCCGCGTGACAGTGCCAGCACGCTCTGTTCGCTGGTGGCATCAGCGCCAAAACCGTACGCTGTGCCTTCGCCAAACTCGGCGTTAATCTCCTGCGCGACGTTGGCGGCTTTATCACTTTGAATATCCACCACCGCGACGCGGTATCCTTCTGTCGCAAGCCCACGGCAAAGGAATGCCCCCAGGGTCTGGCCTCCACCAATGACAACGGCAACCTGATTCATCTTTTTCTCCTTCAATCTTAAGCAACAAACTTCAAAATACAGCCCGGCGCGATATCGTCCGGTACAGGGCCCGCCACATGTACGGTGCCTGGGAATTCCGCTTCGCTGAGTCCGTCAAAACGTAGAGTGATATGCCCCAGTTCACGTAAGTTCTGTTCCGCTACGCTGCCAACGGCGGTGACCGGGTAGTGATGCTGGCCTAGTTCAAACTGGAGTCCAGCTTGCAAAGCGCCATTCAGCTCCCCGTGGCAATGGATGAAGCAAAACTCTTCGATATCCGCTGGAGCACCTTCACGAAAGGTAATCAACATCTGGTCGCAAAGTGCGTCCGGGGCGCTCTGTCCGATACGGGTGATGGTGGTTTGATAAATCACGGTCATTTTTGAGTGCCTCTTATTGGTAAATAAAGCCGGATACAAACCAGGCGATGAGAACGGTAGGCGCGCCGGTCAGGAAGCGGCTTACCAGGACGGATGGCACACCGACGCGGACCGTGTCCTGACGCGCTTCGGCCAGCGATAACCCCACGGGAATAAAGTCGCATGCCGCTTGCGCATTAATGGCAAACAAGGCCGGTAGCGCCAGATGGGGAGGGATGTTCCCCAGGCCAATCTGTACGCCGATCAGCACCCCGATAACCTGGGCGATGACCGCACCAGGGCCGAGGAAAGGCGACAACAGCGGGAAAGAGCAAATCAGCGCCAGCGTCACCAGTCCCAGCGGGTGGCTGGCGAGCGGTGCGAGTCCATGGGCTATCCAGTCTCCCAGACCAGAAGCCATGATGATGCCGATCAGCGCTGAGACGAACGCCATAAACGGCAGAATGGTTTTCAGAACGGTATCAATAGTGTCGCGACCGGCCTGGAACAGGACAGCAACGGCCGATCCCATGCCCATCCCAACTTTTGCCAACAGACCATCGCTTTGTTCAGTAATCTTTTTACTGGTGTCGTAATCGCGACCGATAGTGCTGCTTGCAGGCTGCGGCGCAGCGGATGCTTCCCCGACAACGGTAATGTTTTCTTCTTTCACGCCAGAGACATAGATATCTTCAACAATGTACTGGGCCAGCGGACCGGATTTCCCCGTGGCGTGAATATTTATCGTGGGTATGCGACGTTTGGGATAGATCCCACAGCGTAGCGTGCCGCCGCAATCGATGATCGCCACAGCAATTTCATTCTCCGGCGGTTCGCCCTCTTTGAAACCATCAACGGCCTGCCAACCGGTCAGGTTCGCCAGCTTGTCGACAATCGCAGGGCGAGTCCCGGCAGTGATATAGACAATCTTTTTGCCTGGTACGGCATCCAGTTCAAGCGGGCCGCCCCAGCCGCCGGTGCCTTTTTCAATACGAATACGCGTCATGATGTTGCTCCCGCCAGATGAACTTTCTGCTCAAGTTGAATGCCCATTTTTTTCTCAAAAATGGCGGTGGTGAAATCGGTCACCCAGCCGCGGAAGAAGTTGGTCACCAGTCCGACCAGCAAATAGCTCACCGCCAGCGGGCCAAGCGGAAGGCCCAGCGTCGTCAGGCCGCTGGCGATACCCAGATAGACAAACAGCTCGCCGGGGTTGATGTGCGGGAATAAGCCATTCATGGAATGGCAGCTATAAGAGGCCGCTGCGTAATAGCTGGGCTTGTACTTTTCTGGCATAAAGCGGCCCAGGCTCAACGTCATCGGATTACAAAACACAAATGTGCCGATGCACGGCAGCAGCAGATAGCGGGACAGTGGATTTCCGGCGCAGCGCTGGGCAAAACGTTCAATACGCTGCTGGCCGATAAAGTTAATCAGCGCATTCATGATGACCAGCAGGCTAATCAGTAGGGGAAGAATACCGGTCACCATGCCGGTAAACACCTCTCCGCCTTTCTGGAACAGCCCGATAAACCACTCAGCACCGAGTGTGATGGTGTCGATCATTATTCTCTCCTGTAGGGGTTTTTAGTTATCTTGCCAAACGGAAATTAATTTTAATCAGATCGAAAGATTTAAAAGTGTTATTTTGATCTCAAAATGAAAGATAAATATTTTAATGTGAAAGTTATTGCGTAAGCGCTCGCAAATATGACGGTCGGAAGTGCAAGAGGGGGGAAATTCTGTGAAGCAGAGCGACTACTGCTTCCTTGTATGGCGGAGGATGCTTTACCATACTTCTCCCAGGCTGAATTTGTTTAATGGATGTCTCATGTTCAAGCGTCGTTATGTAGCGTTACTTCCCCTTTTCGTATTGCTTGCTGCCTGTAGCAGCAAACCTAAACCTTCAGAGACTCAAACGACTACGGGTACGCCATCCGGCGGTTTCCTGCTTGAGCCACAGCATAATGTCATGCTAACGGGCGGCGATTTTGCCAATAACCCGAACGCGCAACAGTTCATCGAGAAGATGGTGAACAAGCATGGCTTTGACCGTCAGCAGTTGCAGGAGATCCTGTCGCAGGCCAAGCGCCTGGATTCGGTATTACGTTTAATGGACCGTCAGGCGCCGACGACGCAACCGCCAGCCGGACCTAACGGCGCATGGTTGCGTTATCGCAAACAATTCATCACCCCGGACAACGTACAAAACGGCGTAGCCTTCTGGAATCAATATGAAGATGCCCTGAACCGCGCGTGGCAGGTCTACGGCGTTCCTCCGGAAATTATCGTCGGCATTATTGGCGTGGAGACGCGCTGGGGCCGCGTGATGGGCAAAACGCGAATTCTGGATGCGCTGGCGACGCTGTCCTTTAATTATCCTCGTCGTGCGGAATACTTCTCTGGCGAACTGGAAACTTTCCTGTTGATGGCGCGAGATGAAAGTGATGATCCGCTCGATTTGAAAGGTTCCTTCGCCGGTGCGATGGGCTACGGCCAGTTTATGCCGTCTTCCTATAAAGAATATGCGGTCGATTTCAATGGCGATGGACACATTAACTTGTGGGATCCGGTAGATGCCATCGGTAGCGTGGCGAACTATTTTAAAGGCCATGGCTGGGTAAAAGGCGATACGGTCGCGGTGCCGGCGAATGGTCAGGCGCCTGGGCTGGCGAACGGCTTTAAAACCCAGTACAGCATTTCACAGCTTGCCGCCGCGGGACTGACGCCGCAGCAGTCGTTGGGGAATCATCAGCAGGCCAGCCTGCTGCGCCTGGACATTGGCACCGGTTATCAGTACTGGTACGGACTGCCGAACTTCTACACTATCACCCGCTATAACCACAGTACCCACTACGCGATGGCCGTGTGGCAACTGGGTCAGGCGGTAGCGCTGGCGCGCGTACAGTAATCGCTCCCCGGCCTACAGTAAGATATTGCTTGTAGGCCGGATAAGATGCTCTGACATCGCCATCCGGCAGGTCTTATTTTGCAACGGATCAATTTTTGGAATCCCCCTCGTAAAACGTTCTCCTCATCCCCACATTGGTTGTGAAAGTGCTATCTTGTCCGGCATATTTTTTTAACTGACAGAGGCTGAAATGATCGACAGTGAACTGATGCAGTTAAGCGAGCAGGTTGGCCTGGCGCTGAAAGCGCGCGGGGCGACCGTTACGACGGCGGAATCCTGCACCGGCGGTTGGGTGGCCAAAGCCATTACGGATATTGCCGGCAGTTCCGCCTGGTTTGAACGCGGGTTCGTGACCTACAGCAACGAAGCCAAAGCGCAGATGATTGGCGTGCGCGAAGAGACGCTGGCCCAGCATGGCGCGGTGAGTGAGCCGGTGGTCGTGGAAATGGCGATTGGCGCGCTAAAGGCGGCACGCGCGGACTTTGCTGTATCGATCAGCGGTATTGCGGGGCCGGATGGCGGAAGTGAAGACAAGCCCGTGGGTACGGTGTGGTTTGCCTTCGCCAGCGCAAGCGGCGAGGGGATTACCCGTCGGGAATGCTTCAGCGGTGACCGCGACGCGGTGCGTCGGCAGGCAACTGCCTATGCGTTGCAAACCCTGTGGCAACAATTTCTACAAAATACTTGATACTGTATGAGCATACAGTATAATTGCCTCAACAGAACATTATCTTTCACGTTTTGCGGTTTAAACCGAAAGCGGCATGACAGGAGTAATTAATGGCTATCGACGAAAACAAACAGAAAGCGTTGGCGGCAGCGCTGGGTCAGATCGAAAAGCAATTCGGTAAAGGCTCCATCATGCGCCTGGGTGAAGACCGTTCCATGGATGTGGAAACTATCTCCACCGGTTCGCTTTCTCTGGATATCGCACTGGGCGCGGGCGGTTTGCCAATGGGCCGTATCGTCGAAATCTACGGGCCTGAATCCTCCGGTAAAACGACGCTGACTCTGCAGGTTATTGCCGCCGCACAGCGCGAAGGTAAAACCTGTGCGTTCATCGATGCGGAACACGCGTTGGATCCCGTCTATGCCCGTAAGCTTGGCGTTGATATCGACAACCTGCTGTGTTCCCAGCCGGATACCGGTGAACAAGCCCTGGAAATCTGTGATGCGCTGGCGCGTTCCGGCGCGGTTGACGTTATCGTTGTCGACTCCGTGGCGGCGCTGACGCCGAAAGCGGAAATCGAAGGCGAGATTGGCGACTCTCACATGGGTCTTGCGGCGCGTATGATGAGCCAGGCGATGCGTAAGCTGGCCGGTAACCTGAAGCAGTCCAACACGTTGCTGATTTTCATCAACCAGATCCGTATGAAAATTGGCGTGATGTTCGGTAACCCGGAAACCACTACCGGTGGTAACGCGCTGAAATTCTATGCCTCCGTTCGCCTGGACATTCGTCGTATCGGCGCAGTGAAAGAGGGCGACAACGTGGTCGGTAGCGAAACCCGCGTTAAGGTCGTGAAGAATAAAATCGCCGCGCCGTTTAAACAGGCTGAATTCCAGATTCTGTACGGTGAAGGTATCAACTTCTATGGCGAACTGGTTGACCTGGGCGTGAAAGAGAAGCTGATTGAAAAAGCCGGTGCATGGTACAGCTATAACGGTGAGAAAATCGGTCAGGGTAAAGCGAATGCGACCAACTGGCTGAAAGAAAACCCGGCAACCGCAAAAGAGATTGAGAAGAAATTGCGCGAGTTACTGCTCAATAACCAGGATTCAACGCCAGATTTCTCCGTTGATGACGGTGGTGCAGACGTAGCAGAAACGAACGAAGATTTCTGATAATCTGTTTTACATCGCATAATAGTAAAGGGCTGCATATCATGCAGCCCTTTTGCATTTCTGAAGGTTTACTATGACAGATGCAACTTCCCGCCGATCCGCTTATTCCCGACTGCTTGACCGCGCTGTGCGTATTCTGGCAATGCGCGATCACAGCGAGCAGGAACTGCGGCGTAAGCTGGCCGCGCCGGTGATGGGTAATCATGGACCGGAAGACATTGATGCTTCTGCGGAAGATTACGACAAGGTCATTGCCTGGTGCATTGAAAGTCGTTATCTGGATGATGACCGCTTCGTTCAGCAGTTTATCGCCAGCCGTAGCCGTAAAGGCTATGGGCCTGCGCGAGTGCGGCAGGAACTCAGTCAGAAAGGGATCTCGCGTGAGGCTATCGAGCGCGCCATGCGCGAGTGTGAAATTGACTGGGCAGTACTTGCGCGCGAGCAGGCAATCCGGAAATACGGTGAACCTTTACCAGTGGATTTTTCAGATAAGGTAAAGGTCCAGCGTTTTTTGCTCTATCGTGGCTATCTGATGGAAGATATTCAGGCAATATGGCGAAATTTTGACGATTGAACGCATACGGGATTTTACTTCCCAGTAAAGAAAACTTATCTTATTCCCACTTTTCGATTGCCAGAGGCGCAGTTTGCTGCCGATGCTGGTAATGACATTTCGTTAGCTTGATTTCTTCAGGATAATTATGAGCAAGAGCACCGCTGAGATCCGTCAGGCGTTTCTCGATTTTTTCCATAGTAAAGGACATCAGGTAGTTGCCAGCAGCTCCCTGGTACCGAACAATGACCCTACTTTGTTGTTTACCAACGCCGGGATGAACCAGTTCAAGGATGTTTTCCTTGGCCTCGACAAGCGTAATTATTCCCGCGCAACCACCTCGCAGCGTTGCGTGCGTGCGGGTGGTAAGCACAACGACCTGGAAAACGTCGGTTACACTGCACGTCACCACACCTTCTTCGAAATGCTGGGCAACTTCAGCTTCGGCGATTATTTCAAACACGACGCCATTCAATTCGCATGGGAACTGCTGACCGGTGAAAACTGGTTTGCCCTGCCAAAAGAGCGTCTGTGGGTCACCGTCTATGAAACTGACGATGAAGCCTATGAAATCTGGGAAAAAGAAGTTGGTATTCCGCGCGAGCGTATCATCCGCATTGGTGATAACAAAGGCGCGGCCTATGCATCCGATAACTTCTGGCAGATGGGGGACACCGGTCCTTGCGGTCCGTGTACCGAAATTTTCTACGATCACGGCGACCACATTTGGGGCGGCCCTCCGGGAAGCGCAGAAGAAGATGGCGATCGCTACATTGAGATCTGGAACATCGTCTTCATGCAGTTCAACCGTCAGGCTGACGGCACCATGGAACCGCTGCCGAAACCGTCCGTGGATACCGGTATGGGTCTGGAGCGTATTGCGGCCGTGCTGCAACACGTTAACTCCAACTATGAAATTGACCTGTTCCGCTCACTGATTGAATCCGTCGCGAAAGTTACTGGTGCGACCGATCTGAGCAACAAGTCGCTGCGCGTTATCGCCGACCATATCCGTTCCTGTGCATTCCTGATTGCCGATGGCGTTGTCCCATCGAATGAAAACCGTGGCTATGTGCTGCGCCGTATCATTCGCCGCGCGGTACGTCATGGCAACATGCTGGGCGCGAAGGATACCTTCTTCTACAAGCTGGTTGGTCCGCTGGTGGAAGTCATGGGGTCAGCAGGTGAAGAACTGCAGCGTCAACAGGCTATGGTTGAGCAGGTTCTGAAAACCGAAGAAGAACAGTTCGCGCGTACGCTGGAGCGTGGTCTGGCACTGTTGGACGAAGAACTGGCAAAACTGACCGGTGATACGCTGGATGGCGAAACCGCCTTCCGTCTGTATGACACCTACGGCTTCCCGGTTGACCTGACGGCAGACGTTTGCCGCGAGCGCAACATCAAGGTTGACGAAGCGGGCTTTGAAGCCGCAATGGAAGAACAGCGCCGTCGTGCGCGTGAAGCCAGCGGCTTTGGCGCAGACTACAATGCGATGATTCGTGTTGATGGCGCTTCAGAATTTAAAGGGTATGAGCATCTTGAGCTGAACGGCAAAGTGACTGCGCTGTTTGTCGATGGTAAAGCGGTAGACGCCATTAACGCCGGTCAGGACGCTGTTGTTGTACTGGATCAGACGCCGTTCTATGCGGAATCTGGTGGTCAGGTTGGCGACAAGGGCGAACTGAAAGGTGCGGGCTTTGCGTTTGCCGTGAGCGACACGCAAAAATATGGCCAGGCGATTGGTCATATCGGCAAACTGTCTGCGGGTTCTCTGAAAATTGGCGATGCAGTGCAGGCTGATGTGGATGAAGCTCGTCGTGCGCGTATCCGTTTGAATCACTCCGCAACGCACCTGATGCACGCGGCGCTGCGCCAGGTATTGGGCACCCATGTGGCACAGAAAGGCTCGCTGGTTAACGATAAAGTGCTGCGTTTCGACTTCTCTCATACCGAAGCCATGAAGCCTGCGGAAATCCGTGCCGTTGAAGATCTGGTGAATGCGCAAATTCGTCGCAACCTGCCGATTGAAACGAACATCATGGATCTGGAAGCGGCGAAAGCCAAAGGCGCAATGGCGCTGTTTGGCGAGAAATATGATGACCACGTGCGCGTTCTGAGTATGGGCGATTTCTCCACCGAACTGTGTGGCGGTACTCACGCCAGCCGTACGGGGGATATCGGTCTGTTCCGCATTGTGTCTGAGTCAGGCACGGCGGCGGGCGTTCGTCGTATCGAAGCCGTAACCGGTGAAGGCGCTATCCAAACCGTGCATGCTGAGAGCGACCGCTTAAGCGATATTGCGCAGCTGCTGAAAGGCGATAGCCAGAATATCGGTGATAAAGTGCGTTCTGTACTGGAACGTACGCGTCAACTCGAAAAAGAATTGCAGCAATTGAAGGAACAGGCTGCGGCGCAGGAGAGTGCAAATCTTTCCAGCAAAGCGGTTGATATCAACGGCGTGAAGCTGCTGGTCAGTGAACTCGCGGACGTTGAGCCGAAAATGTTGCGTACCATGGTTGATGATCTGAAAAATCAACTGGGGTCTACCGTTATCGTTCTGGCAACGGTAGTTGAAGGTAAGGTTTCTCTGATTGCTGGTGTGTCTAAGGATGTGACAGACCGTGTGAAAGCAGGGGAGCTGGTTGGTATGGTCGCTCAGCAGGTAGGCGGTAAGGGTGGCGGTCGTCCGGACATGGCGCAAGCCGGTGGTACGGATGCAGCGGCTCTGCCTGCAGCGTTAGCCAGTGTGAAAGGCTGGGTCAGCGCAAAACTGTAATAACTATAAGCGTAAGTCGACGCTGCGGGCTTCAATCCGCAGCGTTTGCATCAACGCTATCGACAACGATAAAGTCAGGTTGAAGTTGTGTATATCGGCTAAACTTAGGTTTAACAGAATGTGATGCCGTGACTGCTTACACTTAGGTGTTTGTCATCGCTTACTTTTTGGCGTTATATGATGGATAATGCCGGGATACAGAGAGACCCGACTCTTTTAATCTTTCAAGGAGCAAAGAATGCTGATTCTGACTCGTCGAGTTGGTGAGACCCTCATGATAGGCGATGAGGTCACCGTGACAGTTTTAGGGGTGAAGGGCAACCAGGTACGCATTGGCGTAAACGCCCCGAAAGAAGTTTCTGTCCATCGTGAAGAGATCTACCAGCGTATCCAGGCTGAAAAATCCCAGCAGTCCAGTTACTAAGGTTTTCGCGTCTCACCTTTCTGGTGAGGCGCAACCTGATTGAGTTGTCTTCTTTCTTCGCTTTTCTGCTTCATTCCCTCGTTTTCTCGTTTCCCATACGCATATTGTCATTCCCGGCGATTTTTCTGTTTCTTCATTGCCGGCAGGAAACTGCCAATTTATCTGTTGATAAAACACTCTTTTTGCCGTTTTTGCAGACTAATTGCGCGTGAAATGTGCAAACGATAAAAGCTCTGGAAAAATTGTTTGACTTATAAGTCCCAGAAAGTAATATGTGCGCCACGCAGCGACGATGAGCAGAAACAAGTTCTTCGAAGCACTCGCAAGAGGCGTGTTGGTGAGGTGGCCGAGAGGCTGAAGGCGCTCCCCTGCTAAGGGAGTATGCGGTCAAAAGCTGCATCCGGGGTTCGAATCCCCGCCTCACCGCCATTTGCATCCGTAGCTCAGCTGGATAGAGTACTCGGCTACGAACCGAGCGGTCGGAGGTTCGAATCCTCCCGGATGCACCATCTTCTCTGCAATAGTGCATTAGCGTTGTTACAGAAAATCGATATCGCTTTAGCAGTGGTATCAAATCTGCAGTAAAGTAAGTTTCCCGATGCATCCGTAGCTCAGCTGGATAGAGTACTCGGCTACGAACCGAGCGGTCGGAGGTTCGAATCCTCCCGGATGCACCATCTTCTCTGCAATAGTGCATTAGCGTTGTTACAGAAAATCGATATCGCTTTAGCAGTGGTATCAAATCTGCAGTAAAGTAAGTTTCCCGATGCATCCGTAGCTCAGCTGGATAGAGTACTCGGCTACGAACCGAGCGGTCGGAGGTTCGAATCCTCCCGGATGCACCATCTTCTCTGCAATAGTGCATTAGCGTTGTTACAGAAAATCGATATCGCTTTAGCAGTGGTATCAAATCTGCAGTAAAGTAAGTTTCCCGATGCATCCGTAGCTCAGCTGGATAGAGTACTCGGCTACGAACCGAGCGGTCGGAGGTTCGAATCCTCCCGGATGCACCATCTTCTCTGCAATAGTGCATTAGCGTTGTTACAGAAAATCGATATCGCTTTAGCAGTGGTATCAAATCTGCAGTAAAGTAAGTTTCCCGATGCATCCGTAGCTCAGCTGGATAGAGTACTCGGCTACGAACCGAGCGGTCGGAGGTTCGAATCCTCCCGGATGCACCATCTTCTCCTAAATAATAGCGAAACTGTTATTTCACGGTCTGCGAGATAATCGCCAGCACCAGGGAGGATAACGTTGCTTCAGCAACGGCCCGTAGGGCGAACACTAGTGAGTAATCCTCCCGGATGCACCATCTCCCACTTGAATTATTTCCACATACTCTCTGAACATCCCTCAATTCGCTGTCAGCGACAAAATCAATCAATTACGATAAAATAACGTCTGGTCATTCGGCTTGTGAGAAGACGATGTACGAACGTTATGCGGGTTTGATTTTTGATATGGATGGCACCATCCTGGATACCGAACCTACGCACCGTAAGGCGTGGCATGAGGTATTGGGCCATTATGGGCTAAGGTTTGATGAACAAGCCATGGTCGCCCTCAATGGTTCCCCAACGTGGCGTATTGCCCAGTCGGTTATTGAATTGAATCATGCCGATCTTGACCCTCATGTTTTGGCACGAGAAAAAACGGACAAGGTAAAAAGCATGCTGCTGGATAGCGTCCAGCCTTTACCGTTGGTTGAAGTGGTGAAAGACTGGTATGGTCGCCGTCCTATGTCGGTAGGGACGGGGAGTGAAAGCGCAATTGCAGAGGCTCTGCTCGCTCACCTTGGTCTGCGTCGCTATTTTGATGCTGTGGTTGCTGCCGATCACGTACAACGCCATAAGCCTGCTCCTGATACGTTCTTGCTCTGTGCTGAGCGAATGGGGGTTGTTCCGGCGCGCTGCGTCGTGTTTGAAGATGCCGATTTTGGACTGCAGGCGGCGAACGCAGCGGGGATGGACGCCGTGGATGTTCGGTTATTGTGAGTGATGGACTATCGCTCCTGTCACTGTTTGCCAGCAGTTTTCTCAGCGCCACGCTATTACCCGGCAATTCTGAAGTTGTTCTGGTTGCCTTGCTGGTTTCTGGGGCCAGTCATCCCTGGGTCTTAGTCTTAACAGCAACAATGGGTAATAGCCTTGGAGGGTTAACTAACGTTATCCTTGGGCGTTTCTTTCCATTGCGTAAAACATCGCGCTGGCAAGAGAAAGCCACTGGTTGGCTGCGGCGCTATGGCGCTGTCACACTATTATTAAGCTGGATGCCGGTTGTGGGTGATTTACTGTGCCTGTTAGCTGGATGGATGCGCATCTCGTGGGGCCCAGTTCTCTTTTTCTTATGCCTTGGCAAGGCGTTGCGCTATGTTGTTGTCGCAGCGGTTACGACGCAAGGCATTATGTGGTGGCACTAATTGTGTTGTGAGATAGCCTTCAGGGTAACCAATACCATTATGCTAATTAAAACGATTTTGACAGGCGGGAGGTCAATTTGATCCCGAACGTATCACAGGCGCTGGCCTGGCTGGAAAACCATCCTCAGGCGTTAAAGGGGATTCAACGTGGGCTGGAGCGTGAAACGCTGCGCGTTAATGCTGATGGGTCATTGGCAACGACAGGCCATCCTGAGGTGTTAGGCTCAGCGCTAACACATAAGTGGATAACCACGGACTTTGCCGAAGCGCTGCTGGAGTTTATTACTCCACCTGGCGACGATATTCATAAAATGCTGACGTTCATGCGCGACCTGCATCGTTATACCGCCAGAAACCTGGGTGACGAGCGTATGTGGCCGTTGAGCATGCCTTGCTATATTGCCGAAGGTCAGGATATTGAGTTGGCTCAGTACGGTACGTCGAATACCGGTCGTTTGAAAACTCTTTATCGTGAAGGCCTCAAAAACCGTTACGGCGCGTTGATGCAGACCATCTCCGGCGTACACTACAACTTCTCGCTGCCGATGGCTTTCTGGCAGGCGAAATGCGGCGTAACGGACGGCGAAGATGCTAAAGAGAAGATCTCTGCGGGTTACTTCCGCCTGATCCGCAACTATTACCGTTTTGGTTGGGTGATCCCGTATCTGTTTGGCGCCTCTCCGGCTATTTGTTCTTCCTTCCTGCAAGGAAAACCGACCACCCTGCCGTTTGAAAAAACCGACTGTGGGATGTATTACCTGCCGTACGCGACGTCGCTGCGTTTGAGCGATTTGGGCTATACCAATAAGTCGCAAAGTAATCTCGGAATTACGTTTAACGATTTGCATGAGTATGTGGCAGGATTAAAGCGCGCGATCAAAACCCCTTCCGAGGAGTACGCGGCGATCGGTCTGGAGAAGGACGGTAAGCGTCTGCAAATTAACAGCAACGTTTTGCAGATTGAAAATGAACTGTATGCGCCTATTCGTCCAAAACGCGTTACTCGTCGTGGTGAAACACCTTCTGACGCGCTTCTGCGTGGCGGTATTGAGTACATCGAAGTACGTTCACTGGATATTAACCCGTTCTCACCAATCGGCGTAGACGAGCAACAGGTGCGCTTCCTCGATCTGTTTATGGTCTGGTGCGCATTGGCCGATGCGCCGGAAATGAGTAGCGATGAGCTGTTATGTACGCGTACTAACTGGAATCGCGTTATTCTGGAAGGGCGTAAGCCTGGCCTGACCTTAGGCATTGGCTGTGAGGCAGCGCAGTTCCCGCTGCCGAAGGTAGGTAAAGATCTGTTCCGCGATCTGAAACGCGTGGCACAAACGCTGGACAGCATCGATGGGGGAGAGGAGTATCAGAAGGTCTGTGATGAACTGGTTGCCTGTTTTGACAATCCTGAACTGACTTTCTCTGCCCGGATCCTACGGTCTATGATTGATGAAGGCATTGGCGGTACGGGGAAAGCGTTGGGTGAGGCTTACCGCAATCTGCTGCGCGAAGAGCCGTTGCAGATCGTGCAGGAAGAAGAGTTTATTGCTGAAACCGAAGCTTCAAAGCGTCGTCAGCAGGAGATCGAAGCGGCTGATACCGAGCCGTTTAGCGTGTGGCTGGAAAAGCACGCTTGATACAAAAGAAAAAGGCCACTCGGGAGTGGCCAAAATTTCATCTCTGAAAACAGGGATGATGATAACAAATGCGCGTCTTTCATATACTCAGACTCGCCCCGGAACAAAGAGTTCAGATTATTTTTAAAAAATTTATCGGAGGTGGCTAAATGCCGTTGTTAGATAGTTTTACTGTCGATCACACCCGGATGGAAGCTCCCGCGGTCCGGGTTGCAAAAACGATGAACACCCCGCATGGCGACGCAATCACCGTGTTTGATCTGCGTTTCTGCATTCCGAACAAAGAAGTGATGCCTGAGAAAGGTATCCACACGCTGGAACACCTGTTTGCAGGTTTTATGCGTAACCACCTCAACGGTAACGGCGTTGAGATTATTGATATCTCTCCGATGGGATGCCGCACTGGCTTCTACATGAGTCTGATTGGTACCCCGGACGAGCAGCGTGTTGCCGACGCGTGGAAAGCGGCGATGGCTGACGTACTGAAAGTGCAGGATCAAAACCAGATCCCTGAGCTGAACATTTACCAGTGCGGCACGTATCAGATGCACTCGCTCAGTGAAGCGCAGGACATTGCCCGTCATATCCTTGAGCACGATGTGCGCGTGAACAGCAATGAAGAGCTGGCGCTGCCGAAAGAGAAGTTGCAGGAGCTGCATATTTAGTTGTCATGCAGGAACGCATCTAATCTGGCTGACAAATAATAGGCGCCAGCCGGTATAAAAAAGCCAGTTCATTTGAACTGGCTTTTTTGATCAATGCGCGCCGCCGCCACCGCCGCCTGCACCAAACGGTGGTTTAGCGAACCAGACAAGACCAAGCAGCACCAGGAAGATCCCCGCCGACATCCAGAAGATTTCGTTTGCGGAAATGATCAGCCCTTGATTGGTTATCTGTTGGGCCAGCCAGCCAGAGGCTTGCTCCTTGCTCATCCCTAATCCCTGCAGCTGGTTATACATAGCCTGTGCATTTGGGTTGTAGGGGTTAACAGACTCCGTTAACTGCGCATGGTGTAGCGACTCACGGTTAGTCCACATTGTCGTGGTAATGGAAGTCCCGATAGAACCTGCCAGCGTTCGCGTAAAGTTAGACAAGCTGGACGCCGCCGCCAGACGTTCAGGCGGTAAACCGGACAGCGTAATGGTTGTCAGCGGCATAAAGAAGCAGGCTACCGCGAAGCCCTGAATAAACTGCGGCCAGGCCGATGCGCCAAAGTCCATACCCGGCTCGAACGTCCACGCACGCCAGTAGAAACAGACGGCGTACATAATAAAACTGAACGTGACCAGCCGACGCATATCCAGCTTATGCGCGAAGCGACCGATTATCGGCGACAGGATCACCGGGATCACCCCAACCGGCGCGGAGGCCAGACCGGCCCAGGTTGCCGTATATCCGTAAACCTCCTGCAATAGCTGCGGCAGCAGGACGATTGCGCCGAAGTAGAGCATATAGGCCAGACTGATACACAAGCAGCCGATGGTAAAGTTTCGCGACTTAAACAGCGAGAGGTCGACAATCGGATGCTCGTCGGTAAGCTCCCAGACGATCAGGAAGCTGATAGCGACAACGGCGACCACCGTCAGGATGATAATCTCCTGTGAGGCAAACCAGTCCAGCTCTTTGCCGCGGTCGAGCATAATCTGCAAGCTACCGATACCAATGACCAGCAATGCCAGACCAATGGCGTCAATGCGTCGCTGCTCGGTTTTGGTTTCTCGTCCGCGTAGAGTTTGCAGGGTCATCAATACCACCGCCGCGCCGATTGGCACGTTGATGAAGAATATCCAACCCCAGTGATAGTTGTCGCTAATATAGCCCCCAAGAATCGGGCCGCATATTGGGGCGACAATCACCGTCATCGACCATAGCGCGAGGGCGATGGAACGCTTGGCGGGAGGATAATTATTCAGCAACAGGCTTTGCGAAAGCGGAATTAATGGACCGGCGACAATCCCTTGTACCACGCGGAAGAAAATCAGCATGTTCAGGCTGTTGGACATACCGCACGCCCACGACGCAATGGCGAAAGCGATAGTCGACCACATAAATAGCTTCACTTCGCCAACGCGCTTTGCCAGCCAGCCGGTGATCGGAATAGAGATAGCGTTCGCCACCCCAAAAGAGGTGATCACCCAGGTCCCCTGGCTCAGCGAAGAGCCCAGGTTCCCGGCGATAGTGGGGATCGCCACGTTAGCAATGGTGGAGTCCAGCACCTGCATGAATGTCGCCATAGACAGCGCGATCGTCATAATGACGAGCTGCGCGCCTTCCAGCGGTTTTTGCTGTTGCATCACACGCACCTTTGAATTAGCCCGCGTTGGCCCGCACGATCTCTTCGATCATCTTATTGACCGGATCAAGGTTGATTTCACGTGCATTACTTTCTGATACCGGTGTGGTACGGACCTGGCTTGCCAGAATTTGTCCGTCGCGATTTGAGGTATCTACCGTAACCAGCGTGGACAAACCGATCCGCAGCGGATGCTGCGCCAGTTGCTGCGCATCCAGTTCGATACGTACCGGCAGACGCTGGACGACTTTGATCCAGTTACCGGTTGCGTTTTGCGCAGGCAGGAGAGAAAAGGCGCTGCCCGTACCCATATCCAGGCCAACAATTTTACCGGTGTATTTCACGTCATCGCCGTAAATATCACTGATAACCGTCGCAGGCTGGCCGATACGCATGTGCGCAAGCTGCGTTTCTTTAAAGTTGGCATCGACCCACAGGTTGGTGGCCGGAACAACCGCCATCAGCGGCGTGGTTGGGCTGATTTGCGCGCCAGGCTGGACGGAACGACGGGAAACATAGCCGGTCATTGGACTGACGATTCTGGTACGTTCCAGGGCCAGCCAGGCGTTGCGCACTTCGGTAGCGGCCTGTTGTACAGCAGGCTGATCTTCCAGCTTGCTGCCGAGAATCATCGCCTGGTTAGCATTATATTGTTGGATTGCGACATCAAGCTGCGCCTGAGCGCTGGCAACGGCATCACGCGCATGTTGCAGTTCTTCGCGGCCAATCAGGTTCGCATTGCCCAGCGGTACGCGACGATTAAAATCGCTTTGCGCCTGTGCCAGAGCGGTTTTCTGCACTTCAATGCTTGCCTGTAACTGCTTGCTGTTGATCATCAGCTGGTGCGTCTGACGCACGCTGGAAGCCAATGCCGTTTTGGCTTTTTCAAATGCCTGCTTAGCATCCGTCTGATCGAGGGTAACCAGCACATCGCCTTGTTTAACAAAGTCAGTGTTATCAGCCCAGACTTTCGTCACGCTGCCTGATACCTGCGCCATGATTTGAACCTGGTTCCCTGCCACGTACGCATCGTCCGTCTCTTCGACATGACGCAGTACTAAAAACCAATAAATCCCATATGCCACGGCAATGATAATAAAGAGCAAGGTCAGAAGGAGCAGCGCATTTTTACGTTTGCCATTCTTCTTAACCGGTTGCTGCGGGGTTTGAGTCTCCGCATTTGCGCTCATGTTGTTCTCCACGATCTTATTTTTTTCACATCGGCTGAGCCGACCTGTTCATCAGAAAGGCCAGCAGTATGCGTGCTGGCCTGTCGGTTTTCATTTATAAATCTGGATTTCTGAGCGAGTCGGCGCGTTAGCGCAGCGCTTCTAATACCGTGCCATCCTGCTCCATCTGATCAAGACGGGTCAGAAGTTTACGGGTGATTTGCTCAAGCTGATCTTTTTCGGTGGTGCTGAGAGATGACCAGAGTTGATGCAGGCAGTTGTGCTGAGGTGGTAAAACCTCTTGCAAAAAAGCATGGCCTTTTTCGGTCAATTGCAGATGCAGACAGCGGCGATCGTTATCGCTTTCGCGACGTTCAATCCAGCCACGTTTTTCTAACTCATCCGCAATGCGGGTAGCGTTAGTCCGTGACGAGCCAAGCGCGCAACTCAGTTCAGAAGGCTGAATACTGTGGTTTTCCTGAGACTCCAGCGTAATCAACGCCATAAACAATGTCTCGTTAATCCCTTGAGCTTTCAGCATCTTATTGCGATTTTCCAGCAGCTTGCCTTGCATGTGCATGCAAAGACGAGTCAGAAGCACTTCCTGATAAGGGAACTCTTCGTAGCGGCTGGCGCGAAATTTTAGCATTTGTTCAATGGGCGTAAACGAACTATCCATTTGGGTATAACCTCATTAATTTCAGCCGATATAGTAACGACAGTGACAAATAAAGTAAATGTATTATTTATTTAAAATGATTGTTTTTATCTATAAGCCAACCAGCATTTTCCAGGCTAATCCGTAGCCCAGAGCACTCAGTAAGGTCGGAATGATGATGCTGCGGGTCTTATAGAAGCTTGCGCCCAGTATGACAAACCCCACCAGCGTAGGCACGAACCGGCGAGCATCGTGCATCACTTCTGGCGCGGTAGACACCACCAACAGGGCGCAAATTGATGCAATGCCAATGGTGTCGAGTAATATGCCCGTCGCGCCGCGTCTTGTCGGGCGAACATTCCCCACCCCAAGACGGAGCGGTAAATAGCGAAAGCAGTAATTCACGCAGCCGACCAGCAGGCCGAGCAGTAAAACTTCATAGCTCATCCGGTCCTCCCTGCCAAAATGACTGGAGCAACGCGGTCAGGCATCCGCAGACGATGCCCAAAAGGATGGCGGCAGGGATAGAAAAGAGTATTACCCCCGCCAGCGCGCCAGCCAGTGCGGCAGTCACGCAGAGCGCCTGTTGACGCTGGAAAGAGGCGAGCAGGAAACTCATAAATAGCGCCGGAAGCATGAAGCCCAGTGCCGCTTCAACCGCGGGATAATCTTTGAGTAAACCACTACCGGAAAACGCGCCGACCACCGTGCCGAATACCCAGGAAGCCCAGGAACATAGCGCAATGCCAATCATCCAGTTTTCACTCCAGCGCCGATTATCCCGTACCAGTTTAGCCGTTGCGGCGGCAAAGACTTCATCGGTGAGGCCAAAGGCCCACAGCGCGCTTTTGGGTTTGTTCAGTCGCTGTGTGATACGGCTGCGCAGGGAGGGACCGTATAAAACATGGCGGACATCCATAGCCATAACGGTCAGTGCGGCGACCCACAGAGAACTGCCTGCGGCAAGCATGGTGGTAATGACAAACTGGCTGGCCCCCGCATAAATAATGCAGGAGAAAAAGACGCTTTCGACCGGCGTAAAGCCAAGGCGAGTAGCATTGAGACCAAATGCAAAAGCGACCGGAATATAGCTGATAACTATCGGTAGACTGTCTTTGCATCCTTCCGTTAACGTCGCCGAACGGGATCCGGACTGGGGTATAGGGCTTTCCATAGGGTTATAGGTTTCATTACCGAAATTAATATAACTTGGTTCAATGAGTTATAACCTTAGCAGACTGATGGGCTCCTTAACACCCTGTGGAGCCCAATCAGCGGTAAACAAGCGCTATACGCTTAATTTACGGCTTCCTGACGGTGAAAACCTCGCCACCAGACCAACAGGTTGAGTACGGCAACGGTCGTACCCGCCAGACAAACGCCAGCCCAACCGGCATGCTGCCAGGCGGAAGCGGAAATCAACGAACCAGCGGCACCGCCAATAAAATAGCTGGTCATGTAGCCGGCGGTCAGACGGTTACGTGCATCCGGATGAATACGATAGATAACCGTCTGGTTCGTGATATGCACCCCCTGAACGGTGAGATCCAGAATCAGGATGCCGATAATCAGCATCGGCACCGAAGTATGCCCGAGCCAGATAGCCAGCCACGAGAGCAACAGTAACAACAGGCCAACGGTAGTGGTGAGATGTGATTTTCCTTTATCGGCAAAGCCACCCGCCGGGCGCGCGCCTAACGCACCAGCCGCCCCCGCCAGACCGAACAGACCGATCATCCCCTCTGAATAGTTAAACGGCGGCGCGGCGAGCAAAAATGCCATTGAGGTCCACAGAATGCTGAAGTTGGCAAAGGTCAGACAGCCCAGCATCGCGCGGGTACGCAGCAGTTTATCGTGGATAAACAGGCTGAATACGGAGCCTAACAGTTGCGGATAGTTAAGATGGGTATCTGATTTCATCTTCGGCAGACCGCGCCACAGCGCAATTGCCATCAACGCCATCAGTATCGATGCCACCCAAAATACGGTGCGCCAACCGCCAAGGTTCGCCAGTAATCCCGCTACGGTACGCGCCAGCAGAATCCCCAGCAACAGACCGCTCATAATCGTCCCGACGACTTTCCCGCGCTTGTCCGGGGTGGCAAGCGTTGCCGCCAGTGGAACCAGGATCTGCGCCACTACCGAGAACAGTCCGGTCAGGGCGGTGCCGAGGATCAGCATGCCCAACGACTGGCTACTGGCGGTAATCAGCATGCCGCCAGCCGCCAGCAGCGTCATGGAAACAATCAACATCCGGCGTTCAAACATGTCGCCAAGCGGTACCAGGAATAGCAGACCTGCGGCATAGCCGAGCTGGGCCGCGGTGACGATAAATCCCGCTGTACTGGCTGACAGTGAGAAGTTGCGGGCGATGGTGTCGAGCAGTGGTTGCGCGTAATAGTTACTGGCGACGGCAAGGCCGGTGGCGATAGACATTAACAGGATCAGCGAAGGGCTAAGTCCCTGAGTGGTTTTCGTCATGGTTTTCAACTGAATAATGGGTTGCAGAAAACAATCATAACGGAAGTGATTAACTGTTGCTGATTTGTTGGGTGATGGATTGTGCGGTTTAGGGGGATAGAGGGAAACTGGCCGGATAAGCGTTAGCGTATCCGGCATTCAGTCGATGTTATTTCTGCGCAGCCAGCGCTTCGTTTACCCAGCCGTCGAACTGCTGCTGGTGGGCTTTGATCCAGCCGTCTACGTGACCCTGAACATCGGCTTCAGACGCTTTACCGTCATGCATCATCGCGTTCTGTGCGTTGATATCCGCCAACGGTAATTTCATGATAGCGAACAGTTTCGCTGCCGCTGGGTTTTTCTCCGCCCAGGCTTTGTTGGCGACGATGTGCATGGTGTTCACCGGGAAACCGTAGTTTGCACCGTTTGGCAGTTTGGTATCGATATCTTTCTGCTCACCCGGCAGGGAAGAGAATGGTACCTGCAACCAGACCACATCTTTGCCCGGCTTCATCACGTCGCTGACCCAGTACGGAGTCCAGGTGTAGTAGAGGATCGGTTTGCCTTCTTTAAAGCGGGTGATGGTGTCTGCCATCATCGCCGCATAGTTACCGTGGCTGACCTCGACCGTTTTTTCCAGATCGAAGGCTTTGTTCTGGTGGTTGATCACCGCTTCACAACCCCAGCCAGGAGAACAGCCCATCATATCGGCTTTTCCGTCACCGTTGGTGTCAAAAATTTTGGCAATCTTGGGATCTTTTAACTGGGCGATGTTGGTGATTTTGTACTGCTCAGCGGTTTTTTTGTCGATCAGATAACCCTGTGCAGCACCCGTAACGAATACCCCCTCGCGATAAAACTTTTTGTCTCCGCCTGCCGCGGCGTACATATCATCATGCAGCGGCTGCCAGTTCACGGCGGTAAAAGTTGCATCGCCAGAGGCAATGGAGGTATAGCCGACGTTGTAGTCAACTTCGCTGGTTTTGTTAACGGTGTAACCCAGTTTCTCCAGCGCGCGGGCGACCAGTTGCGTCTGGAAGGATTCTTCAGAGATAGTGCTCTGGATTGGCTGTACGGTGATGCCTTTGCCCGGCAGGTCGGCAGCGAAAGCGCTGGTGGAGACAAGGGTAGCAAACGCTGTGGCAAAAAGTACGATATGTCGCATCGTTGTTCCTTATTACACTTCATCCTGAATGATTTTGTGCAAGTTAATGAATTGTAGGCCCGGTAAGCAATGCGCTACCGGGCAACGGGTGTATTACTTCGTGAAAGGGCGAGTGATAAGCCCAACGGGACCGGTGGTGTACCAGCGACGGTTACCCCGGCTACGCGAATCGCGACCAACGGCCTGCGTCAGGCGATCCAGGATGATGGCGAGGATCACAATCCCAACGCCACCAACCGTGGCTAATCCCATATCCAGACGACCAATTCCTCGCAGAACCATCTGACCCAATCCGCCAACGGCAATCATCGAGGCGATGACCACCATCGAGAGCGCCAGCATCAGCGTTTGGTTAACCCCGGCCATAATGGTGGGCATCGCCAGCGGGAGCTGCACTTTAAACAGCATTTGACGTGGGCTGGCGCCAAACGAGCGCGAGGCTTCAATCAGGTCGGCCGGCACCTGGTTAATCCCCAGAATGGTCAGACGGACGATTGGCGGCAGGGCGAAGATAATCGTCACCACTACGCCAGGGACGTTACCAATACCGAACAGCATGACAATCGGCACCAAATACACGAAGGCGGGGGTGGTTTGCATCGCATCCAGCAGCGGACGAACAATCTTTGCCGCCCGAGGGCTGCGCGCCAACCAGATGCCCATCGGCAGACCGATTACCACACAGAACAGTAATGCGGTCAGCACCAGCGCCAGCGTGATCATCGCTTGCGACCACGCGCCAATGGCGCCGATAGCAATCAACGAAATCAGCGTCGCGACCCCCATTCCAACGCCGGAAATCTGCCAGGCGATCAGGGCGAACAGAATAATCGCCACGGGGGCAGGCATACCCAACAGCATTTGCTGGAAGCCGTTGAGAATGTAATCCACCGGTACACGGATGCCCTGGAAGACCGGACGAAAATGGGTAACCACCCAGTCGATCCCCTCGGTGACCCAACTGTCCAATGGGATCAGCGTCTTATGGAACGGATCCATAATGTTGAAATGCTCTGGTGCCGGCGTGGGCGCGCTGGTCAGCCAGTCTGCGCTACCGCCGTCAGTAGGCGCGGCGGATGGTGTGCTCCACGCATCGGCGGTTTGGGCGGCGCTATCGGCCGCTGGTGTGGTATCCCACGGATTAGTTTGATCAGCCATTGTTTGCCCCCTCACGATCTAAAGCCTGTAACAGCATGCGTTTTGAAATGACGCCCACATACTGCTGTTCCTCGTCAACAACCGGTACCGCACACGGTGCCTGGCCGACATGAGAAAGCAACTCGCTGAGAGGAGTTTGTGCATCGACAGCCAGCGGTTCATTGATCAACGCCGCTTCAATACCTTGCGCCTGACTAAGCGCGGTTTTTAGTGAGTCGATCGAGACGACGCCGACGAATTTATTGCCACGTTCGATCACGTAGCCATATTCGCGATCTTTGTCCTGCAATAATTGCAGCGCCGAACGAGGGCCTACGCCTGGTGTTTTACGAATTAAACCTTCGGGGCTACGGCGGGAAATATCTTTTGCGCTGAACACCTGGCTAATATCAACGCCGCGGAAGAAGGTGCGTACATAATCATTCGCCGGATTATTTAGGATTTCATCCGGTGTACCGACCTGTACCACTTCACCGTTTTGCATAATGGCAATTCTGTCGCCAATACGCATAGCTTCGTCGAGATCATGGGAAATAAAGACCACCGTACGTTGATGCTTCGCCTGGAGTTTTACCAGTTCATCCTGCATCTCGGTGCGAATTAATGGATCGAGGGCTGAGAAGGCCTCATCCATTAATAAGATGTCAGGGTTAATGGCTAATGCGCGGGCGAGACCTACACGCTGACGCATCCCCCCGGAAAGTTCATCCGGGTAAGCGTGAGCGTAATTCTCCAGACCAACCTGACGTAGAGCATCCAGCGCCTTTTCGCGACGTTCATCCGCGGCGACGCCGGCTAATTCCATGCCGAATGCCGTATTGTCCAGCACAGTCATATGCGGCATCAGGGCAAAGGACTGAAAGACCATCGCAATCTTTTTTCTGCGCACCTCGCGGAGTTCGGCATCGGAGATCCGGGCGATATCTACGCCGTCGATCAGTACCTGTCCGCGGGTGGGTTCAATCAGGCGATTGAGAAGGCGTACCATTGTGGATTTACCCGAGCCGGATAATCCCATGATGACAAATATCTCGCCTTCTTCAATGGCCAGACTGGCGTCTTTAACGCCAAGCGATAGCCCTGTTTTATCCAGAATTTGCTCTTTGGTAAGTCCTTTTTCAATATATTTGAACGCTCTCTGAGGATGCTCGCCAAATATCTTATAGAGGTTCTTCACTTCTAATTTAATTGCCATGCAATAGAATGATTCCTGTTATTTGTTTATATCGATATATTACCTGATGGAAATAGTGACCTTTTTCTACCCTAACATACTGAGAATCTGAGACAACCCTGAATTTAGTTGTGGCATGAATATTGCCGAAGCTGAGGTGGCGGGACTTCCCGTGATATAAGGGCTGAGCGCGAATACGAGTAGACTGATATTTTTTGTAAATGCCAATGAAAAGGCGCCTGAATTGATGGAATGCAGGCGAATAATGCGGCTGATATTGAGTGTAGATCACACAATTATATTTGCACGATAAAAGTGTGATCCTGTTAAAATATTTCCGCGAAAAATGTACGGTATTTCCCGTGAAAATGAGAGTTAAAAATTCCAGTCGTCGTCTTCAGTTTCGACCGCTTTGCCCATTACATAAGATGAGCCAGAACCTGAGAAGAAATCGTGGTTTTCGTCTGCGTTGGGCGACAGCGCGGCAAGGATTGCCGGGTTAACCTCCGCCATCTCTGGCGGGAATAACGCCTCATAACCCAAATTCATTAATGCCTTATTGGCGTTGTAACAGAGGAAGGCTTTGACGTCATCCACCCAACCGGTTTCTGCATACAATTCTTCCGTATAACGCGCTTCGTTATCATACAGTTCCATGAGCAGGTCGAGGGCAAAATTCTTTAACTCCTCGCGTGCGGATTCAGAAATATACTCCAGGCCTTTTTGAAATTTATAACCAATGTAATACCCGTGGACCGCTTCATCACGAATGATCAGACGAATGAGATCGGCGGTATTCGTCAGTTTGCCGCGGCTGGAGAAATACATCGGCAACCAGAAGCCGGAATAGAACAGGAAGGATTCCAGAAACACGCTGGCAATTTTCTTCCGCAACGGATTATCGCTGGCGTAATGGGCCAGAATAATCTGCGCCTTACGTTGGAGCGGATTATTTTCCTCACTCCAGGCGTAAGCTGCATCCACATCTTTGGTCTGGCAAAGCGTGGAGAAAATAGAGCTGTATGAGCGGGCGTGAACGGCTTCCATAAAGCTGATATTCGACAGCACCGCTTCTTCGTGTGGTGTTAATGAATCCGCCATTAGCGCTGGCGCACCGGCAACATTCTGAATGGTGTCGAGTAGCGTTAGCCCGGTAAAAACGCGGATAGTTAACTGCTGCTCGGCAGCGTTCAACGTTTGCCAGGACGGGACGTCGTTAGAGAGCGGGACTTTTTCCGGTAGCCAGAAGTTACTGGTCAGGCGATTCCATACTTCAAGGTCTTTATCATCTTCAATCTTGTTCCAGTTGATGGCGCTCACGCGGGATAATGTCATGATCTCCTCCTTACAGCGCGCATGACACGCAACCTTCGATTTCGGTCCCTTCCAGCGCCAACTGACGCAGTCGGATGTAGTACAGCGATTTGATGCCCTTACGCCAGGCGTAGATCTGCGCTTTGTTGATATCGCGGGTAGTGGCGGTATCGGGGAAAAAGAGCGTCAGCGACAGTCCCTGATCGACATGGCGCGTCGCTTCTGCATAGGTATCAATGATCTTTTGTGGGCCAATCTCGTAGGCATCCTGATACAAGGCCAGATTGTCATTGGTCATAAAAGGAGCAGGGTAGTAAACGCGCCCGGTTTTGCCCTCTTTGCGAATTTCCACTTTTGACACGATTGGGTGAATACTGGACGTCGCATGGTTGATGTAGGAAATAGAGCCGGTTGGCGGAACTGCCTGTAAATTCTGGTTATAAATGCCGTAGCGCATCACATCTTCACGCAGTTGCGACCACATCTCACGCGTCGGCAGCGTAATGCCGTTGGCGGCATACAGCGCGCGAACTTTGTCGGTTTTTGGCTGCCAGTCACCCTGCAGATACTGGCTAAAATACTCGCCGCTGGCATAGCGAGACTGCCTGAATCCGGCAAAGGCTTTACCACGCTCGCGGGCGAGCTTCATTGACGTATTCAGCGCATGCCAGGTGATGGTGTAAAAGTAGATATTGGTGAAATCCAGCCCTTCCGGCGAGCCGTAGGCGATGCCTTCCCGCGCCAGATATCCGTGCAGGTTCATCTGACCAAGACCAATCGCGTGCGATGCGCTGTTTCCGGCTGCAATCGAGGGTACGCTGCGAATATGACTCATGTCCGAAACGGCGGTTAAGCCGCGAACCGCCGTTTCCACGGTACGACCAAAATCCGGGGAATCCATGGTATGGGCGATATTCAGCGAGCCGAGGTTGCAGGAGATATCGTGTCCGGTCTGCGCGTAGTTGAGATTTTCATCGTAGGTGGAGGCGCTGTTAACCTGCAAAATTTCGGAGCACAGATTGCTCATGTTAATACGACCGGCAATCGGATTGGCGCGATTCACCGTATCTTCAAACATGATGTAAGGGTAGCCGGACTCAAACTGGATCTCAGCCAGCCGCTGGAAGAAATCGCGGGCGTTAATGTATTTTTTACGCACACGTTCATCGGCAAGCAGTTCGTCATAGCGTTCACTGACGGCGATATCGCCGAACGCTTTGCCGTAAATGCGTTCCACGTCATAGGGTGAGAACAGCGCCATGTCGGCATTCTCTTTGGCCAGTTTAAAGGTGATATCCGGGATCACCACGCCAAGCGACAGGGTTTTGATACGGATTTTCTCGTCGGCGTTTTCACGTTTGGTATCCAGAAAACGTAAAATATCCGGATGGTGTGCGTGCAGGTACACTGCGCCCGCACCCTGACGCGCGCCGAGTTGATTGGCATAAGAAAACGCATCTTCCAGCATTTTCATTACCGGGATTACGCCGGAGGACTGATTCTCAATGCGTTTAATCGGCGCACCTGCTTCGCGCAGGTTAGAGAGCAAAAACGCCACGCCGCCACCGCGCTTGGAAAGTTGCAGCGCAGAGTTAACCGCCCGGCCAATGGACTCCATGTTGTCTTCAATGCGTAACAGGAAGCAGGAAACCAGCTCCCCGCGCTGCTGTTTGCCGCAGTTTAAGAAGGTTGGCGTGGCGGGCTGAAAGCGCCCGGAGAGCATTTCATCGGTAAGCTGCATGGCGAGCGTTTCATCTCCCTGCGCCAGCGTGAGCGCCACCATCGTTACCCGATCCTCAAAATCTTCGAGATAACGCTTACCATCAAATGTTTTCAGCGTATAGCTGGTATAGAACTTCCACGCACCGAGGAACGTCTGGAACCGGAATCCGCTGGCGTGAGCGTGGGCAAAGAGCTTTATCACAAACGCGCGATCGTAACGAGCTAACACGCTGGCATCGTAATAGCCTTCATCTATCAATGTTTCCAGGCGCTTCTGCGGGCTGGCAAACGCTACCGAGTTGGGGCGGACATGCGTGGCCAAAAAAACCTCTACCGCCTGGTGGTCTTTGTCGAACTGAATACGCCCGGCCTGATCGTACAGATTCAGCATGGCGTTCAGGGCGTGATAATCCAGCGTGGGCTGGGTTATGCGTTCTGCGGTTGTCGTTGCCAAAATTCACTCACTCCTTGTCGAACGTTGTCGATATCGCTTTGGGTGCCCATCAGCTCGAAGCGGTAGAGCCACGGCACGCCGCATTTTTGTGAGATGACCTCACCCGCGCGACCATAGGCGTCACCGAAATTGCGATTGCCGGAGGCAATCACCCCACGGATTAACGCGCGGTTGTGCGGATCGTTTAAAAAGCGGATCACCTGTCTCGGAACCGCACCCGCCGTTCCGCCGCCACCGTAGGACGGCACGATTAAAATGTAAGGTTCGTCTACCCGCATCCGCTCGCGTTCGTTAAGCGGAATGCGGATGGCAGGCAGCCCCAGACGCTGGATAAAGCGGTGTGTATTTTCGGAGCTGCTGGAGAAGTAGACGAGCTGGCTCATGCGCTGACCATATGGGGTTGTGGACGCAGACGGTTGATCATGTCCGGGCGAAACCCGGACCAACTGGTTTCCCCGGCGACGACGACCGGTAACTGACGAAAGCCTTGATCGCGCAGGCTGTCAGCCATATCGGGCTGCAAATCAATATTTACCATCTCAAAGTCAAACCCACGGCTTTCCATTGCCCGCTTAGTGGCGTGGCACTGAACACAGTTATTACGAGTGTAAATAACAATACGCATGATTCGTATTTCCATTTATGGGTAAAAGATCGACGCGATTGATAGCGTCGGATTGTAGGTGTCTTGATAGAAATGATACTAGATGTAGTTTTAAAAAGATTCAACCATACAAGATATGGGAATTTTAGATTGATGAAGGGGAAAGTGATGAGCGTGACGGGGGAAGGGATATGTAGCATGACGGGGTGTCGGAGGACGACGCGTCGCGTCTTATCCGGCCTACAGGGGAACACATCGTAGGTCGGATAAGGCATTTATACTGCCATCCGGCAGGGCAGAATTACATGCGCATCCCAACCGCCAGGCGGTTGAAGCAATTCATTAGGCTGATGGCAAACGTCAGATCGCTGATTTCTTTGGCGCTAAAATGGTCAAGCAACGGCAGATAAACATCATCTTCCGCGTGGGTGCTGGCGATATGAGTGACTGATTCGGCCCACGCCAGCGCCGCACGTTCCTGCTCACTGAAATGGTGGCTCACTCGCCAACCTGCCAGCGCGTCAAGTTTGGCCTGCGCAACGCCTGCTTTGCGCAGCGCCTTACTGTGCATTTCCAGGCAAAATGCGCAGCCGTTGATTTGCGAGACCCGCAGGTACAGCAGTTCCGTCAGCGTAGGTTCCAGCGCGCAATTTTCCAGCGCTTTGCTGGCCTGAACCAGAGCGTTATAAATTTCAGGACTGAGTTCATAATAGGGCTGGCGTAACATTGTCATGGTATCTCTCCTCGTTTGGATAACCCGCAATGTAGCACTATAATGGACTGCTACAGAGAGCCATATTGTTGCAAAAAAAGCAGACCATAAATGCCGCGCTATCAACAAATCGCCCGCCAGTTAAAAAATGCCATTGAGACCGGTGAACTCAAACCAGGCACAAGATTGCCCTCAAGCCGGACGTGGTCCCAGGAACTTGGGGTTTCGCGTTCGACGGTGGAACATGCCTATTCCGAGCTGGTGGCGCAGGGCTGGCTGGCTCGACGTGGGCAGGCGGGAACTTTTGTCAGCGAGCAATTGCGACCAGAGACCGCGCCTACGGCTCCCACTATCTTCGCAGGAGAAAATCCCAGACCACAACCTTTTCAGATGGGGTTACCCGCACTCGATCTCTTCCCGCGTGAAGTCTGGGCGCGGGTGATGGGCCGACGTTTGCGCACCCAAACGCGTTTTGATCTGGCTGTGGGGGATGTTTGCGGCGAAAGGGGGCTGCGTCAGGCGATTGTTGATTACCTGCGCGTTTCGCGCAGCATTGAGTGCCAGCCGGAGCAGGTTTTTATCACTTCTGGCTATGCGGCATCGATGACGCTAATCCTGCGCGCGCTGTCTCAACCCGGTGAAGGGATGTGGGTCGAAGATCCCGGCTTTCCGTTGATCAGACCGGTGGTGGCTCAGGAGCGAATTGCGCTGATGCCGGTTCCTGTTGATGCCAATGGTTTGGATGTTTGCGCTGGGATCCGAGATTACCCGCAGGCGCGCTTTGTTTTGCTTACACCCGCGCATCAAAGCCCGCTGGGAGTGGCCCTTTCATTGGAGCGTCGTCATCAGTTGCTGGAGTGGGCGGCCCGCACGCAGGCATGGATTATCGAAGATGACTATGACAGTGAATTTCGCTACCACGGTAAACCGTTGCCGCCGTTAAAAAGTCTGGATGCGCCGCAGCGGGTGATTTATGCCGGAACGTTCAGTAAATCAATGTTTCCTGCTCTGCGCACGGCATGGCTGGTGGTGCCCATGACTCAGGTCGAACATTTTCGCCAGCAGGTGGCGCTAGCGGCCTGTAGCGTTCCGGTTTTATGGCAACAAACGTTGGCGGATTTTATGCGTGAGGGGCACTTCTGGCGGCACTTAAAACGCATGCGTCAACATTATGCCCAGCGACGTCAGTGGATGGAAAGTGCCCTGACCGAACACGGTTTTAGCGTGCTCCCGCAAGAGGGTGGGATTCAACTGGTGATGAGTGTAGACGCAGACGATGTTGCGTTAGTCCGTAAAGCGAATCGGGCAGGTCTGGCTGTACAAGCCTTGAGCCAGTGGCGTATAACGCCGAACGGACAAGGGGGAATATTATTGTCATTTACCAATATTAGCTCAGCGGAAATGGCGCTGCAGGCGGCATATCAATTGCGGCAGGCGCTGACGTAAATCTGCACGGTTCTTAAGATATTCGTCCCACCGTCTTCACTCGTTTATGGACTTTTCTGAAAGCGTTGCTAATGCTGAATCAGGTAAGGTAAGCCCGCAGTAAAAGATAACGAGGAAAATAATATGTATTTACGACCTGATGAGGTGGCGCGCGTACTTGAAAAAGTGGGCTTTACCGTTGATGTAGTGACGCCGAAAACGTACGGCTATCGACGTGGTGAAAATTATGTGTACGTTAACCGGGAAGCACGTATGGGACGTACCGCCTTAGTCATCCATCCCACGCTTAAAGAGCGCAGCTCTTCACTGGCGGAACCTGCGACAGACATTAAAACCTGCGATCACTACCAGCAATTCCCGTTGTATTTAGCCGGAGAGAACCATGAGCATTATGGTATTCCTCACGGCTTTAGTTCACGTATTGCACTTGAGCGTTATCTGAGTGGGTTATTTGGCGACGTTAACGCTAACTAATAACGGAGAGGCGTGTCAGGCTTTAGCCTGGTGATAGCTGCTGACCTTAAACAGGCGGCGGCAATAATCAAGGAAGTAGCCGTATACTGCGCCCATCAGCATCGATACCACGATGTTCGAACTTACCGCAGCCGTAATCTGGTGCCAGTCCGCGCCAACCGTCAACAGAATAATCACGTAAACCGGCGACTGGAAGGTGACATAAGCCAGCACGTCCGCCAGGTTTTTTGCCCATCCAGCCTGCGTGGCTTTACGTGCCGCGCGCATAAACAAATCACGGTACATGCCGTATGGCCAGGCGATCAGAATATTGACAGGGATGGCCACCAGTCTGGAGTACAGTGACTGTTCAAAGCTCATTCCAGAAAGGAATATCTCGATCAACATGTTCACGACAGAACAATAAACAACCATCGCGAACGTGTCTGCTACAGCATGACGCAAGCGTGACTGCGGAGAGAACATGTTAATGCTCCTTGTAAAAAGGGGAAAAAAGGTTTTGAATACCTTTGATGATAGTGATTTGTCTTGCTGCTTTCGCGTTTCAATAGGATATCTGCCTGGATAATAACTAGCAACTAGCTTAAAATTTTTATTTATTGTCTTTTTGTCGATAAAATGCTCTGTATTGGTTTGATTTTTGTTCGTTTTGGTGTTTTCGTTGTTTAGCTAATTAAAAGTATTTTATATCAATAAGTTATGGAGACTTGTTTTTCTGAATTTTTTGCGCTCCTTTTCTGAAAGTTGACTGATGTTCAGAATGTGCGCGTGCCGGTCCCGGACAATAAAGTGATGTGTTTATCAGACGATGTGCTGAGACGTTATGCGAGTATATTTACAGTGACTATCCAGGGAATATAAAATATTTGATGTCAGGTTTCAGGATAGCCATTTAAATAACGGGAATGGCTATTTGTTTAATAATCTGTGAAAAAATTAGACTGGAAAAATAATAATCAGTTGCATACAATATTTGGCGTGATACCATTTTTACGTTAAAGAGGTTTTGTTAATATGAGTTCAATGTTAAAAAACTTAAATAATATCCGCTCGCTGCGTGTAATGGCGCGTGAATTTTCCGTTGATGTACTCGAAGATATGCTCGAAAAATTCAGAGTAGTAACCAAAGAACGCCGCGATGAAGAAGAACAGATTCAGCGCCAACGTGCAGAACAGCAGGAAAAAATTAATAATTTGCTGGCCCTGATGCAGGCAGATGGGATCAATCCGGAAGAGTTGCTGAGTATGACGCCAGCGACGTCGCGGGCAGCCAAAAAACGTCAACCACGCCCGGCGAAATATCGTTTTATCGATTTCAACGGTGAAACAAAAACATGGACCGGCCAAGGCCGTACACCAAAGCCAATTGCCCAAGCGCTGGCTGCCGGTAAATCTCTTGATGACTTTTTAATCTAATTATAAATGCGGTGAGGGTGTCCTCACCGCCTGTTTTCAGCAGACGCCGAAATCACCGTCTTCGGTATATCGCGTCACGTCAGCTGCTTTCAGTGTGAATTTTTCACCGCTTTCATTACTGGCTTGTACCGCCACAATTTGATCTTCGTTGACTTCGACAACTTTCAGTTTAGGCCCGCCCATGCGTGGTTGAACCAGATCGCCAGGTTTAAACATATTGCGCTCCTTTATTTATTGCACAACTCACCATAGATCACGTCAATCGACGGGTACAGCGCTGTTTCAGGTATTACCGCTTAATGAGTACGACGATTCCAGGGCATTTTGTCCAGCAACCGCGCCATGCCGCAAAAGCCGGTCACGCCAGCGAGTATCAGCCCGGCACCCACAAAACCGCTCAGCAGGAAGAAGGCGCTGCTGACGGCGTAACCCAGAATGACGCCAAGTAAGGCAAGACTACCTGCGGCTATTTGCACCTGACGCATCAGCGGCAACGGTTGGGAACTGTCTTTTGCCACCGGTAAACCTGCGGCTTTCCAGCCATCAATTCCACCTTCAAGCAACCAGACTTGTGCTGGCGCGGCAATGGCGCTGAGCCTGTTCGCTGCATTTTGTGTGCGTTTGCCTGACTGGCAGTGAAAAATCACCTGCTCGGCGCGTAAATTCGCAGGCAACGATCCCTGCTCAAGTGTGGGTAACGGTGCCAGATGCGCCTCAGGAATATGCTCGTGCAGGTACTCGTCGGCATCGCGGATATCAATCAGTTTTGCGCCTTGCGCGACCAGCGTCTGCGCCTCGCGCGGGGAAATCGTCCCAATGGTCATGATGGTTCCTTATGGGCAATACAGTGTTTTTAATGTGGCGATCAGCGAATTCACAGCCGCATTTTTAATGGAATAAAGGATGCGCTGGGCATCGCGCTGGCTGTCTATCAGACCTTCTTCGCGCATACGCGCCAGATGCTGTGAAGTAGCGGAAGGACTCAGGCCGGTAGCGCGTGCTAACTCGCCTGCGCTGGTACCGGGCGAACCGCAGAGCATGCACAAAATCAGCAACCGCTTCGGGTTACTCATCGCTTTGAGCAGAGCGGCCGCCTGTTCAGCGCTGGCCTGGAGTTGTTCAAGTTCTGTCATATGTATTTAAGTATATTCTAAATTAAGTAAATTCTAAAATAAAAAACCAACGTACGCCAGCGTAAAGAGCGTAAAAGAGGGTAAAACAACAGGGGAAGGCTGGCAGATTTGAGTAGAATGACTACTCTTAGAGATAAAATCTCTTTTTAAACAATGATTAACTTTTTTGCTTGTAGGGAGTTTGTATGGGTTTCTGGAGAATCGTTTTCACTATTATTCTGCCCCCGCTTGGCGTACTGCTGGGAAAAGGATTCGGCTGGGCGTTTATCCTTAATATCGTTCTGACGCTGCTGGGCTACATTCCAGGTTTGATCCACGCCTTCTGGGTACAAACGCGTAATTAAGATTTCCTTTCATAAACGGCGCATTTGCGCCGTTTTCTTTGCCGGCCTCTCTCCTCTGCTACACTTCCTGGTGTTGCTTGTTAATAACCGAGGTGGATATGGGACTCTTCAATTTTGTGAAAGATGCAGGTGAAAAACTTTGGGATGCGGTCACCGGAAATCATGACACGGCCGATCTGGCGAAGAAGGTGCAGGAACACCTGAATAAAACCGGCATCCCCGATGCAGATAAGGTGAACGTCCAAATTAACGAAGGCAAGGCCACCGTTTCTGGTGATGGATTAAGCCAGGAGGCGAAAGAGAAAATCCTGATTGCGATTGGTAATATCTCCGGTATCGCCAGCGTAGACGATCAGGTCAAAACCTCTGCACCCGCGAGCGAAAGTCAGTTTTATACCGTGAAAGCGGGCGATACCCTGAGCGCTATTGCCAAACAGGTTTACGGTAACGCTAACCTGTACAATAAAATCTTCGAAGCGAATAAACCGATGCTGAAAAGCCCGGATAAAATTTATCCCGGGCAGGTGTTACGTATTCCGGAAGAATGATGAAGTGCAGGCTTATTCCGTCAGCAGCTTGCCGGACATCGCCTGTTGAATAATTGGAATCGGCGTCAGCAGGTGCTGGCGCATTAATTCGCTAGCGCGCACGGCATCGCGTGCAAGAATCGCTTCGGTCAGCGTTTGATGCTGATCGTGTTTATCTTCCAGCATCTCAACTGACAGCACCGTTTTACGTAGCCAGATAAACCGGTAACGCGCCGCTAAATCAAACAATCGTTCACGCATTTGCAGCAGATATTGGGAACCGCAGCCGGCGACAATCGCCGAGTGAAACGCCTGATGGCGCAGATCCCATTCATCAAGCATCTGTTCACTGGCGTCCACGGCTTCAAGCTTACTGAGCATATGCGCCCGGGCTAAAATCTCCGCTTCCCAGGCGTCGTCGCCGCGTTCGATGGCCAGCGCGACCAGCATGGCCTCCATATTGGCGCGGGCATCGAAAATATCGAGCAATTCCTGCTCGGACATCGGGGCGACACGATACCCCTTCTGATTGACTACCGTGACCAGTCGCTCCGCCACCAGCTGTGAAAGCGCTTCGCGCAGCGGTCCTACGCCAAGCTCGTAGCGCGAGGTCAGCAGGCTCATACGCAGTTTCTCATCAGGCTGATAAATACCGCGGATGATGTCGTTCTTTAGCCAGCGGTATCCATCAATGGCCGTCGGTTGGGGAATGGCGGTCATGGTCTTACTCCTGAATAAATGTCCCGGCGTGCGCCGGGAACAGATTTAATGCGTATTTTGCAAGGGTGCTTTTTGCCACGATAGCAGTTTTTTCCAGCGTGCCATAATGGGCACCGTGCAAATAATTCCTATGGCTAATAACCCGGTAGAGATGACTTCCAGCTGTTGCGTCGGGCGAAAGAGCATGACCACCAGCACAAAGATAATAAAGGCGATGACCAGCCAGGTAAGCCACGGATAAAGCCACATTTTCAGTTTAATTTCACCACCTCGCGCTAGCAGAATTTTGCGCATCCGCAGTTGGGAAATAGCGATTACCAGATAAACCAACAGAGCGATAGCGCCAGAGCTGTCGATCAGGAATTTAAACACTTTGGCCGGGGCGTAATAGTTGACCACCACGGTGAGGAACGCCGCCCCCGTAGACAGTAACACCGCCACGTAAGGCGTTTTACTGCGGTTAGTTTTCCCCATAAAGGCGGGGGCATCGCCACGACGGCTCAGGGAATAGAGCATACGGGATGAGGTATACAGCGCGGAGTTCAGACAGCTGGTCACCGACAACAAAATGACGCAGTCCATGATCAACTTCGCGTGTGGGATATGCAATAACTCCAGGACCGAGCGGTAAGAACCCACTTCTTTTAGCCCCGGCATGTTCCATGGGATCAGCGCCACCACCACGAAAATGGAGCACAGATAGAAGATGGATATACGCCAGATAACCGAGTTGGTAGCGCGGACGATGTGTTTATCCGGGGTGTCGGACTCGGCGGCGGCGATGGTGACAATCTCTGCGCCCATGAAGGAGAACATGGTGATCAGCATCGCGCTGAGTACGGCGCCAAAACCGTTCGGCATAAAGCCGCCCTGATCCCACAGGCGTGAAACGCCGCTAACCTCGGCATAAGGATAGAAACCGCTAATCGCCACCGCGCCGAGGACAATAAACGCCAGAATGGCAATCACTTTGCACAGCGCCAGCCAGAATTCGAATTCACCGTAATTTTTGACGCTCAGCAAATTACTGCCAGTTAATGCCAGCGTGATAACCAGAGAAAATAACCAGACAGGTATGCCAGGGATCCAGGAATGCAGAATGATGGCGGCAATATTGGCCTCCAATGGGATAACCAACACCCAGAACCACCAGTACAACCAGCCGATGGTATAACCTGCCCATGGGCCGATGGCTTTATCGGCGTAGGTGGAAAAGGAGCCGGTATCCGGGGTGGCGACGGCCATTTCGGCCAGCATGCGCATAATCATCACCACCAAAAGTCCGGCAAACAGATAAGCTAATAATACGGCGGGACCGGCTTCTGCAATCGCCACGCTTGAACCTACGAATAAACTCGCGCCGATAACCCCGGCAATAGACAGCATGGTGACGTGGCGTGATTTCAGCCCGCCCCCTAAATCATGTGATTGTGACACTTGCCCCATCTTTTAAACCTCTCGAAAGTATTTCACTTGGGAGAGCACCCCGGCATTCCCGCGCCGGGGCACGCGTATTATTGTTATTGACCCTATGTGCCGGATGGCGGCTCCGCCTTATCCGGCCTATGGATTGCGTTTTTTATAGGGTTAGCCCTGCTTCGCCTCAGCAAAACACTGGGCGATGATGTCCAGCCCCTGGCGGATTTGCGCATCTTCAATGGTCAGCGGGACAAGGATGCGCAGTACGTTGTAGTAAGGTCCGCAGGAGAGCAGGATCAGCCCTTTATCACGCGCGCGGGCCACCACTTCCGCGGTCAGTTTGGCGTCTGGCTTCGTATGGTCGCCGTCTTCGAACAGTTCGATGGCGATCATCGCCCCCAGCCCACGCACGTCGCCAATTTCGCGATGCGTTTCGGCGATAGCAAGCAGGCCTTCGCGCAAGGTTTGCCCCAGTTCGTTGGCCTTTTGCAGCAGATTTTCCTGTTCAAAAATGTTCAGCACCGCCAGCGCGGCGGCACAGGCAATCGGGTTACCGGCATAGGTACCGCCCAGGCCACCCGGCGGGATGGCGTCCATGACTTCGGCGCGACCGGTTACCCCTGCCAGCGGGAAGCCGCCAGCGATAGATTTGGCGAAAGTGGTAAGATCGGGCGCAACGCCCATCTGCTCCATGGCGAACAGCGTACCGGTGCGGCCTGCGCCGCTCTGCACTTCATCGGCAATCAGCATGATCCCGTGTTCGTCACAAATGGCGCGCAGACGCTGCATAAATGCCGGGGTGGCCGCGTAAAAACCGCCTTCGCCCTGGACGGGTTCAATTACGATGGCGGCAACGTCTTCCGGCGCGGCATCATTTTTGAAAATACGGTGAATGCTGGCGATAGCATCGTCTTCGCTGATGCCATGCAGCGGGCAAGGATACAGCGCGCGATAGACGTGACCCGGCATCAGTCCCATTCCGGCAGAGTACGGATTTACTTTTCCGGTCAGAGACAGGGTGTAGTGGGTACGACCATGATAAGCGCCGCTGAAGGCGATCGTACCTGTACGTTTGGTGGCGGCGCGGGCAATTTTCACCGCGTTTTCCACGGCTTCAGAACCGGTGGTCACCAGCAGAGTTTTCTTGGCGAAATCGCCCGGCACTTTCTTGTTCATGATTTCGCACAGCTCCAGGTATGGCTCATAGGCCAGCACCTGGAAGCAGGTATGCGACAGTTTTTTCAACTGCGCTTCTACCGCAGAAACAATCTGCGGGTGCAGGTGACCGGTATTCAGCACCGCAATACCGCCAGCAAAATCGAGGAATTCGCGGCCTTCAACGTCCCAGACCCGGCAATTTTCTGCCCGCTCGGCAAAAATAGGGTGGATCTGTCCTACGCCACGGGGAACGGCGTTGCTGCGACGTTGCATAAGTTCTTTGTTGGTGCTCATCAGGTGTTCTCCAGTATTTGTTTTATTAAAGGCCGATGCACATATATTTGATTTCTAAGTAGTCTTCGATGCCGTATTTCGATCCTTCACGGCCAAGACCGGAGGCTTTTATCCCCCCAAATGGGGCGACTTCGTTGGAGATGATGCCGGTGTTAATCCCGACGATGCCGTACTCCAGCGCTTCGCCAACGCGGAAGACGCGGCTTAAATCAAGGGCGTAGAAATAGGCTGCCAGGCCAAACTCGGTGTCATTGGCCTGTGCGATGACGTCAGCTTCGTCTTTAAAGCGAAACAGCGGCGCCAGCGGGCCAAATGTCTCTTCTTTGGCGACCTTCGCGTTGTCCGGCACATCGACCAGAATGGTGGGCTGGAAGAAGTTCCCGCCCAGCGCATGAGGTTTACCGCCAGCGATAATGCGTGCGCCTTTATCCAGGGCATCGGCGATGTGCTCCTGCACTTTGGCGACCGCTTTTTCGTCGATCAGCGGCCCGGTAGTGACATCTGGTTGCAGACCATCACCGAGGCGCAGCTTGCTCACCGCCTGTTCGAGTTTTTCGGCAAACTGGTCATACACACCGGCCTGAACGTACAGACGGTTGGCGCAGACGCAGGTTTGCCCGGCGTTACGGAACTTCGACGCCAGCGCGCCTTCCACGGCTTTGTCGAGATCGGCATCGTCAAAGACGATAAACGGCGCATTGCCGCCCAGCTCCAGTGACACCTTCTTGATGTCTTTGGCACACTGTTCCATCAGCTGACGGCCAATTTCGGTGGAGCCGGTAAATGACAGTTTGCGCACTAGCGGGTTGCCGGTCAGTTCGTTGCCGACCGCGCTTGCTGAACCGGTCACCACGCTGAATACGCCAGCCGGGATCCCCGCGCGATTAGCCAGCTCTGCCAGCGCGAGTGCGGAGTAGGGGGTTTGGCTGGCCGGTTTAAGCACCATGGTGCAACCCGCCGCCAGTGCCGGACCGGCTTTGCGGGTGATCATCGCCGCCGGGAAGTTCCACGGCGTAATCGCGGCGGTCACGCCGATTGGTTGCTTGATGACGATCAGACGCTTATCTGCCTGATGGCCGGGGATCGTATCGCCATAAATGCGTTTGCCCTCTTCGGCAAACCACTCAATAAATGAGGCGGCATAGGTGATTTCGCCTTTGGCTTCCGCCAGCGGCTTACCCTGTTCCAGGGTCATCAGACGAGCAAGATCGTCCTGATGTTCAATCATCAGGTTGAACCAGCGACGCAGAATATTGGCCCGCTCTTTGGCGGTGAGTGCACGCCAGGCGGGTAGAGCGCGGTTCGCGGCGTTAATGGCTTCACGGGTTTCATCCGCCCCCATTTTCGGTACGCTACCCAATTGCTGACCGTTGGCGGGATTCGTTACTGCGATGGTCTCGCCGTTGTTGGCGTCACGCCAGTTGCCGTCAATCAACGCCTGTTGGCGAAATAAGGTTGGATCGTTCAGTTGCATAATTGCTTCCTGTCTTAATCATGTTAACGGGTGAATGCGGCGTGTAATGTCTCCACGCTACGTGCCGCACGCAGCGTGCGTCCGGGATTACTCTGGCTCTCCAGCAGTGCATGAACTTTGCCGACAATATGCGCGCCGATAGGGATCGCTGACGTCGCCGCCGGAGAAGGGGCGTTGCAGGTATGAATGGAGCGTGGCGTAGTGACAAACAAGAAATCGTCGATCAGCTTGCCGTCCGGAGACACAGCCTGCGCCCGCACGCCTGCAGGCCACAGTTGCAGATCTTTCTGCGTCAGACTCGGACAATACTTTTGCACCAGCCGCAGGTAGCCGCTTTTGCACAGTGAATTCTTCATTTCGCCAAGCCCGGAGCGCAGGTTGTTTTGCAGTACGCGGCGGATGCCGGAAGAGCCGAAGATCTCCAGCGTATCGCTGAGTGAGAAATCGCGTTTGCGGTAGCCTTCGCGTTTAAATGCCAGTACCGCGTTGGGTCCCACCGTGACGCTGCCATCAATCATGCGGGTGAGATGTACACCGAGAAACGGCATCGCCGGGTCGGGGATCGGGTAGATCAGATGATTGACTATCTGATTATGTTCTGACGCCAGACGGAAGTATTCGCCACGGAACGGACAGATGATAAAGCCGGGTTCAACGCCGAGCATTTTCACCAGTCGGTCCGCCATCAGGCCAGAACAGCTAATCAGCGTTGACCCTTCATACTCCTGACCCTGACGCGTATGGACGATCACGCCCGCGGCATGCTCTTTCAGCGCGCTGACCTCGGCGTTATAAACAATCTCACCGCCCTTGGCCTGGAAAATCTTTGCCATCGCGGCGGTTACTTCGCGGTAGCTGACGATCCCGCTCGACGGGACGAAAATGCCGCCCAGCCCGGTGATATTGGGTTCACGCTCGCGTAGCTCCTGCGCATTCAGCCATTCGCGTTCCAGGCCGTTAGCGGCGGTGCGATCCCATAGCGCGCGCATGCGTTCCATTTCCAGAGCGGAAGTGGCAACCAGCATTTTCCCGCAGACGTCGTAGCGGATGCCGTTTTGATCACAAAAGGCTTTGGTGGCGCGATTTCCGGCCAGGCAAAACTGCGCCTTCAGGCTGCCAGGCGTGTAATAAACCCCGGCATGAATCACGCCGCTGTTATGGCCCGTCTGGTGACAGGCCGGGCCGGACTCTTTTTCCAGCAGCGCGATTCTGGCGTCCGGATAGACATCAATCAGTTGCATGGCGGTCGACATGCCGATAATACCGCCGCCAATAATCACAAAATCATACATCCGCTTTTTTCCTTCGCGCTTACTGATGGGTCTGGTAGTGGTTGGTCGCGTAAGCGAAATAACCACGCTGGCGCATCAGTTCGCGGCGCAGGTCAGGGTGCGAGGTGAAGCGGTCGCGACCGTGCAGCCAGAACAGGTTGTTAATCAGCAGGAATTTACCCACGGGAACCGGAACGGAAATAATGTTCTTGCTGGTTTCCAGCGCATCGGACAAGTCGCTCAGCCAGACGCCTTCTTCATAGTCTTTTGGCTGGACGAACTGGTCGATGTAGCGCATTACCGGGCGGCCCAACAGGTCAACGTCAAACACCGGATGGAACACATCCTTGCTGACGTTTTTGCTTGGCGGGGCGGCAAAGCGCATCGCACGACGCGCCAACGGATGGGTAAAGTACTGATCCAGATGCTCCCAGTCGTCGAGGTGCAGCAGCAGCGAGTTACCGCCGGTCATGTTCTGCTCGTCGATCTTCATCATCAGTACGTAATCGGTGATTTCTTCGAGGTAGGTTCCGTCGTTATGCAGCTCCATAACACGGTGCGGCTGGCGCAGATAGCTGTCTGAGTTATCGACGTTTTTCACCACAAAACGGGCATAGTATTGACCGCTCATCGCATCAAAATTGGAGCGTCCGATCAGATGCGCGACCGCCGTTGCCAGCTTGACCATCTCTTCAGCCTGCGCCACGTCATCCACGCCGACGGCGTTGATCAGCAGCGCCCCTTCGGCACGATCGAGCAGCGTTTTCAGCAGCAGGGGCTGTAACTGGTTGCCGCACAAATCATCGAGGATCTTGCCCACTTTGAAACGCAAGAAAGATTTGTATTCCAGGGCCTGCACCGGCCACTGCGCGACGGCCTGTAGAAATTGCTCAGTGGTCTCGGCAGAAAAAGTCAGCTCCAGCAGACGTGGAGACTGGACTGATGGTTTCAGTGTGAAACCGCTGTAGTGCTGGGCTGGATCTTCAGCGTTCGGTTGTACGGCAGTCAGTGCGTTCATCAAATCGATCCTCTCAGTAGATTGTCAGGGAGATATGGCGCAGCTCGTTTCGTAGCCATAAATTAAAAATATCTACATTTTTGAAAAACGCGCACAGAATGAACTTGTTTGTTTCTTATTTGTGATCAAAAGCAACAATTATTTAACATTATAAAAGGTGAGGATATCTGCGAGCAGAGGGAAGATTGGCAAGAAAATGTATTTTAAAACATAGGGTTAATTATTCTGTCGCTGGCGATAAACCAGCGACAGCGGCAAGTCAGTAACCGACTTGATAAATGCGACCCGTTTGGATGCCTTCCACACTGCGGCGATAGGCGTTGGCTACGGTGGCGGCCGGGACGCTTTCGAAGCCCGGGAAGAAATCGTCATAGGCTGCGGCGGATTCACTGAGTACGGTTGGGCTAATCAGGTTGATGCGCAGTCCACGACCCAATTCACAGGCTGCTGCGCGAACAAACCCTTCCAGACCGGCATTGATTGTTGCCGCATTTGTGCCTTGCGCGATGGGTTCATGAGCGATAATACCGCTAATGAGCGTAATCGAGCCGCCATCATTGAGGTAATGCTGCCCGGTTAAGGCCAGTCGTATTTGCCCTAACAGCTTATCCTGTAAACCCTGATTAAAATCCCGATCGGTCATGGTGGATAACGGCCCAAAGAACAAATTGCCGGTGGCGGAAACGATCGCGTCTACCCGACCGACTTTTTCAAACAATGCCTCGACACTCTTCTGGGAGGTGATATCGACCTGGTAATCACCCTGGCTGCGACCCACACGGATCACTTCATGTTTACGGCTTAATGTTTCTGTAACCGCACGACCCACCGTACCGCTGGCACCAACAATAACAATTTTCATAACCACCTCCGCAATAGTGTGAGCCGCTATTCTTTAATGAAAATGAAATCGGATAAACTGGCTAAAAGTTAGATGATTACTAACCAGAGGTTTGCAATATGGATAAGCTGCGCGGCATGGAAACGTTTATCGCGGTGGTGGAGAGCGGGAGCTTTACCACCGCGGCAACGCGACTGGGGATGTCTGCGGTGATGGTGGGGAAATATATCACCCACCTTGAAGCGCAACTCGGTACGCGCCTGCTGGAGCGCAACACTCGCCGCCAGAGCCTGACCGATGCCGGACGAGTCTATTTTGAAGAGGGCCGGCGTGTGCTGGAACAGGTGACGATAGCCGAACGTTCAGTGGAGCGTCTGCGGCTGGCGCCTGCGGGGACGCTGCGCATCAGCGCGCCAACCTCCTTTGGCGCCTGCGTGATCTCGCCGTTGGCCGCCTCGTTTTTACAGGCCTGGCCGGAAGTGCGAATTGAACTGGATCTGACCAATCGGATGGTCGATCTGGTGAATGAAGGGGTTGACCTGGCGATCCGCATTGGCGATATCCATCAGACTGATGTGGTGGCGAAATATCTGTGTCCGTACCGTATGGCGATTTGCGCTTCGCCGGATTATCTCGCTCGTCATGGCACCCCCTTCACGCCCGCGGATCTGGTGGATCATTTGTGCCTGTCCCACACCGTCTGGACGGCCCGCAACGAATGGATGCTACCGGGCGCAGGGGGCGAAGTCAGATGGAAACGCGATGCGATCCTGCGCTGTAACGATGGTCATGGCCTGCGTATGGCGGCAGTGGCGGGGGCGGGGCTGCTGTTACAACCGGAGGTGCTGCTGGCGGAAGAGTTAGCTACTGGCAGACTGGTGCGGGTGCTGGAGGCGTTTACGCCGCAGCCGCGACCCATTCATTTGCTGTGGCGGCAAGATTTGCGTGCGTTGCCGAAACTGACGCGGTTTGTCGAGCACGTTCTTAGTGCAGTTCAGGAATTAAGATGAAAATGCCGGATGGCGATGCCCATCCGGCATATTACTAGCCGATATCCACCTGCGGTTTGCTGTTACGCTTACGGATCAGGCGCAGCACCGGCGGGATCACGATAACCAGTACCGCCATCACCAGCAGCACTTTTGCTACGCCGCTGGCCCACAGAATATCCATGCTGCCGTTACTGATAGACAGCGCCCGACGCAGGTTTTGCTCCAGCATTTCGCCCAGCACGAAGCCTAAAATCAATGGCGACATCGGGAAGTGCATCTTACGCAGAATGTAGCCCAGTACGCCAAGGGCGACCATCAACACCAGATCAAAGGTAGTGCTGTGAACGGCGTACACGCCTACCGCTGAGACTGCTGCGATAGCGGGCACCAAAAACCACAGTGGGATGGTCAGCATACGGGTAAACAGACCGATCAGCGGGATGTTCATCACCAGCAGCATCACGTTGGCAATCAGCAGCGCCGCAATCAGTCCCCAAACGATATCCGGTTGTTCGGTGAACATCGCCGGGCCAGGAGTGATGTTGTACAGGGTCAGCGCGCCCATCATCACTGCCGTGGTGCCGGAGCCTGGAACGCCGAGCGTCAGCATCGGAATAAAAGAGCCACAGGCCGAGGCATTGTTCGCGGCCTCAGGTGCCGCCACACCGCGAATATCCCCCTTGCCGAAGCTGTCGCTGTTGCCGCTGAGCTTTTTCTCGGTCATGTAAGTGATAGCGCTGGCAATGGTTGCCCCTGCGCCAGGCAGGACGCCGACGAAAAAGCCGATCACCGATGAACGCAGGGTGGCGCCCACGCACTGCGCGCCTTCTTTGGCATTGAACAACATGCGGCCCGTTTTACGCACCAGCGTCTGGCCACTGCTGGTATGTTCCAGCATTAACAGTATTTCTGAGACAGAGAACAACCCAATCACTACCACGATAAACTGCACGCCGTCGGAGAGATGAACACTGTCAAAGGTAAAGCGATAAACCCCGGTGTTGGCGTCCACGCCGACGGTCGCAAGGCCGAGACCGATAAGCGCTGCCAGAAATGATTTCAGTGGATTTTGCGCCATCATGCTGCCGAGACAGGCAATGGCGAAAACCATTAAGGCAAAGTATTCCGCCGGACCGAAGGCCAGCGACCATTGGGCTAACGCTGGGGCAAACAGAATGATGCCGCCGATAGCGATAAGCGAACCAAAGAATGAGCTGACCGCCGAGATAGAGAGCGCGACGCCGCCGCGCCCTTGCTGCGCCATCGGGTAGCCATCCAGCGCAGTCATAATCGCTGCCGCATCGCCGGGCACGTTCAGCAGGATGGAGGAGATACGCCCGCCGTATTCACAACCAATGTAGACCGTCGCCAGCAGGATCAGCGCAGATTCAGCCGGCAGGTGCAAAGCGAAAGCCAGCGGCAGCAGGATCGCCACGCCGTTGATAGGCCCGAGGCCGGGCAGCAGCCCGACGATGGTGCCGACAAAGCAGCCAATCAAGGCGATAACCAGGTTTTCCGGCGTCATCGCCACCGCGAAACCCTGAGAAAGATAAATCCAGGTATCCATCGTTTCTCCGTTAACCCAGCCAGGCGCCGAGTGGTAAGGTGACGTCAAGCAGCCGGTCGAAGGCATACCACAACAGAATACCGAGGACCGCGCCGGAAATACCCGCAGCCGGAATGGTTGCGCCGAACAGCATGCCAATCACCACGGTAAGAATGGCGGTGGCGATGGGAAAACCGAGCCATTCAAAACCCCAGGCGTACATCAACAGAACAATCACCATCGTCAGCAGCTTTTGCAGCACATGACGGCGAGGCCAACTGATGGTGTCCGGGTGGCGCAACAGCAGCGCCACGGCGCATAACAGCATCAGGCTGATAATGCCCAGCGGAAAGGGACGCGGGCCAACCGGCTCATAGCTGTATTCGCTGCTGATTTGCCAGGCCACGAACAGCCCGGCTATACAGAGCAACAGCCAGATACCTGCAAAAATACGATCGCTCATCATCTTTGCCTCTGCGTTTATTTCGCCAGACCGAAGGCTTTCGCCTGCTCACGATAATCCGTGACCTGCTTCTTCACGTACTCGTCGAGCTGCTTACCGCTCATGTTGAACTCGAACAGGCCGCGGAGATCGCGCTGCTTTTTAAATTCCTCGGTTTGCTGGAGTTTGTTAAAGGCATCGACCCACCACTGGTATTCGGCATCACTGACTTTTGGTCCAACGTAGAAGCCACGAATGATCGGCCACACCAGGTCGTAACCCTGCTCTTTGGCGGTTGGCACATTGGCTAACTGACCCGGCAGGCGTTCTTCCGAGAACACCGCGAGCACGCGGATTTTGTCGCCGCTGAGATAAGGCACCATCTCGCTGAGATCGCCGGAAACTACCTGTACGTGATTGCCCATCAACGCGGTAACCGGTTCGCCGCCGCCTTCAAAGGCTACATAGCGCATCTTGTGCGGATCGACGTTGGCTTTTTGCGCCAGCAGAGCCGACTTCATCCAGTCCTGACTACCGATTGAGGCACCCGCGCCAATAACTACGCTGTTAGGATCTTTTTCCATTGCCGTCAGCAGATCTTTCAGCGTCTTCCATGGTGAGTCCTGGCGTACGGCGATCATGCCGTAATCCGTGCCCACGCTTGCCAACCAGCGCACGTCATCCACGCCATAGCGACCAAATTTACCTTGTGACAGGTTCAACAGGGAGCCGCCGGAGAAAGCCATCACGGTACCTGCTTCAGCCGGGCGTTGAGCGACGATTGCGTTATAGGCCACAGCGCCAACGCCGCCGGGCATGTAGGTTACGCGCATCGGTTTTTCGATAGCGCCGGTTTCCATCATGCTCACCTGAATCAGCTTGCAGGTGAGATCGAAGCCACCGCCGGGTTTCGCCGGGGCGATACATTCGGTGCGCGATGGCGCTTGTTCTGCCAGAACAGAGGTACTCATCAGTAAAATGCTTGCAGTAAGGGTACGAAGTAATTGTTTTTTCATTGTTTATCCTCACACCGGAAAACCGGATTTTCAGGTACGAAAGAAGATTTTTGTGATTATGTGAGCCGATGTGTAGCAGTTCGGTTGCGTGATTGTTAAAACATTAACCTTTCAATTCCCTTTCAATGCGGCAGAAACTTTACAGGATGTGATATGCGTCTCTTATTAGCGGAAGATAACCGTGAGTTAGCTCACTGGCTGGAGAAAGCGCTGGTGCAAAACGGTTTTGCCGTTGACTGCGTTTTTGATGGTCAGGCGGCCGATCATCTTTTACATAGCGAAACGTACGCGCTGGCGGTGCTGGACATCAATATGCCGGGGCTGGACGGTCTTGAAGTCGTCCAGCGGCTGCGCAAGCGTGGCCAGACGCTCCCCGTTCTGCTGTTGACGGCGCGCAGCGCGGTGGCCGACAGGGTGAAAGGGTTAAACGTCGGGGCTGATGATTATCTGGCAAAGCCGTTTGAAATTGAGGAACTGGATGCCCGGCTGCGGGCTTTGCTTCGTCGCAGCGCGGGGCAGGTACAAGGCATACAGCAACTGGGCGAACTGGCGTTTCATGATGAAGGCTACTTTCTGTTGCAGGGGCAACCGTTGGCGCTTACGCCGCGTGAGCAGGCCCTGCTGACGGTGCTGATGTACCGTCGGTTGCGCCCGGTTTCGCGCCAGCAGTTGTTTGAGCAGGTCTTTAGTTTGAGCGATGAGGTCAGCCCAGAAAGTATCGAACTGTACATCCATCGTCTGCGTAAAAAACTTCAGGGAAGCGATGTACGTATCGCCACGCTACGTGGTCTGGGTTATGTGCTGGAGCGTAGCGATGAGGTGGGTTAAGCCTCAGTCATTGTATCTGCAACTGCTGATGTTTCTGGGATTACCGCTGCTGTTGCTGTGGGGACTGTCGGCGTTTAACAGCTATGTCAGCGCGTTACAGGCGGCGACGCAGGCGTATGATCGGACGCTGCTCTCGTCCGCCAGAACCGTCTCTGAGCGGTTAGTGGTGCGTAATAAACGGCTGGAAGTGAATGTGCCGTGGGTGGTGTTGGACAGCTTTGAACTGAATATGAACGACAGGCTGTATTACAAAGTGGTCGACCCGGCGGGGAAGGTGATATCAGGTTATGACGATTTACCTGCGATGCCGCCTGCCACCTCGCGCACACGACTTTATCCGGCGCTGGCGTGGTTTTATCACACTGAATATCGCGGCGAAGCAATCCGTGTGGCGCGTTTGCTACAGCCCGTCAACGAGGGCGGTATTATCGGCATGGCAGAGATTTATGTCGCTGAAACGCTGCAATCACGGCGTTATCTGGCGCGACAGTTGCTATTCTCCTCGTGGGTTTCGCAAGGACTGCTGGTAATGCTCACGCTGGTGCTGGTTGGCTGGCTGCTGCGCCGGGTGCTACGTCCGATGCGCCAGTTGTCATCGCTGATGGTACGTCGCGAACCTGGGCTGCTGACGCCGTTGCCGGAGCTGTTGCCGTGGTCGGAAACCCGTCTGCTGATTGTGGCGTTTAACCGCTATCTGGACCGACTGCGCGGCCTTATCTCTCGTCAGGAACGCTTCAGCGCTGACGCGTCCCATCAGCTTAAAACGCCATTAGCGGTACTGAAAACTCAGGCGGCGGTAGCCCTCGCCAGCCCGCAGCCTCAGCAGTGGTACGAGAGTTTACAGGCCATGAGCGTGACTCTGGATAACACGATTCAACTGACGGAAAGGCTGCTTCAGCTGTCGGCTGTGAAGCGCAAAGAGCAGGGAGAAAAGCACTTCTCACCGGTTAATTTGTATGAGGTGGTGCAAAGCAGCTGTTTTACCCGGCTGGCGCAGGCACGCAGTAAAGCTATCGATCTGGGTTATGAGGGGGAACAGGGCGCGGTGTGGATTGAGGGCGATGAAGTCCTGCTCGGCGAACTGTGTGGGAATCTACTTGATAACGCCCTGAAATATACGCCGCCGCATGGTGTGGTGACAGCCCGACTGCAGCGTGAAGGCGAAGCCGTGGTGCTGATGATCGAGGATAGCGGGCCAGGTATAGATGATCAGATGGTTCATCAGGCGATGCTACCGTTTCATCGACTCGATAACGTTGGCAATGTCCCAGGCGCAGGAATTGGTCTGGCGCTGGTTAACGACATTGCGCGTTTACATCGTACACATCCGCAGCTGACACGTAGCGAAATCTTAGGTGGGTTAAGCGTGCGGGTGCGCTTTTTAAGCGTTGCTGGCTGAGATATTTTTATTGTGGTGTTTAGCCGCAATGGAAGGGTGATTCAAAATAAATCAAATAACACCATTGTGAAATTTGTCATACCTAAAATGTTTTCGCGTAGACCATAAATTGTTAACTGTCAATGATGGTTTTGTTGTAAGAAAATTGTCTTTTTTGATTTTGCGGTCAATGCTTTGATTGTATTAATTCCTTTTAAAATCATATTGATAAAATCACTCAATGGCGAATTTTCACACATGCAAACATTGTTTTTTACATTTACTGACAATGGAGCATTGCGTTTTTTAGACTTGTGATATAATTAGCATCATGAAATGAGAAAAAATAATTAAATATCAATAGATAATGGGCTGAGATATGCTTAAAAAATCGCTAAAGATTAGCAGTCAAGGATATCCAGTCTTTTTAAAACTGGTTGATTTTATCGTTATTAATGTGACGTTAATTTTTAGTGCTCATCTGCTGGGGTTGATGCCATTTAACACCATTGCTATTCTGAGTATTCTGTTCTCCGTCTTTTTTTATTGTTTGCTGAATATATCAAAATTTATCAGCAAAAGATTAAAACGATTGGTTTGCGTAATCAAAAGCGGTTACTTTTTTGTACGCTGTTGGCTATATTTTTTAACGAGCTGGTGAGTATGACGGTGGCAGAGCCGGAGTCCCTCGGTTACTTAGACAGGCTACCTTCGCCTTTTTATTCTGCCATTATTTACTGGTACTTTATTCCATTACCTTTTCTTTATTACATTCGCTTTTTTATTTTTAAATATTCAACGAAAAAGAGTATGCGCGTGGCGATTATTGGTTTGACCGACAATGGTCTGGCCGCGGAAAGCGCATTACTGAATGAGTACGCCGATATCAAATTGGATTTGGCTTTTTATGATGAGCGTGCGTTATCGCGCTGTGGCGACATCGTGGATAAGGTCAAAAGCCCATTTCGTGGCCCGGTGATTAATCTGGTTGAGGAAGCCCGACTGGGAAATATAGACGAAATCTATATCGCTTTACCGATGGTGGCGCTGCATCGCATCCGCCATTTCTTGACCATGATGTCAGACACCACCGTAGATACCTATATTGTTCCTGACTTTTATACCTACAGCAACAATATGTCCAAGCTACGTTCTATCCACAACCTGCAAACCATCGGTATCTTTAGCTCGCCGTTTGAAGGGGCGGGTTCGTTTATTAAGCGGGCAGAGGATTTGGTGCTTGGCAGTATCATTATGCTGATGATTTCGTCGCTGATGTTGGTTATTGGTATTGGTATCAAACTCACTTCTCGTGGGCCGGTTTTTTTCAAACAAGACAGGTATGGCCTGAGTGGGCAAAAAATTAAGGTCTGGAAATTTCGCACTATGCGCGTTATGGAGAATTCCGATACGGTAATTCAGGCCACGAAAAACGATCCGCGGGTGACGAAATTCGGTAGCTTCTTACGCCGTACGTCGCTGGATGAACTTCCGCAATTTATTAACGTATTGCAGGGAAGTATGTCGATTGTGGGTCCCAGACCCCATGCGGTTACGCATAATGAGCAGTACCGCAAACAGGTCGAAAATTACATGATCCGCCATAAGGTAAAGCCTGGCATCACCGGACTTGCGCAGATTAATGGTTTTCGTGGGGAAATCGATGCGCTTTATAAGATGGAAAAACGGGTTCAGTACGATATTGAGTACATTCAAAACTGGTCACTATGGCTGGATATAAAAATTATCATTAAAACTATTTTCAAAGGATTTGTCGGTAAGAATGCATACTAAATTAATCGTTATTACCGGAATCGTGATATCGCAGCCCGCATGGGCTGATTTAACACCGAAATCACACATCGGCTTGGCGGGGATCGACTTCCAGGGCAAGGTCGCTGTGGATTATGGTTATAATGATAACGTGACTTATCAGCCACATAACAGCGATGCTGTCGGTTCCTCGTTTCAGAGCGCAGCGCCAGTGCTGAGTATGATCGGCGAGCGCGGTCAGGATAAGTATTTACTGATGTACTCTGGGGATTACCGTAACTACTCAAGCGATTCTGCTGATAACTACACCGATCATTTTTTCCGTTTTAATGGGGCCTGGCGTTATGGACTCATGCATGGCTTAACCCTCAATCTGGAGGATTCACTTGGACATGAATCCCGTGGCCGCGGAATTACTGAGGGTTTTTTACCCAGTCAGTTTCAGCAATATGGGATTACCTCACCGCTGACGACAAATTTCATCAACAGTGAACTGCGCTACAGCTATGGCGCGCCTGATGGGCGTGGCAAAGCGGAACTGGCGTTGTTATACAAAAAACTGACTTTCGGTAATACTTCTGATGTACAGGATACCAGTGAGGATTTTTACCATTACATTCAGGAACAGAAATGGCATGAAAATAGCCTGGTCGCGGAAATTTTTGACCAATACACATCCAGAACACGCTTTCGCTATAGCTTTATTACTAACCAGCGTCGCTATGACAACAACTCAGAAAAAGATACTAATGAATACTATTTGCTGTACGGCATGAAATCGCAGTTGACTGGAAAAACCAACGTCGACATGAATATTTCATGGTTGTACAAAACATTTGAAAACAGCGCAAACTCGCATGATTTTAATGGTCTGAACTGGGACATAAAAGCAGAGTGGAAGCCGCTACAACAGTCGGTTTTCACGGCCCACTCGGCGCAAAGCATTAAAGACCCGTCGGAAGTTGGGGGATATATTTTAGTGACCCAGTATGGCATTTCTTACCAGCATTTCTGGTTAGGTAATCGTTTTTCGACTTTGCTGGATTATTCATACACTGCGGAAGACTATAAAAAACAGAACAAGGACCGGCATGATAAAGATGGGGTGTTTAGCGTCACAATGAGCTACGACTATACGCCATCGGTTAATTTTGAGATTAAATATCAATTAGATACATTGAATTCGAATAAGGATACTGACTCGTTTTATATCGGTCCCAACGACAACCAGGAAGTTATTAGAACGTTGGGTTATGATAATTCTATGATTATGCTTAAAGCTAAGGTTCAGATCTAAAATGAAAATAATAGAACTGTGCGCGTTTTTGCTATTCAGTATCCTGGTGGTCGGGTGCTCAGCGTCCGGCCCAAGATTAATGGACGATCCTGCTACAGTTCAGCAGGATTACCGGCTTGGGGCGGGGGATACTGTCAATATCGCTGTTCACGGTCAACCCGATATGACGATGCGGTTTATTTTGGATAAGAGCGGGGAGATTAATTTTCCGTTTGTGGGCGCTCTTAAATTAAAAGATAAAACTGTCGATCAAGTGACCAACGAATTAACTCAACGGTTGACGGGAGATTACTTTACCACGCCGATGGTGACGGTGAGCATTGCCGAGTTCCGTAAATACTATGTTTCAGGTGAGGTGAAAAGTCCGAACGGATTTGCCTGGGAGCCAGGTCTTACCGTCGAGAAATCTATTGCGCAGGCGGGGGGATTTACAGATCGTGCTGACCGACAAGATATCAACATTCGCCTGTCTGGCAGCAATCAGCTGCTTGAGAATGTCGATTTAACGCACTCTGTTCATCCTGGGGATGTCGTGATTATTGGCATGGGGTTCTTCTGACGATGAAACTATCTATAGTGGAAAACGGCAAAAAACGAGAAAACACGGTCGAATTCTCCCGCTTTGCCAAAGAGCTGAAAAAGAACGCCTGGAAAATCGTGCTGGCCGGTATCGTTGCCGGGGTAGTGGCATATCCAATAATCAGCATGATGTCCTCAAAGTATGTCTCAACGGCGACGGTACTGATTAAAGCCCAGGCCGATAACGTTTCTCCGTTCCCACAGGTTGATGGTTTCGATTCAACGCGCAGTGGTTACTACGAAACGCAATATGCGTTGATGCATTCACGTATTGTGCTTGAGCAAGCCGTTCGCGATATGAAGCTGGATGAAAACCCGGAATTTATTGGGGAAAAAACCGGTGGACAGGGGGCGGAAAGCAGTGAAAACCGACAGTTGAGGATGGAGCAAGCGCTGAAAACGTTGTCGAAAAACCTGAATGTTATCGGTATTCGTACAACGAACCTGGCATCTATCACCTATGAATCCCCCTCACCGCTGGTGGCTGCTGACGTTGCGAATGGCGTCGCGCAGGCTTTCATCAACTATACGGTGGAGCAAAAGCGCCTGAAAGTAGAGAAAGCCCGCGAACTGAATTTTGAAAAAATGGAAGAGATTCAGAAGTCGATAGCGAAACAAAAAGAGGAGATGGACAGCTATCTGAAAAACGCCGGGCTGCTGACCTTTCGCGGTATCGATGGTTTTGAAACCGAGCAGTTAAGTATCGTCACCAATCGCCTGGCTGATGCGACCCAGCGTCGCGTTGCCGCTGAATCTGTCTATAACGAGGTGAACAGCGGAGGGCGGTCGGCGGAGAGCGTTATCTCTCAACCTTCGATCTCTAACCACGCCCAGATTCAGGATTTACGTATCGCGTTAATTCAGGCGCAGCGCACGTTGTCTGAACTGCGCAAAGTATACGGGCCAAAAAATCCCGCAATTTTAAAAGCAGAAGCTGATGTCAAGTCGATCCAAAGTCAAACCGGACGGGTACTGGGTGAGCTGAAAGAGGGGTTACGTCAGCAATATCTGGCGGCACTGGCGGATGAAAAGAACTATCAGCAGCAGGTGGCGCAGCAGAAAGAGATCTTCCAGAAAATGGCCTCAAAACGCGATGCCTGGAACAGCCAAAAGCTGTCGTTAGATAAAATGGAAGATCTGTATAAATCGCTGTATCAACGTACTCAGGAACTGTCGCTGTCCGGCGTGAATGCTGACGCGGTGTTATATGATCCTGCCGTACCCGCGCTAAAACCCGCGAAACCGAATAAATCCCTCTTGTTGGTGATGGTGGTTCTGCTGGTGGTGGTGTTCAGTATCATGTATTTCATTGTCAAAGCGGCGATGGACAACTCAATCCGTACGTTGAGTCGTATGAAAAAACGCCTGAACGTTACTCCGCTGGGCGAAATCCGTCGTTTTAGCGGAACCTCAGGGCGCGCACAGGTTCGCGACATGATCCTCAAGAATCCACTGAATGCCGATATTGTGCACGGTATCCGTACCCGGATTATATTGGATAATCGACCATTGCAGACGCTCGCCGTGGCGTCGACGGAGCACCGTGAAGGGCGCTCATTGCTGGCGAGTCTGTTAGCAAACTCCTTTAGTTTCGACCAGAAAACGCTGCTTATCGATGCGGATTTCTTTAATACTGACGGACTCTCATCCGAGCTGGCATCGGCAACGTCCGCAGGCGTAGCGGAACTGCTGCGTGGGGAGACCCAGCTTGAACAGGCGCGGATCAAGCTCAGTGATAATCTCGATTTTATCCCGCACGGGAAGACCACCCTTTCTTCTCTACTTATGTTGTCGTCCGGGCATCTTGAGCCCTTAATGCACGAGCTGAAATCCCACTATCAACGCATCATTATTGATGTGGCTGCCGTGAATCAGAGTCAGGATGTGCAATTGATTAAACGTGCCGTTGATGGCGTTATTTTCATCGTGAAAGCCGGCTCGGGTTCGGCGGGGCATATAGCCAACGCGCTGGATAAGATCGAGGAAAATAACGGCGTTGTGATTGGCGCTGTGCTGAATGCGGTTGAAGAAAAGGACCTTGAAACGCAAGAGGGTCTGCGCTCACTGAACTTCAGTACCGATCAACTGATGACGACGCCAGGCCGCGTATGAGTCTACTGAAGAGCGCCTCCACGATAGCCGGTTCATCAGTCATCTCACAGTTGATTGGTGCGCTGTCTATCTGGTTGATCTCACATAAGTACGATATGGCTGAAGTGGGGCTTTATGCGCTCAACTACAGTATTGCCGTGGTGGGCGCTCAGGTCTGTACCTTTGCATCACAGCTTTTAATTCCTAAACAGCAGGATGATGAACTGGTACAGAATGTCGTGTTTTGTCTGATACAAAGCACGATTATTGCCTTACCCTACGCCGTATTGACCGCGTGGTTGTTCCACCAGAGCATATTGTTCCTCTATTTACTGACGCTTGCTACGGCGTGGGTTCTCATCTCGGAAAACCTGTCGCTGCGCACAGCTAACTTTCGTTTTCTGATCTTCCAGCGCATTTCTGTTTCTGTGGTGGTATTACTTTCGATACTGGTTACGCATCATGTGCAGCTGTTTTATTGGTCGTGGGCCTGTGCGACGATGGTACTGACGGTAAGCTGTATATTGCATTCGTTTGATATTCGTTCGGTGGCGGTCCAGCATTTACGACCCGCCAGCAACTGGCATTTTTTTAAACAGAATATTCATCACATTACTAAAGTCGGCAGCGCTGAGGTGTTGGCAATGGCCAGCAGCAATTTGCCGATTATGCTGATTAACTTCTGGTTTTCGGCGCTGACAGCCGGTTATTTTTCCGTGGTCAGCCGCTTCTGCCTGGCGCCGGTGGTGATCATCGGGAACGCGGTACGTAATACTATTTTTTCCAAGTGGTCTATCGATTTTAGAAATAACACCTTTAATTATCAGGAATATACCCGGGTACGGATGCTGCTGCTGGTGCTGGGAGTTATCTGTACTCTTGGCGTGTTTATTTTCTATCCGATTGTGATGCGTCTCGGTTTTAGCGAAGACTGGATTAACTCCATTGAAACGTCTCGCTACATGCTACCCTACCTGTTCCCGGCGCTGGCGATAAGCCCCCTGACGGTAATAGAGCTTATTTTTGGTTCCCACCGCTATTTTCTGCGCATCCAGTTGGAGCAACTGGCGATTGTGCTATTCGCTTTTGTCGTGACGCCCTATTTTTATAAAGACTATGCAACGTCGGTGATTTTGTTTTCTTCACTGACATTTATTCGCTACGCCTTTATTTATTTGAAAATGAACAAGCGGGCTAATCTGCTGAAAGACAGGCCGGTGATACTATGACGCTGAATACCGGATATTATTTACAAGGTTATACCTTCGTTACGCTGATCCTGTGTGGCCTGGTGCAATACTTTACCGGCATACAGTCGGTGCTATGGATCCCCTTTTTTCTGACCCTGTTGATGGTGGGATTATTGGCGATGCAGACGCGGGATGGCTCGCTGCGTCTGGATGCGCAGGAGACGATAGTGCTGGCGCTGTATTTCTCGTTCCTGATACTGGCCGGGGCCTCAACTCTGATTCAGGGCGGGATCACCGTCGCGATTGTGGCCTTTAAAAATGAAATTGCGCTGTCGCTGGTGATGATCTGCTTGCTGCTGGGATTTTGCCGGGAGTCGCAGATTTATCGCGTGACTCGCTATTTATACTGGGTGTTTTACGCGCAGATCCCGGTCATGATTTATCAGGTTTTACTGGTTGTTCCCCAGCGTGTCGCGGTGCGTGGTGAAGATGAAAAATGGGATTCCGTGGTGGGTACCTTTGGCGGCGACCCGATGGGGGGAGGTAACACTGCCGCGATGGGCCTGTTTTGCCTGCTGATTATGCTGTTAAAGGTCTCTGAGTATAAGCACGGACTGACCACGTTTAAATCCATGGCGTTGCACATTGTGCTCGGGATCGGGCTGTGCATTATTGGTGAAGTAAAGTTCGTTATCCTGCTATCGCCTCTATTCCTGGCGTGGGTGTGGATCTCACCGAGCTACGTTAAAGATGTTAGTAAGGTTAATCTGAAGACGTTGTTGGTTATTGTGGCGGGGATGTTGCTGCTGATTAGCCTGTCGATAGTTATCCTTGCATATTATTATTCTACTGCGTTTGGCGGCGATCCGTCGAAAAGCGCGTTGAGTATTTTTATCGACTCTTTGAGCTATATTTTTGACCCGAACTACATTATGTCTACCGGGGAGTTAGGGCGCTTTACGACTTTCCTGTTCTGGCTAAAAAATAATGATCTGTGGGGACTGTCAGGAACGTTATTTGGCTATGGACTCAACGCCACTAACAGCGGGAGTACGGTATCGCCGGGCTTTCTGAATATTATTTATAACTTAATCCTCGACTCGACTTCTCTGAGTATGCTGCTGTGGGAAGTGGGTGTGATTGGCACGTTAATCTTCATTAGCTTATTTATTTATATCCTGAAAATATGTCAGCCCAAGCCTTTACTGATGCTTGAACAACTGGACCCGCAGGATCTTCAGTTGTTGAGCTTTGCTCCGGCATTTAATGCTTTTGCGATTGCTTGCTTAATTAGCTTACCTTACAGCCAGATACTGATGATTACACCGATGTTACAATTCCTGTTCTATTTATCACTAGGATCAAGTTTAGTGATTCGTCGAACCGTCCTTCGCTGCGTAGGGTAATTGTATGGACAATAAACCGTTTATTTCAGTGAGTATCAAAACGCTCAATGAATCTGAATGTATTGAGAAAACAATTGATAGTATCCGTAAACAGCTTGTTGATTATCCACATAAAATTATTGTGGCAGATAGTCTGTCAACGGATAACACCCAGCAGTTGGCGATCGATAAAGGGGTGACTGTGGTGTCATTAACCGATCCAGGCGATCGTTGCTGTGGTGTCGGACATCAGTTGGGTTACCTTTATAGTGAAGGGGAATATCTGTTGCTGATGGACGGCGACATGGAGCTGGAAGAAGGATTTGTGGATCAGGCTGTCGCGTTTTTGCAGGCGGAACCGGAATACGCTGGCGTAGCGGGAACCGTCGAAATGGACGATGCCGTTAACTATGAATTTAAATCGCGTAAGCAACGCATTAATAAAATCTATCCCGTAGGGGACAGCGACCATTTAGGCGGCGGGGGGCTATATCGCCGCTCCGCCATTGAGAAAATTGGTTATCTCACCAACCGTAATCTGCATGCTTATGAAGAAGCTGAACTCGGCCTGCGTTTACTTGACGCGGGTTATAAATTACGTCGTCTGAATATTCCGTATTTTATTCATACTTCGCATACCATGCCGACCTTTCAGATGCTGAAGCATCGCTGGAAAAGCGGATACTATCAGGCTCCGGGCGAATTTTTACGTTGCGCCTGGGGAAAGCCTTATTTCATTAAAGCGTTAAAAATGGTTAAAAACGAGGCGATTTTTGCTGTTTACCTGGTTGCCTTGTTCATTGCGGCGGTGACCTTTAATCTCGAAATTTTCGATATCGCATTTCTGCCATTGCTTGCCTTTGTGATACTGAAAACCGTACAGAATCGGTCGTTACTGAATGGCCTGCAAAGCGTGATGAACTTAGCTGTGCTTTCCGCGGGACTTGTTAAAGGGTTAACACATCCGCTACGCGATCCGTTGACTCCGCCTGACAGTAAAATCATTCATGAATAACTAAGGCAGACGCCATGAAAGTTTTATTAGTAAATAAGTTTTTTTTCATCAAAGGCGGCGCGGAAACGGTTTATTTTCAAGAGCGCGATATGCTGAAACAGGCCGGAGTGCAGGTGATTGATTTCTCGATGCAGCATGAGAAAAATTTCCCTTCGGACTATGCGGATTATTTTGTCAGCAATGTGGACTACCACCAGGAAAGTAATTTGTTGGGTGGGCTCAAAACGGCGGTTAACTTTATTCATAATTCGCAGGCCTGCAAAAAGATGCTGGCGTTATTGCAAAAAGAGCGCCCGGATATCGTTCATTTTCATAATATCTATCACCAATTAACGCCGGCGCTGATAAAAGTTGCGCGCAATTTTGGCTGCAAAACGGTACTGACTGCGCATGACTATAAGATTGTCTGCCCTACGTATTCCATGTTGCGCGACGGCAAAGTGTGTGACTCCTGTATCACCGGCACGGTTTTTAATGCTTTCAGGTATCGTTGCCAGGAAGGTTCCGCCTCAAAAAGCTTATTGCTCTCTCTGGAGGCAACCTGGCAATACATTGCGCAAAATTACCAGGCGCTGGATGTGATCGTTTCGCCGAGCGTTTTTTTACGCGGGGTGCTGCTGCGTACGCTGCCGAAGTCGCGCATTGATGTGATCGTCAATGGCGTAGATGACAGTCGTCCTCTGGATGAGGCAAGCGATGAAGGCTATATGCTGTTCTTTGGTCGCCTGAGCCGTGAAAAAGGGGTGGCAACGCTGTTGGCGGCACATGAGAAAATGCAGAACAAAGCGCCGTTGAAAATTGTGGGCCACGGCCCGCTACATGACGAGTTAGTCGCCAAATACCCGGATGTTGAATTTTTAGGTTATGTGCAGCAAGGGGAAGCCCTTGATAAGCTTATTAAGCATGCACGGGCGGTAATCCTTCCTTCTGAATGTTATGAAAACTGTTCCATGGCGATATTAGAGGCGATGTCCCTGGGCAAGCCGGTGATTGGATCGCGCATTGGCGGGATCCCGGAACAAATTCGTGACGGTAGCGAAGGGATTTTATTCGAGCCGGGCAACGTGCAAGCGTTGGCGAATGCGATGGATACGCTGGCCGACTCGCCAGAGAAAGCACGGGTTATGGGGTTACATGGTCGGGCGCGATTAAGTGAAAAATATGCGCTAAGCAAACATATGGACACCTTGCTGGCGCTGTATAAAGAACTGCTGAGCAGGCCCTAGTATGAAAAAAATAACGGTTTTTGGCACACGAGGTATTCCGGATGTGTTGGGCGGCGTGGAGACTCACTGCCAGAATCTTTATCCTGCTATTAAGCAGCAGCTCGATGTTGATATTTGTGTTATCGCTCGCTCACCGTATGTGAATTACAAACGGTCAACGTATAAGAAAGTCGAAACCTATGCGCTGTGGGCGCCCAAAAAACGCTCGCTGGAAGCGATTGTGCATTCCGTTTTAGCGGCATTGAGGACAGTTTTCGACCATTCGGATATTGTGCATGTGCATGCTATCGGACCGGGCCTTGTGATTCCATTATTACGCGTCCTGGGCAAAAAGGTCGTTTTTACCCACCATGGGCCTGACTACGATCGTCAGAAATGGGGATTCATTGCCAAAAAAATACTGTTGCTGGGTGAGCGCTGGGCGGTGAGATACGCCCACGAGGTGATTGTGATTTCTGAGGTGATTAATCAACTGATCCAGAAAAAACATGGTCGCTATGACGCGCATTTAATTCACAACGGCGTGAACGAGCCGCGGTTGTTATCTGAGCTGACTATCGAAAATACGCTCTCCCGCTTTGGGCTACAGCCGAAAAATTATCTTGTGGTGGTTGGACGATTTGTAGAAGAAAAAGGGATGCATGACGCCATCGCCGCTTATCAACATAGCGGTTTGACCCTGCCGCTGGTGTTAATTGGCGATGCAGATCATCCGACCGAATACAGCATTCGCCTCAAAAAGCTGGCCGCCGACACGCCTGGTGTGGTGATGACCGGATTTTTACGCGGTGATGAACTGCAGGCGGTATTTTCACAGGCGAAACTGTTTGTGATGCCTTCATATCACGAAGGTCTGCCTATTGCGTTGCTGGAAGCGATGTCCTTCTCTCTTCCCGCTGTGGTCAGTGATATTCCGGCTAACCTTGAAGTTCAGCTACCTGTCGCAGCCTATTTTAAGGTCGGGGACGTGAACAGTCTGGCCGGGAAATTAACCCAGTGGGTGACAGCCAATCGCATGGACTATCGTGTATATTTGCAAAACTATAATTGGCATGAAATCGCCAAAAAGACAGTCAACGTCTACCACTCAATTGATAAAGATATAGGTTAATTTTGACCAGTCCTCAAAATCGTCCCCCCGTCATCGAACGGTTCTATGCTCACCTTGATGAGCAAATAGCGGAGGAGTTGACCCCGGAACAAAAAGCAGGGGTGGAAAACGCGATCCTGGCCTCGACATTGGCTGCACGGCATCAGATTGATATTCGCCGGAGTTTTCCTTTTTTCAGTAAACGTTTTTATCTGGTTTTTTTGTTTGGCAGAGATTTACGTCGCCAGCATCGCCAGGAATCGACCTTGTCGCGGATCTTGCTCACTTTTTTGCTGTTGATCGCCGTGCTGTTCGTCACCTGCTGCATATTGCTGACGCTGTATATGATCAAATCAGCGCTAGGTATTGATGTATTCCAAAATTTTCACGTCGGTATTTGGGACTGGTGGTTAAACCTGAAAAAACACTAGTGTTATTAAACCTGCGAGGGCGTTACTGCGATGAAGTGTCAATGGGTTTCTGCGCTGTTGGGTATGTTCCTCCCGCTGTCGGTGATGGCCGCATTAACGACCGTAACCCCCAAAGCATTGACGGGGCCGTTGACCAACCCGGGGATTGGCGTTGCCAGTTTTCATCAGGGATACGGTGAAACGCTGAGCCTGGCGGATTATCCCAATACCGGGTTCGAGTATGAGCGATTTTATTGGCGAGATCTGGAACCTGTTGAAGGGCAGTACAATTTTGCGCTGGTGGATGATGCCTTTAGATACGCTGCGGCGCACCGTCCCGCGATGAATGTCGGGCTACGATTTATGGCGCTTGCCGACCCGGCGGATGGCACTAAAATTCCCGACTGGCTGATTAAAAAAGGCGTAAAAGGAACCTGGACGTCTGATAATAAGACGTTTGTACCGGATTTAGATGACCCACTGTTTATCGAATACAGCCAGCGTCTGCTCAACACATTGGGTCAGCGCTACGATGGTAATGAGAATCTCGCTTTTGTTGATATCGGCATGGTGGGTTCGTGGGGCGAGTGGCATAACAGCAACTTCCCCGATCTGAAGCCACTCCTGGAGCGATACACCACCGGACAGTTGGATCGCTACGTTGCGATGCACTTTTCTGCCTTTCCCAAAACGCCCAAAATTATGCTGATAAGCGGTGGGCAAAGCCTGGCAAATGCGGTGGCGCGTGGGGCCGGGTGGCGAGCGGACTGTTGGGGTGACCTGCGCGTGTTTTCAGACGCCTGGAATCATATGCAAGATGATTACCCGCAGCGATTACTGGCAGCGCAGCAAAGTTATGCAGGGTTTAACGATGCCTGGAAACGCGCGCCAGTGAGTCTGGAAATCTGTTCGTATATGCAGGACTGGAAGAATTCTTTTCATTATACGCGCGCCGAAGTGCAGGGGATTTTTGACTGGGCGTTCAAACAGCATGCCAGTACTATCAACCTGAAATCGAGAGCGATACCCAGCGATTATCGACCGATTGTCGATGATGCGCTGACCAAACTGGGCTATCGATTTCGCTTAGCATCTCTGAGCCATGAGGCCGTGTGGAGCGGTGGACAAACGCTGACGTTGAACAGTACCTGGTATAACGATGGAGTGGCACCGATCTACCTGCCCTATACGCTGGCATTTCGTGTGGTGGATAATGCTAATAAAGTGGTGGCGCAGGGTAATGCGGCGGATGATATACGACGTTGGCTCCCGGGAATTCATCAGGTCAGTTATGCGCTGCCTATGCCAGGTCGACTGGCGAAAGGGCAATATGCGATTGAGGTTGCGATGCTGGATAAATCCGGTGCGGCGAGAATTAACTTTGCCAATGAAGGGAAGCAGAGCAGCGGCTGGTATCGTGTATCAACCATAACGTCACGCTAGCCCGGTAAAGCAACGAGCCTGGTGACCAGGCTCGTTGCTGAGAACATCACAGGTTATAACCATTCGGGTTATTTTTTTGCCAGTTCCACGTGTCGCGCATCATGTCATCAAGGCTATAGATAGCCTGCCAGCCTAACTCTTTTCGCGCCAGAGAAGGGTCTGACCAACACTCGGCAATGTCCCCAGGCCTTCTGGCGACAAACTGATAATTAATTTTTGTTTGCGCTGCTTTTTCAAACGCCTCAATAAGGTTAAGCACGGAATACCCGACTCCGGTACCGAGATTAATCACTTTGTATGCAGCGCCTTTGTTCTGGCAATCCAACGCGGCTAAGTGGCCGGTCGCCAGGTCCATAACGTGTATGTAATCACGAACGCCGGTACCGTCGGAGGTTGGATAGTCATTGCCGTATACCGACACGGTTTCAAGTTTACCAATTGCGACCTGGGAGATATACGGGACCAGATTATTAGGAACACCGTTAGGATCTTCGCCAATTCGACCCGATGGATGGGCACCGGCCGGGTTAAAATAGCGCAGGCAGGTGATGCGAAAATCGGGCTGTGCGCGTGAAAAATCGGCCAGAATCTGTTCGACCATTAATTTAGACGTGCCGTACGGATTGGTCGTACCGCCCGTGCGTGATTGCTCGCTTAGCGGCACGCTTTCCGGATTACCGTATACTGTGGCCGATGAGCTAAAAATAAAACGATTAACGCCTGCGGCCTGCATCTCATCCAGTAATACTAGCGTACCAGTGACGTTGTTTTCATAGTAGGCGAGGGGTTCTTTTATCGACTCTGAAACCGATTTTAGTCCCGCAAAATGAATGACGTCAGTGATATTATGGCGGGTGAAAATGTTCTTTAAGGCCTGCCGATTCCGAACGTCGGCGATATAGACAGTCGGTTCCCTGCCGGCAAGTTCCGCGACTCTGTCCAGCGAGACTCGAGAAGAGTTCGACAGATTATCAACGACAACGACATCATCGCCTCTTTCCAGTAGTGTTAAAACAGTATGTGAACCAATATAACCTGCGCCACCAGTGACAAAAATTGCCATACAGACTCCAGATTTATGCTATCAAAACGGGCATTGATTCACGCCACTACCATAGAAAACTTGCTATTGGTGAAGTCTGGTAAGGTTGTAGTTACGATATCTCACCATACATTTGTAAGATATTTTTTTAAGTATAGATAAAAAACTGAACTTGTTTATTTTAGTGTCATAAACAATATAATTATTTGAGAAGTTTAGTGTATGGACACCATCACTGTGGTTGATCGAGGAATTGATTTTCTCGATCAGGCTTTCATCAAATACAGTATTGCTTAGCGTGACTAATTCTTTGATGTAGATGGATTTTCCGTAGGTTTCAGGTGTGCATTCTTGGGTGAGGAAGTACATTTTGTTATCGACAAGGTAGGGCGCACCCGCTCCCCGATGGTGATGGTTGCTCACCTTCAATGAGGGGGCAATCCGCTGCCACTGCCCATAGATATTCTCAGCAGAGTGAATAATAATTTCATTATCCATTGTGGTGGATAAAAGATAACAGGTTTCATTAATTGTGAGAAACACATTATCTGTTACTTCAGTATCCGATATTAAGACTTTGATTTTCTTCCAGCGTACCGGAAACTCTACCGACTGAAACAGTATGACTTCTTTTCTTTCTGAAGACTCGGGGATCATGAATAGCTGATCGTTGATATGAATCAGGAAAGGGAATGACAAATGACACTTTAAGTCGTCAAAGCCCTCAAGTTTAACATCATCGATTTCAGTCAGTTCACGATCCAGAATACGGCATCTTAGCGTACCTTTCGAGTTTCGAAAGCTAAAAGCTTCATAAAAAACATACAGTTTATCGGCCTTTTCAATAATAAAAGGGTCGGCCTGAAACGTATATTTCTTTTTTAACTGCTGGGCAGCAGTTTTACTCAGTATTTCCAGAGTATTATCGGGGAATAAGTGTGAGCCATGATCTTTCAGAATCATGATGTCCCATGACTCATGATAGAATAACATTTTTATCATTCGTTTTATTTTCGCTAGCATTTGCGCATACTCCTTGTTATCGCCTGCAACTTGAAAAAATGCCTATAGGGACAGCCGTTTTGCAGGTCACTACATGTCATTTGCCGCAATGTTGAATGAATGCGCGATGACTGATGTAGAAATATCTACGCCTATCTTAAAAACTAGTTGCAGATGTTTTTTTGTCGGTAGCACAAAAGTAGGAAAAATGTCCAGAGCATCCTTGCTCCAGTGGAGGGGTTACTCGAAATGCACCTGCGGGTTGTCAGCAAGGGAAACGTAGGTTTTGCTGTTTTTATCCAGGGTACGAATTTCACCACTTTCGATGTCATACACCCAGCCATGCAGACGCAGCGCATTATTTCGCAGTCCAACAGCTACTGAAGGATGCGTTTTAATATTGTTCAACTGCGCAATAACGTTCTCTTCCACCATGGCGTTAACTTTATCGATGGGGTTATCCCAGGTTTTTTTCTCAACCACGGCTTTAGCGGCATCGGCATAGTGCAGCCAGTGAGCCACTGCGGGCATCGGATCCAGAGGCTGGCTATCAGCAATGGCTTTCATCGCGCCACAGTTGGAATGACCACAGATGACGATATCCGTCACGCCAAGTGCAACTACCGCATATTCGATAGTGGCGGAGACACCACCAGGTTCGGGACCGAAAGACGGTACGATATTGCCGGCGTTGCGAATAACGAAAAGCTGTCCCGGCTCTTGCTGGGTCACCAGTTCCGGCACCAGACGGCTATCGGAACAGGAAATGAAAAGCGCTTTTGGATTCTGGCTGGATGCCAGGCTGCGAAAGAGTTCCTTACGTTGAGGGAAAATCTCTTTTTGGAAGTTGAGGAAGCCCTCAATGATATGTTGCATAGCAGTGTCTCTTTTTTCTGTTTGAACAGGTTATGATGAAGATCACACTTTCCAGTTTAACACCAGCCGACAGAAGGGAAAGACTTTATAGCAGTTTTGCAACATTTCTGGCTAATTTTGCCCCACCATGGCAGGGCAAGTATCGTGATGTACGCTACGCGTTTTGCCGTTTCTGGTAGGCCGCTTTTAGGCGGCTCATGGCTTCTACCAGGACAGAACGCGGACAGCCCACGTTGAGTCTCATGTGACCCTCTCCGCCAGGACCATATTGTGCGCCTGGCGACAGACCAAGCTTCGCTTCATGCACAAAAAAATCGCTTAGTTGTGCATCGTTGAGACCCATTTTTTCCGCATTCAGAAACAGAAGATAAGATGCGCCGCCATATACGACAGATATCAAGGGACAGTGCTTTTCAATGTCGCGTTTAACAAACGCGACATTGTCAGCCAGATAGGCCAGTAGTTTCTGGTGCCAATCGCCACAATGAGTAAACGCGCTGTAAATGGCCGCTTGCTGTAATGAATGCGTCTCGGCAAGGTAGCAGTTATCAAGAAAGTGATAGAACTGATGGCGTAACTCATCGTTTTTAATAATGGCTATTCCGCCCTGGAGTGCTGCCGTATTGAAGGTTTTACTGATTGAGGTCAGTACAATTGACTTGCAGCCTGACGTTTCATTGAGCGTAAAAAATGGCAAATGGCGCTTACCTGGCAGGGTTAAATCGCTATGCACTTCATCAGACAGAATGATGACGCCAGCCTGCTGGCAATAATGGCTAACTTGTTCCAGCGTTTCCCGCGACCACACCATTCCCCCCGGATTATGCGGTGACGGGAAAAGAAACATTTTGCACTGCTTGAGCTTCTCGCTGAAATCATGCCAGTCAAATTCATAATACCCGTCTTTTTCAATAAGGCGCGTTTGGATTAAATTCCTGCCGCTGGTTTTCACCAGGTTAGGGTAGGGATCATATATTGGCGTACAGGTCAATATATTATCGCCCGGTCGGGTAAGCGCCATTAAAGAAAGTACGATGGTTTTTATAACCCCAGGAATAAAATGCAACCAGTGCGGCCTGACGTCGGCATCATACTGTTGTGCATACCAATGGATCACGGATTCTTTCCATTGCGGATAATCCAGGTTATATCCTTGTACAGGCTGCGCGACTACTGAACGCAGCGTGTTCATTACAGGTTCCGGCGTCACAAAATCCATATCTGCAATCCATAATGGCAATACATCGGTGGTGCCGTACATTTGTTGTAATTGACCGTATTTGCGGCAATTAGCATCCCTTATGACAATTTCATCAAACAAAGACATTGCTGACTCCTGGAAAGCCTCTGAAAAATAGGTTTAGCAACGCAAACAGCGAAGAATATCTATTTTATTGATATATTAAATTTACCCTGGTGATAGCTGTTATTAGCCTATGATTTTTGCTCAACCATATTTTCAGCAGCTTCATTTGGCTCATATTTCGCAATGCCAATACCCGTTGCCGCCCACAGCAAGGCAAAGATGACGCCGCTATAACACAGAATTGCCCATGGTAAATAATCAAGCGTTGCCACGCCCAGCATCGTGGCGCAATAAACGCCTGAAGCAGACCAGGGAATAATCGGCTCAACCACGGTTCCGGCATCTTCGGTGGTTCGCGAAAGATTTTTTGCTGCCAACCCCCGTTTTTTATACTCATCTTTAAAGGCGTCGCCACACAGCAGCAGTGGCAGAGTCCCGTTTGCCGTACAGGCACAGATGGTGAAGGTCGTAACAATCGTGGTGGCCACCAGGCGGAATGTGGATTGAACCCCTTTGGTCAGCGCGTTAATTACGGTGTGTAAAGAGCCTGTCGCGCTCATTGCACCGGCAAAACTGAAGGCGCTGAAGACGGTGACAAAACTGCTGAACATAGATATTGCGCCACCTCTTTCCAGCAAGCGGGAGACATCGGAGGACAGTGCGGGCAGGTTATCCCCGGTAAGCATCGCGAGTTTAAAACCGCTGACTACGGATTCGCCAACGGACGAAGCGGTGAATTGCTGGAAGACTAATGCCAGAATCATCGACACTATCGTAGACAAAAAGAGCATCGGAATTGGTGGTCTTTTTGACAGTGAGCCATATAAAACGATGATCGGCGGTAACAACAACAGAATGTTAAAATCATAAATCTGGCCGATAGAGTTCATTAAGCTGGTGATATTTTCAGGAGCACTGGATGAGGCATCAATACCCATACCCATATAGCTATAAATAATGCAGCAAATTATAAACCCCGGGCCGGTGGTCCACAGCAGATGACCGATATGCGAGTACAGATTTACACCGGCAGCCAGCGCCGCCATGTTGGTTGAATCAGAAACCGGTGAGAGCTTATCACCAAACCAGCAGCCTGAGACAATGGCGCCTGCGGCAATAGGCAGCGAAACATTAAGACCAATTGCCACGCCAATCATGGCTATCCCCACGGTCCCGATAGAGCCCCAGGAAGTACCGGTACAAACTGAGATCAGCGCACCCAGCATAAATGCTGAAATATAGAAATACTGCGGGTTAATCCATTTTAAACCATAATAAATCATCATCGGGATAGTGCCTGACACCATCCATGCGCCAATTAAGAAACCGATACTGGCGACAATTAATATGACTGGCAGCGCTTCAGATATTTTATTGCAAATAGCTTGTAGAATATCATCCCACGTGTAGCCATGAGCGACGGCGATAAATGAGGCGGTTGCTGTGCCCATCAGGATCATGGGTTCGGCACGAATATTGAATATAAAATATCCGATGCTAATCCCGCCCAGCATGACTATCATAGGTAAAACTGACCAACAGAAAGACAATTTCTTTCTGTTGTTGGAGGTGCAGCTATTTAATTGCATAATTCCATCCCAATCATTAATGGTTGAACACGTCAAATAACTACCCGCTACAGGTTACTCAGCATTGAGCAACATAGTTGCCAGAGCTCTGCTGAACTCTATTTTATTAACTGTGTCAGGTTATCTATTTTGACCTGCAGTTCTGGTATTTCTTTTTTGTAGTAGGATAAGAGAATATTTGGCGAATGAATTACCCCTCGGCATAAGGTGAGTGATTTCGTCGTTGTTGGCTCAGTTTGCGATACTGTTGCGGTGGCATGCCGACATATTTATGGAACGAGCTATAAAAGCGGCTACTGGAGCGAAAACCAGCAATCGTGGCGATATCCAAAATTGTTTTATCCGTATCGCTGAGTAACGCTCGCACATGGTTGATACGCATCGCCGTAATGTACTGTTTCATCGTCAGTTGCATCACCCGGTGAAAAATACCCATCGCATAATTTGGATTGAGCTTAACGTGCTCGGCAATGGCATCGACCGTGAGCTGTTTGTCGCAGTTAGCGGCGATAAACTCCAACATTTGGCTGACGTAAAACTGTGAATGCCGTGAAATACTGTTTTTCTGCGTCCGTGGTGTTTTATTACCCAGCACTGGCCGCCAACCTGAGAGGCTAAAACGCTTGAGCATCAAGGCGATTTCATCGATAGCTAACTGGCGAATCTGCTCGTTGTCGCTGCTAAGTTCACTTTGCCAGCGCTGTACTTCAAAAGCGCTCAGTTGCTGCGAGGCAAGCGAAGTAACCACCATCCCGTGCGTCACGTGGTTGATCAAATCCCTGTCCAGCGGCCAGGATAAAAACAAATGCATCGGCAAATTGAAGATAGCCATTTGTTTACAATGCCCGGCATCGATGAGCTGATGGGGAGTACAGGCCCAGAACAAGGTGATAAAACCCTGTTTGCTTTTCACCACTTCGTCGTTAAAAAGGTACTCCACATCACCATCGAACGGTACATTCACCTCAACCTGACCATGCCAGTGGCTGTAGGTCATGGCCAGCGGCGCCCGCAGTTCGACGTCCATACGCTGATACTCTGAATAGAGCGCCAACGGACTTCTCGTCTTTTTTTCATAGCTGCGGCACATATGTGGGTCGAGTGGCAGCTGCGGGGTACTTTTTGCCATTATGGAGGGTTCCTGGATAGTGAATCTGACCATGGTGTAGCGTCAAAGCATGAACATAGCTTAACCGAAAAAAAGCGCCGTTTTCTCTCCATTTTCGCCAAATTATTCCCAAAAACTCAGATCCTGTGCCTCTCGCTTGCCAATCTGAGTTATCGGGAGTGGTGAGCTTTAATCACAAAAATACGTATTCGGAGGTGTTCGCTTTGCAAAATGTCATCGCTTTTTTTGCCAATAAATCGGAGTTATAGCGATAGCCAGTCATCATGGAATACCTTACATTTTTATATGTATCCACACCTCAAGGAATCATCATGTCCAGACTCCGTACTTTAGCAACGGCTTTAGTCGCCGTTGCCGCGATGACGATGTGCGCCACCCCTGTATTCGCTAACCCCGGTAACGGTAACGGCAATGGTAATAGTGGCAACCATGGTAATAGCGGAAACAAGGGTAATAGTGGTAACAGCCAGAAAGGAAACGCTGGCCAAAAAAATAATTCACATACAGAACAGCGTAAAAATTATGGCAAGCCGGATCATGTGGATAGTGACATCAGCTATAACGTGGCCAGGCAGTATGCTGTCAGATACGGTTTGACGGGGTATAAATCACTGCCGCCAGGCATTGCCAAAAATCTGGCGCGAGGAAAACCGCTTCCTCCGGGGATCGCTAAAAAAAGTGTCCCACCCTCTATGTTGAATCAACTGCCGTATTACCCTGGCTATGAATGGCAGGTCGTTGGCGACAATTTGGTGTTGATTGCACTGAGCACGGCGATTGTCACTGCTGTTATTAATGGTGTGTTTGATTAAGTCGCCACGGAATTAATTGGCTCTGTTGTTCCTGCCGAAAGCCCGCGTTACGCGGGCTTTTACGTTAAGTAAGATGGGGTTCATAACCCGTATAGCTTTATTTTTCGATAAAGCGTGGCAATGCTGATCCCCAGTTCAGTCGCTGCCTGTTTTTTTCCCTCCACGCTTGCGCCAAATCGCTGGATGACATTTTCAATGGTCTCCCTTTCCGCTTGCTTTCCCTTATTAGCAAGCTGCTGAGGCTGGGCTGTCATCGACGTTTTTCTGCCGTCAGCTGCGGTGAGCAGGTAAGGAGGCAGATGGCTGGCGTTGATCCCAGCGGCTTCCCCGCGCATCACGAAAATATATTCGATGACGTTACGTAATTCACGAATGTTGCCAGGCCAGTGCCAGGCATAGAGGCGGTTGATGACGTCATCGGGGAGTTTTTGCGACGGTCGCTGATAACTGACCGAAAACTCATCGGCAAAATATTGCGCGAGAACGGCAATATCTGCTCGTCGTTCGCGTAGAGAGGGAAGAACCAACGGGACCACGTTCAGGCGATAGAAAAGATCTTCGCGAAACTGATTATTCTCCACCATGGCGTTAATATTTTTGTTGGTCGCGGCAATAATTCGTACATCAATATTGATGGTGTTGTTAGACCCGACGCGAGTGATCGCCTTTTCCTGCAGAACCCTGAGCAGTTTAGCCTGCAGATGAAGCGGCATATCGCCGATCTCATCCAGAAACAGACTGCCGCCGTTGGCCAGCTCAAATTTTCCCACTCGACCTTTGGGATCGGCCCCGCTGAATGCGCCGCGCACATAGCCAAACAGTTCGCTTTCCAACAACTGTTCGGGAATGGCTGCACAGTTGATTGTTACGAAGGGGGCGGCTTTACGGGGGCTGCTCTGGTGAATGGCAAATGCCACGACCTCTTTTCCTGAGCCACTTTCGCCGGTAATAAGCACACTGGCATAGCTGTTGGCGATTTTACCGATGGTGCTTCTGAGCTGTTCCATCAAGGGGGAGTGACCAATCAACCGCACCTGGGTGTCGGCCTCATAAGGCGATGGAAGTAGGGTACTCAGGTAGTCGTGCGCGTCACGAAAGATAATCATGGTCAAGCGATCGTTATCCAAAGACGAGAGCGAAATTTGCTTGCACAGCACATGGTATTTCTGACCTTCGAGCGTCAGCCAGGCTTCCTCATCGCCATACAAACTGTCCCCGGTTGTTTCAATGGTCAACGGTAATCCCTGAACCTCGCGATTGAGAATGCGATCGGCTGAATGGTTGGCATGCCAGACAAGACCATGACCATCGATTGCCACGACGCCGCGGTCCATGGCGTCGATCAGACGGCGAAAAGCGCCCAGCGTTTCCTGCGCGCGTAAACGTTCCAGACATTCAAAAACCTTACTGGAAATCATCACGGCTATTTGCTCAATGAAAGTAACAAATTTCTCAATCTGGCTCAGGAGGGTGTCTCGCTGCGCCTGGGTTGAGCAAATAATCCCGATCACCCCAATGACGCGATTGTTGAGAAAAATTGGTGCGTTCAAATCCAGCATTTCAGAACAATAGTGGTGTTTTTCACATAACTGACACAGCGGATGTTCGCCAGGATTTTTGATCAGTACCGTTTCCCGCACCTGCAAAACGTGGCGGTAGATGTAGCCATTTTTTGCCACGTTTTCATTGAGCATATGCCGGTATTTACCGGTGCCAGCGATGCGCATTAAGGATTCATCAATGATCTCAACATCCGTTCCGGTGATGCCAGAAATAGCGTCGGCATAATTGCATATATCATCCTGAATATTGCTGAGTACTGAAATCATGCTACTTCTCCGGGGCGTGTCGCATTTATCATGAAAAGTGATAAATAGGCGAACTAATCCCAAAATGATTTGCGAAAAATCAATCTACTTCTCTGTTTTAGTATGTTTTTTTTATTTTATCTTCCGCGATCACACTATTTATCAATTGTGAGAATTTATCAAAATGAAACGATAAACTAACACGATGATATTTTTGGCTGCAAATCTTGTTTTCTGTCTATTTAATTGAAATTTAAGCATTTATTAAATTATTTATAAGATTTTACTCAATTAATAAAAAGCTGGTAAGCATTTTGCTCTATTGGCATTACCGATAGCGGAAATATCTCTGTATGACATCAATTGCAGGGAATGGATTACCAGCACAATGAGGTTTTATGATGCAGGAAAACTTATCATTTTTTATCAACCAGACACCGTTTACCGAACATCCGAACGCGCCGTTGGCTCCGTTTAGCCGCCAGGAGTTGGTCAAAGCGTTGAATTTTCATCGGTCTGTTCCGGGATATTCCCCAACGCCGTTGTATACGCTGCCGGCACTTTCACAAAAACTGGGCGTAAAAAATATCTACCTCAAAGATGAGTCGCAGCGTTTTGGCCTGAAAGCCTTTAAAGCGCTGGGCGGTTCCTATGCGATGGCGTGCCATATCGCAGAATTAGTCGGTAAAGATATCAGCGAATTACCGTTTGATGTAATGACCAGCGAAGAGGTGCGCCGCGATCTGCAAACCGTCACGTTTGCTACCACCACCGATGGCAATCACGGTCGCGGCGTTGCCTGGATGGCGCGACAGCTGAAGCAAAATGCCGTGGTTTACATGCCAAAAGGCTCTTCGCTGCAACGTCTGACGTCTATCCGTAACGAAGGCGCTACCGCTGAAATCGTCGATATGAACTATGACGATGCGGTTCGCATGACTGCAGAACAGGCGGAAAAGCATGGCTGGATTGTGGTGCAGGATACCGCCTGGGAAGGGTATGAAAAAATCCCGCAGTGGATTATGCAGGGCTACGGCACGCTGATGCTGGAGGCGATCGACCAGCTGCATCAGGTTGCGCCGACGCATATTTTTGTTCAGGCAGGTGTTGGCTCGTTTGCCGGCATGGTTCAGGGAATGGTGACAGCGGCATGGGGAGAAAATCGCCCGAAAGTGATCGTCGCCGAGGCGTTAATTGCCGATTGTCTCTACCGCTCAGCCCGCTCGAAAGAGGGTGATGCCATAGCGGTGGGCGGAGATTTGCAAACCGTGATGGCTGGTCTCGCCTGCGGTGAGGCAAATAGCATCGGCTGGAAGCTGTTGCGTGATTATGCCACCGCATTTGCCTCCTGCCCGGATGAGGTTGCGGCGCTTGGCATGCGCATGTTGGGTAATCCGCTGGCAGGCGATCCGCAGATCGTTTCCGGTGAGTCCGGGGCGGTGACGACCGGCCTGCTGTCACTGTTGATGACCTCGCCTGAACTGGCGCAAACGCGTGCGCAACTGGGACTGGATGAGCATTCCCGCGTGTTGTTGATAAGTACTGAGGGTGACACTGACCCACAACAGTATCTGGATATTGTCTGGGGCGGTCAGTACCCTGGCATCAACAAATAATTTCCTGATTGAGAATAAGAACGGAGAAACCCATGTTATCTGCAAACCGTATTGAAGAAGTGATTAAAAACTGTCAGGCGTTAATCCAACAAAAAAGTTATTCCGGTCAGGAAGGGGACGTGGTTAATGCCATAAAAACAATGATGCAGCATTACCAGTTCGATGACATCCACGTTGATAAGTACGGCAACATTGTTGGCGGTATCGTGGGTAATCAGCCTGGGAAAACGCTGGTCCTTGATGGACATATTGACACCGTGCCGGTGAACGAAGAGAAGTGGACCCGCAACCCGTACGGCGGTGATATCGAAGATGGCAAAATTTATGGTCGCGGTACGACCGACATGAAAGGCGCCGTGGCGGCAATGATCTCCGCCGTGGGTTTTTTCGGTCAGGACAATCAGCGCAATTTTGCCGGGAAAATCTACGTTGCCTGCATCGTGCATGAAGAGTGCTTTGAAGGTATTGCCGCTCGCCTGGTCAGCGAGCGCTATAAGCCAGACTACGTAATCATCGGTGAAGCTTCCGAGCTAAACCTGAAAATTGGCCAGCGTGGCCGTGCTGAAATTGTGGTTGAAACGTTTGGTAAACCTGCGCACTCCGCCAACCCGCAGGCAGGGATTAACGCGGTGTATAAAATGGCGCAATTGATCGACAAAATTCGCACCATTACCCCGCCAACGCACCCGGTACTCGGGCCAGGCATTCTCGAACTGACCGACATTAAATCTTCGCCGTACCCGGGTGCCTCGGTCGTGCCGGATTACTGCCGCGCAACCTACGATCGCCGTTTGCTGGTGGGCGAAACCAAAGAAAGCGTGATTGCCCCGCTGGAAAATGCCCTTGCAGAATTCATCGCGCAGGATCCGCAATTTAAGGCCCGTGTCTCCTACGCGGTGGGTCAGGAGTCTTGTTATACAGGTGCCACTATTGAGGGAGAGCGCTTCTTCCCGGGCTGGGTGTATGACGAGTCGGACGAATTCGTGCAGGCCGCTCTGGCTGGCGTTCGTGAGGCCGGGTTTAATCCGAGCATCACGCAATACTCATTTTGCACCAACGGTAGCCACTATGCGGGCGAAGCGGGAATTAAAACTATCGGCTTCGGACCTTCGCGTGAAAATCTTGCGCACACTATTGATGAGTATATCGAGATCGATCAGTTAACCGGTTCGGCCAGCGGCTATTACAGCATCATCCAGACACTCTATCGCCAATAAAAAGAACGATAAAAATCCTCTTACCTTACAGGCGGTGCCGCGCAGCGCCGCCGCAATGGAGAATAACGATGAAAACCATTTTCAAAAACGGAAATGTGATCGATGGGACGGGCAGTGAAGGCAGAATTGCCGATGTGGTCGTTGATGAAGGACGTATTGTCGCAATCGGTCAAATAGACGTTGGCGTCAATGAACAGGTCATTGATGCGACGGGAAAAATTATTTGTCCTGGCTTTATTGATACCCATACACACTCTGACTTGTCGGCGATTATTAACCCCGCGCTGTCGGCGAAAATTCGTCAGGGAATTACCACTGAATTGCTGGGGCAGGATGGCGTCGCGTTAGCGCCGTTGCCGGAAGAATATATTCCAGCGTGGCGTAAAAATATCGCCGGCCTTGACGGCGATACCGACAAAATAGACTGGAAATATAAGAATACGGACGGTTATCTCAATCTGCTGGCATCACGACATCCGGCGACAAACCTTGCCTATTTAGTTCCGCATGGCAACGTGCGCATGGAGGCTATGGGGCTGGATGGACGGCCTTCCACCCGTGAAGATGTGGCGAAGATGTGCGAAGTCCTTGAGCGGGAATTAAGAGCGGGAGCGTTTGGTCTTTCCACCGGGCTTATCTATATGCCTTGCGCCTTTGGCGATACTGCCGAAATGATTGAACTGTGCAAGGTCACGGCGAAATATAACGGGATCTTTGTGGTACATCAGCGCAGTGAAGCTGACGATATTATCAACTCAACGCAGGAACTGATTGATATCGCCAAAGCCACTGGCGTCTGGCTACATATTTCACATATGAAGGTTTGCGGAAAGAAAAACTGGGGGCTGATCGACCAGATGCTGGGGATGCTGGAGCAGGCGCAGGAAGAGGGGATCCGTATCTCTTTCGACCAGTATCCATATGTGGCGGGTAGCACGATGCTTGGGGTGATCCTGCCGCCATGGGTCCACTCAGGTGGAACAGACAAATTGCTGGAACGCCTGGCCTCGCCTGAACTGCGCGCCAAAATGATCGAGGATATTCAGCAGGGTATTCCCGGCTGGGATAACTTTATCGATTTTGCCGGTCTGGACCAGATTTTTGTTACCAGCGTGAAAACGGCCAAAAATCAGGATGCCGTTGGTCTGAACCTCGTCCAGTTGGGGGAATTGCGCGGGAAAGACCCCTACAACGCCACCTTCGACCTGCTTTTTGAAGAAGAAAACGCCGTTGGAATGGTCGACTTCTACGGCACTGAAGAGCATGTGATTAAGTTTCTCTGTCGACCTGAGCAAAACGTTTGTACCGACGGTTTAATGGGGGCCGGAAAACCGCACCCTCGCGTGTTCGGCGCATTCCCACGTGTGCTCGGTAAATACGTACGTGAAGAGGAATGTCTGAGCTGGGAAGCGGCAATTCGCAAAATGACGGGTAAACCTGCTGAGGTGCTGGGCCTGCAGGATCGTGGGCTGCTGAAGGTGGGTTACGCGGCGGATATCGTGATGTTCGATCCGAACACTATCGCTGATAGGGGCACGTTTGTTGAACCTAATCAGTATCCGCAAGGGATTGAAATTGTCATGGTTAATGGGCGCATTGCCTTAATTAATGGCACGGAAAGTTATGCCTGTAGCGGTACGGTTATAAGAAAAGAATATTAATAAATAACGCTAAACACGCATTGATCTATCGCGACTATTTATAGCCGCGGTAGATCACTACACCCTAAGGACATCACAATGAACTTACAAACATCTTTACCTTCAGGTAAACCGAAAACCTGGAAAGCAAGATATACCGTCCTGACATTGATCTGGCTGGCGTGGCTCCTCTCTTTTCTCGACAGAATGGTCATGAGCGTTTCGCTCCCTTATATCGGCAAAGATTTAAATCTGGATACGACCCAACAAGGTTTAATTATTAGCGCCTTTTTTATTGGTTATGCGGCGTTTCAAATTCCTGGTGGTTTACTGGCGGATAAGTTTGGCTCACGCAAAATTATGGCCATTGGTATTGCCTGGTGGTCTGTTTTCACCAGCTTAACCGGGGCTGTGCTGACGCTACCGCTGATGCTGGCCGTACGCTTCTTCTTTGGTATCGGCGAAGGGTGCTTCCCGTCGGCCTCCTGGAAAATGATTTCGACCTATTTCCCGTCGAAAGAACGCGGACGTGCGACGGCGATTCAATCAACGGTGAATACCTTAGGCCCGGCACTGGCGGTCGTGGTCGCAGCCAGCATTATCGGGGCATTTGGCTGGCATATGGTTTTTATCGTGCTGGGTATTCCCGGCTTGTTTATCGCCGCAGGGATCTACTTATTTACGCGTGACAACCCGAAAGATCACCCCGCCATTACGCAGCAGGATCTGGCGGAACTGGCCGTTGACGATCAGGGTGGTCTGCAAAACACCAGCGCTATCGCGTTTAAAGACGTACTCAAAATGCCGGTGCTGTGGCAAATGGCAAGTATCTGGTTTTTGTTTGATATCACCTTCTGGGGTTTTTCAACCTGGTTACCCAGTTACCTGATCACTGTACGTGAGTTTTCTCTGGCCAAGACCGGCGTAATGGCGGCAATTCCGTTCCTGTTTGGTGCAGGAGGGACTTTGTTAGGCGGATACTGTTCAGATAAATTCAAACCGATGCGTAAAACGTTGTACGTCGTAACCTCTGTCATTGCCGCAGGCTTCCTGTACCTGACCTTCAGCGTGAGCAGCGCAGATATGGCGGTGGTTTATCAGTGTATTTCAGCCCTGTTCATGTTCTTCGCTATGGCGACGTTCTGGGGAATTTTGATGGATACCATCCCCAGCAACATTATGGGACGGGCGTCGGGGATCGTTAACTTTGGCGGTCAGATGGCGGGCGTTGTTTCCGCACCTATCATCGGCTGGCTGATCCAAAGCAGCGCAGGAAGCTATAACAGCGCCTTTATCTTTATGATTGCCGCACTGTTATGTTCTGCCGTCGTTACGCTGACCGTGAAAAACTCGCGCGCGGTTGGAGCATTACCCAGTCAGGCTTGATTAATGTCTGTCTCCTGTGGCTCTGCTGTTTCAGGGCCACAGGGATTGACGGGTATTAGCGTTTAAGTACTCGCAATAACTGAATTTCCCGCCAGATGTACAGTTACCACGGCAATTCTATTTCTCTCCTTTTATTAAGAATTAAGCATAATAAATGAAAGACCAGTCCTACATGTGTAGGAATATTCTCTCTATTATGTGTTAATGATTTGATCTACAGAAAGGCTCAAGGTTTAATTCTTGTAAATCTAAATGTTATTTTTATGGTTTATTCATCTTGGTTATGAAAAAATCATAAAATATACACGTGACTATGTTAGAATTTGCGTCCTGGGTCTGGCGCTTATAAATTAATAATATCGAAGACTCACCTGCACTATAGCCATCGCCTCTCTTTATTTATCGGGATTCTTATACGCAATGAACGCGATAATCGTTGATGATCACCCTTTGGCCCGCATTGCCATTCGCAACTTACTCGATACTAATGGTATCACTGTGACCACTGAGCTCGACAGTGGCGAGCAAGTCGTGCAGGTGGTTGAAAAAAACAAACCTGAGCTGCTAATTATCGATGTGGACATTCCTGGCATCAGTGGCATCGAGGTGCTGGAACAATTACGCAAGCGGCACTATGCTGGCGTGATCATTATCATTTCAGCAAAAAATGAATATTTTTATGGTAAACGCAGTGCTGAATACGGTGCCAACGGATTTGTGAGTAAAAAAGAAGGCATGAATAATATTCTTGCCGCTATCGAAGCCGCCAAAAATGGTTATAGTTATTTCCCCTTCTCCCTTGAGCACTTTACTGGCTCATCGGTCAGCGAGCAGGATAAACTTGATACATTATCGACACAGGAAATGAGAGTGTTGCGTTATATCCTTAATGGCATGGATTACAGCACTATTGCCAGTAAAATGAATATCAGTAATAAAACGGTGAGTACCTATAAAAGTCGTTTAATGGAAAAGTTAGATTGTTCTTCATTAATGGAAATTTATGATTACGCGCAAAGAAATAAAATAGGGTAGAGTAATGCTGGAACGCTTATTTATTTTTTTGATGGTCATATTTACCATCGGATTGTCTACGGGTGTGAGTTCAGCGCGTCAGGTTGAGCTAAAAAGTAACTATAATACTGCGGTGCAAAATATCAGTTTAAACAAGGAAGAAACAAACTGGCTGGCGCATAAAAAAACATTAGTGGTTGGCACCTGGTTACCGGAAGTCTCCCCTATTGTCTATCAAAACAGCGGGGAAAATTATCGGGGCGTTAACGCGGACTATCTTGCGCTAATGCAAAAAAGTCTCAAAGTAAAAATTGTTATAAAGCAATATGATAACGAGCAGCAGGCGCTTGCCGCACTTGCCAGTAATAATGTTGATACGTTGATAACCCAGCTTTCCCGGCGGCAGGATGTCGGCGGGGATTTACTGCGCACTTCAGCATTACTCACAACGTGGCCGACGCTTGTGACGTCATTAAAAAACACCATGCTACCGCTGACGACGAACCATAAGGTCAGCGTCGCATGTGTGCGAGATTGCCCTTTTCTTAACGTTATCCAGGACGCTTTTCCTGATGCTAAAGTCTCATTTTATGACGACGAGTATCAGGCAATGGCGTCGGTAGTGAACGATGATAACCAATATTATATTGGTAACAATATTACCAGCAGTCATTGTATTTCGCGGTATTTTTCGCAATCCCTGGTTATTACGCATTATTTTGACAAGCAAGAACAATATAATTATTTTGTGGTTAATGAAAATCAACCGCTATTAAGAAATATCCTTGATGGTTTTATTACGTCAATAAGTAATGAAATCCATATGCAGGTGATGCAGAACTGGTTAAATCGCGGTAATCTTGCTTATCTTAATGCGCCCATTCCTTTCAGTCGTCAGGAAAAAGAATGGCTGAAGAATAAGCATACCATCCGCATTTTGATCAACCCGGATTATCCGCCCTATACGCTGGTAGATAGCAGCGGCGAGTTACGCGGTATTCTTGGCGATTTGCTGAATATTATTCATCTGCAAACGGGTCTTGATTTTGAACCTGTTTTAGCCACGTCCAGAAGTGAACAGACCAAACTCATCAGTGGTGGGCAGTGGGATATGTATCCGACGATCGCCCCGACTAACCAAAACCAGGACGATTCGGCATTTAGCGATCCGCTGATGAATGTTGCATTCGTGGTTATCACATCGCGCCAGGAAACAGCCGACTCGCTGCTGGAAAAACCGATACGCGTTGCTCTGCCTGCCGGACATATTCTGGAGCGTGGCCTCAAACAACGTTATCCGCAGGTGACATGGGTGAATGCGGATACCGGTAGCGCTGCCATGGCTATGGTCAAGGAGGGCGACGTTGATGCGGCAATTGCGACTGAATTGTCGGCAAAGTTCATTACCGATCATTACTACCAGAATAATATGCACTTCTTCCGGCTTCCTGATATGCCAGGTGCATCGGTGAGTTTTGCTATTTCTTCTCATGAGCCCATGCTGAAGTCTGTCATTGATAAGGCCCTGCAAGCCATACCTCCGCGTGAAATTTTACAGATGACGGAGAAGTGGTCGAAGATTTCCAATACCCAGGTTGATATCTGGAGCCGATATAGCAAACAGTTCTATCAACTGGTGGTGTTTGCGCTGGTACTTATTGCTATTAGTCTGATCTGGGGGATATCACTCTCCCGTGAAGTCCGTAAAAGAAAGCAATCGCAGCGGTTACTGGAAGAACAGTTGCATCTCAAAGAGGTCTTATCTCAAGAGCTGGAGAGCGAAAAGAATAAAGCGATTGCCGCTACAAAAGCCAAAAGCCGTTTTCTTGCGAGCATGAGTCATGAGTTACGTACCCCGGTAAGCTCGATTGTTGGTTTTGTGGAATTACTCTCAAGCTCAGAGCTCAGTCCGGCACAACGCAAAGAGGCCATTGCTTTGACCGGGGCGACGGCCCAATCATTGCTGGGTCTGATTGGTAAGATTCTGGACGTTGATAAGATTGAATCCGGAAAATATGAGGTTGTTCCCCAGTGGACCGATCTCTCGCAGCTTATTGAATTGCAGTGTCACTCTTTCGATGCTCTGGCCAGGCAGAAAGGTATATCGCTTGCCTGCGTCAGCCAGTTGCCAGTAAACGAGCGGGTATTTGTCGATCAGCAGGCTTTGCGGCAAATTCTCACCAATCTGGTGGGCAATGCGCTGAAATTTACGGTGCAAGGTAGTATTCATGTTACGGCCCGTCTGGCTCCGGACACAGATAATCACGGCACCCTGACAATCGTCATCAGTGATACCGGTTGCGGCATTAGCGAAGAAGAGCAGGCTGGACTGTTCCATCGTTATGCTCAGGGGCGTTGCGGGCGTCAACAAACGGGGTCAGGCCTGGGGTTATTTATCTGCAAAGAACTGGTAACGCTAATGGGCGGTACGCTGGAGCTGAGGAGTATTCTGTCGCAGGGAACCACGTTCACAATTACGCTTCCGGTTGAAACTGCCCGACAATCGATAGTACCGGATGGAGATACCCCTGGCGCTGTGTTGCCGTTACCGTGTCTGTCGATTCTGATTGCAGACGATAATCCTACTAACCGGCTGCTGCTTAAACGCCAGTTGAATACCATTGGCTATAGCGTGGATGAGGCCTGTGATGGCGAGGAAGCCGAAGCTAAACTGGCCAAAAAATCATACGACCTGTTGATAACCGATGTGAATATGCCGAAGAAAGACGGGTTTGATCTCGCGGCTTCGCTACGTCGTCAACAACCTCACTTGCAAATATGGGGGCTGACGGCCAGTGCGCTCCCGCAGTCACGCGATCGATGTCTGCAAAACGGTATGAATTTGTGTCTGTTTAAGCCGGTCTCAATCCAGACGCTGACGCATGAATTGAGCAAAATCGACACGGGCTATGCGTCTCCTTGTGCAATCCGGCATTTAAAATTCAATGTACTGACTGAAAATACCGGTGGCGATCGCGCATTAATGAACGAGATACTCGAAACATTCCGTGAGGCAACGCTGAATGATTTACAAGCGGCTGAGAAAGCCGTTGCGCAAGATGAGCCGCAGATGTTTTTACGGGCGCTTCATCGGTTGCATGGTTCGGCGCAAATTCTGGGTATCACCGCGCTTCAGACGCTGTGCGAACCTTTTGAGTCTATGCGACATGACGATCTTCCGCTGGCTGTACGGCAACAGGCATTACAGAAAATTGTTGCTGTCATGCGGGAAATTGAAATTGAGATCGACAGTCTGATGAGCCATTAATCCCCCCTGATCGGGTAGCCGTAGCTGCCCGATCAGGAGAGAAATGTCTTGATTCATCACTCGTTAGTACAGAGTATTACTGGCCTGCACCCACCATTTCGCTATCAATAACAATGCCTTCTTCAGCACCTTTTAACACAAGGTTAGCCTCATAAAATTTACCCGTGGACAGCAGTTTTTGGGCGCTGGCAACGGCTTTACGCGTCTGATTCAAAGGCATCAGGTATTGGGTCTGAAGCACGCTGATCCCTGCCAGTTGCAAGGTATCCACTGCACCTTTCCAGTCACCTTTGGCCATTTTGCCGTTCGCGGTTTTGATAGCAGATTCTTTTTCCGGCGTAGCAATATAGTCTTCTGATAATGCGATTGTAGCGTTAATAATTACGTACTGATCGTCAATCATCTTCGCCTTAGGCGCTGCTTTGACAAATTTTGCCCAGTCGCTGCTGTCGCCTGCCAGCAGGGAAGCGGCGTCATTGGTTAATTTTTTTGCGCTGTCAGGTTGTCCGTGAAACAGAGCCAGGCGAGCAAGTTGAATATCACGCATCGCATTGGCGCCTTTTACTGCGACCTGCATAATATCGGCTGCTTCTTTTTGTACATTTGCTGTGGCTGTTTGTGCCGCAGTGGTGGTAGTGGCAGAAGCCATTACTGGGGCTGAACCCATCATAGTTGCAAGCAGACCTGCAAGAATAATCTTTTTCATTACGTTCTCCTGAATAAAGTTGGTATTGTTCACCAAACGCAATAATCATATTAAATAAGTTTAAAGAGCGGAATCAGAGCCAGGATATAATAATGAGCGTTTAATCCTACAGGTGTCAGACGTCTGACATGTGTAGGATTAAACGTATAGCGACATTCCTTTATTCTTATATACGTATCCTTATCTGAAGCTTTATTATTTCATTGTAAGTGATATGTATTTTGTGAGTGTTAACTCTTTTATTAGTAGGTTACATTACGTTTACATGTAACGGAGGATGTATGTTCATTTTTAATCAGCAAGCTCTGAGAACGTTTAATGAAAAAACACTTTCTCATTATAAAAGACACGCAACAATTATGGCGGTGCTGTTGTTGATATGTGGTATTTGCTGCTTAATCTATCCTATCGCTGCTGGCGTTTATTTAAGCTATGCGACAGGTTTTATGTTCCTGGTATGCGGTTTTTATTCTATCTATAGCCTGTTTAGCGCTGGGAAGAAGCAGTTGAAAGCCAAATTTACCTATGCATTTTTTGCTATCGCATGGTTACTGCTGGGGTACTGTTTCCTTGTTAACCCTGTGATCGGCATGAATTCGTTAGCTATGGTTTTTTGCTGCTTGTTTATTCTTGGTGGTATTTTTCGTGTGGCTTCCGGAGTTCAAATGTTCCGCAGTCCGGGCTATGTCTGGAACATTTTTATCGGCATTTTAGATCTGCTTATTGCTGGCGTATGGCTGAATATGGATCCCGATAAGTCTTACGTGTTTACTTCGATTTTTATTGGAGTCGAGATGATCTTCAGTTCTTTGGCTTTTATCAGCCTGCGTAGAAATACGAAGTTGGCATCAACAGATAAACTAGCCAATAACAACTAATCCTGTCTCTGGAGTGTATCGTGAATATTAAAATGATGGTTTCAGCTGTTGTGATTATGACCTCTGTTTTGGCACCGATGAGCTGTGCGTTTGCTACTCAGGCAACCGAAGCTGCGCCACAAGATATGACCTGTAAAGAATTTGCTGATATGAGTCGGCAATACATGACGGCAATTGCCTTTGTGATTGTTAATAAAAATTCTGACTTTAAAGGCGATGATTATGTTCCGCTGCATGAGGTGGAAACTGTCGCTGTTCCGAAAATGATTAACATGTGTCATCAGCACCCGAATACGAAATTGGGCGAATTGGCCGTAAATCTGCACACGATTGATTAACCGTTTTGATAGCCTGGCTTTAGTTAGAATTGACAACCTCTGTCCCTACACCCGCATTTCCCCTCACAATAAAATAACTCACCCTGCTATCCACGAGGAAACTCGCTGGATAGCTGTGTCCGCTAACAACCGTAGGTCTGATAAGCGAAGCGCCATTCCTGGGATCTTATTACCCGATCCCAGGGATAAGCATCTACAAGGGCAGGGAATTAATGCCGGGTTTTAAATCGCGCCAGCATGTTTTCGACAAGAACAAAGAAGACCGGAACAAAGTAGATCGCCAGCACGGTCGCGGCCAGCATCCCACCGATAACGCCCGTACCGACGGCGTTTTGCGCGCCAGAGCCTGCGCCTTCACTTATTGCCAGTGGGATAACCCCCAGAATGAAGGCCAATGACGTCATCAAAATAGGACGTAAACGCATTTGCGCAGCTTCCACCGCAGCTTCAAGCGGCGTTTTTCCTTCTTTTTGCATAATCTCGACGGCAAACTCGACGATCAGAATAGCGTTTTTAGCTGAGAGTCCCATGGTGGTGAGCAGGCCAACCTGGAAGTAAACATCATTGCTCAGGCCACGCAGATCGGTCGCCAGCAAAGCCCCGACCACACCGATTGGTACAACCAGCATCACAGAAAACGGTATTGACCAGCTTTCATAGAGTGCTGCCAGCGCCAGAAATACGACGATAAGAGAAATGCCGTACAGCATTGGCGCCTGGTGGGTAGACAGCGCCTCCTGATACGACAGCCCCGTCCAGGCATAACCGACGCCCGCGGGCAGTTTATTAATCAGTGATGCCATAAATTTCATCGCATCGCCGCTGCTTTTCCCTGTGACCGGTTGGCCGAGAATTTCCATTGCAGGCTGTCCGTTGTAGCGTTCAAGACGGGGAGAGCCGTAGGTCCATTCGGTTGATGAGCAGGCCGAAAGCGGCGTCATCGCGCCGGAGGCGTTACGTACGTACCAGTGATTGATATTGTCCGGCAGCATACGGAACGGCGTATCGGCCTGCACATACACTTTTTTAACGCGTCCCTGGTTAAGGAAATCATTGACGTAGCGGCTACCAAACGCCGTAGAGATGGTCTGATTGATATCCGACAATGCCACACCCATCGCCTCTGCTTTTGTCGCGTTGACGTGGATACGAAACATCGGCGTATCTTCCAGCCCATTTGGGCGCACTCCGTTAACTTCATCGGGTGACTGGCTGGCCAAAGCCAGGAGCTGGTTGCGGGCCTGCATCATTTTTTCATGCCCAAGGTTGCCGTTATCCAGCAACTCCATATCAAAACCTGAAGCGGTGCCCAATTCCGCGACTGCGGGTAAATTGAACGGATAAACGACGGCATTATTAATGGTGCTTAAAGCCATCATTGCCCGGCGAATGATGGCAGTAACCGAGTTTTCTTCGCCAACACGTTCTGACCACGGTTTCAGGCTGATAAACGCCAGACCGTTATTTTGCCCCTGTCCGCTGAAGCCAAATCCGCCAACGGTAAAAACAGACGCGACATTTTTCTGTTCTTTTGTCAGATAGTAATCCGTTATTTCCCCAAGCACTTTGCTGGTATTTACCATCGTTGAACCGGAAGGTAATTGCGCCGTGGTCATGAATACGCCCTGATCTTCTTCAGGCAAAAAGGAGGTAGGAGTACGGAGAAACAGTACCATCATGCCAGCACCAATCACTAAATAGACCACCATATAACGGCCGGTGCAACGTAACAGCCTACGGGTGCTGTCCGTGTAGTGATGGGTGCATTTCTCCATGAAGTGATTGAAACGGGTAAACAGAAAATGGGTGTTTTCTTTTTCTCCCTCGTGGGATTTTAACAGCATGGCGCAGAGTGCGGGCGTCAGGCTCATCGCCACGAACACCGACAGCAGCATGGAGGAAATTAAGGTAATGGAAAACTGACGGAAAATCTCACCCGTTGCCCCGCTCATAAATGCCATTGGCATAAACACGGCGGATAAGACGACGGCAATACCGACCAGTGCTCTCTGGAGCTGACCCATCGCTTTATGCGTCGCCGCTTTTGGTGACAAGTGCTCTTCGGCAATAATACGTTCTACGTTCTCAACCACCACGATGGCATCATCAACTAACAATCCTATTGCCAGCACCATGCCAAACATCGTGAGCGTATTGATCGAAAAACCGGCGACGTCGAGTATCGCAAAGGTTCCGAGAATAACAACCGGAACCGCGATAGTGGGGATAAGCGTCGCGCGGAAACTTTGCAAAAACAGGTACATGACGAGGAATACCAGGATGATTGCCTCGATCAATGTATGAAAAACACCCTGAATTGAAATCTCGATAAAGGGGGTAGTGTCATAGGGATAAACGGTTTTCATGCTGGCCGGAAACCAGGCTGATAACCTGTTCAGCTCTTGTTTAACGGCCTGGGATGTTTCAAGGGCATTGGCGCCAGCGGCAAGTTTAATTGCAATCCCTGCGGCGGGTTTTCCGTTGTAACGTGCCACCGTGGCATAATTTTCCGCACCCAGTTCAATGCGTGCGACATCGCGCAGCAGAACCTGGGAGCCGTCCTGCTGAACTTTAAGAAAGATCTTGCCGAATTCATCGGTAGTTTGCAGGCGTGTCTGAACAATGATCGACGCATTTAACTGCTGGTCGGCTGATTGCGGCATTCCTCCCAGCTGTCCGCCCGATATCTGGTTATTCTGTACTTTGAGTTGGGTAATAACGTCCTGCGGCGTAAGGTTATATTTGTCGAGCTTTTGCGGATCCAGCCAGATACGCATGGCGTATTGCGAACCGAATAACTGTACGCTCCCGACCCCGGGGGTGCGGCTTAGTGGATCTTTAATATTTGACGCCACATAGTCAGCAATATCATATTGGCTCAAACTGTTATTATCAGAGATAAAACCGGCGACCATTAAGATATTGCTGCTGGATTTATCAACGCTGATCCCTTGCTGCTGGACTTCCTGTGGCAAGGAAGGCATCGCCAACTGCAGTTTATTCTGTACCTGAACCTGCGCTATATCAGGTGAAGTCCCCGTTTTAAAGGTCAGGATAATCGACGCATTACCGGCCGCATCGCTGGTGGATGACATATACATCAGGCCATCAAGCCCGTTCATATTCTGTTCAATCACCTGAGTCACCGAGTCTTCAACGGTCTTAGCGTCTGCACCGGGGTAGGCTGCGCTGATGGTAATAGTGGGGGGAGCAATTTGCGGATATTGCGCGATAGGCAAGTTCATTATCGCGATACCGCCGGTAAACATCATGATAATAGCGAGCACCCAGGCGAAAACCGGGCGCTCAATAAAAAAGTTAGCCATGAAGAAGGTGTCCTTAATACCTGAAATATTACTGTTCAGTTACCGTGTCAGGTGTGTTTGGTTTTGCTGCGAGGATTTTGGCTTTAATTCCCGGACGGATTCTTTGTAATCCGGATACAATGACCCGATCGCCAGGATGTAATCCCGTAGTCACCAACCATTGATTGCCTACAGCCTTCACCGCATTTATTTCGCGTAGTTGCACCACGTTTTCTTGATCGAGGATTAACGCAGTGGCCTTTCCCTGGTCGTTATGCGTAATCCCTTGCTGTGGGACCATTAAAACATTCTGTTGGCTGCCCTCATCCAGCAATGCTGTGACGTACATACCGGGTAAAATTTCACCCTCAGGATTGGGGAACACGGCGCGCAAGGTCACGGAGCCGGTAGTCTCATCGACGGCAGGATCGGAAAACTCAAGCGTGCCGGTATAGCGATAGGGCTTGCCATTTTCCAGCATCAGCTCAACCGGAATTTTGCCCTTTTGCTGGGCAATTTTCCCACTGGCTTTTTCTTCTTTCAGGCGTAAGAAGTCTTGTACTGACTGCGTTAAATCAACATAAATTGGATCCAGTCTTTGCACGGTAACCAGCGCGTTTCCCTGATTCGCGGTGACCAGAGCACCCACGGTTACGGAGGATTTACCGCTAATGCCCTCAATCGGCGAGGTGACATTGGCGTAACGCAGGTTGATGGTGGCCTGCTCAAGATCCGCTTTGGCGACGGCGACATTGGCTTCTGCTTCATTAAGCTGCGAGCGCGTCGTGTCGTAGTCCTGGCGGCTGACGTAATTGGACTTTATTAATGCTGACTGCCGATTTAATGTCAGTCGCACATTATTGGCCGTCGCCTGTGCCTTTGCCAGTGCGCCTCTGGCTGCATCCAGCCTGGCCTGCAACGGGGCGGGATCAATTTGATACAGTGACTCTCCTTTGCTGACTTTGTCACCTTCAATAAAATTACGTTTGATGATGATCCCCCCAACCTGAGGGCGGATTTCGGCGATCTCAAATGAAACCGCGCGGCCAGGAAGCTCGCTTTTAATATTCACTGAGGAAGGCGCTAAGGTAACAACGCCGACCTCGGGCTCCATGGCGGTTTTTACTGCAGGTTTATTATCGCAGGCGGTAATAATGACGCTGCTAAAAAATAATGGTATCAACAGTAAGCATTTTCTGTTCATAGTAATCCCTGAAGAATTCGTAAGCACAAATGTTTTTTATGGCATGCAGGGTGGGGGAGTTATCGGTAAATAACAGAAGATGGTCAGGCATGAGAAAAGTAACGCCCATTTTTGCGCTAAAAGTTAGCGGTTAAATTATATGCAGCAGAAATAATGAATATTTAGCGAAGGATCACATGGAGCACGATGACGCAATAAGCGAAACGCGGAGTGATTAAAATGCGTGTTGGCAAACACTCGACTCCGGAGTCTATTCGCATCATCGTACTACAGGGATTATTTCACTAGCTCTGGCGTAACCTCGGTTACGGTACTTGCGGAGTAGGGCATTCCCCACATCGGTCCGGGCCAGAACGCGCCATAACCGTAATCCCACATATTATAGGTCGTGTTTACGGACTCAGTTAAATGCCAAACCTGAATGCCTTGTAAATCAACTTTAACAAAGTTGTACGGGATTTTGTTGATGAATCCTTGTTCATCTCCTTGAATTGTCCCTAAAATAGTCACGAAGTGGTTTCTGTAGTTTACCGGGTCGAGAAAACCTTTCTGTTGGGCAATAATACGTCCCTGATAGCTGGCGTCTATTTGTGGTTTAGCGTCGTTGTTCAGCGGCAGAACGGCGATTTCCAGTAACGTATCCGTTTTGGTGTTAATTACATTGATGACTTTACCCCCAAATCGGGCCTGCTGGCCTGTATATAACCCCGGTTGGTTATGCACGGAGATAAAGTTCTTTTGTATATCTGGTTGATTATTACCTTTGATATTTTCAGGAATTGAAGCACATGATGCCAGAGTGAAAGCAAGGGCAATAATCAGCAACCCTTTTTGTTTTTTCATTTTACTTTCCTGCTAAAAAAGACATGCCTATAGTAAACCTTTACTCATTAATGTCAGCAGGCGCGAGGCTGATTATCTAAAATTAATATAATTGTAGCTTATGGTAATAACAGACAGTATTTTAGCGGGGCGCCAGGTGAGTGGATGACGGTCAACAACTGTGAGGTGCTGATGATACCACAAGGTTATTACTCGGTGGCGACCGAGCAGGTAATCACGTTGGGTGCGTTTGAACTCATTCATCATCACATTCTGCGGATTTAAGTCAGGAACGTGTCAACGCTGTGCAGGACGGATCATGCTAATAATAAAAAGCCGCTTTCGCGGCTTTTTATTATTGAATGGCTGGAGGATTATTCGCTGATTTTTTTCTCAACGGAGGCTGCACCTTCTTTGGTCTTATTCCAGCCTTTCTCTGCACCTTCTTTTGTTGCATTCCAGCCTTTTTCAGCGCCTTCCTTGGTTGTATTCCAGGCTTTTTGTGAGCCCTCACTCACCTTGCTGCTCAGGTCATCTTGCTTACCTTCAGCAGCATGTTTTGCTTTTAATTTTTGCTCTTCACCCTGATTCTGCGCCTGATGCAGTTTCTCTTTTGCAGTATTCGCGTTTTCGTGCGCGGCAGCGACATCATTATCGGTTGCGTGTGTTGTTGCGGCAATAACAGGAGAAGCCAGCAGAATTGCAGATAATGCGATAATTGTCTTTTTCATAATATCCTCGCTTAGCGTTATAAGTTATTAGCGTGATGAAGCATGACATACAAACGAAGCGCTGACTTTAGGAAAAAACTGTAAGTGCTGCTAACGTTATTTATCCATTTTGTGCAGCTTTGAGCAATTAATACGGTTATTTTTATGGCGGGTATTGTTTTTTTGCGCGAAAGGGAAGGTGTAAAAATTGTAGTGATAATGTTGATATGAAAAGTTTTATCTGTTTGATTTTTATGTGATTGATTGGGGCGTTATAGGCTGGTCGTTCGTTTCCGAAGGTGAGCGTTTCTATCAAATAATTCACTCTCTTGATTTTTCCGGCCTGTAGACCATGCTTATTTCATACGGGCATAAACAATAACGTCGTTTATCGCAAAAGTGATACCGATAGAGGGCTTTTGGTATGTCCAATGATGTGCCTTTAACAATAAGAGAGCACCATGCTTGAACTCCGTCCTAATTGCGAATGCTGTGATAAAGATCTGCCACCTGAATCAAAAGGGGCCTACATCTGTTCATTCGAATGCACATTTTGTGTAGATTGCGTGACCCAACGACTTAATGGCCAGTGCCCGAACTGCGGAGGGGAGCTGGTGCGACGTCCAATACGCCCCGAAGCATCCCTCCTGCGACACCCTGCATCCACTCAGCGTCACTATCAACAATAGAGATGCAAACGATGTTCGCTCGTTGCTTGTAACGGTCTCCGTGATCCTGCTGCTCGTCAGTTTAGTGCCAGGAACGGAAGTTGCTATCATCAGCTTGTGTTGATTTACGAGGAACATGTCACCCGCATTGCAGTTATTCATTTCTGTTGCTAAGCCTTTCCCTTCAGATCAAGGGGCAAACGCGTTAATTTAATAGACTCTTTAGATTTCAGCCAAGCAGAGGACAGTATGAGTCGTGCGAGAAGAAACCGCATTCAGCCATCCGATATCATTGCAATTTTTGCAATAATTATTTCACTCGTTGGCACCTTTTTTTCTTACACGGCAAATAAACGTGCTGAAAAGCTGGATAACGATGCCGCGGCAGTTGCCATTCAGTCAATTGGAGGTAGCATCAGGGCGCTTGCAATACACTCCAGAATGTCTTACTTGCTCCTGAATGGACTGAATGAATACATTAAAGGCAATCCGGAAGACAACCGTGAGGCCCGGTGGGTAAGGCTCACTACTTTGATGGATGATGACACACCAAAGCTGTCAGTCTCTCAGGATTCTATAATGTTAATATCAAGAAGCGATGTCGATGCTGCGAATAAAATCGAAAAATGCTGGAGGCTTTACTTGTCCCTCAAGTCTGATCTGGAAGGATATGCAAATGCGTCAGTGGAAACGTTATCCACTGAACAGAGTATTGCCATAAATATTATCCCTTATCGTTTCTTTAAATTAAGCGAAGCGTGTGACGATGCGGATAAAAGCTTAGTAAAATATCTTATTGATGGTGAACCAGTAAAAGGCACAATTGGGGAAATGGAAGCTGCACAAATACTTGAGTATGAGAGAAAAAATGATAAAAATGCCGAAAAAGTTGCATTCAGCTTTGGTGCAAAAGCATCGCAGCCATAGCATAAATTCCTTAATAACAAGGCATCACCATTGTTCCCCTTTCCGCGGGAGTAGATAAGCACCGGCGGGCTGGGGTAAGGTGTGTGCCGTACAGATCGGTCGGAAAAGGGCCTATGAGAACGTCCGTTTCTCGCTCCCAGCAGACTTTAAACTCTCCCAGTACGCCCGCTCTGTGTCAAAAGCGGACATTACTGATATTACAATGTGTTAATCAATGGGGTTCAGGTCAGTCTTCCTGTAGATTATGTTTCAGCTCTTAGGGAAGATTTTTACTCTTTGTCTGGAGTTGCAAAAAGGCTTCCAGCATGTCGCCAAGATTCAGACTACTTTGCATGGTGTTTAACATAATTCTGTTGATTTTTAATAATCCTATGGAAATTAGCTTTGAATCCTAAAAATACATCTACGACATTATGGTTGTGTATAACTACATCGTTATTTTTGAATGTATTATTCTTCTTATAAAAAGAAAGTATATTTGGCGAAAGGGGATAAGATGAATACGACTCGTAATGCAGTGAGGAATGTTTTATTGAGTTGGAAAGATTATTTATAATAACTAAGTATTCACTATCATCTTTAATATAGACATCGTTATCACCAAAAAATACATTATAACATTCTCTATTTTTATTTTGATCACGAATTAGCGAGCCAATGCTGTCGATTAAATTGTCGCTCACTTCGTTAATCAATAGATATGTCAGTTGGACCATTTCGTCAAAAAATGATCTTATCATCGCAACAAAAAATTCAGATTCTACCTTGTAATCGAAAATTCTCTCTTGGAGTGTGAATGGATTATGTGTTGATGTTGCTAAGTTAAATAATTCAATAATATGCAAATATTTTTTCTGAATGCGAACATAATTGAATGATAGATGCAGTGTTTTTAAATTTGATGATATATAATCTACAACATCATTGTATTGTGGAAAATACGTAAATGGGAAATCTATCCTTTCGATTACCGTCTCTAATGGTCTTTCCCCTGTGTACGTATAGTTAACTTCCTCAATGTTAGGACGTGGAAATGTGTCCTGTACCAAATCCCATGTATTATCATTAAATATATACACCATACCATTGGGAGCATTTTCATCTGGTGGGGGGGCTTCCGTTGAATTTGCAGGCAATCCGGTACCTTTCATTTGTCGATAGATACTACTGGATATATAGTATTTGCTTACCTGGTGGTATTCATGAATTACTACGTCCCTATCAAAATCAAAATAAACGGTCATTTACTTATCCTAATAATCCATATCGATTTTAATAATCCCCTCTCTAAAGAAAGTGGAGTGTTTTTTGCGGGGCATGCCCTCCATTTTGATGGAACTCACCCTGTAAGCATTATACTGTATTATGTCCGTTTTATCAGTTGACAGCGGAGGTTCATCACAAATGGATTCATCGTATTACCACGATTTGGCATCCTCCTCGTCCTAAATGAACTGCACCCAAAAGCTGGCCACGATGCAGATTGCAATCGATGACATCTTGTATAATTTTTAGGTTTGTCCACTTCGTGCCAGAAGTGGACATCTAAGCCGTTTCAGAGAGTTAAGTGCAGGGGAAGCCTTCAAGTATGTTAATTATCAAATCGAGTGGGAAGATGATTTCTTTAGTTTGTTTGAGCTCTTCTAAGCTCCACCAGTAGTGCTCGCGAATGACTTCTTTTTCGTTGTTACTCCAACCTGATCGGTCAATATCTGGTTTTTCTGCAGTAATAATAAAGAAATGTTCTTCAGCGAGAACGTTCTCACCACTTGGCAACATCATAGGAAAGGTTCTGGAGGCTATTTGTGGTCCCGCCGTTTTTCTTATCAGGCCCGTTTCTTCAAATAATTCACGTAGCGCCGCCTGCTCAAAAGACTCGTTGTGCTCAAGTCCTCCCCCTGGCGTTGCCCAGTAAGTTTTTCCATCCAGAGCATCATCTTTATGGCAGAACCTAAAGGGCAGAACGTGATTTTCAGGTGAAAGAACTATCAATCGAGAGGATGGACGAGTACGCATTTATTCCCTCTTAAATAAAATTTAAACCCTCATTGCGGATTTTCATATAAACATAAATTGCAGTCTGCAAGCGCGCATAGAGAATGTATTTTCTTGCCACGATGGCCGATTCAGGCAGAGTGATTCACCATTACGCGTAGTTGCTGTTTTATCAGCGTACTATCCTGGAAAGGATAAAATCCACACGCTCCTCAACCGAAACGCATGGCAATTCAATCAACTGATAATCATACATACGGTATGTTTGCACCATTGCGTGATATGTCGCGACGGCGACATCGAAAGATTGCTTGCGCTCGGTATCCTGTACATATATGTCACGCCAGGGGGGGGCAATAAATACTGTTCGGTTATAGCGAAATCTCTCGATGGCGTTTTCCAGATGCTTCGGTATGGTAAGCTCTGAAAGACGTAAATAACCTACAACATCAGGAACACCACGGTCGAAGAAGCAGGGTCTTGTTTGCCCTTCTGCTTCGTGCCATGAACGCATTTCCCAGGATAGCATGAGCTCTGCGAACGCAGTTTGATTGGCCCATGGCAATGCATCACCGCCGATGTTAACCTGGTCTTGTATAACATCTCGTCCAGCTTCTTTAGAACACCAAAAACCTCTTTTTATAATGGTATCAATTATCGTGCTTTTGCCTGACCCTGGGCCACCTGTGAGAATGAAACGATGTTGAAAAGATGAAGACATTGAACCCTCCTGAACATTTATAGACGCGATGAAGTAGCAATTCTTATGGCGTATTTTCCCGTGTCGGCAGATTACTTGTTGATGGTGTGACTAACTACATTTTATCCTGGCTTGCATATCCGCTACTCGTTCTGACAGGATGTTCTAAAACTGTGCTAGCAATACGACTGATAGGTGGGCAGGATTTCACCATTCGATGGAATCTGAGGACGCTGCCAATGCGGATGATCAAACGTTCCCCCAACTAAACGCCGCACTTCGCTCTCTGGTCTTACCCACCAATAGTGGGCATGCGGCTAAGTGAGCGTCTTCGAAGGACATGACTGTTCCTGCAAAAATATCTGGCCTGAATATAAACTACTCGATATTCTGAAATGCTTTGTATTTTTTGTGAACAGGAAAAAGTATGCTTAGTACATTACCCGATTTACACAGAAGTTTTGCAGAGCAACTCAAGCTTAAATTCCAGTCTGATTCGCGAATTCATTCCCTTCTTGCTGGCGGCTCGATTATCCATGGCGGATTTGATAAATACTCCGATCTGGATTTTGTCGTTGTTGTAGACCCTCTCCACTATGACGAAATTATGGCTCAGCGTATTGTGTTCGCCGGAACACTGGGTCACCTGCTCCATGCTTTCACCGGGGAACATGTGGGAGAGCCTCGTCTGCTTATCTGCCTGTATGGCCCAGAACTCCTTCATGTCGATCTGAAATTCGTCACCCTGGAAATGCTCACTAAACGCGTTGAGGAGCCAGCAGTGTTATTTACCCGTGATAGCACTGCTCTGGAGCGCCAACTGGCAAAATTTAGTGCTCAGTGGCCCAACATGACGCCGGAGTGGTTTGAGTCCCGAGCCTGGATCTGGCTTCATTATGCAGTGGTTAAGCTGGGAAGAGGCGAACTCTTTGAAGCGATAGGCATGCTGGCATTCTTCCGCGAGCAAGTGCTGGGACCTATGCTGTACCGTCGTGCCAATCTACCGCAACGTGGGGTTCGTCGCATCGAATTCCTCAGCATTGATCCTGATGACTTGCTGACTTCCACGCTGGCAACACACGATCGTGACTCCGTCAGCATGGCCATCAGAATGGCTGTTGATGCTTATATCACGCTGCGGGCTGATGCGCTGCCGGAAAATATCGCAGACGATGCGGCACGTTGGGCTGTTCTTGCCATGCTCGAAGCCAGAACCTGACCTTAAAAGGTTTGGTCTGTTCCGCATCCATGTTCAGACGATGTTTGCTAAAAAAATGGTCGTCTGAATTTCGGTTGTGAGGTTCTTCCTGAGTGCTTAGATTCATTTTCAATCTATCGAGAGGATATGAATATGAACTTTGCAGAACGCCACTATCAGCATGAGCCTCTTCTTATCGCCAACGTCTGGGATGCCGCCAGTGCTGTCGCAGCGCAAAAAGCAGGCTACCAGGTTCTGGGAACGTCCAGTGCAGCTATAGCGTCCACATTGGGATATGACGATGGGCAGGGAATTCCGTTTGATGAGTTATTTTATATGGTCACCCGGATCCGGGCTGTCAGTAACCTGCCATTGAGCGTTGACATGGAAGCAGGGTATGGTGATTCAGCCGAACAGATAGCAGCCAATCTCAGGCGCCTTGCTCAGACAGGCGTCGCAGGCGTTAACCTCGAAGACAGCCGAGTCATAAACGGGGTTCGTCAGCTTGACGATGTCTCTGATTTTTCCCGTAACCTGAGAACAGTGTGCGATACGCTGAGAAGCGAAAATTACAGCCTGTTTATGAATATCCGGACTGATACTTACCTGCTCGGGCATGAAGACGCGTTGCAGGAGACGATATCACGGGGTCAACGCTATAAAGCTGCAGGTGCCGACGGCCTTTTTGTTCCCTGCCTGACGTCAGAGAAAGACATCAGCCTCATTGCAGAGGCAATGGGATTGCCTCTGAATGTCATGTGTATGCCCGATCTTCCCTCATTCGACAGGCTGAAACGGGCCGGGGTAAGCCGCATTTCAATGGGCAATTTTGTTCATTCAACGATGCAGTCAACGCTGACTGATGTCATGCATGCGATCCGAGCGCGTCAGACGTTTGAAGGACTTTTTGGTGATGAAAATAACCGATAAGAATTTGTGTGATATCTGGTATCAGGCATTACTTGAACGAGCTCCAGAATATACTGGCGTGTTTTTTGTTGGCGTCAAAACCACTGGCGTATTCTGTATTTCTGTATGCCGGGCACGAAAGCCCAAACGCGAAAATGTCGAATTTTATAAAGATGCTAAATCGGCCCTGGCGGCCGGGTTTCGTCCCTGTAAAGTCTGCAGACCCGCAGAAAATGCGCACAGCGCGCCATTATTTGTTGAACAGGCGCTTGCGCTTGTCAGGCGCGATATAAAATCCCGTGTAGCTGACGCGCAGCTTCGCCAGCATGGCATCAGCCCGGAGCGGGTAAGACGCTGGTTCCTGCAACACCATGGCATCACTTTTCAGGCTTTCCAGCGAATGCAGCGGGTGAATATTGCCCTGCAGGAGCTGAAAAGCGGACGAGCGGCGACTGACGTTGCGCTGGACAATGGCTATGAATCCTTGAGCGGCTTTGGTTATACCTACAAGCGTCTTACTGGCGCAGCGCCGACTCAGGCAATCCAGGTGATTGTCATTCACCGGTTTACCACTATGCTTGGACCGATGTTTGTCTGTGCTACAGAGAGGGGGGTCTGTCTGCTGGAGTTTACCGATCGCCGGATGTTAGAAACAGAATTTCGCGATATCCAGCGTTTATTTAACGCCAGAATTGTCACCGGAGAAAACAGCCATACCCGGCAGACAGTAAAAGAAATCAGCGAGTATTTTGCCGGAACTCGCCGACAGTTTGAGCTCTCTGTCGATACTCCGGGCAGTGATTTTCAACAATCTGTCTGGCATGAGCTGCGTGCAGTTCCATATGGCCAGACCTCACACTATCAGGCGATTTCAATTCGGCTTAATAAGCCCAATGCTGTGCGCGCCGTCGCTGCAGCTAATGGCGCAAACCGAATTGCGATAGTGATCCCTTGTCACCGGATAATTGGAAAAGATGGCAAAATGACTGGTTATGGTGGTGGTATTTCGCGCAAAGAATGGCTCATTGAGCATGAGAGAAACAACGCTTAATGGCTTGATGTTCTATGCAGCCGGAAAATTTCAGCTCTGTATAAGTGCCTTGAGTTTGTAATCTATGAAGTTTTTCGCAAGTAAAGGTTAGTATATCGTTCAAAACTGACCATGCCTTCTTTTTCTTGGGGCTTAGCTTTAAGGATCTCGTTGTTAGTGAGGGGGCGTGTGATACGCGCCATGTCTGGAATCTTTCCATAGTTAGTACACGTTTAATGGACCACAATATAGCGTGTACCTAAACGTGTACCAATTTTCTCTGGATTTAGCCGGATGCCCTCGGGCAACAACAGACACAAAAAAGCCCGCAGGGCTTGCGCCGTGCGGGCTCTTAGGACTTCATCGGATGACTCTGGTAATCACCGATGGAGAATTTTGGTGGAGCTGGCGGGAGTTGAACCCGCGTCCGAAATTCCTACATCCTCGGTACTACATGCTTAGTTCGTCTTTACATTCGCCTGGCACCTGCGGACGGACACGCCACTACCAGACTAGCCTGATTAGTTTTAACGCTTCAACCCCAGGCAGGGCATCCACGCGATCTCTTTTGGGTTTGACCTCTCTTTGATCCCCGTCTTAAGAGCGGAAGCTAGGGAGAGAGGGCTCAGAGCAGGTTATTAAGCTGCTAAAGCGTAGTTTTCGTCGTTTGCGACTATTTTTTTGCGGCTTTTTACGAGGCCAACCGCCCCTCGGCATGCACCTTGGGTTTCGCGAATCCCGTCGAATCCAGAATCAGCCCCAATGTGTTAGAGCAAGTATAACAGACTTGTGACACGCGTGACCAGCCCCCGCAACCCCTTATCCTCAAGGATTTACCGCTCGCGCAGCGCTTCTTTAGCCCGATTAAATGGTTTGATTAAATAGTCGGCGATGGTTTTTTCACCTGTTTTTATATCCACTGTGGCAATCATGCCCGGTACGATGGAGAAATGGCGTCCCAGTTTGTTCTCCAGGTAGTCCTGATGGGTACGGATAAACACGCGGTAGTAGAAGATTTCCGGTTTCGCTTTATCCTGGATGGTGTCCGGAGAGATGGTTTCAACTACGCCTTCCAGACCGCCATAAATGGCGTAGTCATAAGCGGTTATCTTGACCAGCGCTCGCTGGCCTGGGTGAATAAATGCGATATCACGTGGCGACAGACGGGTTTCAATCAGTAGATGATCGTCTATTGGCACTATTTCCATCATTTCGCCATTGGGGGGGATAACCCCACCGATGGTGGTGACCTGGATATTTTTCACAATACCGCGCATGGGCGCGCGCACGGTCAGCCGGGTGACGGAATCCTCACGTCCTTTCAAAATAGCTGCCAGCATATCCACTTCGGCGTTGGCTTTAGACAGCGCTTCACGCGCCTGCACGAAGTATTGGGAACGCAGGTCGGTAATTTTTAATCCCAGATCGCTTTTTTGTCGTTGCAGGCGCAGCACTTCCACATGGCTGGCGGCGCCGCTTTTCTCCAGGCGCTGGGTAATGGCCAGCTCTTTGTTAACTGAGACCAGCGCGTCCTGCAGTTCCGCCATAGAATCAGCAAGCTGCGCGCGGCGGCTTTTATACAGACGCGTTTCGGAGGCGATGAGATCCGGCCAGGCGCGCAGTGAATCGGGAAAGGTCAGCGGCAGATCGTTAACTTCAGCATTAAGCCGCGCGCTGGAAGCCAGCGAGGCGCGATAGCGGGCGGCGCTTTCCCCAACGTTGGACTCAGACCGGGTAGGATCGAGGCGCGCCACGATTTGATTGGCCTGCACCTTATCGCCCTCGCGTACCGTCAGCTCGGCGAGGATCCCGCCATCCAGCGACTGCAATACCTGCTCACGTGAGCTGGGGATCACTTTCCCGCTGCCGGTTGAGACTTCATCCAGTTTACCGAAATATGCCCAGATACCCAGCACAGCAAACAACAGCGTGCTGAGCAGAATAATGCGGCTGGCCCCGGAAAAACGGTGTTCGCGGCGGATATCGAGATCGTCCATGGCGGCGTCATGCGGATTGGTTTTCATTTTTCCACTCCCGACCGTGAGTAGGTACAGGTGCCCGACTCGCATTCAACGCCTGCGCTTTCGGGGCATCCATCACCAGTTGACCTTCTTTCAACACCACCACGCGCTCAACCAGCTCCAGAACCGGCACTCGATGGGTGGCGACAATCAATGTGCGGTTGCCCAGCCACAGGTTCAGCCGCTGAATAAACTCCCGCTCGGTATGTTCATCCAGTGAAGCACTGGGTTCGTCGAGTAGTACGATATTGGGCGAGCGCAGCAGCATTCTTGCCAGCAAAATCGACTGCCTCTGTCCCCCGGACAGACCGTTGCCGCCCTCCATAATCGGATGCGCCAGCCCTTTGGCGAGTTGTTTAACAAAAGCCGCTGCGCCGCTAACCTCCAGCGCTTCGAATATCTGCGCGTCGCTGGCATGCGGCGCGCCGAGAGTCAGGTTCTCACGCAGGGTGCCGAAAAACAGGCGCGCATTCTGGCTGAGAAAACCGATGTTGCGGCGTAAATCGGCCATATCGATTTGCGCCAGGCTCAGGTTATCGAGTCGGACCTCGCCCTGAATAATCTCCACGCCGCCCGCCATGGCCTGCAGCAGCGTTGATTTCCCCGCGCCGTTACGACCGAGGATCGCTATTCGTTCCCCGGGCATGATCTCCAGACGGGAGATACGCAGCGGAACGCGCTGATCGTCGCTGTGGTAGCGAAAGTGCGCGTTTTCAAAGAGATAATGACCGTGAAGAATCTCCTGATGTACCCGATCTTCATCGTACTGCGTTTCGGTAGGGAGCTGCATGATGCTATCCAACCCCATCTTTGCTGCTTTGACCTGCTGCCAGCGGGCCAGCACGCCGCACAGGTTAGCCATTGGGGCAATCATTCTGGAACCGAGCATGGAGGCGGCCACCACGGCCCCGGTGGTCATCGTGCCTTCAATGACCATCGGCGCGCCGAACATAATAATGGCGGCGTAGACCAGACTCTGTACCGACATGCCCCAGCCAATCAGCCCCTGAGTCAGCTTGCGCGTGCGCAGCCCGGACTCTCCGGTAATGCGGATGTAGCTGTTCCACTGCTGTAAAAAGCGGTTTTCCGCCTGCATCAGCTTGATGTCCTCCAGCCCCTGAACGCTTTCAACCAGTACCGCATTACGCAGGGTGGATTCATGTGCGGCCTGGTTGGCGAGCACCGCCAGCTTCTTCTGTAACAGTAAACCTGGCAGGATCATCAGCAGGGCGGCGACGGGCGCTATCCATGCCAGCGGCGGGGCAATGCAGGCCAGCACCACGATAAACAGAAAGAAAAAAGGCAGATCGACAATAGTCGACATGGTCGAGGAGGTGATCATCTCGCGAACCTGCTCCAGCTCGCGGAGTTGAGAAATAAAGCTCCCTGTCGAGCGAGGTACGGCGCTATTACGCAGCCGCAGGGCATGGCTGAATACCCGATCGGAAATGCGCATATCGGCGCGTTTACCCAGCAGATCCATTATGTGGGTACGTGCTTCGCGCAGCAAAAAGCCAAACAGCACCGCGACCAGAACGCCGGTGGAGAGAACATACAGCGTTGGATAAGACTGGGCAGGGATCACCCGGTCATAGACCTGCATGGAGAAGATAATCCCGGCGAGCGACAGAACGTTAATCAGAAAAGCGGCAACCATTACTGGCAGGTAAGGGCGGATATCCTGTAAAACCAGTTCGCGCATCCAGTCGGGTTTAAAGCGAGAAATATAGCGGTCTACCCGACTGTCTTTTAGCGCCGAAAGCGGGCGCAGCGCGGTAATGCTTACGATCTCTGGCACAAGCTCTGCGACCGTCACCCGGTTACGTTGCCCCTCTTCGGCGATGATAAAAACATCCAGTGCATCGTCACCGTTGAAATGCTCTATCACCATGATTTGGCCGTCGCGCAGTTCCGCCACTACCGGTAAACGCCACTGGCTGAACGCCTGCTTTGTGGTGTTCAGCGCGTGAAATGACAGGCCCGCCTGGCGCGCCAGTTGTGTCAGCGCGAGGGTGCGGTTTTTCCCTGCAAACCACGGGGCGTTGGCCTGGATTGCGCCGGGGGAGCAGGCAACGCGATAGTGGCTGGCAATATACGTCATCGCCTGCGCCCATTGGCTTAGGGGCTGTTCGCCAATGGCCTCTTCCGCATGTGAATCGACGTCGCTCATAGCTGTATCTCCACCGATTGAATGCTGCGGTTATTTAAGGCGAACGCCTGGCGTAGCGATCCGGTATTGTAGAGGCAGTTAAGCTGTAACTGGCGCAGCTGGTTTTGGGTCTGGAGTTCAGCAAAGCGCGCCTGATACACCTCCTGCTCGGCGTTAAGCACATCGAGCAACGGGCGTGAACCAAGATCCAGATACTGCTGTTGATACAGCTCGCGCGTTTGTTCACTCAGTCGCTGCTGGCGTCGCAGAATTTGCAGGGCGGTGGCGAGACTCATCGCCTGGCTGCGGGATTCCAGTAATTTCTGCCGTACCTCAAGCCGGGTTCGTTGAATAGAATACTGGGCTGACTCAACCGCATGACTGGCGGCGTTGCGTCTGGCGGTAAGTCCACCCCCCTGATACAGCGGCATTTCAACTTTTACCCATGCGGAGTACTGGGTTTTGTCGAGTACCTCATGGCTGGGGTATTTGTCGTTGAGATAGTGCTGAACCGACGGCTCCAGAGAAATAGTTGGCGTCATTTGCGCGTTGGCGTAGTCGAGGTTGGCTTGCGCCACATTTGCCTGCGCCCACGCCGCCAGCACGGCAGGAACCAGCTTATCGTCGGGTTTAACGACATCACAACTGCTGTCCAGTTTGCCGGGGAATTCATTGCTGATGCCGTTGAGCGAGTTCCAGCCGAGATAGCTCATCAGAGTTGCCTTGCTGCTGTCGAGATTGGCCTGGTACTGCGCCAGTTGCGAACGAGCGGACTCTATACGCGCATCGGTTTGCACCACGTCTGATAGCGAGGTTGCGCCTTCATCATTGCGTTGCCGGGTCAGTCGGCCAATGCCGTTCAGAGCGGCGAGTTGCTCCTCGGCGGCATCCACCATTTGCTGCCACGTCTGCACCTGGACTATCGCGTTGGCGGTCGCGTGCGCGATGGTATCAATACTGAGTAACACATTAGCCTGCTGCTGCGCGGAACCTGCGGTTTCAGCGCGGACCTGGCTGGCCACTTTGCCGAAGTCATACAGCATTTGTGACACCGAAATAACCAGGGCTGGGCTAAGGCCGTGGTCGGTGTAAGTATTGCTGTAGCCGTTGTTCATTCCGGCAGTTACCTGCGGGTAATATTTCGATTTCGCCACGTCTATCTGCTCATTCTGTGTGAGTAATTTGCCGATAGATTCACGAATGGATGGGTGCCAGCTCACGGCACGACTCACGGCATCGTTCAGCGTCAGAGTACCGGGGGCGGCGGAGCTTAGCGGCAGATCGGCAACGGAGCCGTCAAGGTTTGGAAGCATCTGGCTGTTTGCCAACCCTTCCGGCGTAATAATTTGCGGTTCATCCTCGGCATTCACCTGCATGGAACACAGCGTTAATGCCAGCAGTAATGCCACGGGCATGACTTTTCCCATATCTCATCCCTTTCAAATACAACCGTTACGGCAGTTGCTCCGGGCGTCGTGGCGCCCGGAGCTTTATGTATTAACCACCCGTGATGAGATGGTTGTTCTGTAGCAGTTCATTCAGCGTGGTGTTGACGTTCTCCAGGGTGATGAGGTTGGTGGATTGATAAGTTCCACCCGTACCATCGCGGTCGATGGCGATCACGGTGTTGGATCCGTTGGTGGTGACCTGCACGTAGTTCCCAAGCGTTGAGGCCTGATGGTTCCATCCGCTCAGCAGTTCGTGGATATCGATCTTGTCGCCCTGGGCCATAGAGAAATTGGTCCAGTTGTCGCTGTTGTTCCCTCCGGTTGCGTTGTTGGCATTAAGCAGATGATAGATAAGCGTATCGCCGTAGACCGACCCGGTGATCACATCATGTTGTGAGGAGCTTGCCAGCTGCGGATTCATATTGATGGTGAGCGTGGCGGTGTCCGTATGTCCGTTTTGGTCATTAAGCGTATAGGTGAAGGTCTCTTTGGTGGTCATCGATGCCACGGTCGTACCCGGCTTCAGCGTGTAGGTGTAGGAGCCATCCAGATTCATGGTCAGTGAACCATAATGGCCCTGAACGGTGGCGCTACTGGTACTGCTGGTCGGATTGAGCGTGGCGGTACTGCCGTTATAGCCATTGACGGTAAGCAGGGTATGGACGGTTGACAGCTGATCGTGGGCGCCTGCCGCATCACTACCATCAAAAATATTGCCATTTACCGTGGTGGTGTTGACGTCAAAGGTATTAAGGTGCCAGGTGGTGCCGGTGATGTTCGGCGTAATGCTGACGTCGCCCACGGCCAGCCCTCCCATCGTTCCTGTGAAGCTGACGCTGTAATGACCTGCGGTCAGTTCGGCATTCCCCAGCGAGACCGCGATTGAACTGCCTAACAGACTGATGGCGCTGGCAGGTACCGTACCTGAAAGTGTGTATCCGCCAGGGCCGGTTATCGTCCAGCTCACACCGAGCGTACCGACGGTGATTAGCGTGTTGATATCGAAGTTAAGCGTAGCGTTTTTCAGGACGTCATTTGTCGCGATGTCAAACGAACCTGTCGCGGTTGCCTTGCTCCCCAGTGTCGGAATTGTCGCTGTTCCCAGCACGCCGCTGCCATATGCAGCCGAGTCCTGAACGGTATTTACCGCCATGATGCTGCTGACGTCATCGACGGCATTCAACGCCTGCGGGGTTGGCGTGATATTCAGTGAGGCGGTATCCGTATCACCATTCTGCGCGCGAACGGTATAGACGAAGCTGTCCGGGGATTTGATGCTGTCCGCACCAACGCCGTTTTTCAGGGTATAGGTGTAATTTCCTTTTGCATCAATGGATAACGTACCGTAGAGTCCGTTTATGGTGGTGCTTCCCGATGCCGGGACAGCCACGCCGTTGACTTCAGTGATCACCGCATCTGGCGGCACAATATCGTTAGTTAACACATTGCCGGTGGTATTGGCGGTAGTGCTATCTACGGCATAGGTATGATCCTGCGAGATATTGAGCGTGTAACCGGTGAGGGCGCTGATCCCGCTGGCGGTATTCAGTACAAACAGGTATTCACCGCCTGGCAGCGTTACCGTCAACGGCTGTGAATTGCCATTCAGCAGCAGGGTGTTGATCCAGCCTTTTTGCACCCGGTATTGTTCAAACTGCTGGATCGCATCATTGAAGCGGTAGATATAAAGATCGAACGTTGAGGCCAGCGTTACGCCGCCAACGGTCCCTTGAATGGTCATCGTACGGGTTGAGCCATCCTCTACATCAAAGATAATCGGATTGCTCATGTCATCAAGCAGGTTGGCGTTAAGTACGGTACCAACTCCGACGCTTAATACCGTCAGACCGCTTTGTACTGATGGCCCATTGTTGACATAGCTGACGCTGGTATCAAAGACCATGGCAGCATTGTTGTCGGCCGCAATAACGGTGGTGGCCGCCGGGGCTGGCCCCAGGTTGATCACCAGATGTGCCGAGCTGCTGTTGCTACCCTGTGTGATGGTATAGGTGAAGCTCTCTTTTTGACCGTAAACCGCGGCGCTGGTGTTAGTTAATGTGTAGGTATAGCTGCCGTCCTGGTTGATGTGCAGGGTGCCGTACTGACCTGTGATATCGACCCCACCCGCGCCAACGACGGTGGTTTTCCCGCTGGCATCAGTGACTGATGTTAGTGTTGTCCCGGTTGGCGTAACGTCGTCTGCCATCACGTTGCCAGTATTGACGGTCGGCCCGCTGACAACGCCTGCGCTGGTCTGATGTACGTCTACGTCCAGGCTGGTATATGAACCTGTCGCCAGCAGGCTGGTGTTATACGTCAGCACGCGATACTGCCCGCCGGCCAGGCCGGTCAGATTCAGGGTGACGCCGCTACCAGTTAACGTCAGTAGGTTTGCGAAGTCGCCATTTGCAGTGTTGATGAAGGTGCTCCAGGTGCCGAGAGTGGCATCAAAGCGCTGCACCACAATCTCCTGGGTACTGAGCAATGACAGAACAATGCCTGTCGCTGCCGCATCGATCGTAACATTGCCGGAGCCACCGGCGGCAATGGTGAACTGTACCTGTGCGGTGTCATTACCCAGAACGGAGGCGACATTCCCCAAAGCACCTACCAACAGCAGACCGTAGTCAGAGTAGCTTTGTGAGCTGGTGGTTGCGGTGGTCGTCAGCGCGAGACTGGTGACGTTATCGTTAGCCGAGAGTGGGAGGATTGGGGCGGTAATGGAGAGCGACCCCGACGTATTGCCCGCCGCATCGGTTGCGGTTATGCCCAGCTTCTGCCCTTCAATTTGTTTGGTCGGCAAGGTCAATGACCAGGCGCCGTTGCTTCCTGCCGTCGTGGTGTAGGTACCCGCGCCAGGGATTGTCACCGTCACCGTGCTGTTTGCTTCTGCCTGACCTGTTAGCGAACCGCCATCCGTACTCAGTATGCCGGTTGGCGTATTGGGAGCCAGTGTATCGACCACCACTGTGGCGGGACCTGATGCGGCTCCTGTGCCATTAGCGTTGGTTGCCGTTGCGGTAAAGGCGTGCGAGCCCTCGGTCAAATTGCTGCCAGGCGTGAAGGACCAGACGCCGCTGGCGTTTGCCGTTGTGAAGCCAAGCAGCGCCCCGTTGTTGTAAATATTGATGACGGCATTGGCCTGTGCCGTTCCGTTTAGCGTAGGTAAGGCATCGTTGGTTACCTGGCCATTGGCGATAATCCCGGTATAAATGCCGAAATCATCCACAACACTGACGATGGTTGGGGCATCGGGTACGCGGGTATCTGGGGCAGTGAACCCGGCAGAAACACCGATATTGCCCGCTTTATCCTGAGCAAATGCCAGCAGCGCCTGGCCGCTGGTTTGCGCCGGGGAAAGCGTCACCACAAAGCTGCCTGCACCATCCGCAGTGGCGGTTCCCAGTACGGTTCCTGTACTGGACGTAATGGTCACGGTGCTCCCTGCTTCAGCTGTACCGGTGACGCGGTTTCCGGTGGCATTGATAGTAAGGCCCGTTGGCGCGCCGGGCGCGAGGGTATCCACTACAATCGACGAGCCAGGGGAGGTGGGGCTCACGTTACCCGCCGTATCAGTGGCATTCACCGTATAAGCATGCGTGCCCTGGCCCAACGCTGAGGTGGGAGTCCAGGTCCAGTTTCCGCTGGCGTTCGCCGTTACGGAGGCCACCAGCGCGCCGTTGTCAAAGATATTGACCGTGCTGTTGGCTTCCGCCGTGCCGTTGAGCGTGGGGAGGGTATCATTGGTGGACTGACCATTACCCACTGCACCAGTGATGTTAGGCACATCATCAATAATGCTGACAATAACTGGCACGCCTGGCGCGGTGGTATCAACGACTATCACAAAACTGTTGGTCGCCGGGCTGTTATTACCCGCCGCATCGGTGGCGGTGACGGTTAGCGTGTGCGAGCCTTCGCTGAGCGGGGTTCCCGGCGTGAAGCTCCAGGCGCCACCTGCTCCAGCCGTGGTTGTTCCCAACAATGTGTTGCCGTCATAAACACTTACCGTACTTCCCACCTCAGCAGTCCCGTTTAGTGTTGGCCGGCTGTCATTACTGATCTGACCGTTATTCAGGTTGCCGAATACACCGCCAGCAACGTCATCCACGACGGTAGTCAGGGTTGGCGTAGCGGGGGCCGATGTGTCGACAGTCAGCGTAAAACCGCCTGTTGGTTGGCTGGCGTTGCCTGCTGCATCTGTAGCGACAGCGGTAATGGTATGTGTACCGCTTCCCAACGTGGAGGTGGTGACGCTCCAGGTACCGTTGGCTAACACGGTGGTGGTTCCCAGGACGGTATTATTCTCATACAGGGTGATTGTGGCTCCGGCCTCCGCTGTTCCGCTAAACGTCGGCGTTGGATCGTTGGTACTTTGTCCGTTAGTAATCGCCCCGGTGCCAGGGGGCATATCATCGGTCACCAGGGTAATAACCGGTAGTAATGGCGCGGTGGTATCCACCACGAATGTGAAGCTGTCCGATGCAGGACTCACATTACCCGCCGCATCGATGGCCGTTACGGTGATGACATGGTTTCCCGTGGCCATTGCAGGCGCTGTTGGTTGCGTAGGCGTATAGCTCCAGTTACCGCTGCTGTTAGCGGTTATCTCCGTTAACAAAGAGCCGTTGTCAAAGATACGGATTATGGCGTTGGGTTCGCTGGTACCGCTGAATGTCGGGCGGGCATCATCAGTAATTTGTCCATTGCTGAGATTGCCGGTGAGTGGCCCTTGATCGTCAAAGACGGTGGTTATGACAGGTGCAACGGGGGCGGTAGTATCAATAGTGAATGAGCGAACATCCGATGCCGGCCCAGTATTACCCGCGGTGTCAGTTGCCTTCGCGGTAAGATTCCATGTGCCTGCAGCAAGCGCATTTGTTGGTGTAAAGCTCCAGTTGCCGTTGGCCTGGACAAGGGCTGTGCCCACGAGAGAAGCGCCGTTATAAATAGAGATTGTCGAGCCTGCTTCACCGGTTCCGGTAATTGTCGGCCTTGTCTCGTTGGTGCTTCCACCATTCGGTACGACGCCTATCACGGGGGCCGTATTATCCGCGATGCTGGTAATGACTGGCGCTATAGGTGGAGTGGCGTCAACATTCAGCGTAAATCCACCGGACAGGGCGCTGGTGTTGCCGGCTGGGTCAGTCGCGCTGAGGGTAAAGGTATGGTTACCATTAGTGAGTGGCGTTCCAGGCGTGAAGCTCCACGACCCGGTTCCATCAACAATGGCTGTGCCAATCGGTGTTGTTCCGCCATCCAGCCAGATATTAATTGTAGCTCCGATTTCTCCGCGACCGTTGAGCGTCGGAGTCGCGTCGTTGGTGAGTTGACCGCTGACCAGATTGCCGGTTAAACCGGGCTGATCGTCTACCACGGAAGTGAGCGTTGGTACGGCGGGGGGCGTCACATCCACGACGATATTCCACCCAGAGGAGGCTGCGCTGGTGTTACCTGCCGGGTCGGTGGCGCTGACGGTCAGGGTGTGGCTGCCTTCCGTTAGCGCGCTGTCAACCGTCCAGGACCAGGCTCCTCCTGCACCTACTACGGTCGTACCAAGGAGTACGCCGTTATCAAAGATATTAATTGTCGCACCGGTTTCGCCCGTACCGTTCAGCACGGGCTGGCGATCGTCAGTTACCTGGCCTGGTAAGACGGAAACGTTCGGTAGGTTGTTATCGTCAATCACCGATGTAATTGTCGGGACGGTGGGCGCTTGTGCGTCAATGGTCAGGGTGAAATCGCCCGAAATAGCCCCGGTATTACCTGCACTATCCGTTGCGCGGGCGGTGAACACATGCTGGCTGTTACTGAGATTACTTCCCGGCGTGAAGCTCCAGCTACCGTTTTGAGCGACGGTGGTAGTGCCGATCGCATTGCCATTATCAAAGATGGTTATAGTGGCACCTGCTTCGCCGGTACCGTTGAGCGTGGGGCGCGCATCGTTTGTTAGCGCGGCGTTAGCCAGTGAGCCGGTGTAGCCGGGAACGTCATCCGTCGCGTTAACAATCACCGGCTGGAGCGGTGCGGTTAAATCTACCGTTACTGCAACGGGGGCGGACAGACCGCCCTTGCCGTTACCGTTGGTGGCCTGAACGGTAAAATTGTAGTTCCCTTCGCCCGGCAGGGTGGGAACCGCAAATGTCCAATTGCCGCTGGTATCAACGATGGCCTGGCCAGCGCTGGTGCCGTTAATAAAGACTTCGACCGTCGACCCCACTTCCGTTGTGCCACGAAGCGTGGGGGTGGTGTCGTCTGTTCTACCGCCAGCAGTGAGAATATTTCCCTGTACGCTACCGACATCGTCGTCAATCGCGATAATGAACGGCACATCAGGCAGGCCGCTGTCAGAGGCGGGAAAGGTCGCGTTGGGGCTTTCGTTACCCGCGCGATCAATTGCTTTCGCCGTGAGTTCACCGCCGTTGGTCTGCGCCGGGCTTAAGGTTACGGCGAATTCGCCGGTATTATTTGCGGTTGCGGTACCGATTAGCGTGCCGGAAGCATCGCGAATTTCAACCGTGGCGAAAGGATCTGCCAGACCAGCAACCCGGGTGCCATCCGGTGAGACAGTCTGGATCGTCGGGGCTGGCGGCGGTGTAATATCTACGGTGATATTAATGGCCGGCGTTTGAACCGTCGTGTTTCCGGCTCCGTCATCTGCACTGAAGGTCAGCGCGTGAGGATCTTCTGAAAGTGCAGGCGTGGTGAATGTCCATTTTCCATCAATGACGTTTGCGGTCCCTATAGCTGTGCCATTGTCATAAATCGTTATTGTGCTGCCCGTCTCTCCGGTGCCGTTGATGGTTAACGTCTGGTCGTTAGTGAAGGAGCCATCGCTCAGAGTGCCAGTGACCGGGTTGACGTTATCAAGGATTTCCGTCACTACCGGTGCCTGCAGAGGAATGGTATCAACGGTAAAGGTAAAGCTGTTCGATGTCCCGCTGGGATTACCGGCGGCGTCTTTTGCGCTGGCGGTCAGGGTATAGGTTCCATCGAGCAGGGCGCTGGTAATGGGGAATTCCCAGTTGCCAAAACTGTCGACAGTGGCCACGCCCAGAACGGTAGTGCCATTGAATACAGTAATAATGCTGCCAGCTTCACCCGTACCATGAATAACCGGCGTATTGTCATCGGTGGTGGCGTTGTTGTTAAAGTTTGAGTCAGGTACGCCGTCATCATCCGTCGCAAATTCAATAGTGGGAGTGGTTGGGACCGTTGTGTCAATGGTTAGGGGGACGGGATCCGACGGATCGCTGGTATTGCCCGCAATGTCGGTTTCAGTTGTGGTGATGACGTAAGTCGTGTCTGGGTCTAATGGGCTAGGGGTAAAGGTCCATCTCCCGTTATCACCTACAGTTGTTTGACCAATTTCGCTGCCGTTATTGTAGATAGTGATAGTGCTACCCGGCTCTCCCTTCCCGCTGAAGGTGGGCGTGGTGTCATTGGTTGTGCCACCACTGGCAACGTTTCCGACAACGGGTAGAGCGTTATCGGTGATTAGCGGTACGTCAGGTTTCGCAGGTGGAATGGTATCAATTGTGATCGAGTAGACGCCGGATACCGGGCTGACGTTGCCTGCCGCATCGGTAGCCGTCGCGGTAATGACGTTTAACCCTTCAGATAAATTGGCGGTTGGCTGGTAGGTCCATTTCCCTTGTGCATTGACCTTTACCGTGTCCACCTCAGTGCCATTATTATAGAGCGTAATCGTGGCGCCTGGCTCGCCGGTACCGCTCAGAAGCGGAGTTTCCTGGTTCGTTGTGCTGCCATTAGCCAGAACGACATTTTCGGTACCCACAACAATGGTTGCTGACAGGATTTGTGGTGCATTTGGCGCATTTGTATCGACCTGTAGCGTGAAGCTGGTGGATTTCGGGCCTTCATTGCCTGCCGGATCGCTGGCGGTTGCCGTCAGAACATATGTGCCGTCACCCAGAACCACTGGCGGCGTGAATTGCCAGCTTCCATCCGTGCCAACCTTTGTTTCGCCAATCGGCTTGCCATTGTCATAAATGGTGATGGTGTCGCCAGCGGTGCCACTACCGGTTAACTGTGGCTGAGAAGAGTTGGTCGGTTGACTGGTATCGATAGGATTTTTATCAGGATCAAGGATCGCAGAAAATCCCGGGGCGAGAGGTGCCGTGCTGTCAATGGTAATGGTGAACCCTGCGGAGAGAGGTGTCGTGTTTCCATTGTTGTCGCTGGCTGTCACCGTAAATTCATATTTATTATCGGGCAACGTTTGCGGCGGGGTGTAGCTCCATATTCCGCTAGTATCGACGGTAATATCTGCAATCAGTTGCCCGTCACGCATCAGATGAACTATTGAGCCGGGTTCGCCGGTTCCGTTGATGGTTGGCGTGTTATCGTTGGTCAGACCGTTATTGGCGATGGAACCGACAATGCCCGGCTTGTCATCCGTTACATGGCTAATGGCAGGCATTTGCGGTGACTGCGTATCAACAATCAGTTCAAACGCGGTCGCTGGGCTGGCGTTGCCTTTGGTATCTGTAGCGACAGCCGTAAGCTGGTGTTTCCCTTCACCGAGGTCGGTCTGAGGGGTGAAGCTCCAGCTACCGTCAGGCTGCATTACGGCCACACCTAGAGATGTCCCGTTATCAAATATCTCTACCGTTGAGCCAGCTTCTGCTGTGCCGCTCAGCGTCGGACGGTTATCGTTGGTTGTTTGTCCACTGGTGAGTGGCCCGGTATCGCCTGCGACGTCATCAAATACCTGCAAAATAATGGGCTTATCTGGGGCGGTAGTATCCGGCGCAACTGCGGTTTTCGCCGGGCTTTCATTTTTAGCACTGTCAGTGGCGGTGACGCTGACGGTTTCGCCATTCGTCTGCGCAGGTGAAAGCGGTACGCTAAAGTTGCCATCGCTTCCCGTTTTTCCAGTACCGATGGTGCTGCCGTCCGGTGCGGTAATGGTTATTGTACTGCCTGGTTCAGCCGTCCCCGTTACGCTGGTGCCTTCCGGGCTCACCTTCACATCTTCTGGTGCGCGTGGTGCGGTCGTATCCGGTGCGAGCACGGTAGACGGTAGACTCTCATTTTGTGCAGCGTCTTTGGCTGTTGCCGTTAACGCTTCGCCATTGGTTTGTGGTGAATTTAGCGGGGCGATGAATTGCCCGCTGCCGTTGGCGATCCCGGTACCCAGTACGTTACCCGCGACGTCTCTGATGATAACCGTAGAACCGGGTTCCGCCTGACCACTAACGGATTCACCGTCGGCAGCGACAGTTAGTCCGGAAGGGGAGGCTGGCGGCGAAATATCCGGTACTTTCAGGCTCTCTACAGGACCCGTATTTGAGGCTCTATCAGTGACCGAAATGGTCAGCGTTTCACCATTGGTTTTGGCGGGATTAATGCCTATTGAGAATGAGCCATCATTACCTGCCTTACCGCTTCCCAAAACATTTCCCTGACTGTCTTTAATCACCACCGTGCTGCCTGCTTCGGTGGAGCCTGTCAGCGTGGTTCCCTGATTAATGACTTCCAAATCTTCCAGCACCGGAGGTTGGGTGTCGATATCAACCGCAAAGCTGATGGACTGTCCGCTGGTGCCGAAGTTATTTGTCGCCGTTGCGGTAAAAAGATGATCGCCATCAGGAAGTGGTTGAGAGGGCGTAAAGCTCCACTTCCCATCGTTGTCAGCAATCACCGGCGGGATTGTTGGCATTGGCACGCCATTGTCATTAATTGTGATAACACTTCCCGGTTCAGCTGTACCGCTGATGGTCGGGCGATTGTCATCTGTAGCATCGCCGTTTTTCAGAGCACCGGTCATGCTCCCAATGTCATCTGACACGGTGATGATGATCGGTTGAGAAGGATATTGAGAGTTTGATGCAGTAAATTGGCCTGCCGGTCCGTTATTACCTACCTCGTCCCGGATACGTGTTTCCAGCGTTTCGCCATGCGTTTTCGCTGGATTCAGCGTAATACTGAATAAGCCATCCTGGCCTACTACAGCTGAACCGAGGAGATTGTTATCGGCATCATAGATGGAGACGGTACTGCCGATTTCAGCATGACCTGTTACGGTGGTGCCATCCACGGAGACTGAGTCAACCACCGCAGCAGGTGGGGGAGTCGTATCAACAATAATCGTTGGGGTTGTCGTTATTTCGCTGACGTTTCCTGCTTTATCCGTCTGTTGGATCGTGAACGTATGTGCGCCGTCGCTTAACGCTGTTGTCGGGGTGAAGCTCCACTGGCCGCTGGCATCAACGACAGTCGTCCCCAGAATGATGTTCCCTTCACGGATGGTAATGGTATTTCCTGCTTCACCTTTACCGGATAGGGTTGGTTTTGCTTCATCAGTGTGTGCGTTATTGATGAGTAGACCAGTAATGTAACCTGTTTTATCCGTTAGGGCTTCAAGTACAGGGGCTTCTGGGGTGTGAGTATCAATGTTGAGTGTGAATTGGGTAGATTCTCCGCTGCTGCCTTTAAGGTTGGTAGCAATGGCTGTAAAGCTGTGTTCACCATCTGCCAGCGGTGTGGCAATAGCAAAGCTCCATTTTCCATTCGATCCCACCACGGCGGTACCTGTCTCTTTGCCATCAACATAAATATGGATAGTTGAGCCGGGGGTGCCGGTTCCCTGTAGCGTCGGGGTATTGTCATTGGTAAATTGCTTGTTAGCGACAGTCCCGGTTTCCGGAGCCTGATCGTCTATAGCAGCAGAAAATACCGGTGTGGAAGGCAGAGGAATATCGGGCGCGTTAACGCTCGCGGCGGGGCTGGTATTACCTGCCGCATCGGTTGCGGTAACGGTCAGGTGTTCTCCGCTGAGTTTAGGGGGATTAAGATCGATCGCAAATTTGCCGTCACTGTCTGCTTTACCCTGACCAACAATGTTGCCCTGCGCATCTTTAATGATGACTGTACTGCCCGGTTCTGCCTGCCCGGTCAACGACTTGCCATCAGGGGAGACCACCAGTGCAGTTGGAGATGTTGGTGGAGTAGTATCTCCGCTATTATTACCGCCTGGATTGGTGCCACCATCTGGATTTGTTCCAACGCCAGGACCCGTACTACCACCGGGATTACCATTTCCTGAGCCGTTGTCGTTATTGTGATGTCCGCCACCGCCGCCAGAAGAGGCTATAGCTGCAATCCCACCTGCGGCAACGACCCCGCCGAGAACCCAGGGCCAGACTGCGCCACCGTCATGACTGCCTTCGGCCGTCATCAGCGGCGTGAGATCGTCCAGGTGCTGAAAATGGAAAGCGCCATCCGTATCCTGAACCCACCACAGCGCGCCATTGCTGTCTTCCAGAACCAGCTGGTTTTGCGCATCACCTTTTCCGACGTAAAAATTTTTAATGGTGATGGTTTCACCTGAACGGAGTGTGACAACCAGATCCTGATTAACGCGAGTCAACTGGCTGACCTCCTCACGCGAAACGGACAGTTTCACAATAGAAGGTGAGTTGAGCGTAATTTCAGAGGCTTCAACATTGGTAGAAACACCAGTCAACTTCGATACAACGGCGAGTAGACGCATATGTTCACTCCTGATGGCAGGTCGGGAGTATTAATCCGCAACGGCGTGCCGGGAAAATGAGCAGACAGGTGCCTCGTTCATCATAATGATGAACTTGCACATGTAATTTCATGGATGAGATTTACAGATATCAGTTTCTGAACAAATAAAGTCGTAGTCTGAGCACCAAAAATAGTTCTTTCGTATTAGATGATATAGTCAGAAAGAAACTTTTCTGCAATGTCCAGATATTAAAAATATATGATGACATTTTTCATCGAAATGAGTTAAACGTTTCGATAAATAGGTTTTATTTATAACTTGCTGTAATCATTGATTTTATTATTTATTGTTAATAATAAACAACAGTAATAATAATGCTATTTCGTAGAGTGGAAAATATAGGGCGGGAGTACTTGAAGTTTTATTCTATTAGGCTACTCCTTGACTGCGGATTGGAGGTTGTATTTTTAGCTGAACGATTCAGCAATGGAATCTATAATTACTATGAATGTATAATGCGACTTTCAATAACTAAAAAATAAAGGCCAGTCATCATGGTGATAGACTGGCCACAAAGAAAAGAAGGTTATCGCCCGGCATTTTTCATAATACGTGCTTTATCCACCTGCCATTCACGTTCTTTCACATCGGAGCGCTTGTCGTGTTGTTTCTTACCTTTTGCGACGCCGATTTTCACTTTACACCAGGCGTTCTTCCAGTACAGCGAAAGTGCTACCACGGTATAACCATCCCGATTAATGCGACCATACAAAGAGTCGAGTTCGCGCTGGTTTAACAGTAGTTTACGGGTACGGGTGGGATCGCATACCACGTGTGTTGAAGCAACGGCCATCGGTGTGAAGTTGGCGCCAAACAGGAACGCTTCGCCGTCTTTGAGTATAACGTAGCTATCGCCGATGTTGGCTTTACCTGCGCGCAAGGATTTGACTTCCCAGCCCTGCAGAGCGAGTCCTGCTTCGAACTCTTCTTCGATAAAGTATTCGTGTCGTGCGCGTTTGTTAAGCGCGATTGTGGCTGAGCCAGGTTTGTGTGCTTTTTTCTTCGTCATAATGCCGCTCAGTATAGGTAATCTGGAATCGAAAAACACCCCATTTCATCCAGCGGGGCGCAAGGCGCTATCTTAGCACGAGTTGGGCTATAGCGTTTTTTTTAGCGAGTGATAAATGGTATTATTTGTGTGATTGATATTGATGGAAATTGTTATGCCTCAGATTAGCCGGACCGCTTTAGTACCTTACAGTGCGGAGCAGATGTATCAGTTAGTGAATGATGTTAAATCCTATCCCCAGTTTTTACCGGGGTGCACCGGTAGCCGCGTACTGGAGTCGACTCCGGGACAAATGACGGCCGCTGTGGACGTCTCTAAAGCAGGGATTAGCAAAACGTTCACCACGCGTAACCAACTGACCAGTAATCAGAGCATCCTGATGCATCTGGTCGATGGACCGTTTAAAAAACTGATTGGCGGCTGGAAATTTACGCCGTTAAGCCAGGACGCGTGCCGCATTGAGTTTCATCTCGATTTTGAGTTCACGAATAAACTCATCGAGCTGGCGTTTGGCCGCATCTTTAAAGAGCTGGCTTCGAATATGGTGCAGGCTTTCACCGTTCGCGCGAAAGAGGTTTACAGTGTCAGCGTCGGCTAAAATTGTCGTTGAAGTGGCATACGCGCTGCCTGAAAAACAGTATTTACAGCGCGTAACGCTGCAGCAGGGCGCTACGGTGGAAGAGGCTATCCGCGCTTCCGGGTTGCTGGAATTACGTAATGATATCGATCTCAGCAAAAATAAAGTGGGCATCTACAGCCGTCCGGTAAAGCTTGCTGATGTTCTGCATGACGGCGATCGGGTGGAAATTTATCGGCCGTTGATTGCCGATCCCAAAGAGCTGCGCAGGCAGCGAGCAGAGAAATCCGCTAAAAAATAACAGACAATAAAAAAGGTGCTCATTGAGCACCTTTTTTTGATCTCTCAAACCTACTTGTTGTCGGTCAGGGCAGGTTTGTTATCAATGTTGGTCAATACGCCGCTGCTGTTAAAGGTCAGCGTCAGCGTTTGCTGAGTTACGCCTTCGTGTCCAGGTTGCTGACGGAACACATAGAACCAGGTGTTAGTGCCAAAAGGATCGGACATCATCGGGGTACCCAGAGCATAAGCAACCTGCTGTTGCGTCATGCCTGTACGCACTTTGGCGACATCGGTCGGTGTCAGATAATTTCCCTGGTTGATGTCAGGGCGGTAAACCACTCGCTCCAGAGTGGAACAGCCTGCAGTCAACATCAGTAGTACTGCTGCAGCAGCAGTCAGCGTTTTACAGCGCATAGTGATTTGATTCCTTTTCGGGCCCGAGCAGTACGCGGCTCATATGTAATATGCCGATGATAATAGACCTTTCACCACTTTAAAACCTTTTGCTGTCGGGTCGGTCGGCGATTTTATGTTGAACTCAGACCTTCACAAGGGAAAAAAGTTTATGCTGCTAGCAGTTCTTTTGCGTTTGCGAGGGTATTGCGTGTGACTTCGCTTCCGCCAAGTAAGCGGGCTAACTCCTGCAGACGTGCGCGTTTATCAAGCGGCTGCATGTGTGTTTCCGTCATTGCGCCGTCAGTTTCTTTGCTGACATAGAAATGTTGATGACCACAACCAGCAACCTGCGGCAGGTGCGTTACGCACATTACCTGGGTTGATTCTCCCAACTGCCGCAGCATTTTGCCCACGACCGCTGCCGTCGGGCCGCTGATGCCGACATCAACCTCATCGAAAATCAGCGCCGGGGTTTCCATTTTACGTGCGGTAATAACCTGAATAGCCAGAGCGATGCGCGACAGCTCGCCGCCGGAAGCAACTTTCGCGATCGGTTGTAACGGCTGACCCGGGTTAGTGGTAACTTTAAACTCCACGCGGTCAGCACCGTCTGCGCTCAGATGATGCTCCTCAAATTTTACATCAATGCAAAAGAGACCATGCGGCATCGAAAGGGTATGCATACTCTCGGTAATGAGTTGCCCCAGTTCCTGGGCGTAATGCTGGCGCTGTTGGTGCAACCTTTTTGCTGTTTCCAGCGCCTGCTGGTGGTGATTGTTCACCGCCAGGGTTAAGGTTTCGAGCGAGTCGGCCTGATCGTCAAGTTGCTGCTGTTCATCTAACAAAGACTGATAGAACTGCGGCAGCGCTTCCGGAGAGACGTGATGCTTACGTGCCAACGAGATTTGCTTTGAAATACGCTGCTCAAGTTCGAACAAACGGTTAGGGTCTAAATCCAGACGATCGCAATAGTGGCGCAGTTCATCGCTGGCTTCGCTGAGCTGAATGGTTGCCTCTTCCAGCATATCGAGGATACCGGAAAGTTTGCCGTCCATGCCTGCCAGTTCGGTGACCAGGTGCTTTGCGGTGTACAGCTGGCTCTGCAGATTGATGTCTTCGCCATCCGCGAGGATAGCCAGAGCCTGCTGACTGGTGGTGAGCAATTGCCCGCTGTTAGCCAGACGCTTGTACTCTTCATCAATTTGCTCAAACTCGCCCGGCTGTGGGTTGAATTCGTTCAATTCTTTTAGCTGATATTGCAACAGTTCCGCCCGTGCTGCGCGCTCCTGGCTTTGTTGCTGATGATGCGCCAGATCGCGGCAGCTTTGGTGCCATAGCTGATAGCGCGCGGTCATTTCCTGGGTCAGGGACGCTTCATTGGCGTAACCATCAAGCAGGAATTTTTGGTGTTCGGATTTTGTCAGAAGCTGGTGTGCGTGCTGGCCGTGGATTTGAATCAGCAACTGGCCCAGCTCACGAAGCTGTGATAGCGGAACGGCGGTACCGTTAATAAAGCCACGGGAGCGGCCGTCGCTGCTGATAACGCGACGCAGCAAGCACTCACGGCCATCTTCAAGCTGGTTCTCTTCCAGCCAGCGCAGGGCTGCTGGGGTGTCTTTTAAGGCGAAACGGGCACAGAGGTCGGCTCGCGCAGCGCCTGCGCGCACCATGTCGGCTTCTGCGCGCCCGCCCAGGCACAAACCGAGAGCATCAATGGCAATGGACTTACCCGCACCTGTCTCACCGGTGATGACGGTCATGCCGTTCTGGAAATCGATCTCAAGTTCACGAACGATAGCAAAATTGCTGATGATCAGTTGTGCCAACATAGCTGTTTTCCTGTATGAAAAACCATAACTGTAATTACATACAGTATAAACTGGTTTTTTATACAGTAAAGAGGTTGGCGTTAAATTAGAATAATTTTTTTGACCAGCCCAGCTTGGTACTTAATGTATTGAAATAGCTGTAATCTTTTGGATGTATCAGGTTCAGATGATAATCACAGCGGCGGATCAATACGTCTTCACCTTCCTGTATCGGCAGGGCGATTTGGCTGTCGCAGCTGATCTCCAGATCGCTACGGCGATGAGAAAAGCGCAGGCGAATTGTGCTGCTACTGTTGATCACCAGCGGGCGCGCAGAAAGCGTATGCGGGAACATCGGCACCAGCGTAATGGCATCCAGGGAAGGTGTCAGAATTGGGCCTCCGGCAGAGAGCGAGTAGGCGGTAGAGCCGGTAGGCGTAGAGATAATTAGCCCGTCGGAACGCTGAGAGAAGGCAAAGATTTCATCGATATACACTTCGAACTCAATCATATGCGCCACTTTGCCTGGATGCAGCACCACTTCGTTGATCGCGGTGCTGATGCGCTTTTGGCAATCCTGTTGGCATACCTGGGCTTCGAGTAAAAAGCGTTTTTCGCTGATGTAGTGGCCTTCCAGTACGTCAGCTAACTGTTGGTGGGCATTGTCTGGATCAAGGTCGGTGAGGAAACCGAGGTTACCGCGGTTAATTCCGATAACCTTGATGTCATAACGTGCCAGGGTGCGCGCAGCGCCCAGCATATTGCCGTCGCCGCCGACGACTACGGCGAGGTCTGCCTGCTGGCCAATCTCCGCGAGCGTACCGGTTTTCACATTTTTCAGCTGTAGCTCGTGCGCGATTTGTTGCTCCACGATAACCTCATAACCTTTGGCGCACAGCCAGCGGTAGAGCATTTCATGTGTTGTCAGTGCAGTGGGGTGACGTGGATGCCCCACAATGCCAATACACTTGAAATGATTGTTCATTTTCTCGAGGTCCTTGTAACGAAGATTAGTGACAATGTGAGTACTTCCCTTGAAACCCTGAATCTTATCCCCATAATAATCCAGGTTAGCGAGATGAATGCGAAAAAAACGCGGAGAAATTCATGAGTAGTAAAGAACAGAAAACGCCTGAGGGGCAAGCCCCGGAAGAAATTATCATGGATCAGCACGAAGAAGTTGAGGCGGTTGAACCAGACGCTTCTGCTGAGCAGGTGGATCCGCGCGATGAAAAAATTGCGAATCTGGAAGCTCAGCTTGCTGAAGCCGAAACTCGCGAGCGCGACAGCGTGTTGCGTATCAAAGCGGAAATGGAAAACCTGCGTCGTCGTACCGAACTGGATGTAGAAAAAGCGCATAAATTTGCGCTGGAAAAATTCGTCAACGAGCTGCTGCCGGTGCTGGACAGTCTGGATCGTGCGCTGGAAGTGGCGGACAAAGACAATGATGCGATGGCACCAATGATTGAAGGTATTGAGCTGACGCGTAAGTCAATGCTGGATGTGGTGGCGAAGTTTGGTGTGCAGGTGGTTGCGGATATAGATGTGCCGATGGACCCTAACGTGCATCAGGCCATTGCAATGGTAGAGTCTGACGACGTTGCCGCCGGTAATGTGCTGATGGTAATGCAGAAAGGCTATACCCTGAACGGACGTACCATCCGTGCGGCGATGGTCTCCGTGGCGAAAGCCAAAGGCTAATCAGCCCTGGGCCGGGTAATGCTGATGCGCTACCCGGCCCGGACTATGCTCACTGGTCCGCTACACTCTCGCGCAGTGGTGTAACCGGCAACACCTGTACCTGTTTAATCATATTGTCCTGCACGTCGAGAATATCGATATCGTACTGCCCAATACGCACTCGTGTGCCAGCTACCGGGATCTCTTCCAGCGCTTCAAGAATAATACCGTTCACGGTACGTGCGTCATCCTCCGGCAGGTGCCAGTTAAACGCCTTATTGATTTCACGAACGTTGGCGCTGCCGTCAATGATCACTGAGCCATCATTCTGCGGCGTCACCTCTTCAGCAAGCGTCGGTGACATTGATGTGGTGAAATCGCCGACAATCTCTTCCAGAATATCTTCGACCGTGACCAGCCCCTGAATATCGCCATATTCATTGACCACCAGACCCACTTTCTTCTTATTGCGCTGAAATTTAATGAGCTGGGTGCTGAGGGGCGTACCTTCCGGGACGTAATAAATTTCGTCGGCCGCGCGTAACATGGTCTCTTTGGTGAACTCTTTTTTCTCCGCCATTAATCGCCAGGCTTCGCGTACGCGCAGCATACTGATGGCATCGTCGAGTGAGTCGCGGTACAGCACAATGCGACCGTGAGGGGAGTGCGAAAGCTGGCGCACGATTGATTTCCAGTCGTCGTTAATATCAATGCCGATGATTTCACTGCGCGGCACCATGATGTCATCGACGCTGACTTTTTCCAGATCCAGCACGGACAGCAGCATATCCTGATTACGACGCGAGATTTGGGAGCGCGATTCATTGACCAGCGTTCGCAGTTCATCTTTACTCAGCGAACCGCTCACCACGATATCTGTTTTGATACCCATCATGCGCATCAGCAGGCGGGTAATGGTATTAAGCAACCACACCAGCGGCATCATGATGATTTGTAGGGGAGCCAGCAAAAAACTGCTCGGGTAGGCGACTTTTTCTGGATACAGCGCGGCAATGGTCTTTGGCAGTACTTCGGCAAAAACCAGCACCACAAACGTTAGCACCCCGGTGGCGATGGCGACGCCGGCATCGCCATACAGGCGCATACCGACAATAGTGCCAAGCGCGGAGGCCAGAATATTCACCAGGTTATTACCGATCAGTACCAGACTTATCAGGCGATCCGGTTTGCGAAGTAACTTTTCAACGCGTTTTGCCTGACGATTACCCTGCTTGGCCCGATGCCGCAGACGATAGCGATTCAGGGTCATCATTCCGGTTTCAGAACCGGAAAAATAGGCGGAAATGACCACCATGATGAGAAGCGTGACAATGAGCGTGGTGGTGGAGATGTGTTCCACGTAGGGTTCCTTAAAGATTTAACTCACGAACTGCTGCAGTATACGGCTGCCGAAATAGGCCAGCGTCAGAATGACTGCGCCTGCGACGTTAAACCATACGACGCGACGTCCGCGCCAGCCTTCATGGTAATGCCCCCACAACAGAACGATATAGACAAACCATGCCACGATAGAAAGAACGGCTTTATCAATATTCTCAGTACTGAACAGGTTATGCATGTAAAACAGGCCAGTACACAGAGTGAGCGTCAGCAGAACCACACCGATCTGGGTGATATGAAACATTTTCCGCTCAATGCTCATCAGTGGCGGCATTTCATTACTGAACGCCAGTTTTTTGTTTTTCAGCTGATAGTCGATCCACGCCAGTTGTAACGCATAGAGCGCGGCAATAATCAGCGTGGCATAAGCAAACAGCGATAACCCGATGTGAATCATCATGCCCGGTGTCGCTTCGAGATGGGTGATGAACTCGTTAGGCATAAACGTCGCGAACGCGAGGTTGATCAGGGCAAAGGCGTAGACAATGGGCAGTAATAGCCAGCCACGATTGCGGGAAGCGACGATAGTCATTACCGTGCAGATCATCAGGCTAACCAGTGAGCCTACGTTCAACAGGCTCAGGTTTTGTCCGCTTTCACCGCCGGGCAGGATACGCGCTTCCAGGGCAATAGCATGGCTTACCAGCGCGACGACCGCAGAAAGAATAGCCATACGCCGCCAGCCGCTGTTTTTTTGCAGCAGGGCGGGAATAATCAGCGCAAGGCTGACTGAGTAGGCGACAAGGGCGAGCAGAGCAAAAACGGGCATATTAGGTGTCGACAGTTGGCCAGTGATAAAGAAAAGCAGTATAGCGTTACGTGACCGCTGCTCCAACCGTTGCATAACAACAAAGGCGGCTTCATGTTATACTGCGACAAATTTCTGTTGATGTGTCGCTGTCGCGACCGACCGTTTCCACCCCAGGCGAGAGACAATGTTTGATAATTTAACCGATCGTTTGTCGCGCACGCTGCGCAATATCAGTGGCCGTGGACGCCTTACTGAAGACAACGTTAAAGAGACGCTGCGCGAAGTGCGCATGGCGCTGCTGGAGGCTGATGTAGCGCTGCCGGTAGTGCGTGAGTTTATCAATCGCGTAAAAGAGAAAGCGGTTGGTCATGAAGTTAACAAAAGCCTGACGCCGGGTCAGGAGTTCGTCAAGATTGTCCGTAACGAGCTGGTTGCGGCAATGGGCGAAGAAAACCAGACCCTGAATCTGGCTGCTCAGCCGCCTGCCGTCGTACTGATGGCGGGCTTGCAGGGTGCGGGTAAAACGACCAGCGTTGGTAAGCTGGGGAAATTCCTGCGTGAGAAGCACAAGAAGAAAGTGCTGGTGGTCTCCGCGGACGTTTATCGCCCGGCGGCGATTAAACAGCTGGAAACGCTGGCCGAGCAGGTCGGTGTGGACTTCTTCCCGTCGGATGTCGGTCAAAAACCGGTCGATATCGTCAACGCCGCGCTGAAAGAAGCCAAACTCAAATTCTACGACGTGCTGCTGGTGGATACCGCCGGTCGTCTGCACGTTGACGAAGCGATGATGGACGAAATCAAACAGGTCCACGCTTCTATCAAGCCGGTAGAAACGCTGTTTGTCGTCGATGCGATGACCGGCCAGGATGCTGCGAATACCGCAAAAGCCTTTAACGAAGCGTTGCCGTTAACCGGCGTGGTGCTGACCAAAGTTGATGGTGATGCTCGTGGCGGTGCGGCGCTCTCTATTCGTCATATCACCGGCAAGCCGATTAAATTCCTCGGTGTCGGCGAGAAAACCGAAGCGCTGGAGCCTTTCCACCCGGATCGTATTGCTTCACGTATTCTCGGCATGGGCGACGTGCTGTCGCTGATCGAAGATATCGAAAGCAAAGTTGACCGCGCGCAGGCAGAGAAATTAGCCAGCAAGCTGAAAAAAGGCGACGGCTTCGATCTCAACGATTTCCTTGAGCAGCTCAAGCAGATGAAAAACATGGGCGGTATGGCAAGCCTGATGGGCAAACTGCCGGGCATGGGTCAGATCCCTGACAATGTGAAATCGCAGATGGACGATAAAGTACTGGTGCGTATGGAAGCCATCATCAACTCGATGACGATGAAAGAACGCGCTAAGCCGGAAATCATCAAAGGTTCCCGTAAACGCCGCATTGCCACCGGTTGCGGCATGCAGGTACAGGACGTTAACCGCCTTCTGAAACAGTTCGACGACATGCAGCGCATGATGAAGAAAATGAAGAAAGGCGGGATGGCGAAGATGATGCGGAGTATGAAGGGGATGATGCCGCCAGGCTTCCCGGGTCGCTAATTTCCCGGCCTGGCTTACTTGCTACTTCGGCACCGGGGTGTGCTCGCCATCCTCACGTACTGTGTGTACGCTGCGGTGGCTGCGCGCACGCCGGCACCGAACTCGCTGCGCCGCCGACGGCCTTCTACAGCAGAGTTATTAACTGTTGATTGCTTTTTTCCCAGAAATCAGTAAAATTTTCGGGCTTTTAATATGACACCGGGTCCCTTCCCTCGATGGGGCCCGGTGTTTTATTCACACAAGAGGATGTTATGGTTACTATTCGTTTAGCTCGTCACGGCGCTAAAAAGCGTCCGTTCTACCAGGTTGTTGTTACCGACAGCCGTAATGCACGCAACGGTCGCTTCATCGAGCGCGTTGGCTTCTTTAACCCAATCGCTAGCGAAAAAGAAGAAGGCACTCGCCTGGATCTGGATCGCATCGCTCACTGGGTTGGCCAGGGCGCGACTATTTCTGATCGCGTAGCTACGCTGATCAAAGCAGCAAACAAAGCAGCTTAATCTGTCACGGTGGTCATGATGAGCAAGCAACTCGCCGCGCAGGCTCCTGTGGAACCCATCGTTTTGGGGAAAATGGGGTCTTCTTACGGTATTCGTGGTTGGCTCAGAGTGTTTTCTTCCACTGAAGACGCCGAAAGCATTTTTGACTATCAGCCCTGGTTTATCCAGAAGGCGGGTCAGTGGCAGCAAGTACAGCTGGAAAGCTGGAAGCACCACAATCAGGATCTGATCATCAAGCTGAAAGGCGTTGACGATCGTGATTCGGCGAATCTACTGACCAATTGCGAAATTGTCGTGGATTCCTCGCAGTTGCCAGCGCTGGAAGATGGTTCCTACTACTGGAAAGACCTTATGGGCTGCCAGGTAGTGACCACCGAAGGCTACGATCTCGGTAAAGTCGTCGATATGATGGAAACCGGTTCGAATGACGTCATCGTCATCAAGGCAAACCTGAAAGATGCGTTTGGTATCAAGGAACGTCTTGTACCGTTCCTCGATGGGCAGGTTATCAAGAAAGTCGATCTCGCTACTCGTACTATCGAAGTAGATTGGGATCCTGGTTTTTAAACCACCGGATAAACGGTAAAAGTCGGCGTTATGGGGATTGGCTTGTGTTTATAGGTATCGTTAGCCTGTTTCCTGAAATGTTCCGCGCAATTACCGATTACGGGGTAACTGGCCGGGCAGTAAAAAATGGCCTGCTGAACATCCAGAGCTGGAGTCCTCGAGACTTTACTCATGACCGGCACCGTACCGTGGACGATCGTCCTTACGGCGGCGGACCGGGGATGTTAATGATGGTGCAACCCTTACGGGACGCCATTCATGCAGCAAAAGCTGCGGCTGGTGAAGGCGCAAAGGTGATTTATCTGTCACCTCAGGGACGCAAGCTTGATCAAGCGGGCGTCAGCGAACTGGCCACGAATCAAAAGCTGATTCTGGTGTGTGGTCGCTATGAAGGTATCGATGAGCGCGTGATTCAAACCGAAATTGATGAAGAATGGTCAATCGGCGATTACGTCCTCAGCGGTGGTGAGTTACCGGCAATGACGCTGATCGACTCCGTTTCCCGGTTTATTCCGGGGGTTCTGGGTCATGAAGCATCAGCAATCGAAGATTCGTTTGCTGACGGGTTGCTGGACTGTCCACACTATACCCGACCTGAAGTGTTAGAGCAGATGGAAGTACCGGCAGTATTACTGTCGGGGAACCACGCTGAGATACGTCGCTGGCGTTTGAAACAGTCGCTGGGCCGGACCTGGCTTAGAAGACCTGAACTTCTGGAAAACCTGGCTCTGACTGAAGAGCAAGCAAGGTTGCTGGCGGAGTTCAAAAAGGAACACGCACAACAGCAACATAAACATGATGGGCAGGCGTAAGCCCCCAATATCAGTTTACCCAGGATAAGAGATTAAATTATGAGCAACATTATTAAGCAACTTGAACAAGAACAGATGAAGCAGGACGTACCTTCCTTCCGTCCGGGTGATACCGTGGAAGTGAAAGTATGGGTTGTTGAAGGTTCCAAAAAACGTCTGCAGGCATTTGAGGGCGTGGTTATCGCTATTCGTAGCCGCGGTCTGCACTCTGCATTCACTGTTCGTAAAATTTCCAACGGCGAAGGCGTTGAGCGTGTCTTCCAGACTCACTCTCCGGTAGTTGACAGCATTGCTGTTAAACGTCGTGGTGCTGTTCGTAAAGCTAAACTGTACTACCTGCGTGAGCGCACTGGTAAGTCTGCTCGTATCAAAGAGCGTCTTAACTAAGATTCGCGCAAGCGACATCCTGTTAGAAAAGGGCTGGCCGAAAGGCTGGCCCTTTTTTTATCGCGATATTTACTGATGGGAACAGACTGACTGCCGGGGGACTTTACATACTCTCTGGATACAGTCAGCCGGGGATGATTACGGTGTGGCGATCACTACCGCGACACGGCGGTTTTCAGCGCGACCTTTAGAGGTCTGGTTACTGGCGATAGGGTATTTCTTCCCGAGTCCCTGGGTGGTCAGATTGGTACGGGGAATATTAGCGCCTTGTGCCCAGGCATCGGCCACGACATTTGCGCGTTTGAGCGACAGAGCTTCGTTGTAGCTGTCTTCGCCGTAGTTATCCGTATGACCGTCCAGACGTGCATGGTTTAGCCCGGTAGCAGCCAGTTTGGATGCCATTTCCTGAATCTGCTTTTCACTTTCCGGACGGAGCTTATAGTCGTTTTTATCAAACAGGATATTGTCAGACAGGCCAAGAGACCAGTCTCCTGAAACTTCGCTAAATCCGTACGATTTCATAGCTGCAATTTGCTCTGGGGTAAATTTTCCCTGAGGTGCCTGACAGCCTGCCACGATCAGTAAAAGCAGAAAAAACGGTGAAAATAGACGTTTTAACATGTGTGTAATTCCTTATTTAATAATGCGTTCAGAACGCAAATGTTTGGCCTGATACATATTTTGATCGGCAAGTTCTTGTAATTTCTCGGCAGAGGCATGTTCCCACGTCAGCGCAAAGCCAATGCTGAGTGTCATGCTTGCCAGATGACCATTGTGCAGGTCAAAAGGTCGGTTAAACGCTTGCGACAGTGCGGCACAGATACGCTGAACTTCGTATTCTGAGTGAACGCTATACAGCACCATGGCAAACTCATCGCCGCCAAGCCTGTAGGGGTGATGTCGATCACCTCCAAACTCGGCCAGCCTTTTTGCAACTTCAATCAGGACACGGTCGCCCGCTGCGTGGCCCCAGGTATCGTTAATAAATTTAAAATTATCACCATCAAGGAATAGCAATGCAGAACTGCTGCGGGCAGCATCGTCGTTCATCAGGGCGTTAATGCTGCTGCGAAATGCGGCGCGATTTGCCAGTCCTGTCAGAGGATCATGTAACGCGGTACGCAAAAGCTGAGCGTTCTTTGCCTGCAACCGAAGTTGCCATTCCTCCATTTCGTCCAGTAGGCTATTGAAATCCTGGGCAAAAAGATGAAATTCTTCGATACGTTCTTCTGAAACACGTCGTGAAAAGTTACGGTTGGTACGGACATCATGTACCACCTCGGTTATATTTTGCAGGGCTTCTACTACGCCATTGTGCAAATAGCGAGTGAGCATTAATGCAATGCCTGATGCCAGCAGAATGCATCCGGTAAGAACGGCCAGCGACAGATAAATGAAATGGCTGATCACGCTATCGCGTGCCGTCAGGCGCACTTCACCAATCACGCTGCCATTGTGCAAAATGGGCTGTGTGACCGGTTGCGGAAACAGCCAGTGGCTGATCAGACCGCTGATCTTTTCAGTGGTGTCCTGCGCGTCATAGCGCCAGGTGGCAATCACGTTCTGATTTTTATTACGCACTTCCGCTACGGAAAACTGCCCTTGTTGCCCTAGCGCCGCCAGTGTTTCTGTGGCCGCAACACTGTCAGAAAAGACTAATGCAGCTTCAAGTGTCCGAGTCATAGTGGCTGCGGTCAGGTCCAGGTTCTTTTGCGCATACTGTCTTAATGCCAGCACGGAGGAAATGCTAAGCAGTAGCCAGATCAACGTCATGGTGACCAGGACGCTGATTATGCTGATACGCCGTAATGTCCGCTTAAACGTCGGGCGTGTTATGGGAGAATGGCCCTTATCCATGCTTTTTATTCCGTGCAAGCATCAATACGTCTGGACTGACCCTTACGCCACTGCGTGAAAGGGAATCCATATTTACGGAAAATCTCACATCTTCATCTTTAATTATGAGGCAAAAGGCACTGCCAATAACGCATTCGGGATTCTGTTCAGCGATTAATAACAGTGCCTTTGTCGGATATTTATTCTTTAATTCCACCTGATAACCAGGGGATTCTTTTCCAAAATAAAAACCATCACACTGCGCAACTAATATTTCTTGTTCCGTACGAATGATGACGGGAAGATAGGGTAAAGCACCAGTACTGGTATCTACCAGTACACTGGAAAAACGCGATGAAGAGAAAATACACAGTTTTGGTGGCCCGGAAAGTGAAGGCCAGTGTGTATAACTGACGATGCCGGAAACCATCGCGCGTACAGATTTTGCTTCTTCCGTAACGCTCTGGGCGTACAGCGGTAATCCGGTCAGGAGCAGTGCCAGTAGAAGTATGAGTCGGTAAGAATAGCTCATGAATAGTTACCTACCAGCGGTTGCCGTAAAGCGTCGAAATACACTCAAGATTGTTTGAGACAAAATAACATTATTTTCCTAAGTCGTCATTATTCCGGGTATAAAGCTATTGATAATTTAAGTTAAATCTTATGTGCTTATAAAATATAAGCTATTGTTTAATTTAATCTTATAGAGGCATTAGCTTCGTTTTCCCCTTTTTGCCAGGCGTTGTGTAACTGGTCAACATTTTCGACCGTATCGCAACTTGGGGGAAAGGTTTTCCCGGCCAGACCCCTGGCGTAAACAAAATCCTGCTGGCAGGTTTTACGTTGTCCCTCGGCGTAACCCTTAAGATATTCCGTACGATCGACTTCTGGATCATTGTAATTGTCGGCAAGAATTTCATTATCTTTAACCGCATAGCCTGAAATGGCATCGCGTATCCCGGCATCGTACCAGTCGGTTCCTGTCCAGGTAGGAGCGTGAGTGTAGGGATCTATCTGACAGCCGCTCAGAAGTAGTATCAATAAGGTGCTGATGAGTTGCTTCATTGCCTGTTCTCCCGCGTTTTTTTAAGCATAGTGGATCTGATATTGGGCGGGTGTAAATTTAAATATACATACAGATGGGCTTTATTTAGTACTTAATAGCATGATGTAAAGTAAAATTTACGGATTATGGATTGAAATCTTTACCTGTTGTGATATCGTTATTTCCTCCTCGCTGAGGATCAACTATCGCAAACGAGCTAAACAGGATCACCATCATGCAAAAAGACGCGCTGAACAACGTACATATTACCGACGAACAGGTTCTGATGACTCCGGAGCAGCTGAAAGCTGAATTTCCGCTGAGCCAGGCGCAAGAGGCGCAAATCGCCCAGTCGCGTAAAACCATTTCAGATATTATCTCCGGTCGCGATCCGCGCCTGCTGGTGGTATGTGGTCCGTGCTCCATTCACGATCCTGAAATGGCAATTGAGTACGCTCGTCGATTTAAAGCCCTTGCCGCAGAGGTCAGCGATAACCTCTACCTGGTGATGCGCGTCTATTTTGAAAAACCCCGTACTACCGTTGGTTGGAAAGGGTTAATTAACGATCCTCATATGGATGGCTCTTTTGATGTTGAAGCAGGACTGAAAATTGCGCGTCAGCTGCTGCTTGAACTGGTAAATATGGGACTTCCGCTGGCAACTGAAGCTCTGGATCCTAATAGCCCGCAGTACCTGGGCGATCTGTTTAGCTGGTCAGCAATCGGTGCGCGTACCACGGAATCACAGACTCACCGTGAAATGGCTTCTGGTCTTTCGATGCCGGTTGGCTTTAAGAACGGCACTGACGGCAGCCTGGCCACCGCTATCAATGCCATGCGTGCCGCGGCGCAGTCACACCGTTTTGTCGGTATTAACCAGGCAGGGCAGGTAGCGCTGCTGCAAACTCAGGGCAATCCGGACGGTCATGTGATCCTGCGTGGCGGCAAAGCGCCGAACTACAGCCCGGCAGATGTTGCCCAATGCGAAAAAGAGATGGAGCAGGCGGGACTAAGACCTTCCCTGATGGTAGATTGCAGTCATGGTAACTCCAATAAAGATTACCGCCGTCAGCCTGCCGTGGCTGAATCCGTGATTGCGCAAATCAAAGATGGCAATCGCTCGATCATTGGTTTGATGATTGAAAGTAATATTCATGAAGGCAACCAGTCTTCCGAACAGCCGCGCAGCGCAATGAAATACGGTGTGTCCGTAACCGATGCGTGCATTAGCTGGGAAATGACGGATGCGCTGCTGCGTGAAATTAGCCAGGATTTAAACGGCCAGCTGTCGGCGCGTGTAGCATAAGAGGTTGGTTATGGTTGCTGAATTGACCGCATTACGCGATCAAATTGATGAAGTCGACAAGGCGCTGCTGGATTTGCTGGCACGCCGCCTGGAGCTGGTTGCTGAAGTCGGTGAAGTAAAAAGCCGCTTTGGGCTGCCGATTTACGTGCCGGAGCGGGAGGCCTCTATGTTGGCTTCACGCCGCGCGGAAGCGGAAGCCCTTGGCGTACCGCCGGATCTGATTGAAGATGTGCTGCGCCGGGTTATGCGCGAGTCCTACTCCAGTGAAAATGACAAAGGATTTAAAACGCTTTGTCCTTCTCTGCGACCGGTGGTGATCGTCGGCGGCGGTGGTCAGATGGGGCGTCTTTTCGAAAAAATGCTCACTCTGTCAGGTTATCAGGTGCGGATCCTGGAACAGCAGGACTGGGATCGCGCGCCGGAGATCGTCTCTGATGCAGGCATGGTGATCGTCAGCGTGCCGATCCACGTCACCGAGCAGGTGATCGCCAAATTACCGCGTCTGCCGTCTGACTGTATTCTGGTCGATTTGGCATCGGTGAAAAATGGTCCTTTACAGGCGATGCTGGCAGCGCACGATGGTCCGGTGGTGGGGTTACATCCCATGTTTGGTCCGGACAGCGGCAGTCTGGCAAAACAGGTGGTTGTCTGGTGTGATGGACGTCAGCCGGAAGCCTATCAGTGGTTTCTGGAACAGATTCAGGTCTGGGGCGCGCGGCTGCATCGGATCAGCGCCGTTGAACACGACCAGAATATGGCGTTTATTCAGGCCTTGCGGCACTTTGCGACCTTTGCCTATGGTCTGCATCTGGCGGAAGAAAACGTGCAACTGGAACAATTGCTGGCGCTCTCTTCGCCGATTTACCGCCTTGAGCTGGCGATGGTTGGACGCCTGTTTGCCCAGGATCCGCAGCTTTATGCCGATATCATTATGTCGTCTGAGAGCAACCTTGCGCTGATCAAACGCTACTATCAACGTTTTGGTGAGGCGATTGGTTTACTGGAGCAGGGCGATAAGCAAGCGTTTATCGACAGCTTCCGTAAGGTGGAACACTGGTTTGGCGATTATGCGAAACGCTTCCAGAGCGAAAGCCGTACGCTGTTGCGTCAGGCGAATGACAGCCGTCCTTAAGTAAGATGCCGGATAAGCCTGGCGCCATCCGGCATTGTCACGTTAACTCGGATCGACCGGCACCACGTTCTCACTCGGGTAACATCCCAGCACCTTCATCGAACGCGTAATCTCCCCCAATTCCTTTAACGCCTTTTGCATTTGGGGGGATTCCAGATTGGCCTGGATATCAAGATAAAACATCTCTTCCCATGGATTGCCGTGAATCGGGCGTGACTCCAGTTTAGTCATAATCAGATTATGGTTGCGCAGTACCAGCAGCGCTTCAACCAGCGCACCGGCCTGTTGGCCTGTTGCCATCAGCAGTGTGGTTTTCGCCGGAACCTGGTCGGAAACATTGATAGCCTTGCGTGCCAGTACAACAAAGCGGGTGATGTTTTGTGTCTGGTTAGCTTCGATATGCTCGAGAACCTGCAAACCATACAGTACGCCTCCGGCTTCGCTCCCCAGTGCGGCTACGCGCGGTGAGTTAGCTTGTGCAACTTTTTCCATCGCCGCTGAGGTGCTTTCGGTGTACTCAATCTTCCAGTGTGGGTAACGGCTCAGGAACTTGCTGCACTGTTGGAACGGCTGCGGGTGGCTGTATACCGTATCAATAGTCTCGAGATCGGTTGTGCCGGATACCAGTACGCAGTGGTCAATCGTAATAGTCATCTCGCCAACGATAGACAGACTGGTGTGCTGCAGCAGGTCGTAGACGTCGTTAATCCCACCGGAGCTGGTGTTTTCAATCGGGACGACTGCATAGTCAGCTTGTCCGGTTTCGACCTGATTAAAGATATCGGCAAATTTCGCGCAACCGCTTTCAATGAATTGTTCAAAATGACGGGCAGCATACTGACGTGCGGCGAGGTGTGAGTATGAGCCTTTTGGTCCAAGGAAGGCGACGCGCGCGGAATGCGGGTTAATTTTGTTCAGGTGTTGCTGGAGCAGTGCCTGCTGAGTCAGGACGGAGTCTTCGATAATCAGTTGGAACAGGCGGGTGATATAGTGCGCGTCGAGATGATGCGCTTTGCCAAGCTGAATCAGTCGGTCTAACAGATCGCGTTCGCGGTCGATATCACGTACCGGACGATGTGAAAGCAGTTTAGCTTTACCGACTTCTACGGCCAGCCCACGCCGTTCAGCCAGCAGGGCCAGTAATTTTTCATCCAGCGAACTGATTTTATCGCGCAGCGCCAGCAATGGGTTTTCCGATGTCATAGTGTTGCCTTTCTTGTTATCAATAAAAAAGGCCCCCCGTTGTGGGAGGCCTTATTGTTCGTCTTCGCATTCTTTATCACACGACGAAACGCCTCCCATTCAGGGGAAGGTAAAAAAGAATGCGAAGAAGAACGGGACAAGTTTCATGTAATTTTCCTTTGGCTACGTCAGTAAAGTACCCGTACTGTTTTCACCCTGTCAACAAAAAACGCGCCCGAAGGCGCGTTGGCGATACACTCAATGTAAGGGACTACTCTTCTTCTGCTTCGACGAAGTTGGCGTCTTTGACTGAAGTTGTTGCACGACGGGCTTCGCCTTTGTGCTGCACTTTATTGAGCTGCCGTTCCAGCTTGTTGATCAAATCGTTAATTGCGGTGTACATATCCTCGTGTTTTGCGCTGGCGACCAGATGTCCGTTCGGTGTATTGATGGTGGCATCAGCAATGAAACCCTGTGGCTCCTTAGACAGAATGATATGTGGATTAATCAGATGAGTTTGCCATTTTTCAAGTTTGGCGAGACGGTCTGCGACATGCTGGCGAATTGCCGGAGTAATTTCCATTTGTTTACTGGTAATGTTCATTGTCATAAATTTTACCTCTTGTCTTTCCCGTCTTGGTGATTCCAGCATACCGTTCTTAATGTCAAAATGCGTGATTTAAATCACATTATTTTGTCGCTTTTTGTCAAGAAAACCTTTTTGTGAGGCACCGCAGGAACAAGCGATTTTTTACTTGAGGAATAGCAGAAAGCAGGCCATATTTGATGAGATGCGTCGGAGCTAAACCGCTTCAGTTATGGCGTAAACGGATAAAAAAACGGCAGCCCTTGGGGCTGCCGTT